>JAZQEK010000076.1:0-16995 GCA_045538995.1 Acetatifactor sp. | reverse complement strand
AAATTTTTATCGCGAGAATTTTCAAGGTTGCATTGTTGTTTATTTGTCAAGGTTCCAAGAGACATTGTTATGTCTCAACGACTTCTTCGAAGTCGCCTGAAACTTGTTTGCAAGTTTCATCGTCTGTCTCAGCGACAGCTTAATCATAATATCACAGCTGTTTCGCTTTGTCAACACTCTTTTTTTAAAATTTTTAAATAATCTTTTGCACCGGCGAAAACCCTCGGTTTCGCGTGTCGTGCTTGACTAGTGTAACCAAAATGGAACGAAAAGTCAATACCTAATTTTCAAATTTTAAATGTACTTATACAAAAATCCCTCTCGATAGGGCATATGCTCTTTCCATTGCACATCCTAACGAGAGGGATATGTTTTACATTGGCAACTCTGCCAACACGCTTTCCACAATCGGTGCCAGCATATTGTACTCATATACAGCAGTCAGCAACCGGCTTTGTTTGGTATATTCTATAATCATACTGCCTATCATGCCCAGACCAAAATGCATAATAAAGGTATATAATGTCCAAAGAATAAGTATCACCTCTAAAGCACCAACTACCATACCCAGAAGCTTATCTACCCAATGAATAATCGGAAGCTTCACAATCATCTTTGCAGAGAAGAAAACCACTCCCAGCAAATGATGTGCTATTCCCAGCAGCGATAACAGAACTATGGCAATGATTACTCCAACCACCTGTTTTTCCATGAAGCTGTGCAGTCCGGCACTGATTAGTACAACCACAACGCACATGACTACCAACGATACAAAAGAAATAATCTCCTTCACCATTCCTTTTTTATAACCGTCTGCTATTTTAAAAACAATGAACAGTAACACAATCAAAAGCATTAAATTCATATGTACATCCCTTCTTTCTCAATCCCTACTTTAATTGTATGGTGTTAATCGTATTTCTTGCAACTTGAATAAATTTGTAGCTCTTTCCTTTTCCTACCGGGTAGAGCAGTTCTGTTCCACTCAGGAAATCTCCCTCGAACTTCACTTTATTATCATAGGTAGAAATCAAACATTCCATATTATTATAAATCACAAAATAGTCTTCTGTAAACTGAATATCTGTATAATCTAAGTTGAAATAGTAGGTTCCCACCTTGTCGCCGGTATCACATCGATATACATCCATGGCACTTTGCATATCCAGTCTGTCAGAATGCATAACCAATCCCACATAACAATCATTATGATAAACCGCCTGTATTTCATCATTAATCAAATGCTGAGCGTGTAATGCCGGTTTTTGTGCTCCCTTATATATAAGAAGGCGATCCTCTCCCACCGCAACCGCAGTATCTTCGTTCAGAAAACCAATATAAGGTATGATAGTTTCCGGATATACATCCACACTGACTATATAATCACTCATATTAGAGCCTACCGCCCCGAAATTGTAAAAAGCCACTCTTGATTTCACCACTCCGGCATCCACATATACAAATGCCTGTCCCAACAGTTCTCCATTCGGTGACAAACTAAAGGCAATGGGATACCCGCTCTGTGACATAGTTGTTTTTACCTCGTATTGCTGGGTACCATCCGGATTGTAAATATAAATCCAGGTGATTTTGGTATCTGCCACGGCTACTGCCACACGACCGTTTCCTGCCACTGCAATATTCCGAATAGGCATGGTGGTAGTTATCTCACATATCTTTTGATTGGAATCCAATACATAAATCTGTCTGCCGTTATAGTCTGCAATGGCTACTACATCCTCACAAGTATCTGTAAGAATGTTTTGCATTTCAAAGGCCTGATTCCACAACACTTCTCCCTTGGGATTGGTACAATGTGCTCCGTCATGACTATAGGTCAGAATATTTTCACCCAAACGCATGGTTACAGAATCATTGATGCTGTTAAAGGTATTCGTATCCACCAAATCATAAGAAGTATATACATGATTCTTATATTGTACAAATACAATGACCAGCAGTACCAATATAGCTGCCACTACCAGCAAAAATCGATATACGGAAGATAACTTATGTCTTCTGATTTTTTCACGATAATCCGGACGCTCCTGCTCCGGCTTCACCTCTTTTAAATTGCTTTGTCTTCTTGGCATTTTCGTACTTCCTTAATTTATTCTCCCTATAAGTATATCACATACTTCTCTAAGGCAATAGAATTTTTTGTCCAATTTGTATATTATCCGGGTTAGTGATATGGTTCAACTCACAGATTGCCTTCACATATGCATCACTGCCATATAGACTGGTACTGATTCCAATCAGGGTATCCCCGGACCGAATGATATAAGTATTTCGCACATTATCGGACTGCACAGGCACCGGAGTGGGTGCTTGCGTAGGAATCGGTGTAGGTGCTTCGGTAGGTACAGGAGTAGGTTCCTGAGTAGGAAGCGGTGTGGGTGCTTGTGTAACCATCGGTGCATCCGTTTCCTGTGGTACAGATGGTGAAATCACTACATTATCTCCTTGCGTTTCTGTAACCGGAGGCTGAGTAATTTGCTGCACGCCTTCTCCTCCCGGCTGCGATGTCATATTCTGTCCTGCCTGCTGATTCTCCTGTCGGATAGCCGCTGCCAATTGCTCCTCTGCCACCAAAGTATTGATAGCATTTCCGCTCATCACCTGCAATGCATCCTCGTCCTGTTCCTGCGTTGTACCGGCTCCCTGTAACAATTTTTTCAGCTTGCCCCCTACTTCCTGGCTAAGGCCATCTGTTTGAAGCGTCACTACACTGACCAGACACAACAGCACGAACATACTGGCAGCTGCGAACCGCATTCCACGCATACTCTTCTCTACATCGTTGCTGCTACGTTCCGTTTTCGCTTTCCTAATCTCGCTCTCCTGAGCGACATACTCCTGCTTCCGCTCTTCCTGACGTTTGCGAGCCTGCTCGTACTTGTCCGAAGTGACTTCCTCCGGCTGGCTTTCCTGCATACGATTGTCCAACATGTAAGCCAGCATACTATCATTCTTTTCATAGAAGCAGGCATAACCTTTTATGTAACGACAGCCATTAGGCTCTGAAAGATAGATACCCTCTATCATTTCACCATTCAGTATCAAATAACCGATGAATTCCTGCTCCGGAAAATACTTGCGGCGAAGCTTCTCAATCTCCTGATTTTGAGCCTGGGACAAATGCTTCACCATTCTTTGCAAGAAGTCCAGCTTGCAGGCTCCATATACAAAGTAATAGCTCACATCCTGCTCCGAAGATTTTCTGCCATACAAAGAAACGGCAATCTCCTTATCCTCTGCGAAACGATTCATTTGCTTCATATAGGAAACTACATAGTCTTCCACATAAATCTTACAGGACTTGTCCACTTCTCCGATTTGCGTAATATTTTTTGGCAATTCCATTATAAATACCTCCCACACCAATAAATGCTCCAAGCAATCATTTCTATCCGCTTTCAATATAGCATTTGTGCAAGAGGTATTTTAGTATTCCTTGTCGAGTAAACCTTCAAATTTCTCGACAATATTTTTTATTCAAAACGATAAACTGTTACAGAATCATATTCCTTTTCGCCACCGAATACACAAGAAGGGAAATTCGGTGTATTCACACTGTTCGGGAAGTACTGTGTTTCCAGACACAAGCCGCTTCTCTCTGCATAGTACGCACCATCCTTACCGGGTTCTGCACCGATACAGTTTCCGGCATAGAACTGTACACCGGGAAGTGTGGTAAAGGTAAGCATCTTTCTGCCGCTAACCGGACCGATGGTAGTGGCAACATGCTTCAGTTCACCATTCCAATCATCAATCACCCAGTTATGGTCATAACCCTTTGTCAAAATCAGCTGTTCCATATCCTCACCGATTTCCTTGCCTACCTCTTTCAGCTGAGTGAAATCCATGGGAGTGCCCTCTACGGGAGCGATTTCGCCGGTAGGTATAGCACCGGGCACTACCGGTGTATAGCAGGAGGCATTGATTAACATTTTATGTCCTTCGATTCTGCCTGCTTTGTGACCATCTAAGTTAAAATAAGAGTGGTTGGTAGGATTCATTACCGTATTCTTGTCACTCTTTGCATGATAATGAAGGGTCAGTCCATTTTCCTCATCCAAGGTATAGGTCAAAGATAACACCTTATTGCCGGGGAAGCCCATGTAACCGTCTTCATCCGTAACAGTAAAGGTAATGCTGTTATCCCCTTCCTCAACTGCCCAAAGCTTCTTATGATATCCATCCTCCATATGGCTATGTAAATTGTTCACGCCATCATTTACATCAATATGATATTCTTCTCCATCGATGGTAAACTTCGCACCACCAATTCTATTTGCGCTGGGGCCAATGGTTGCACCGAAGAAGCTGCCGTTCTTGGTATAACCTGTTACATCATCAAAACCAAGCACCACGTCCTCTACATTTCCCTTTGCATCCGGTACCAATAAGTTTACTAAAATTGCGCCAAAGTTGGTGACCTCTGCCTTCATACCCTTGCTGTTTTCCAAAGTGTACAAGGTCACTTCCTGTCCATTTACTACTCCAAAGCTTCTCTTTTTCAGTGCCATACTGATTTCCTCCCGAAATTATAATTCTATTCTGCCTTCCAATGCACGAAGCAATGTCACTTCGTCAATGTATTCCAAATCTCCGCCTACCGGAACACCACTGGCGATACGGGTCACCTTCACCCCCACCGGCTTAATCAGCTTGCTGATATACATAGCAGTAGTTTCTCCTTCCAGACTGGAATTGGTGGCAATAATCACCTCATCCACTTCTCCTTCCAGTCGGGCTACCAGTTCCTTCAGCTTGATATCATTGGGACCGATACCCAGCATAGGAGAAATCGCACCATGTAATACATGGTACACACCCTCATACTTGCCGGTCTTTTCATAGGCTGCCAAGTCACGGCTGTTCTCTACCACCATAATCAATCTGTGATTTCTCCGCTCATTGGCACAAACCGGACACACGTCCTTGTCCGTCAGGGTATAGCATTCCTGACAATAGCGCACATTTTCTCTGGCCTCCATCATGACCTTTGCCAAACGGTTCACTTTTTCCTTTGGCATGTGTATCATATGAAAAGCCAGTCTCTGAGCGGATTTGTTACCAATACCGGGCAAAGCTGCCAATTCTTCAATTAATTTATTGATATGTCCACTATACATTTCCATTAGAAAGGAAATCCTCCGAGACCGCCTGTCATCTTACCCATCATCTGTGCGTTTGCTTCCTCAGCCTGCTTCAAAGCTTCATTGGTAGCAGCTACGATTAAATCCTGTAACATTTCGATATCGTCCGGGTCTACCACTTCTTCGGTAAGCTTCACTCTTACGACTTCCTTCTTACCTGTTACGGTTACTTCTACCGCTCCGCCACCTGCAGTTGCAGTAAATTCCTTGGTCTCTAATTCCTTCTGTCCTTCCTCCATCTGACGCTGCATTCTCTGTGCCTGCTTCATCAGATTGTTCATATTGCCGGGCATTGCACCCCCGGGAAATCCTCCACGTTTTGCCATAATTATACTCCTCGCTTTCTTAATCTATCTTAGGCGTTGCTTACACTACATACCCCTGACTGCATATCTACGCCTACTCTTCTTCCTCAATATCCATGTGAATAATCTGGGATAAATCCACATAGTTCTCGCTAAATTCCTGTCTGCTGCGTACAGACTGCAGGGTGACCTCCACTTCCTTACCAATATATTCGGAAATGACTGTTTCCAGCTGTTCCTTATTGCCGGGGTGTTCCGTGAAGTAATCCGACTTCACACCGTCCTCCAGCACAATCATCAGTTTATTATCACCGCCCAGGCTCAGCTTGGCTCCCTTCAGATACAAGCGCATGGGGTTCTCTGTGTTGGCTATAATCGCCGGCCACTGAGAAACGATCTGCTGTACCTCCTCCGGTATCGCTTTAGGCAGCTCCGGCTTTTTCTGAGAACCGGAAGAGGTCATGGGAGCTGCATTTGCTGCAACCACGGTAATACCGTTCTCCAGTTTCTCCTCCACATCACGAATACGCTCCGCCCATGCTTCGGGGGTGGTCTCCATGCTCGGTTTACATAACTTAATCAATGCTATTTCTACTAAAATACGTTTCTGGGAGGCATACTTTATCTGCCCTGCCAGCTCTGAAAATATGTGAATATAACGAATGATTGCGTTTTTATCAATCATTTCCGCTTCTTCCTTCAGACGTAACAGATTGTCCGTAGACATATCGATAACATCCTCCAGATTATCTGACGACTGCACCAGCATCAGATTACGCAGATACCAGGTAAAATCCGTTACAAACTGGGTCAACTCCCTGCCCTGCATAATCACTTCTTCCAGAAGCTTCACACAACCCAGAACATCTCTCTGCAGAACATAACGAAGCAGTCGGCTGAACACTTCCGTATCCACTGCCCCCAGTACATCCAGTACCTTATCATAGGTCAACTCACTTCCCAAATGGAAGGCAATGCACTGATCCAGCAAGCTCAATGCATCTCGCATGGAACCATCTGCAGTCTTTGCAATATAGCGAAGTGCTTTTCCCTCTACCTGAACGCCTTCTGCATCTATCAGCTCCTGCATACGGTCTGTAATGGTTTCTATGGAGATACGTTTAAAATCGTATCTCTGACATCTGGATAAAATCGTAATAGGCAGCTTATGCACCTCTGTAGTCGCCAAAATAAAGATAACGTAAGATGGCGGCTCCTCTAAGGTTTTCAGCAGTGCATTGAAAGCTCCTATAGAAAGCATATGCACCTCATCGATGATATACACTTTATATTTGCCTTCCGCCGGAGAATAGGACACTTCATCCACAATCTCACGGATATTGTCCACACCATTGTTCGATGCAGCATCGATTTCAATCACATTCATGCTGGCACCTGCCGCAATGGCCTGACAGGTTCTGCACTCTCCACAGGGACCATTATCCGTAGGATTTTCACAGTTTACTGTTTTCGCAAATATCTTGGCTACCGTAGTTTTACCGGTACCACGAGTACCGGTAAATAAATAAGCATGTCCAATACGATTGGCTTTTATCTGATTTCGCAATGTCGTCACTATATGTTCCTGACCCTTTACATCCTCAAAGATGCCCGGGCGGAACTTTCGGTATAGCGCTGTGTATGACATGTTGGAAACTTCCTTTCTTCACCTTGTCTTAGTCACCGAAGCAAATACCCAACAGCTTCGCTTCCTTGATAATAGAAGCATCCGGGTCAATCATCTTCAGCTTGCCTGCAACATCCTCCAAGGGAACCTTCACGATTTCACGGTTCTTATAGCCAACCATGAAGCCATATTCTCCCTTCAGAATTAATGCACCTGCCTCAGAACCCAGTCTGCTGGCAAATACTCTGTCGTAAGGGCAGGGGCTGCCGCCACGCTGCATATGTCCGGGAACGGTTACACGAACCTCGCGACCGGTCTTCTCCTGAATCTTAGCTGCCACTTCATAGGAAACAGAAGGGTACGGATAATTCTTCATCTTCTCCTTGTACTCCTTCTTGGACAACTTAGCATCCTTCTTGGAAATAGCGCCTTCCGCTACCGCAATAATAGTGAAGCGGCTACCCTTCTTGTCTCTTTCTTCAATCTTATCTACAACCTTGTCAATATCGTAGGGTATCTCCGGGAGCAAAATAATATCTGCACCGCCTGCCATACCTGCATTCAGTGTCAACCAGCCTACCTTATGTCCCATTACTTCCACGATAAATACTCGTCCGTGGGATGCGGCTGTAGTATGGATACAGTCAATCGCATCTGTAGCAATATTCACTGCACTCTGGAAACCAAAGGTCATATCCGTACCCCAAAGGTCATTGTCAATAGTCTTCGGCAGGGTAACCACATTTAACCCTTCCTTACGAAGCAGGTTTGCGGTCTTGTGCGTACCATTACCGCCCAAAATCACCAGACAGTTTAACTGCAGCTTGTGATAATTCTGCTTCATGGCATCTACCTTATCCAATCCATTCTCGTCCGGATCCTCTATAGTCTTAAACGGAGTACGGGAGGTACCCAAAATCGTACCGCCTACCGTTAAAATACCGGAAAAATCCTTGGGGGTTAACATACGGAAATTGCTGTAAATCAATCCCTTGTATCCGTCCAAAAAGCCATAAATTTCAACATCCTCTCTATTATTAAAGAGTGTCTTCGCTACGCCTCGCATAGCCGCATTTAACGCCTGACAGTCACCACCACTTGTCAACATACCAATTCTCAACATGTCGTACTCCTCCTGCTTTCTTTTGAAATCTAGTATATGCAATATCTCAGAAATATCGTCATATCACTTTCCCCTTTTAGCCATACTCCTCTGACTAATCCGGTAGAAATATTTTACCACAAAAATAGGGATACCACAAGCACCGCTTGCAATATCCCTACTGCTTTCTTATCTTATTGTCTGTTGAAGTAATCAATACCGCCGTTTGCAATATAATAGGTTCGAATATACCCATCCTGTGACAATACCACGAACTCATTGGTTTCTTCTATAAAATAAACATGGTCATTGTCCTCTGCCTCCAGCTTGTGAAGGGCATCCGGGTTGGAAATTACTCGGTTTGCTGCCTCTATGTAATCCTCCACCGTTTCAAAGCCCATCTTGATACCATGCTTGTCAAAGTGACTGTCCCGAAGCTTCTTATTGCGGAAGCCGTAATCCGTCAGCTCGATTTCTTCCGGAGCTTCTGTCGGTTTTGGTGTGGCAGTTTCTTTCGGTTTCTTTGTAGCCTTGGGGGCTTCCGTAGCTTTGGGCTTTTCTGTGGCTTTCGGAGCCTCGGTAAGCTGTGGTGCTTCCGTAGCCTTTGGCACCTCGGTTACCTCAGGAGCTTCCGTTATCTGAGGTGCCTTTGTAGCTTTCGGTGCTTCCGTGACTTTCGGGGCTTCCGTAGTCAGTCCCGACGAAGCGGTATTTCCCACAATCTGCTCCACATCCTCCGGTCCGATGATACCCAACCACTGTAATACCAAACACAGTACAACAACTACTATCGTACCGCCTATGCCTAATTTCTTACCATTCTTTTTCATATTGTCTCCCAATCTCTTGGTATTTTCTTTTGTATACCAAAGCTTTTTCACACAATTTCTGCATCCTTATACAGGAAACTCACTCCGATTTCCGTATATACATGCTCTCCCTAATATACTACGGTCACTTCATATAACTTGTCAACAGAAACATTCGATATATCTTCCTGTCGGTTATGCTGTGCCGTTTTACTTTCCCTTGATCTCTATCCTGTCCAGAATTCCCTGCACACCCACATTTTGATGTGTCAGATACATCCTGCACACATCATTCACAAAGACTCTTTCCAGCTTCAGTTTCGTTGCAATCTTATCAATAGACATCCCTTTATCTATATAATGCATGATTTGTTTTACCGTATGGTAAAGCTCCTTATCCGCCGTGTCTACCTTAAATATCCTCTTCTGTTCACTCTCTGCCTCTTGCAACACCGCTGTCTTCGCATGTCCGTAGTACACCCGCTTCGGTTGAAAAGACAGGATCCGCTCCCAGCTTTCCTTTACATCGGGTTCCTCATGCAACTCCAACTCATACAAAGGATACAAATCGCCTACAAAGGCAGCTTCCCTATCTATAATCAGGGAAATACTGTCTTCACTGTGTCCGGGTGTAGGAATAATGGTTCCTGCTATCCCCAACTCCTGTAGGAATTCCCGACTTTCTGCAAAAGTCAATATCCTGACACCATTGTCATCTATCGGAACAAAGCAGTTTCTCTTATCCTTCTCAAATACCCGATCCGAGGCATGTGTATATTCCACCTGGCTCTCCATTACCAACAGCTTCACTCCCTGACCCACAATCTCCTGTGCAATCCCCATGTGATCCGGATGATAATGAGAAATTAATAAATAATCAATCTCCTTCAAATGCAAGCCCTTCGCACCTAACTCCTGATAGAAACGTTGCAATGTACCTGCCCATCCGGTATCAAACAGCAGCGCACCCTTTTGTCCGGAAATCAGGTAGGTGTTCGTATTATCATAGTGCAGTTCCGTAATCATATATCTTTCCTCCCGCTTAGGAAGCAAACGCCCCTATCCGCCATAACATATCAGCCAAAGAATAGCTTCCTGCCGAAACAGAGCTTATATTCTTTATTCATTCACCCGGTTTACCAGATAAATACCGCCGCACACCAAGGCAAGTGCCACCAACAACTCCCACCCAAAGGATGAGCTTTCCTTCAGAAATACAAAGGACAGTAAAACGCTGAAAATAGGATTGGTGAAGGAATACACTGCCACCTTTCCTACCGGATTATGCTTTAACAAAATCCCCCAGACAGAATAAGCCACCGAAGAAATCAGTGCCATATATATTAACAGTACTACTGACTTCACACACCAGCCTGTCAGCTGTCCACCCATCAGAAGTCCGCAAATAGTCATAATTATACCGCCGAACATAAACTGATAACCACTCAAAACCACAGGACTTTCCTTCTGGGAATACCTCTTCACCAAAGCAGAAGACAATGCATACGCAATCGCAGCCACCAAAATAGCTCCTTCTCCACGAAGTGTAAATCCACCTGTCAAACCGCTTGGGTCGAAATTAATCACAATTACTCCGGCGAAGCCAATCAAGCATCCCATAAATTTCTGCATGGTCAGCTTCTCATAACGGAACAACAGACACGCCATCAGTATCGCAATGAAGGTCTGGGAACCATTGATAATGGCAGACTTCACACCGGTAGTATATGCCAGCCCCATATAAAAGAAAATGTACTGAAACACGGTCTGCACCATTCCCAGCTTACAAATCATTCCCCAGGAATTCCTTTGCGGCAGTAATGCTTTCCCCGCAATCATACTTCCGAAAATCACCGTCAATACGCCCGCCAGCACAAACCGCACACCTGCAAACAAGATTCTGGATGCCACATCCGAAGCACCAATTCCAAACCATTCATATCCTATCTTAATCGCAGGAGTAGCACTTCCCCACAACAAACAACACAAACACGCCAAAAGACCTATGCCCAATGGCTTCGTCACAAAATTCTTCTTATTCATTATAAAACTCTCCGATTATACTTTCCGTAAACACCCTATTATCAAACAATAACGCCAACACAATAGGGGCACAGAAGAAAAAGTAAAGCACATACCGCACGATAGCAATCGGCCCCAACAATACAGTTAAATACACAATTCCCATAGGCAACAAAGCCAGCAATTGCTTACGAGGTCCCAGCTTCCACAAATAAAAGGCTAAGAACAAATACACCCAATGCCAGAAACCTATGGAAAACAGCATGGACAAAACCGGAACCTTCTGTTGATAAATTTCCAAAGAAATCTTCTCGTAGAAGCCTTCCAAAACAGGAAGCAACGAGTTTCGAATACCCGGTCGTTCCGTAGTAAATGCAAAGTAGGAGCTGTCCTTATACTCTCTGTCCACAATCCACCGGCCTCTATAGCCATCCAATATGGTATCCGGGTACCAATAACCGTAGGTATTCATCAACCAGGAATTGACATAAATGTCCGGACGTTTCACCCCGATACGAAGCCACATAGAGAAAAACTTCCCTACATTTGCCTCAAACACTGCGTCATCGAATTTGTACTTTATATTATCTGCCAGCTTAGGATTATAGGTTGCCAGAATTTCTTCCGGTATCAGGGCATGCATGAATTCCAAATCCTCTTGGCCAAAGCATTCCCTGGCCTCTTCATGCACTCTGGCCAGCTGTTGCATAGGTACACACAACATCTCCGCTTTTTCCCCGGGCGTCACCTTGAAAAGAAAGGTAGTCACTTCGTTAAACAGTACGAAGAATACCAATGCACCAGCCACGACCTTCCCCCAACGTTTCCAATATCCTTTATACATCCAAGCGAAAAAGGGCAAGAATACCACAAAGGCATAAATACCATTGTTGCGGAACAACAAAACCATCACAATAGCCACAAACAAAAGCAGTGCATTCCGCTTCTGTTCCCAAAAGCCGGCTCCGTCATGTGCCATTTCCAATAGTAATGTGGTCAACAGCACCAGCCCTGCACAGAAGTAACCATCCTTGGTAGAACAACACACAAACATGCTTACCGTAGGGAACAAGGCCAAGAAAGCAAGGCTAACATTCAAAATCCACTTCCTCACCCCGAAACGTTTCAGCGTACAAAGCATATAAGAAAAGCAGAAAGAAATCACCGTCATCTGCACCAACATATAAATGGCAATACCCGCATTATAGGTATGAAAAATTTTAAAGGCTGCCTTCAGGCAAAAACCCAACAACAGCACATGAGCTATGGGATGATGTGCTGAATAAGTATCTGTTAACGACATATGGCTTTCCACTTCCGCATCATAGGTAAAGAACCCCGGCCAGGAAGCCAACAGTACCGGAATATATGCCAACAAAAGCAGTAGCATTACTCGCAGAAAATATTTTTTGTCCAAAGCCGTCAACGTGGTCACATTCGACTTCTCTCTTCTGGACAGATCGCTTATTTTCACCATGCACCAAGCCATCAGCGGTGCACCGGCCACTGCCAGTACCAAAACAGAAATATACTTACTCCACGCAGAAAAAGTCACTCTCTCTGCCACATCCAGCTCTGTTCCGAAAACCATTGCTCCCCAAAACAAAATACCAAAAAAGAAGCAACCATTCAGCAACTCTGTGCTTCTATCGTCCCACTTTTCTTTTTTTACCATCCAAAACCAACCTGCTACGAATACCAAAATAGCAATCGGTACCAGCATACTGTTGGTAATTGCCAGCATACCCTTTTCGCTCCATGGTATGACATCCCGCAAGCTAATAACGGTCAATATCCCTAACAACACCCGAAACCATGTTTTTTCCCACGGCAAGCTCTTCATAACCTTTGTCTCCTTTTACTCCTTCTCCCCAACTAAAATATTCAGCCAGATACCCTTTTTCACCAAAATAAAGCCAACCACACACTTCACTATGTCCACCAGCTGGCACACAAAATAAAGCGGCACAATGGGCAAACCGGTAAAGCGGCTGAGACAATACGCCACCGGAATATTAATACACCACACAAAAGCACTGTCAAACAGGAAGGTAATCACCGTCTTACCGCCGGAACGTAAAGTAAAGTAAGTCGCATGCATGAAACCATGCAATGGCATACAGATAGCAGTCGCTCGCATAAAGGCGGTTGCCAAATCCTTTACCTCCTGCGTGGTGTTATAAAGCATAGGGAACAATGGTGCAAACAGTGCCAACAGACTACCCATTACCAGACAGGACATTACCGTCAGTGTAATCAACTTGGCATCTGCCTCCTTAGCTTCCTCCAGCTTTCCTGCTCCCAACAACTGTCCTACCACGATGGATAACGCACTTCCCATGGCAATAAACACTACGTTAAAGAGATTGGTAATGGTACTGGAAATATTAAGTCCTGCCACCGCATCCAGTCCACGTACGGAATAGCACTGCATCAAAGTAGCCATACCCATGGACCAAAGGATTTCGTTCATCATAAGGGGCATACCTTTTTTCAGAATATTGCCCACCAAGTGTCTGGGAATACGCATAGTCTCATAGGCTCCCTGAATAAAGGGCAGCTTCTGTGCATGTCTGTGGCACCAAATCACCACAATAGCCGCCTGAATATAACGGGAAATTACCGTAGCAATAGCAGCACCAACTACTCCCAACGCAGGGAACCCCAAATAACCGAAAATCAATAACACATTTAAGCCCAAATTAATAAAAACTGCCGTCACACCTGCTATCATAGGAACTACTGTCTCGCCACACTCACGCATGGTACTGCTGTAAATCTGCTCCACACCAAAAGGCAGAAGTCCTATCAGCATAACCATCAGATAGTCTTTTCCGTACTGCAAGGCCGCCTCCAGAGAACCGGCACTTTGCTCATCTCCATGCAAATACAGCAAAATTAACTCTTCTCCCTCAAAGGCAAAAATCAGCAAACCAATTGCCACCAGTGCCATACAGGCATATATTTTAAAACGAAAGGTATTTCGCACACCCTTATGGTCCTTACATCCGAAAAACTGGGCACTGAAAATACCGGCTCCGGAAATCGCCCCGAAGATACTGATGTTAAACACCATCATCAATTGGTTAACAATGGCTACACCGGACATCTGTTCGGTACCCACTCGTCCCACCATGATATTGTCCAAAAGACCTACAAAGTTCGTAATACCGTTTTGTATAATAATAGGCACTGCCACCAGAAACACCATCTTATAAAAGGCCCTGTCACCTAATAAATATTGATACCATTTCTTTTTCTTACTCATCTTGACGTTTCTCCGCTTTCTACTCTATACTAATATGGATATTTGTTTTGCAATGCCCTTTCGGCAGGCATACACATCCATCGTATCTACAACAGTATACATAAAAGTCAGGGGAGTTTCAAGTCATGGCGAGAATCAAAAGTGTAGAAGAAAAATATATGCGTGCAGCACTGGCTCAGGCAAAAAAAGCACTGGCACTGGGGGAAGTTCCCATCGGATGCGTAATAGTGCATGAAGGAAAAATCATCGGACGTGGATATAATAGAAGAAACACCGACAAAAATACACTGGCACATGCAGAAATCACTGCTATCAACAAGGCCAGCAAGAAAATCGGAGACTGGCGCTTAGAGGAATGTACCCTATATGTTACTTTAGAACCTTGCCAAATGTGTGCAGGTGCCATCGTTCAGGCTCGGGTTACGGAGGTAGTCATGGGCTGCATGAACCCCAAGGCCGGATGCGGTGGCTCCATACTGAACATTCTGGAAATGCCGGAGTTTAACCATCAGGTCAAGGTCAGCCGGGGCATTCTGGAAGCTGAGTGCAGTGCTATTTTGAAGCAGTTTTTCACAGAACTGAGAGAGCGCAATAAGTTAGAAAAGGAACTTCGAAAAAAACAGGCTCTTGCTGAAACAGCAGAAAATTAAATCAAGGGGTGTCTTGCGACACCCCTGTCATTTTATGCCATTATTTCTACAGCCACTTCCGAAGCTATTTATTCTGCAACCACTCCGATATTACTCCCCAATATAAGTGGGTGCATTCTTCGGGCTCTTCCCCTTAATCACATTGTGATAATAAGCATAGGTCATGGCATCATCCTGCTTCATAATATCTGCATCCAATACTTTGCCCAAGAAAACGGTATGTGTAGAGGTTTCCATCTTATCCACTACTTCACAGGTAATATAGGCACAGGCATCTGCAATCACCGGCATGTAGCCCTTCACTACAGATTCCACTTCATCAAATTTGTTACAGTCCTTACCACTCTTAAAGCCAAACACGCCTATGGTAGAGGGTTCTGAATGCTCTCCCAGAATAGAAATGGCGAATCTGCCGGTATCCTGAATACACTGGTTTGTATAATTGTTATGGTTAATACTCACTGCAATGGTAGCCGGCTCCGAAGTAATCTGCATAGCACTGTTCGCTGTACAACCGGTAGGACGTCCGTTGTCCCAAGTGCTGATAACGTATACTCCATAAGATAATTTGTGAAATGCGTTCTTGTTCATGGTAACCTCCTCAAAATATAAATTAGTAATAATTCCTATTATTACTTTATCACATTTGGTATCTTTTGTCAAGAATCTATAGCACTTCCTTTTTCATCTCCTCCACAAACTGCTTAAATTCATTTGTATAATTCTCCCAGCAAATTCTCGGATCATTCTCATAATCAAACTTATTTGCAAACAATTCCTTCATATCCGCCATCGCCTTCTCCTTCTTACCATTCATGAAGGCATAGAAAGCCCGCCCCAATAAGTAAACCTCCCGATTAGCCGCATCAAGCTCCAGTAACTTCGTATTATCTTTCATACCTATATGTGGTTTACTATGAATACCTGCCACAAGTCCTCTGGTACGAAGTAGCATCACATCATTAGGTGCACGATCTATTGCTGAGTAGATATTCCAATATCTCATCATAGAAAATTCTCTCCAATGCCAGGTAAAAGCCAATACAATATACAGTTCTTTGGAACACTTCCCTTTATTTGCGTTCTCTTTTTGCTGTAACAAAGCCTGTGCATCTAAAATGCACATTTCCCCAATTCCCTTCAAATCTTCTTGTACATTGCTCTGTAACACATCATAAACATAATCATAGTCCAAGGAATGGGGCAAATTAGCTAATTTATACGGAATATTGGCCAAGTCAGTTTCCATTCCGTCTATTTCTTGCGGCGGCAGCTTCTGAAGCAATATTTCATTCAAGGTGGGGAATAAAGGTACTTCTTCCTTCTCTTCCACACTATATGCATAAGGATAACCTAAAGCATCCATAAAATCCGCCATCTGCCAGCAGTCACCATATGGATATTCATCCCCTTTACAGGCTTTCCGCTCATCCTCTTCCAAAACCTCATCTGTCCACCGCATCAAATAGGGCGCTAATTTCTGTGCTTTTACAGAAAATCGCTCAGCAAGTATTTCACCGTTCCCTTTGAAATGTTCTGCCTCACTCTCATCCTCAGTAAAATCATCTGGCATAGGACTAAACGCATCCAGTTCCTGTCCGTTTTCATAGAAATAATATCCCCAATAATCTCCATCTGATATATATAACATCAATACTTCTGTCTCTAATTTCTTTGAAAGCACCTCTGTCAATTCCGCATACCCGGTAGTATCCTCCGAAAAGAGAACTCCAATTCTGTCCTTATAAATATGATATTGACAATCCTTCCAATCCAAATTCATATGGGGGTATTCCTGTGCAGTTACTGAAATGCATTTCTCTATTTCTGTAATAGTATTCCTTTTTATCAGAGCAGTTTGTAAATAAAGTCCCATACAACATTTCCTCCTTTTCAGTATTTTAACATAATAGGTGTTTGCGAAACACCTGAAACCCGCATAAATGCAGTGTTTTTTCGTTACAAAATAAAAACATCTCCTCAATGATTTATGGTAAAATAGAGTTGACTAGAAACCATTTAACCAATCCACCAAAAAGGAGATGTA
>JAZQEK010000075.1:0-99863 GCA_045538995.1 Acetatifactor sp. | reverse complement strand
CGGATTGAACGTGAGGATAAGGCCGGAATAGGATATGTAGATTTTATCTTTTATCCGGAACGGGATACAAATGCAGATTGTATTATTTTGGAATTAAAAGTAAATCACACACCTGAGGAAGCGATTGAGCAGATTAAGAATAAGCAGTATGCGCTGCGTTTTCAACCGAAACTTGGGGAAAAGCCCAAATATAGTGGAAGAATTCTGGCTGTTGGTATTGCTTATGATAAAAAGAATAATAAGCACAGTTGTAAGATTGAAGTTTTATAGGGTTATACCCAGTATGGATTTTCCTTTTGCAAAGAAGACCGGCATGGCGTCGGCCTTCTTTGCATATATATCTGTGATTTCCGTTATTAAGGACATTAAATTCTCATCTTGGGAGCAGGCGCTGGAAGCGATTCTTGATATTATTGCTGCAGAATATCGCAGGCATATCAATTTGCTTGACAGTGCTAAATGTAATGAATATGATACGCCAATTCAGCAAGGGTACACGACAGCTCTCCCGGACTTCCCTTTTGCGCCTAATCCTCGTTCTTACATTTCCCCATTCTTATACCGAGCCACGATATTCTGAATTCTCTCATTAGGATTCAGCAGATCACTGATAGAAGAATCATGATTCAAGGTATCGATAATATACGCAATATACTTACTCATGTCACAGTTAATATACCACTCTCTGCCAAGCAGTGCAGGAGACTGATAGATCAAGTTGGTGGTAAGCACTCTTGTAATAATTCCCTGCTCATAAGCCTTGTCAAATTTAGCAAGTCCATTTGTAAAGAGACCGAAGGTAGAGAATACAAAGATTCTGTTCGCCTTACGTGCCTTCAAAGCAGCAGCTACTTCCAACATACTTTCGCCGGAGGAGATCATATCATCAATGATGATCATATCCTTGCCTTCCACATTGGTTCCCAGGAATTCGTGAGCAACGATAGGGTTGCGTCCGTTTACAATCTTGGTGTAGTCGCGGCGCTTATAGAACATACCCATATCCAGACCCAGCACATTGGCAACATAGATGGCACGGTTCATACCGCCTTCATCAGGGCTGATAACCATCATGTGGTCGGAATCAATCTGAAGACCCTTAACATTGCGAAGCAGACCTTTGATAAACTGGTAAGCAGGCTGAACGGTTTCGAAACCATGGAGAGGAATCGCGTTCTGTACTCTGGGGTCATGTGCATCAAAGGTAATAATATTGTCAACGCCCATACGAACCAGCTCCTGCAGAGCAAGTGCGCAGTCTAAGGACTCGCGGGAGGTTCTCTTGTGCTGACGGCTTTCATACAGGAAAGGCATGATTACGGTAATTCTTCTTGCTTTACCGCCTACAGCGGCGATGATTCTCTTCAGATCCTGATAGTGGTCATCGGGAGACATATGATTCTCCTGACCACACAGGGAATAGGTCAGGCTGTGGTTACAAACGTCAACCAAGAGATAAAGGTCTGTACCACGTGCAGATTCGTTGATTACGCCTTTGGCTTCTCCGGAACCGAATCTGGGAACTTTGGCGCTAAGCAGGTAGGAATCTCTCTGGTATCCGTTAAAAGCAAGAGAATCCTTGTGCTCATGTTCGCGTTCGGTTCTCCATTTTACAAGGTATTTGTCGATTCTTTCACCTAAGCTTTTGCAGCTTTCGAGACAAATGATTCCCAGTGATCCTACGGGGATGGTTTCCAGGTTACGTTTTTCTTCACGAGTTGGCATGGGGCAATCCTCACTTTCTGATTGTGTCATTTCGCATTCGCTTTTTATAAATCCGGATATCGGGTCCGGATAATTTACAGATAGTAAAATTACTGGTGATTCTGGAAAAAATTCTGTCAGAATACCTGTCCCTCAATTCTTCCAGGCTTAAATTGGTGGAAATGATGGTGGCCTTTCTTCGTAAGCTTCGTTCATTCAGGCATCCGAAAAGCTGGGAGGTTACAAAGGAATTCGTTACCTCCGTACCCAGATCATCGATGATCACCAAATCACAATTGTAAAGATCCTGATAAAAATTGTAAAGTGCTTCTTTTGATCTTGCATCAAAAGAATATCTGGCCAGGGTATCAAAGAGTCCGCAGGAGCTGAAATAAATCACAGATTTACCGTTTTGCAGAAGTTCTTTGGCGATACAACCTGACAAAAAACTTTTTCCTGTACCTACTGTACCATAAAAAAACAAATTTTGGTAGTGATTTTTGAAAGCGTTTACAAAATCCTTACTCACATTCACTGCGTTCTGGAAGCGTATCAAATCTTCTCCCTGATAATATTCGTAGGAAAGCGTAGAAAAATTCTCTTTTTCTATGATTTCCTGAATATTGGATTGTTCATACAACAGGGTAATTTCCTGTTGGCGGAAACAGTGACATTTCTGACCGCTGATGTATCCGGTATCCTGGCAGTCCGGACAAGTATAAACCGGTTCCAGATAATTAACAGGATAACCATGCTCGGCTAAAAGAGTTTCTCTACGCTTGGCATTGGCAGCGATTTTGTCACGATAATCCTCCAAATCTGTGGTTTCCCCGTCAATGAGCATGCGAACACGTTCCACGGAAGAGGTGGCAACAGTGTTTTCCAGTTGTTGGTATTCCGGAATCAGGTCATATATTTCTTTTCTGCGTTTGGTTAACAAATGATAATTCTGTATCTGACGTTCGTGGTAACCACGCATAATCTGGTCGTATTGTTCTTTGGATAATGACACGACAGTAATCTCCTATAATAGTATTCGTGATTAGTTGCTAAGCAGCTTCTTTTCCAATTCACTGACATCGTATTGGCTATGAATAAAGCTGTTAAACTGATTGTTGTTATTCTTTGAAGTGCTGGTGCTTTTCTGTTTTTGGAATTGGCCATCCACTCTTTCAATATCAGCGATGCTGTATACTTTATTTTTCTTCCAGTTGCTCAAAATCCCTTCGGCATATTCGAAGCGATGCTTGTCCGTAGCCAAAACCGTGCGGTTACAGGCTTCTACGATGACTTCTGTGGTAAAACCATATTCATTCATCCAACGCCGGATGAATTCGGCTTCCTTGGCAGTAGGACTGTTGGATTTGCCCAAAGCATTCATGATAGTATAAACGGATTTGTCGTATTTGGTAGAGGCATTTTGTGCCTGCTCGGGAGTCGTAATACCTTCCTCGGCCCAGTTGATGGCTACCTTTTCCATATAACGGAAGTCTCTCTTGCCACGGTCCACACAGTACTGTATCAGATAATCAATTAAATCATCGGAAAAGTGCAGTACATCCCACATAAAGTAGATGGTTTTGATGTCATTGGGAGTGAGAGGCTTTCCTACATAGGCCTGTGCCACATAAAGGAGCTGGGCAGCCCCGTCCTGCGCTTTAAATTCCCGCAGCTGCTCTGCAGTATAGGTTGGTTTTATGTAAATAGAAGGTTGTATAGGTTCTTCCATAACCGGATTCTCAGTGGGGTCAGAAACAAAAGCCTGAGGAGTAAGAGAACGGGGGTCTGTTATTTCCACTTCCTGTGTTATGGCTTCTGTATAGCTGCTTTCGCCGACAAAGGTCATTTCTGCTTCAGGTGTAACTTGAACCGGCATAGGAAGGAAGTGGATTCCTGTCAGCTTTTTCTTATTATCATAATCTAAAGAAAGAAGCTTTTGGAGTTCCCAGTATTTCAGGGCACGCAAAACCTCCTTTTCAGAATGGTCCAGCTTGTCTGCAATATCAGCCACACTGACAGGCAGATTGGCAGAAACCATGCGTAACAAATACAAATAGACCTGTAGCTGGGCTTCGTTGGCATCTGCCATATAGTAATCAATAAAAGTATTGGAAATAATCGTGCATCCACACATTTGTTCTCTGTAAATATTTAAAGCCGCCATTGCATCAAGTCCTTTCTCAGTGCTTGGAAATTCATTCGCAAGCAAGAGGAATTATAGCACAAGCCCTTTTAAAATGATATAGGCGAAATGCCGAAAAGCAGGGACAGCATCCGAGAGGACGAAAAATGTGGAAAATGTGGAGAGTGTGGAAAGAAGTCCCTTGTTATTAAGAGAAAAGTTGCAAAACCATGATATTGTCAGGTCTTAAGGAACGGAAGGATTTTCCACAAATAAATTGAAAATATCCACAAGTGCATTCCCTGAAAATAGGGAAAAAACTTGTGGATATTGTGGATAATTATTTTCCAAGCAGGGTTTCGCCGATTTTATGGACATCTCCGGCACCCATAGTTATCAACAAATCACCGTTTAGACAATTTTCCAATAAATAATTTTCAACTTCATCAAAAGTGGGGAAGTAAGCACATTCCTTGCCCAATTCCTGAATGGCTTTCTGCAGGTCGCGGGAGCTGATGCCCAGAGTATCTTTTTCCCGGGCTGCATAAATATCGGTCAATACTACTTTATCTGCCAGTGTCAGGGCTTTGGCGAAATCAGTCATCAATGCCTTGGTACGGGTATAGGTGTGAGGTTGGAATACACACCATAGGGTCTTGTGCGGATAGTTGGCAGCTGCCTGCAGGGTGGCAGTGATTTCTGTAGGATGATGTGCATAATCATCAATTACCGTAACACCACCGATGCTTCCCTTGTATTCAAAACGTCGATTGGTTCCATGGAAATGGTACAGTGCCTGTTTGGTTACTTCAG
This sequence comes from Acetatifactor sp., assembly GCA_045538995.1. Classification (GTDB taxonomy): domain Bacteria; phylum Bacillota; class Clostridia; order Lachnospirales; family Lachnospiraceae; genus Acetatifactor. The sequence goes on along the minus strand of JAZQEK010000075.1, from coordinate 95,224 downwards.
CATCGATTTTCAGTAAATCAGCCAGTGCCAAAGAAGCAACTGCGTTCATAACATTGTGTTCTCCGGGTACCTGCAGGGACATCTCCTGTAATCCGTCGGGGGTATTGACGGTAAATACCGGATAACCGGATTCGTTATAAGTAACAGAGGTTACTGCGTAGTCACAGGTCGGTGAATGACCGAAGGTAATCACCTGACAGCTCAGCCCCTTGGTAATCTCCTCATAATTTTCAATATCACCATTGATAATCAGGGTGCCGTCTGCGGGCAGTATTTCTGCAAAGCGTCGGAAGGAATTACGAATATCCTCCAAATCCTTGAAAAAGTCCAGATGATCTTCGTCAATATTTAAGATAATGGATACCTTGGGGAAGAAGCTCAAAAAGCTGTTGGTATATTCGCAAGCTTCTGTTACAAAGTATTCGGAATTGCCTATGCGCAAATTGCCGCCGATGGATTTCAGAATACCGCCTACAGAAAGAGTAGGATCGGTATCGGCACGCAATAAAATCTCAGACACCATGGAGGTGGTAGTGGTTTTGCCGTGAGTACCACTGATAGCTACCGGCATGGCATAGTTTTTCATAAGCTGTCCCAAAAGCTCCGCTCTGGACATATAAGGAATATTTAAAGCTTTGATGGCTTGAAATTCCAGATTGTCATCGTGTACGGCACTGGTCAGTACTGCACAGTCTATGTTTTCCGTAATATGTTCTCTGCGTTCCCCATAACACACTTGAATTCCCTTTTCCTCCAGAGAACGGGTAATCGGGGAAGCATTCCAATCGGAACCGGATACCGTAAAACCGGCATTTTGTAAGATTTCTGCCAGGGCACTCATACTGATACCGCCGATGCCGATAAAGTAAACATGACAAGGCTTTTTAAAATCTATTTCGTACATAGCAATTCCTCCAAAAAAGAAATACTCTTATATCTTATTCATGCATTATATTCAGCATACCACACCTTATATGGAATTGACAAAGACTTTTTTTGAAACATTTTGGTGAAAAAGTAAGACAAAAAAGTGGACAAATTGGCAAAATTGATAGGGAAAAAATAGAAAAAGCAGAAAAACAATGGAATTTTATGTAAATAATCAATAGAAATTTAGTGAAAATCGAGTAATTTTTAGTAAAAATCATTCACTTTCTGAAAAGTGTGTGTTATAATCAAGGGTACAAAGTATATTTCCCTTTGGGAAAAGCTTAAGAAGGCTAGATTGAGGTGAGGACATGATTAAGAAAGAAATGATTGCCATGCTATTGGCAGGAGGACAGGGCAGCCGTTTGGGTGTATTGACATCCAAGGTGGCTAAGCCCGCTGTAGCGTTTGGAGGAAAATATAGAATAATTGATTTCCCTCTGAGTAACTGTATCAATTCCGGAGTGGATACCGTAGGTGTTTTGACACAGTATCAGCCCTTGAGATTGAATACTCATATCGGTATTGGTATTCCGTGGGATTTGGACAGAAATATTGGTGGTGTTACCGTATTGCCACCTTATGAAAAGAGTGTAAACAGTGAGTGGTACACCGGTACCGCAAATGCGATTTATCAGAACCTGGATTATATGGAAAGCTTTAATCCGGAATATGTACTGATTTTGTCCGGTGACCATATTTATAAAATGGATTATGAGGTGATGCTGGATTTCCATAAGGCAAACGGTGCAGAGGTTACTATTGCGGTTATGCCGGTTCCGTTGGAGGAAGCAAGCCGTTTCGGCATTATGATTACCGATGAGAACAGAAAGATTACAGACTTTGAAGAGAAGCCGGCACAGCCCAGAAGTAATCTGGCTAGTATGGGTATCTACATATTCAATTGGAAGACTCTGAAGGAAGCACTGCTTGCAATGGTAGACCAGCCTGCATTGGACTTTGGTAAGCATATTATTCCTTTCTGCCATGAGAAGGGAGCTCCTTTGTATGCTTATGAGTTCAATGGCTATTGGAAGGATGTAGGAACACTGAACTCTTATTGGGAAGCGAACATGGAACTGATTGATATTGTTCCGGAATTCAACCTGTATGAAGAGTATTGGAAGATTTACACCAAGTCTGATGCTTTACCGCCGCAGTATATATCTGCAGACAGTGTGGTAGAGCGTAGTATTATCGGAGAGGGTACCGAAATTTATGGTAAGGTATACAACTCTGTAATCGGTAGAGGTGTAGTCATCGGAGCAGGAACCGTGGTGCGTGATTCTATTATTATGAATGACACGGTTATCGGTGACAATTGTGAGTTGTACAAGGCAATCATTGCGGAAAATGTAAATGTGGGCAATAATGTTAAATTGGGTGTTGGCGAAGAGGTCGCAAACGATACCGCACCTCATATTTACAGCCATGGTATTGTGACCATCGGTGAGAAGAGTATTATTCCGAATAATGTTTCAGTAGGAAAGAACTCTGTCATATTCGGAGAGACAACAGCAGATGATTATGAAAATGCTTATCTTCCAAGCGGCAAAACATTGATTAAGGCAGGTGAATAATGGTGAGAGCAGTAGGAATCGTTTTAGCAGGCGGAAATAATTATAGAATGAAGGAGCTGTCCCAGAAGCGTGCAATTTGTGCAATGCCTATCGCCGGTAGCTTCCGTAGTATCGACTTTACTTTGAGTAATATGTCCAATTCACACATTCAGAAGGTAGCAGTGCTGACCCAGTACAATGCCAAGAGCCTGAATGAGCACTTGAATTCTTCCAAGTGGTGGGATTTCGGACGTAAACAGGGTGGTTTGACCGTATTACCGCCTACCGTTACCGCAGATAACAGCAACTGGTACAGAGGTACAGCAGATGCGATTTATCAGAACTTAGACTTTTTAAAGAAGAGCCATGAGCCGTATGTAGTGATTACCTCCGGTGATGGTATCTACAAGATGGACTTCAGTGACGTATTGGAATACCACATCGAGAAGAAGGCAGATATCACTGTAGTATGCCGTGATATGGAGAAGGATATCAATGTGGAACGTTTCGGTACCCTGCGTATGAACGAGGAGTATCGTATTGAAGACTTCGAGGAGAAGCCTTTAAAGGCAAAGACCAATACCGTTTCCTGTGGTATCTATATTATCCGTCGTCGTTTGTTAATCGAAATGATTGAGAAATGTGCGGAAGAGGACAGATATGATTTTGTACGTGATATCCTCATTCGTTATAAGGATATGAAGCGTATTTACGGTTACAAGATTAAGGATTATTGGAGAAATATTGCTTCTGTAGAAGACTATTTCAACACCAACATGGATTTCCTGAAGCCGGATGTAAGAAATTATTTCTTCAAGCAGTATCCGGACATTTACTCTAAGGTAGAGGATTTGCCGCCGGCGAAGTACAATGTGGGCTCTAACGTGAGAAACAGCTTGATTTCCAGTGGTTGTATTATCAATGGTGAAATCGAGAATTCTGTAGTATTTAAGAAGAGCTACATCGGAAACAATTGTGTAATTAAGAATTCCATCATTTTAAATGATGTATATATCGGGGACAACTCTTACATCGAGAACTGTATCGTAGAGAGTGGCGGTACCATTCGCACCAACTCCAGATTTGTAGGCGAAGACGGTATTAAGATTGTAGTGGAGAAAAACGAAAGATACGTATTATAATCTACGCAAGAAAAAAACCAGAAAGTAAATTACGCTAAGGGGGACATAAGTATGCAAATTACAGACGTTCGTGTTCGCAAAATTACCAAAGAAGGTAAGATGAAGGCTATCGTTTCTATTACCCTCGACAACGAATTTGTGGTACATGACATCAAGGTGATTGAGGGGGAAAAGGGCATGTTTATTGCAATGCCCAGCAAGAAAGCAGCAGATGGAGAGCATAGGGATATTGCTCATCCCATCAATTCCGGCACCAGAGAGAATATTCAGAAGATTATTTTAGAGGCGTATGAGAAGGCGCTGACTGAACCGGAGGCAGAAGAGGAGTAAGTAGGACGTAAGAGAAAAGTGCTGAGTGCAGGAGGCTGTATCTCAGCACTTTTTTGATATTGCATGTTTTTTGTCATATAACGCAGCGTCAGGACTTGCTCATGACGTTGCGTTATGTTGTATTTTAGGGGAGAAAGGTGGTGCAAACATGTTAAAGATCAATCATTTAACAAAACATTATAAAGGAAGCAGCAAGGGAGTGACAGACATTTCCCTGCATGTGGAAAAGGGCGATATCTTTGCCTTTATCGGTCACAATGGTGCAGGCAAGACGACTACACTGAAATGTATTACCGGAATTCATGACTTTGAGCAGGGAGAAATCCTTATAGATGGTGTAAGCCTTCGAAAAGAACCACTCAAGTGTAAACAAAGCTTTGCCTATATTCCGGACAATCCCGACTTGTATGAGTATCTGACAGGGATACAGTATTTGAACTTTGTGGCAGACGTGTTTCAGGTGTCTGCGAAGGAGCGTGAGGAGCGGATTCACAAGTATGCGGATGCTTTTGAAATCACAGCATCCTTGGGAGATTTAATTTCCAGCTATTCTCATGGTATGAAGCAGAAGCTTGCCATTATTTCGGCTTTGGTACATACACCGAAGCTTCTCATACTGGATGAGCCCTTTGTGGGACTGGACCCTAAGGCTGCGGTAATGTTGAAGGGCATGATGAAGGAGCTTTGCGAAGCCGGTGGAGCCATATTTTTTTCTACCCATGTATTGGAGGTGGCAGAAAAGCTGTGTAACAAGGTAGCCATTATCAAGGATGGTCAAATGATAGCACAGGGAGATATGGAGGAGCTGGTAAAGGGGGATGAAACACTGGAAACAGTCTTTATGGAGGTGCTTAGTGATGTGGGAGCAAATGAAGCTGCTGACGAAGCTGGAATTGTGTAATCTTTATGGACTTAATGTATTTCGTCATACCAAAGATGGGAAAGCAAAGAAAAAAAGTATCGCTATGGCAGTGGTGTTTGGGCTGGTGCTTGTGATGCTCATGAGCTATGTCTGCGGCCTGTGTTATGGTTTAGTGATGCTGGGAGCGGCATCTATCATACCTGCGTATTTGGTTGCTATCGCCAGTGTCATTACACTCATGCTTAGTATTTTGAAGACCGGAGGCGTAATCTTTCGCCGGCAGGGTTATGATATGCTGGTCTCTTTGCCGCTCTCTAAATGGGCAATGGTGGGCAGTCGCTTCCTGCACTTATATGTGGAAAATCTGTTTGTAATGTTGTTGGTCATGCTACCGGGTATAGTTATGTACGGAGTTTTTGTACGACCTTCCGCTACTTTTTATGGGATGGGGATATTGGTTACGATGCTTACTCCTTTACCGACGGTTGCCATTGCGTCTGCAATAGGAGCATTGATTACAGGGATTGCTTCCCGAATGAAACACAAAGCATTGGTGGAGGCAGGACTGTCCGTGCTTCTGCTTATAGGAGTTTTGCTTGGTACCGCAAAGCTTCCGAGAAGTAATGATGAAATAACCATGGAAATGCTTCAAAATATAGCGGATATTGCGACGGAAGCCATTCGAAGCTTATATCCTCCTGCCATATGGCTGGGAGATGCCATGGTGCAAAACAATTGGTTGTTGTTAGGGACAGTGGCAGCAGGTTTTTTGGTGCTCTTTCTGGGTGTAGTAGCTATAGTGGCTATGAATTTTCATGGAATTTGCCGCAGGCTGTACAGCACCTTTGCAAAGCATGATTATCAAATGGGACAGCTGCAGAAAACTTCTGTCAGAAAGGCACTGGTAATCCGGGAAGCCAGGAGATATTTTGCCTCCGGGATTTATGTGTCCAATACGATTATCGGACCCATCATGGGAACGGCTTTATGTATGGCACTTTTATTTGTGGATTTGGAAAGTCTGACAGTTGATATAGGGTTTGCCATGAATGTAAGGGCAGCCATTCCTTTCGCGGTAGGTGCGGTTTTTGCCATGATGAATACCACCTCTGTTTCTATATCTATGGAAGGGAAAGAGGTGTGGATATTAAAGAGCCTGCCCTTAAGTCGTAGGGAAATTTTAGATAGTAAAATATTATTTAATTTGTGCCTGTTTGCTCCCTTTTATGTGGTTTCCGAGGTATTGATGGTAATTGCATTAAGACCCAATGGAACAGAGCTTTTGTATATATTGGCTATTCCGGCGAGTATCCTGTTATTTTCCTGTGTGTTTGGAATTACAGCCAATTTATGGTTCCCCAAGCTTAGCTGGGAAAATGAAGTAGAGGTTGTGAAACAAAGCATTTCTGCATTGATTGGAGGTCTGGGGGGTGCACTGGTGGCTATTGTGGCTACTCTGGTAGTATTATTTTTTCCGGATGCATATCAAAACGTGGTGCGCATGGTACTTTTTGTTTTATTTGTGATTATGACAATAGGTTTGTATCGTTGGAATAATAGAGAAAAGTGAAATTAGGATAAAGTATAAGCCATGTGGAAACACATGGCTTATGTTAGGTAAAGCTTATTTGTTTTTTTGAAGTGCCATGGCGACCAAATTAACCGTATTGGAGAGGATTGCCATTGCCCAGACAAAGATAATAATCAGGATTTCTTTGACCTTATCTATGGCGGACAGAGTGTCTGAATCAGGTAATAAAAACATAATAACAACAGCCAGAATGGATGTGATTGCCAAAATCAGTATCATGTTGTTTTCAAAACGCTTTTCTTTGGCTTCCAGTATTTCCAAGGCTATGGTAATATTTTCATCCGCAGCTTCTTTGAAAGCATTGTTTTCCAGACGCTCTCCGGAGAGAATTTCGTTAATGCTGATTCCATAGAGATCGCTTAGCAGTTTTAAACATTCAATAGGGGGCATATAATTACCGGTTTCCCAGCGGGAAACGGTTTTGTTTGTGACGCCTATCCTTTCTCCCAGTTGTTCCTGTGTCATATTATTTTGTTTTCGCAGTTCCTTTAGAAACTTTCCGATTTTTTGTGTATCCATATTCGATACCTCCTTTTCTTGATAAGAAAACGATACAAAAAATGTTGTTCAAAGTCTTTCCCATAAATAGCGAAAGGGAACAAAATATAGCGATTTCCTCATAGATAGCGAGTTTTTGATGAATAAAGTGTAGCACATAAAATAAATATTGACAAATATATGAATATATGATTATATATTCATATTACAAAACAAAAGGGAGAGACACTTATGTTTTACCAAATCGCAGCACTTACCATTATGATTGTATTTTACGGTTTTTACCTTGCTAAGTTGATTTTACAGAAGAAGCAGTCTATTAAGACGAATCAGATGAGTATCGGTAACAAGCCGAAGAAGGTATTAATAATAGAGCGCGTTATGCGTGTAGGCATTCCGGAGGAAAAGACTTCGCTGGTCATGGCGGGCATTTACCAATGGAGCAGGAATCCGGCTTTTGTAGGTTTTGACTTATTATATTTGTGCATCTGCCTGATGTTTTTAAATCTTCCGCTGGTGTTGGTGTCTGTTTGGGCAGCAGTGATGCTGCATTTACAGATTTTGCAGGAAGAAGAACATATGCAGAAAATGTTTGGAGAGGAGTACGCAGAATATCAGAAACATACACGGAGATATTTGGGGAGAAAATAGGGTGGAGAAGCGATGAAATTGGGTTGACAAAGCCACTTCGTGGTGATATATTGATGAAAAATTGAGGAGAATACATATGAATCTGAGCTTACATTTCACAACATATATGTATTATTACAGACGTATTTGCTTGTAACTGAAGTTTTATGCACAGTTATAAGCCGATAGGTCTTATATGTCTGTGCAAAAGTAAGAGTATATCATAAAACCTTATTATCGCACCGGACATATAGGAATGTTTGGTGCGATTTTTGTATGCTCTGCTATCAAAAGGAGGAACACTATGAACAAGGATGTAACACTGATTTTGGCAACCGAAGAAGATGCACAGCTTTTGCATAAGTTAAAGTATGAGGCTTTTCTGCCCCTTTACGAGAAGTACCATGATGACGAAACCAGCCCGGTGAAGGAGAGCATAGATAAGGTGATTTGGCAGATACAAAATGAGTATTCCCGGTATTATATTATCTGTTGGAAGGGCGAACCGGTAGGCGGTATCCGGATAGCAGATAAGCTGCGTAGTACAGAGTTGATGGAAGGTGTTCGTTATATCAGTCCGCTTTTTATTTTGCCAAAGTATCAAAATTTAGGAATAGGATATACCGTATTGCAGAAGGTATTTGAGTTGTACCCGGATACCATTGTCTGGAAGCTGGATACCATAAAGCAGGAGGCGGGAAACTGTCATCTGTATGAGAAGTGTGGCTTTGTCAGAGTGGGCGAGGAGCATGTGGTGAATGAAAGCATGACACTGGTAGATTATGAAAAAACTGTGCAAAATAAATTGTAAATATTTTCAGTGAATGGTATCATACATTTGTGAATTAGATTCATGAAATATATGAGAATAAGTAAAACAGAAAAGGAAAAGAATTATGTTTATTATCGTAGGTTTAGGAAATCCCGGCAAGGATTACACCAATACCAGACATAACATCGGTTTCGATGTCATTGATGCGTTGGCAGATGCGGCAGGCATTTCCGTAATAGAAAAGAAACACAAGGCTATCATAGGCAAGGGTGTGCTGGATGGTCAGAAGGTGATTTTGGCAAAGCCTCAAACTTATATGAATTTGAGTGGAGAAAGTGTCCGTGAAATCATAGACTATTATAAGGTGGATGAAGAACAGGAGCTCATCGTTATATCCGATGATATCAGTCTGGATGTAGGCAATATCCGTGTCCGTAAGAAGGGCAGTGCCGGCGGACATAACGGTCTGAAAAATATCATTGCACATTTGGGACACGATACCTTTATGCGTGTGAAGATGGGTGTAGGCGAGAAGCCCAAGGGGTATGATTTGGCAGACTATGTGCTGGGACATTTTACCGCCGATGAGCGTAAGGTTATGAACGATGCAGCCAAGTCCGCAGTGGAGGCTATCCGTATGATGATGGCAGGCGATGTGGACAAGGCCATGAATGAATTTAACAAGAAATCTACACAGCAGAGTTGATAGCAGAGAAGGTATCTGCTTCATGTTGCCCTATTATTTTGGGCACAGAATTTCGTATCAGGAGGAAACCATGCAGGCATTATTGGGTCCGTTGACAGAGCTGGCAGAGTACAGCGACATAAAGAAGTCTATACAAACTGACAAGAGTATGATCTCTATCAATGGTTGTGTGGATTCTCAAAAATTGCATATGCTCTATGGTTTGGCCGATGGCTTTAAGTACAAAGTCATCGTTACTTATAGTGACCTGCGTGCCAAAGAGATTTTCGAAGAGTACAAGTTTTACGACCGCAACGTACTTTTATATCCGGCAAAGGACCTTATCTTTTTTCAGGCAGATATTCATGGAAACCAACTGACCAAGGAACGTATCAAGACATTGCGGCGTGTGGCAGAGAAGAAGCCCTTGACATTGGTAACTACTTTTGCTGCCCTGATGACACCACAGGTGATTTGGGATGAGCAGAAGGATATCCTGCATATAGAAAGAGGCGGGGTACTGGACGAAAACAGTTTGGCACAGAGGCTGGTGGCATTGGGCTATGAGAAGACTTATCAGGTAGAAACCAACGGACAGTTCAGTATTCGCGGCGGTATTGTGGATATTTTTGATTTGACGGAGGAGAATCCCTATCGTATCGAGCTTTGGGGAGATGAAGTGGATTCTATCCGAAGCTTTGACGTGCTCAGTCAGCGTTCTGTGGAGAAGTTAAACAGTGTAACCATTTATCCGGCTACAGAGTTTGTGCTGGAGGAAGAACGGTTGCGGAAGGGCATGGAGAAGCTGCAGGCAGAAGCCAAGAAGCAGGAAGCAATCTTTCGAGAAGATTTCCGGACAGAGGAGGCGCATCGGATTGCAACCCAGGTACGGGATTTACAGGAGCAGTTGTTTACCTTTCAGAACATGGTGAATCTGGAGGGTTATATTCGTTATTTTTATGAGGATGTTGTGACCCTGCCGGAGCTATTACAACAGATGCAGCAGGGAAGCAGTCGCAATCAGCTGGTATTCTTTTTGGACGAACCGGCACATATTGAGTCGCATGTAAAGGCGGTGGAGCTGGAGTTTCGGGAGAGTATGGGGCAGAGAGTAAAGAAGGGGTATATTCTGCCCGGACAGATGGATGTGCTCTACAGTGGAGAACAGGTGGCGGCCAAGCTGATGAAATCTCCTGTAGTAGCACTTTCCGTGATGGATGTGCGAAGTAGTTTGTTTCGGGCAGAGAAAAAGGTTGGGATTTCAGCCCGTAGCATTTCTTCCTATAACAACAGTTTCGAGGCTTTGGTCAAAGATTTGAAGACCTATCGAAAGAATGGTTATCGGGTACTGCTATTGTCCGGTTCCCGTACCAGAGCCAAGCGTTTGGCAGAGGATTTGCGAGACCATGAGTTGTCGGCAGTTTATACAGAGGATCCTTTCCGAGAGGTGCAGGCAGGGGAAGTACTGACCTATTATGGTCATGTGAATAAGGGCTTTGAATACCCGTTGCTTAAGTTTGTCGTAATTTCCGAGACAGATATTTTCGGTAAGGAGCGGAAAAAGAAGAAAAAGAGACTTTATCAGGGTCAGAAAATCAATGATTTCAATGAATTGAAGGTAGGAGACTATGTGGTGCATGAATCCCATGGTCTGGGTATTTACCGGGGCATTGAAAAGGTAGAGATGGAAAAGGTAGTCAAGGACTACATGAAAATAGAATACCGGGACGGCGGCAATCTGTACATTCTGGCGACCGGTCTGGATGTCATCCAAAAGTATGCGGCAGCGGATGCCGCCAAGACACCCAAGCTAAATAAGCTGGGTAACAAGGAGTGGGAAAAAACCAAGGCTAAAGTGCGTACAGCCGTGGACGCAGTGGCAAAGGACTTGGTAGAGCTATATGCACTGCGTCAACAGAGTCAGGGCTATGCTTATGGAAAAGATACCGTATGGCAGAGAGAATTCGAGGAAATGTTTCCTTTTGAAGAGACGGAAGATCAGCTCATGGCCATAGAGGATACCAAGGCGGACATGGAAAGTCCGAAAATTATGGACCGTCTGGTGTGTGGAGATGTGGGCTATGGCAAGACAGAAATCGCCATACGTGCGGCATTTAAGGCTGTTCAGGAAGGTAAACAGGTGGTGTATCTGGTGCCTACAACAGTTTTGGCACAGCAGCATTACAATACCTTTATCCAGCGCATGAAGGATTTCCCTGTGCGAGTGGATTTGCTTTCCCGATTCCGCACACCGGGAGAGATTAAGAAAACCTTGACAGACTTACACAAGGGATTTGTGGATATCATCATTGGTACGCACAGAGTCTTGTCTCAGGATGTGGTGTTTAAGGATTTGGGGCTGTTAATCATTGATGAGGAGCAGCGTTTCGGCGTGGCACACAAGGAAAAGATAAAGAAGCTGAAGGAAAATGTGGATGTACTGACACTGACAGCGACGCCCATTCCCCGAACCCTGCACATGAGTCTCATCGGTATTCGAGACATGAGCGTATTAGAGGAAGCACCCAATGACCGATTGCCTATCCAGACTTTCGTATGTGAATACAATGAGGAAATGGTGAGAGAGGCTATAGTACGAGAGCTTGCCAGAGAGGGGCAGGTATTTTATGTGTACAATCGTGTCAACAATATTGCAGATATTGCAGCGGGGATAGCGAAGCTGGTACCGGAAGCCAATGTAGCATTTGCCCATGGTCAGATGAAGGAGCATGAACTGGAAAAAATCATGTTCGACTTCGTGGCAGGAGAGATTGATGTACTGGTGTCTACCACTATCATTGAAACCGGACTGGATATTTCCAATGCCAATACCATGATTATTCATGATTCAGACCAGTTGGGTCTGTCTCAGTTATATCAGCTGAGAGGACGTGTGGGACGTTCCAACCGTACCGCCTATGCCTTCCTCATGTACAAACGTGACAAGTTATTAAAGGAGGTAGCGGAAAAGCGACTGGCTGCCATTAAGGAATTTACGGATTTGGGGAGTGGTTTTAAGATTGCCATGCGAGATTTGGAAATCCGCGGTGCCGGGAATTTGTTGGGAATGAAGCAGCATGGACATATGGAAGCAGTGGGTTACGATTTGTATTGCAAGATGCTCAATGAAGCTGTGAAGAACCTGAAGGGAATTCCTACCTCGCCGGCAGATTTTACGACGACGGTAGATTTGGATGTAGATGCCTTTATTCCCGGTAGTTATATTGTGAATGAAGTCCAGAAGCTGGATATTTACAAGCGTATCGCAGGAATAGAAAATGTCAAGGAGCGGGATGATATGCATGATGAGCTGTTAGACCGTTTCGGAGAAGTACCCAGAAGTGTAGATAATCTGTTGCGGATTGCTTTGATACGAGTGACGGCACATGCGTTATTTATGACAGAAATCAAGGGAAAGAATGAGCGGATACAATTGACTTTTCGACCGGATGCTGGAATTCGGGTAGAAGGAATACCGGAGCTGATGAAGAAGCACAAGGATCGATTAAGCTTTACTGCTTACGGCAATCCCTTCTTTACCTATCGCTATTACAAGAGCGGTGTCATAGAAAAGGATGCGGAGACCTTACTCAGTACCACAGAGCAACTGTTACAGGATATGCAGGAGATTTTGTTAAATAATTAATTAGTGCCTTGTGTCTTTACCAAAAGCAGGAAACTGTGGTATACTGTAAACAAATATAAATGTAAGCGATAACAGTATTTTATTAATATATACAAGTGACAAATTATGCAACTGCAAAGAATAGTAAGGTATCTGCTTACAGATGTGGAATGTGGAGGAAGAGTCCTATGAGTACAAAGAAAGAGTTTGATTTATTATCCCTTGGAGAGTTGATGCTTCGTCTGTCGCCATCCATGAATGAGAGAATTACCAGAGGTGATAGTTTTGGGAAACAGGCAGGAGGCGCAGAGCTGAATGCCATTACCGGAACCGCTATGCTGGGATTGCGTTGCGGAATTATTTCCAAGCTTCCGAACAATGATTTGGGAACTTATATCAAGAATCGTGTACGTCTTTGCGGTGTCAGCGATGACTATCTGGTGTATGATGATGACGATGATGCCAGACTGGGTGTGTACTATTATGAAAATGGTGCGTATCCCAGAAAGCCGCGTATCGTATATGACAGAAAGAATACTTCTATTAACAAAATAGATATTTCAGATTTTGATGAGAGCTTGTATCGTTCTGCCCGTTGCTTCCACACCAGTGGTATTACACTGGCTCTGAGCCCGCAGGTGCGTAAAACAGCCATCGAGATGATAAAGCGTTTCAAGGAGCAGGGAACCATTATTTCCTTTGATGTAAACTTCAGGGGAAATCTCTGGACCGGTGCAGAGGCAAAGGAATGTATCGAGAGCATTCTTCCTTATGTGGATATTTTCTTCTGCTCAGAGGATACGGCACGTCTGACCTTCCTGAAAGAGGGGGATGTGAAGTCTATTATGAAGAGTTTTACACAGGAATATCCGATTTCAGTGGTAGCATCTACCCAGCGAATTGTACACAGTCCTAAGCGTCATACCTTTGGTTCTGTGATTTATAGTGCCAAAGAGGATGCATTTTATGAGGAGCCACCCTATGCGGATATTGAGGTGGTTGACCGTATTGGTAGCGGGGATGCGTATATTTCCGGTGTATTGTACGGACTGTTATCCCACGAAAACGATTATCGCAGAGCATTGGAATACGGAAATGCTACCAGTGCCTTGAAGAATACCATTCCGGGAGATTTGCTTTCCACGGATTTGAAGGAAATTGACGGAATTATCCGGGAGCACAAGTCTACCGGACGAATTGCAGAAATGGACAGATAAGAGGAGAGATAAAAAGAGAACATAATATTCTACTGCAGGACGCTTTCGCTCCGTGAAAGAACGTAACGGTGCTAAGCTCGAAAGAACCTCGCTAAGCACCGACGTTTTTCAAGGCCATGCTGTAGAACATCATGTTCTCTTTTCATTCATCAGATTATCTCGTTCCGAAAATACGGTCGCCTGCATCGCCCAGACCGGGACAAATATAGGCGTGGTCATTTAAGCATCTGTCTAGATGACCGATATAAATCTGAATATCAGGATGTGCCTCCTGTAATCTCTTTACGCCTTCCGGAGCTGCGATAATGCACATGAATTTGATATTTGTGCCGCCGTGTTGTTTGATAAAGTCTACTGCCTCGGCAGCAGAACCGCCTGTTGCCAGCATAGGGTCGAGAACAACGATGGTACGCTGGTCGATGGGTTCAGGGAGCTTACAGTAGTATTCGTGTGGCTCGTGGGTTTCCGGATCACGATAAAGACCGATGTGTCCGACCTTTGCTGTAGGAACCAGTGCCAGAATACCATTGACCATACCGAGGCCTGCACGAAGGATGGGAACAATAGCCAGCTTCTTGCCGGAGATGACCGGTGTCATACAGGTTTCGATAGGTGTTTTAATTTCTACTTCTTCCAAAGGAAGATCATGCAGTGCTTCATATCCCATGAGCATGGCGATTTCCTCAATTAACTTTCGGAATTCGTTGGTTCCGGTATTTTCGTCACGCAACAAGGAAATTTTGTGTTGAATCAGCGGGTGGTTTAAAACATATACATTTTCCATGTTAGATAAGTGTTCCATGTAAATCCTCCTTAGAATGTTTTGTCTTACTATACAAAATTTTATTGTAATTTGCCGGTGAAGTCAAGGTACAACAGAGGATTTATGACAAGAAAATTGTTGGTAAAAATTATCTCTAAAAATAAATAAAATGCTTGTATAAGTTGTCTTGAGAAATTATACTTTAATTGGTGAGGAAATCACTAAAACAAAAGAATATAAGGAGGAAGTGGAAGGATGAAACAGCAGGAAGCAATACGTGATGCAAAGGCCTTAGGATTGCCTAAAATGTTAATTCTGGGTTTGCAGCATATGTTTGCCATGTTTGGTGCAACGATTTTAGTACCGATTTTGGTGAATGGTTATTTCGAGGGAGAGGGTCTCTCCATACAGGTTACACTAATTTGCGCAGGTTTAGGTACTTTGTTTTTTCATATTTGTGCGAAGATGAAGGTACCTGCATTTTTAGGTTCTTCCTTTGCATTTTTGGGAGGCTTTCAGACAGTAGCTCAGTTGGATAGTGGTAAGTTTGCCAACATGTCCATGGGAGAGAAGCTACCCTATGCATGCGGTGGTATTGTAGTTGCTGGTCTTTTGTATCTGGTGCTGGCACTGATTGTTAAGGTGATAGGTGTTAAGAGGGTAATGCGCTTTTTGCCGCCGATTGTTACCGGCCCGATTATTATTTGTATCGGTTTGTCACTGGCTCCTTCCGCAGTTACCAATGCTTCCACTAACTGGTTATTGGCAGTTATCGCACTGGGAACTATTATTGTATTTAATATTTGGGGAAAGGGTATGTTCAAAATCATCCCGATACTCATGGGTGTTGCAATTTCTTATATAGCGGCTATTCTTTTGAATTTGCTGGGCTTTACCAATGCAGACGGCAGCGCTATTTTGAACTTTGCAGGTGTGGAAGCTGCCGGATGGATAGGCTTGCCGCCCTTCGAGATTTGTAAGTTTGATATTACGGCGATTTTGGTTATGGCACCTATTGCGTTGGCTACTATGATGGAGCATATCGGAGACATGTCAGCAATTTCTGCAACAGTTGGTGAGAATTATATTGAGGATCCCGGTCTCCACAGAACTTTAATCGGTGACGGTTTAGCAACCAGTTTTTCTGCAATTGTGGGAGGCCCTGCTAATACCACCTATGGAGAAAATACAGGTGTGTTGGAGCTGAGTAAGGTGTACGACTCCAGAGTCATCCGTTTGGCAGCTATTTATGCGGTGGTACTGAGCTTTATTCCGAAAATGGCTGAAATTATCGGTTCAATTCCTTCTGCGATTATCGGTGGTGTTAGCTTCATGCTCTATGGTATGATTTCTGCTATTGGCGTCAGAAATATTGTGGAGAATAAGGTGGATTTTACAAAGTCCAGAAATTTGATTATTGCAGCAGTGATTTTGGTAAGTGGTTTGGGCTTTTCCGCAGGCATTACATTTAACATTGGTACGACTACCATTACTTTGACCGGACTTGCTATCGCAGCCATTGCAGGTATTTTGTTAAATGTAATCTTACCCGGAAATGATTACGAGTTTGGAAAGGAAAACAAATAGAATTAGTTAGTCAAGGGAAACGATAGTATTTGCGAAATCGTTTCCCTTTTGTTATAATATTTTCGTGGATGTTGACGTGAAGAGGAGGCTTGCCTATGCTGTGGAAGAGAATTGCGGAAATATTAATGGATGAGAGCGACAGTATATTGTATGTTGCAGGCATGGAGAATTATGAGCTGCAATATATGAATGCACAGGCCAAAAAGGTGTTAGGACTTCCGGCGGGAGATAAAACCTATATCGGTCAAAAGTGTTATCAGCTTTTACAGGGAAAGGACAGCCCTTGCGAATTTTGCAAGAATTCCTATTTGAACAGTCAGAGCTTTTATTGTTGGGATCATTACAATGAACTATTGAATACTCATTTCTGGGTGCGGGATAAAATAATCAAAATTGATGGGAATGAGTATCATTTTGAAATGGCAGTACCGGCCAATGATAAGATAGAGCAGCAATTAGAAATAGAAAGAGAACTGGAAAAGGAACGCACCCTGATTCAGTGCATACGAAGTCTGGAAGCAGCTCATAGCACCAAGGATGCTATTGATAGTCTGTTAAAAATCGTAACGGAGTATTTTAATGGTGATAGAGCGTATTTGTTTGAAATTGATTATGTAAAGAAGGTTACCAATAATACCTATGAATGGGCGGCAGAGGGCATCAGTAAGGAAATAGAACGATTGCAGGATATTCCGCTTTATGTAATTGATAGTTGGATACATATGTTTCGGGAGAGGGGCAGCTTTTACATTTCAGATTTGGATGAGAATGTGGAAAGAAGCTCAGAGGCATATCAAATATTAGACATGCAGGGGATCCGAAGTCTGATAGCGGTTCCGTTGATGAAGAGTGACAAGATTGTAGGATTTTTCGGAGTGGATAATCCCCGAAAGAATTATCAGGATATTTCCCTGTTATCCTCCATTACATTTTTTATTCAAAATGCATTGGAAAAGAGAAAGAACAAGGAGCTTTTGGAGAAGCTTAGTTTTGAGGACAGTCTCACCGGATTGTATAATCGTAATAAATTTAACCATGTGATGGCAGAGTTGAAGGAGGATGTGCCGGATAGTCTGGCAGTCATTTACATGGATTTAAATGGTCTGAAGGAAGTAAATGATACCAAGGGACATGCTCAGGGAGATTTGCTGATTCAGACAGCGGCAAAAAATATTCAGCTGGCATTCGGCAAGGAAACTTATCGTATTGGCGGAGATGAGTTTGTAGCATTATTAACCGGGTTGACACAGGAACAGTTGCAGATTGAATTGGAGCTGTTGCAGGAATATATGAAGTGTGATGCGGTGAGCATTTCTATTGGTTATAGCTATCGAGATTCGGATGTGGATGTGGAAATACAGACGCGTATAGCAGATAAGGAAATGTATGCGCAAAAGGAACTACATCGCAGGGAACAACGTAACAAGCAAACAGTAGGATAGGAAATGGTCAAAGATTCGGAGGGGAGCCTATGGACCAATTGTTAGAAATCAGTGAAGAAGAAAGAGTCTATGTGAATGGCGTGTTGGTGAATCCGCTGACAGGTTTGTATTTCAGTCATGCTTTTTTTCACAAGGCAGATGAATTCCTGCAACAGATGGAGCCGGAAGATTATTGTATGGTAGCCATTGATTTAGAACATTTCCGCTTGTTTAACAAAATTTACGGAAGAGAACAGGGCGACAGTCTGTTGGTGAAGCAGGCAGAGCTTTTAAAGGAATATCGTAAAAATTATGGTGGTGTAATCGGTTATCTGGGTGGAGATAATTTTGCACTGCTGACACAATACAATAGTGATTCCATCAACCGCTTGCGGAAGGATATTGTAAGGGAAATCCAAAACTGGAGTAATACAGTAGGCTTTTTGCCGGCGTTGGGTATTTATGTGATTTCAGACAAGAAGCTATCTGCAGCTACGATGTATGACAGAGCTACGATAGCATTGAATCAGGTGATTGGTAATTATACCAAAAGAGTTTGTGAATACTCGCCGGATATGGAAGAAAAGGTGGAGGAGGAGCTTCGTCTTCTGTCAGAAATACAGGAAGCATTGCACAAGGAAGAATTCACCTTTTTCATACAACCGCAATGTAATATTTCTACCGGAAAGATTATTGGCGGAGAATCTCTGGTGCGTTGGATACATCCGACCAAAGGCATGATATCCCCCGGAGTTTTTGTGCCGGTATTGGAGAAGAATGGCTTTATTGCCAGCCTGGATCAGTATGTGTGGCGAAAGGTATGTCAGTGGTTGAGAGAGTGGCTGGATAAGGGACATCATCCGGTGCCCATATCCATTAATGTATCCAGAATTGATATATTTTCCATGGATGTTCCTGCTTATTTGGCAGAATTGTTGGAGACCTATCATTTGTCTCCGGATTTGTTAAAGGTGGAGATTACGGAAAGTGCCTATGCGGAAAGCAATGACAAGATTATACGTACCGTAAAGCAGCTGCGGGATGCAGAATTTCTGGTAATGATGGATGATTTCGGTAGCGGATATTCCTCTTTAAATATGTTAAAGAGTATTGCAGTGGATGTGCTGAAGTTGGATATGCGTTTCCTGGAGATTGATGACCGGGAAGAAGAAAAGGGTATCGGTATTTTGGAATCGGTGGTCAATATGGCCAGACAGATGAGCATGCCGATTATTGTAGAGGGTGTGGAAACCCAAAAGCAGGAGAGCTATTTGCTGAAAATGGGTTGCCGTTATTCCCAGGGCTATTATTATTACAGACCTATGCCGGTTGCGGATTTTGAGAAATTGATTAGTGATGAGCAGAAGCTGGATTTGGACGGTATATGGTGTAAGCAGGTAGAATCATTCCAGTTAAGTGAATTTTTGGATCGCAATTTATTCAGTGATATTATGGTGAATAATATTTTGGGACCGGCAGCTATTTATGACATGTATGAGAATAATATAGAGATTACCCGTGTCAACGAGCAATATTATCATTTGTCCGGAATCAGTGAAAAAGAAGCTTCAGAACAGAATAAGAAACAGTGGATACATGTGAGAGCAGATGATAGACAGCTTTTGATTTCTATTTTTGCACAGGCTTATGAAAACCAGTCCGGAGGAGCCGCAGGGTATGTGCATTTTGTACGCGTAAATGGGGAGACCTTATGGGTGCAAATTCGTATTTTCTTCCTGCGGGAAAAGGATGGACATAAGCTGTTTTATGGTTCTTTGACAGATTTAACAGATTTACATGCGAAGAAGCAACCGATGGAAGGTTTGTTGCATGAGGTGGAAGAGTTAACCGAGAGCCAATGCCGCCATATGGAAAAGTATTATGGAAATCTGCCCTGTGGCTGTGCCATTGCCAAGGTGATTTTGAACGAGCAGGGAACCATGCAGGATTATGATATTGTGTATGCCAATCGTGAAATCAGTCGTATCAGCGGAGGCAGTATGGACAGACTGCGTTTCATTGCAAACAAAGCCTTCGCAGATAAGAAGGAGGAATTGTTTGAGAAGGCATACCGAGCAGCTTATTTAGGGGAAAAGGTGGACTTTTCCGTATATAGCCCCTTGTCCTTCCGGTATTTACATTTTACCTTTGGACAGTTCCAGCAAGGGTATGTGAGCTGTATGCTGCAGGACGAAACCCATGCACATATTTATGAGAGTACGTTGCATAATATTTTGTATTCTTACAGAGAGGTTTATTTCGTGCATTTGCAGGAAAATTATTGTCGCATGATTTATCCGGACGATAATCACCTTCTGGAAAGAGGTAATTATGAGGAAGTGGTAAATCGACATTTTACAATAGGAAAGATATTGCCCTATGACGAGGGGAATGTGCGTAAGTTTCTGTCTCTGGAAAATTTGAGAGAGGTGTTGAAAAAGCAGGATACCGTAGAATACAAGTATCGCAGAAGTGTTTGTGACTTGGAAGAAGAATGGTGCTTAACATCCATTAATGTATGTGAACGTGTGGATGGTGTACCGAAAACGGCGATTTTGACAATCCGCAGCATTGAAGCACTTATGCGAGAGCAGGAGGAGTGGAAGCATAGGAGGCTGGCAGAGACGCTGGCGAATATGTCAGAGGGCTTTTTGGTTTATAAGGCAACCGGTTGTGAGAAAATTCTGTATGCAAATCCTACTGTATTGCGTATCTTCGGATGCGAAACGATGAGCGAATTTCGTGAATTAGTAAGCAATTCTTTCCACGGTATGGTGCATCCGGAGGATAAGAAGAGAGTGGATTGGGAGATTAGTGAACAGGTGAAGCATTCGGACAAAAAGATGGACTTTATCCGATATCGCATTCTGCGTAAGGACGGTCAGGTACGTTGGATGGATGATTGCGGACATCTGGAGGATTCTGACTCTAATGAAGAAAACAGATTATTTTATGTATTTCTTTTGGATGTGACAGAGGAGATTTCAGAGGAAGAGAAAGAAAAACTCATAGAAATGAGCAGAAGGCACAATTTGTAAGGAATAATCAATAAGGAATAAAATGATAATACAGAATGTATGGGTTTATACAGAAGAAAAGAAATTTGTAAAAGGTGCTGTTTGGGTTGAAAACGAGCGGATTGCCGGAGTAGATTTGCAGGAAGGCACTTCAGAAGCACGGTATTTTGAGATAAACAATAGTAATGCATTTTCAGAAGTTGTAGATGGAAATGGAGGTTATCTGATACCGGGGATGATAGACATTCATACTCATGGTTGCAGAGGTTTTGATTTTTGCGATGGTACTGTGGAGGCTGTGCGGGAAATGGCAGCCTATCAGGCTTCCATAGGAGTGACGACTTTTGCTCCGGCTACCATGACTTTGCCCATAGAGCGACTGGAAGAAATATTAGAAAATGGTGCGGTATTTCAGCAGGAAAAAGAAAAGGGACAATATCCGGAATGTGCGGACTTGGCAGGAATCAATATGGAGGGTCCCTTTATCAGCGAAGAGAAAAAGGGAGCACAAAAAGAAGAATATATACTGCCGGCAAATGTGGAGGCTTATCGCAGATTTCAACAGGCTGCAAGGGGGTTGGTGAAATATATAGGACTGGCTCCGGAAAAGGAGGATTCTCTGGAGTTTATTGCACAGGTGAAGGAGGAAGTAAAAGTTTCCATTGCACATAGCAATGCGGATTATGAAACGGCAAAGGCTGCTTTTGAGGCAGGAGTCTGTCATGTGACACATTTGTACAATGCAATGTCTGCGTATAGTCATAGAGAACCGGGAATCGTAGGTGCCGTTGCAGATTGCAGGCAGGTGGAGGCGGAACTCATAGGAGATGGTTTGCACGTGCATCCGGCGGTGGTGAGAGGAACCTTTGCCATGCTGGGAGGAGAACGTATCCTCCTAATCAGCGACAGCATTCGGGCAACCGGCATGCCGGATGGAGAGTATGAGCTGGGCGGACAACGGGTGACGGTGGCTGCCGGAAAAGCAATGCTGGAGGACGGTACCATAGCAGGCTCTGTATGTACTCTGCCTCAATGCTTCAGATATGTGGTGAATGAGGTGGGAATACCCTTGGAGACAGCAGTGGCATGCGTTACCGTGAATCCGGCAAAGAGCTTGGGGGTGTTGGAAGAGCGTGGAACCATAACCGTGGGAAAAATCGCAGATTTGGTACTATTAGACGAGGAATTACAGATAAAGGCTGTTTGGAAAGCGGGCTTGAAATTATCATAATGGAAATAAAAATGTTCAAGGTATAAAATCCCTCCATTTACAGATACTAGTTTCAAACACTAGAAATTGTAAATGGAGGAATTTTATATATGAAGGCAACTGGTATTGTGCGTAGAATAGACGATTTGGGACGTATTGTAATTCCGAAGGAAATCCGAAGAACTCTGCATATTCGGGAGAGTGACCCGGTAGAAATCTTTACAGACAGGGAAGGACAGGTGATTCTGAAAAAGTATTCTCCTATCGGAGAGATGACTACCTTTGCAAAGCAGTATGCAGAAAGCTTGGCTAAGGTATCCGGACATGTGGCATTGATTTCGGACAGAGATCAGTTTATCGCAGTGGCCGGCGGAGGCAAGGTATTTTCCGGCAAGGCGGTGAGCAATTCTTTGGAGGAAAAGATGAACCAGAGAGAAAGCATTTTTGCCACACGGGGGGACAGAAGCTTTATTAGCGTGTGTGATGAGGTGCAGGAGGAGTATCAGCATGAGGCCATTGTACCTATTATCTGTGAGGGTGATGTAATAGGCTCAGTAATTTTACTGGAGGCAGAACAAAGAAGCAAGATGGGGGAAGTGGAGCAGAAGCTGTTACAGTCAGCAGCTACTTTTCTGGGAAGACAGATGGAACAATAGATGCCGACCAGATTCCACCGTCCGAGCCGCCATATATGTCCTACACGAACCCGCTCTCGCTTGGATGAAAACGTAGCAGTTCTAAGCTCGTGACGAAACAAGTTTCGTCTAAAACCTCGCTAAGAGCTGACGTTTTCATACAGTTCTTTGTAGGACATATATGGCGGCTCGGACGGTGGGCCTGGCTATAAATTGATTTTATACTTCATCCATTTGATCCAAGAGGCGGATTTTGGTATCGTACAGCTTCTTGGAAAGGTCTACATAAACCTTGTGAGGATTCACAAAACGTTTGGATTCTTCCCACAGGGTGTTCTGTTCCTGTAAGCAGTAGTCACGGATTTCCATCACCTTAGGAGAGGTATAGCAGCATTCACCTCTGTCAAAAATCTTTTCCAGCAGAGGGCGTAAGGTATAGGTGCCGCCCTTTAGCTTGGTTTTCTTCCAAGGCTCTACCGGGTCGAATAGAAGCAAATCGTCTGCTTCATCATAAGTTTCGTCGGAGAGACAAATCAAATCTGCAATAATCTTGTGGTTTTCCTTTTCATAAACACGATAAATAATCTTATCACCGGGGTTGGTAACTTTTTCGCTGTTTTCGGAAAGCTTAATCTTCGGAATGAAGTTGCCATCCGGTCCCATAATAGCAGCCAGCTTGTAAACACCGCCAAAGGAAGGGTTGTCCTTGGCAGTAATCAGGTTGGTACCGACACCCCAAGAGGTAATGGTAGCACCCTGTGCCTTCAGGGTTTCGATTAAGTATTCATCCAAATCATTGGAGGCAGAGATAACTGCATCGGTAAAGCCTGCTGCATCCAGCATCTTACGTGCCTTCTTGGAAAGGTATGCCAAGTCACCACTATCCAGACGGATACCGTAGAAACTGAGAGGAATGCCGGCTTCACGCATTTCTGTAAACACGCGGATCGCATTGGGTACACCGGATTTCAAAGTGTCATAGGTATCTACCAGCAAAATGCAAGCCTGCGGATACATGTCGGCATAGGTTTTGAAAGCAGTGTATTCATCCGGGAAGCTCATAATCCAGCTGTGTGCATGCGTACCTTTCACCGGTACATCGAAAAGACGACCTGCCAGTACATTGGAGGTACCTACACAACCGGCAATCATAGCGGCACGGGCACCATAAAGTCCTGCATCCGGACCCTGGGCACGGCGCAGACCGAATTCCATGATGCCATCTCCCTTTGCAGCATAGCACACGCGGGCTGCCTTGGTAGCAATCAGGCTTTGATGATTGATAATATTCAAAATCGCTGTTTCAATGAGCTGTGCTTCCATGATGGGAGCGATTACCTTTACCAAAGGTTCGCGGGGAAATACTACGGTTCCTTCGGGAATGGCATAGATATCACCGGTAAAGTGGAAGCCGCGTAAATAGTCCAGAAAGTCTCTGTCAAATATATTTAAGCTCTTTAAATAGTCAATGTCATCTGTGGAAAAATGCAGATTCTTAATATATTCAATCACCTGCTCTAAACCACAGGCAATGGAATAGCCGCTGCCACAGGGATTGCTGCGGTAAAAGGCATCAAAAATAACGGTTTCATTTTGACCTTTGTTTTTAAAATAGCCCTGCATCATGGTCAATTCATACAGGTCGGTAAGTAGGGTCAGATTCTGACTGCTCATAAGCGTCCTCCTTCAGGCTCAATACGTCAATATAAGTTACTGACAAGACAATTGTAAATTAACTGTAATCATAGGATAAAAAGGTTGTTTCGTCAAGAGATAATGCGGTTTCTGCCATTATTTTTTCCGTCGTACAGTTTCTGGTCTGCAAGTGACAGCAGTTGCTTGGTATTCATATCCGGTTCACAGGCCACACCAAAGGTCATGGTAACATAAATTTCACCCTCTTCAAAGGTGTGAAGTGTGCTCTGTAATTGTTGTTGCAGCTGTTGCAAATGGGATACTGCTTGTTCAGCAACGCAATTTTCGTATATTAGGAGAAATTCTTCGCCGCCCCATCGGATGGCATATCCCTTGCTTCGCATATGTTCCCGTAAAAGTCGGGCGATGTTTTGGAGTACAATATCTCCGTTCAGATGACCATAGGTATCGTTGATTTGCTTGAAATGGTCAATATCGGCAATCACCAGAGTGAAGGGAGCGTGTGACTTCCCGGAAGCTTCGTAGGTTGCCTGAAGCTTTTTGGTTCCGCTGCGACGGTTGAGTAATTCCGTCAGAGTATCCAGTTCTACCAGCTTGCGCAGAGAGGTTTGCATGGATAGGGCTGCATAACCAATGACAGAAAGCTCATCATCCCGCTTCAATACGGATTGATTCAGCTCAGCGTTCAGATTGCCGGTAGAAACATCCCGAAAGAATATTTTTAGTTTTTGCAGTGCATTCACAAAGTTTTTGGCATACACAAAGGAGATGGTTCCGGCAATTGCCATAGTAAATACGCCTACAGCTACAATTGGGTAAATGGTAGTATCCACCATTTGTTTGACTGTCGCACTCGGTTTTCCTACAAAAATCATGCCAACAATACTTCCGTCGCTGTTTCGAAGCGGCGTGTAATAAGCAAAATAGGAAGTACCATTGATGATAACATTGTCGTAAAAACTGGGCTTGTTTTGCCTTAGAACATCCTCTACAACAATATCCGGTGCTCCGGTACCAATCAAGCGTTGGTTGTCCCAGTTAGTAAGGGTGGTCAAGATACGGGTATCTGCATAAAACAGAGTAATATCCATATTGGTAGTTTCTTTAATCTGGTCCAGAATGCTGTGTTCTCTGGTAATATTATGTTCACCCTTATAGAGAGAATAGGATACATGACTGCCGGAAGGGGTGGCTACCAGCTCATAATCCCCGGGATAAGCAGCATCAAATAAAGCGGAACATAATTGGGAGGCATCTTCTAAGCCATTGGCAACTTCCTTGTTCATAGCTTTGGAGAATGCATATGTACTGAATTGTATAATCAATATACCGAAAATAAGCAGAGGCAATAGACAGATTGCCTGCATGGAATAATATATTTTACCTTTGGTGTTATCACGCATGAAAAAAACCTCCATAAGAAAGATATGGTTTGTCTCAATATTATTATATCCCTATTTTTTCAGAAAGTACAGAAAAACTGCCTTGACAAAGGGGGAAAACCGCTTTATAATCAATAAAAATGTTAGAAAAGGCTATGACGAAGACAGTACAAATATCGGAAAGAGCACAGCGAGCCGGAGAGGGTGGGAGCCCGGTATGGAGTAAGGTATTTGGAAAATCACTTCTGAGCTGCGATTCCAAACTTAGGGCGACCTGAAAGTAGGAGTTGACGATGTCTCTGCGTTAAAGAGAAACATATGAAACGGTTCGCCGGGAGTATGCATAATAGGTGGTGATACGAGAATTTTAGAGCCTCGTCCTGTTATGGACGGGGCTTATGTTATTTTAAAGAAAGGATGAATGCCATGTATCAGAAAGTATCTACCGATTTGAATTTCGTAGACAGAGAGAAATTAGTGGAAAAGTTTTGGAAGGATAATGATATCTTCCGCAAGAGTATGGAAAATAATAAGGAAGGAGAAACCTATACCTTTTATGATGGTCCTCCTACTGCAAATGGTAAGCCTCATATCGGGCATGTGTTGACACGTGTTATCAAGGATATGATTCCCAGATATCGTACCATGAAGGGATATATGGTACCTCGTAAGGCAGGATGGGATACCCACGGTTTGCCGGTAGAGCTGGAGGTTGAGAAGCTTCTGGGCTTGAACGGTAAGGATCAGATTGAAGAATACGGTATGGAACCTTTCATCTGCAAGTGTAAGGAATCCGTATGGAAGTACAAGGGTATGTGGGAGGATTTCTCCGGTACCGTTGGTTTCTGGGCGGATATGGATGATCCTTATGTAACTTATGACGACAACTTCATTGAGTCCGAGTGGTGGGCATTAAAGGAAATCTGGAATAAGAATTTATTATACAAGGGCTTTAAGATTGTACCTTATTGTCCTCGTTGCGGTACTCCGCTTTCTACAGCAGAGGTATCTCAGGGATATAAGACCGTAAAGGAACGTTCTGCAATCGCTTCCTTCAAGGCAGTAGGTGAGGATGCATATTTCTTAGTATGGACTACTACCCCTTGGACATTGCCTTCTAACGTAGCACTCTGTGTGAACCCGGATGAGAACTATTGCAAGGTAAAGGCTGCTGACGGCAGAACCTATTACATGGCAGAAGCTCTTTTGGATGCAGTACTGGGTAAGCTGGCAGACAAGGAAAACGGTGTAGCAGCTTATGAAGTGCTGGAAACCTATAAGGGTAAGGATTTGGAATACAAGGAGTATGAGTCTTTGTTCCCTTGGGCAGTGGATGTAGCAGCAAAGCAGAACAAGAAGGCTCATTATGTGACCTGTGACAGCTATGTTACCATGTCAGATGGTACCGGTATCGTACACATTGCACCTGCTTTTGGTGAGGACGATGCTCAGGTAGGTCGTAAGTATGATTTGCCTTTCGTACAGTTCGTAAACGGTAAGGGTGAGATGACGGAAGAAACTGCTTATGCAGGTATGTTTGTAAAGGATGCAGACCCGGTTGTTCTGAAGGATTTGGATGCAGCAGGTAAGCTCTTTGATGCACCGAAGTTTGAGCATGAATATCCGCACTGCTGGAGATGTGATACTCCCCTGATTTACTATGCACGTGAGTCATGGTATATCAAGGAAACAGCAGTTAGAGAAGATTTGATTCGCAACAACAATACCGTAAACTGGATTCCGGAATCTATCGGTAAGGGACGTTTCGGTAACTGGTTGGAGAACATTCAGGACTGGGCGATTTCCCGTAACCGTTATTGGGGAACTCCTTTAAATATCTGGGAATGTGAAGGCTGCGGACATCAGGAATGTATCGGCGGTCGTGAAGAACTGGCACAGCGCAGCGGTAATCCTGAGGATGCAAAGGTAGAGCTGCACAGACCTTATATTGATGAAGTGACCTTTACCTGTCCGGATTGTGGTAAGGTAATGCACCGTGTACCGGAGGTATTGGACTGCTGGTTTGACTCCGGAGCAATGCCTTTTGCACAGCATCATTATCCTTTTGAAAATAAGGAATTGTTCGAGCAGCAGTTCCCGGCACAGTTTATTTCAGAGGCAGTAGACCAGACCAGAGGATGGTTCCATTCTTTGATGGCTATTTCTACTCTGTTGTTTAATAAGGCACCTTATGAAAATGTTATCGTTCTGGGTCATGTACAGGATGAGAATGGTCAGAAGATGAGTAAGTCCAAGGGAAATGCGGTAGATCCTTTCGAAGCATTGGAGACCTATGGTGCAGATGCTATCCGTTGGTACTTCTATGTAAACTCTGCTCCCTGGTTGCCTAACCGTTTCCATGGCAAGGCAGTTGTGGAAGGACAGCGTAAGTTCATGAGCACCTTGTGGAATACTTATTCCTTCTTCGTGCTTTATGCAAATATTGATGATTTCGACGCTTCCAAGTATACCTTGGAGTACGATAAGCTCCCTGTTATGGATAAGTGGTTGTTGTCCAAGTTAAATACCGTAGTAGGCGAAGTGGACAACGATTTGAGCAATTATCGTATCCCGGAAGCAGCAAGAGCTTTGCAGGATTTCGTTGATGAAATGAGTAACTGGTATGTTCGTAGAAGCCGTGAGCGTTTCTGGGCAAAGGGAATGGAGCAGGATAAGATTAATGCCTATATGACCCTTTACACTGCACTGGTTACCATCAGCAAGACCGCAGCGCCTATGATTCCGTTCATGACAGAGGATATTTACCAGAATCTGGTAAGAAGCATTGATAAGGATGCTCCGGAAAGTATCCATCTTTGCAAATTCCCTGAAGTGGATGAGAAGATGATTGACAAGAAGCTGGAAGAGGATATGGAAGAGGTTCTGAATGCAGTCGTTATGGGACGTGCGTGCCGTAATGCAGCAGCCATCAAGAACCGTCAGCCTATCGGCAAGATGTATATCAAGGCAGACTTTACTTTGGACAGCTTCTATACAGATATTATCAAGGATGAGTTGAATGTGAAGGAAGTCGTATTTACCGATGATGTCAGAGACTTTACTTCTTATACCTTCAAGCCACAGCTTCGTACCGTAGGACCGAAGTATGGTAAGCAGTTGGGTGGTATTCAGAAGACCTTGGCTTCTTTGGACGGCAATGCCGCTATGGATGATTTGAATGCAAACGGTAAGCTGAGCTTTGAAGTAGGAGATGTAACTGTAGAACTGACCAAGGATGATTTGTTGATTGAAATGGCTCAGAAGGAAGGTTATGTATCTGAGGAAAGCAACAAGATGACCGTGGTTCTGGACACCAATTTGACAGATGCCCTCATCGAAGAAGGTTATATCTATGAGGTAATCAGTAAGATTCAGACCATGCGTAAGGAAGCAGACTTCGAAGTAACTGACCATATCAAGGTTTCCTTGAATAATAATGAGAAGTTATTTGAAATTGTAAAGAAGAACGAGGCAATGATTGCCGGTAAGGTATTGGCAGAGGCGATTGTTTCCGGTGAAAACTTTGCAGTTACAAAGGATTGGGATGTAAACGGAGAAAAGGTTTGCATCAGTATCGAAAAGCAATAAGATAATCAGACAGGCTTGGTGTGAAAGCACCAAGCTTGGTTTGCGTGAAAGGAACAAAAGAAAATGTCCCGTAGATGGATTGGCTGGATGGGAGCCGGGCTGCTGAGTTTGTGTCTGGTGGCTTGCGGAAGGCAGGAAGAACTGAATATTGCATCAACACAGGAAACGCAGGCTCCTGTATCCGTGACGGAGGCACCAACAGCACTACCTACGGAGGCACCGACAGCAGTGCCGACACCGGAGCCTACAGCTACTCCCATACCTTTGCCGCAGGATACGCAGGCACCGGTGATTGAGGGAGCACAGGATATTCATATTTTCCTGGGCGATACGGTGACCTATCGAAAGGGAATAACAGTTACGGACGACAGTGGTGAGGTACCCATGCTTACTATCGATACCTCGCAGGTGAATTTGACGGCGGCAGGAATTTATCCGGTGGTTTATCGGGCGGAAGACAGTAGCGGAAACGTTTCTTCGGTGGGAATTGTCTTGCAAGTCATGGAGAAGCCTTCCGTCGAAGAAGTGGAAGTAAAGGAACTGGCAGAGGAGTTGCTGGAAAAGCTAATCAAGCCGGAGATGACGGATTATGACAAAGCCTATACCTTGTGGAACTGGTGCAGAAAGAACATACGTTATGCCTATACCGGAGGAGACCGCAGTTCGGTTTGGACAGGAGCCTATGAGGGCTTACATGACCGGTATGGGGATTGCTATGCCTATTATGCAACCTATACTGTTTTGCTGGAAGCCTGCGGAATTAAGACCCTATGTGTGGAAAGAGTGGGTGGAGACAGCAACCACTGGTGGAATTTGGTAAATATAGGAGATGGTTGGTATCATTGTGATTCCAGTCCCAGAACCAAGGGAGACAGCTATCGTTGTTTTATGCAGACGGATGCACAGGTACAGGCCTATACGGAGTGGAATCGAAAGAAGGAGAATTATTATACCTTTGATGGTAGTCTCTATCCGGAACGTGCCACGGAGATTATTTACGGAAAGACACCGGAGAAGATTTTAAAGTCGGTTCGTACTACTCCGGCGCCTGCAGTAACAGAAGTACCGGTGATTACAGAGCCGGTTGCAGAGCAGATTGTTCCGGTGCCGGTGCCTTAAGAACTGTTCATGAGTGTGAATTGACATTAATCTTTAAAGTATGTATAATAAGTTGACATCTTGAAATGCAGTTTATTCGAGAGTATATGCAGAGGGATAGAAATGAAACGAAAGAAAAGTGGCCGTATCGTGTTGTTGGTGGCAATCGTGATTGCGGTAGTAATAGGAGCCTGGTTTTATATAGATGGTTTGGCATATAAGGTATGTCGTGTAGAAGCCGGAGTAGAGGTGGTTCCATCAGATTTCTTAAAGAAACCAAATGAAAAGGCTTATTTTACAGAAAAGAGTGAAACATTCTCCATTGTGACACCGGGAGAATATCAGATAAAAGTGAAAAACGGTTTATTTACGCATTCATCTACTTTAATAATTGAGGATACGCAAAAGCCAAAGGTACTGTTACAACCGGTGTACTT
The DNA here is from genome assembly GCA_045538995.1 of Acetatifactor sp. GTDB lineage: Bacteria > Bacillota > Clostridia > Lachnospirales > Lachnospiraceae > Acetatifactor. The sequence goes on along the minus strand of JAZQEK010000075.1, from coordinate 64,592 downwards.
GCAAATGGGTAAGACTTGTACGGCAGAGGATTTTGTGGTAGAAATAGAGGATGTGACAGAGGTAACGGTATCCTTTGCACAGGAACCGGATTTTCGGCAGGCAGGGGGACAGACGTTGAAGCTGGTTTTCACTGATTTGGGGAACAATGTGTTAATGTTGCCGGCAGAACTGACCATTTCTCCTGTGAAGGAGGAACTTGTCGTAGAGGCGGGAAGTGATTTCCCTTCTGTGCAGGAGTTTTTGTTGGAGGAGGTTGAGGCTTCCTTTGTGACAGATGTCACAAGCATAGATATGACACAGATAGCAGAGCATGCTATTTTGTTACAGACTGCCGGGATGAGGTGTGAAACAATACTTCATGTAGTGGATACGGTAGCTCCGGAGGCAGAGCTTCAGAATGTTTCAGATTTCGCATTATTGCCGAAAACAGCGGAAGACTTTGTGGTGAGTGTAAGTGATGTTACTCCGGTGAGCATTGCTTTTGTAAAGGAACCGGATTTCACGGTACCGGGAGTACAGACCGTAGAAATAAGTCTGACGGATGCCGGTGGGAATGAAACAATCAAGCAGGCGGAGTTGGACCTGATAGAGGATACAGAGGCACCTACACTGACCGGTGCGAAGGATATCACTATTTATATAGGAGATACTATTTCCTATCGTAAGGGTGTTTCTGCTACGGATAATTGTGAAGAAGGCGTGACCATGGAAATCGATAATTCTCTGGTAAATCCCAATGAAGCCGGTATCTATCCGGTGACCTATCGTGCGACGGACTTGGCAGGTAATGTGACGGAACAGGTCATCGTTATAACCATTAAAGCCAGAACTCATACCTTGGAAGAGGTTAATGCACTGGCAGATGCCGTATTAGCAAAGATTATGAAGCCGGAAATGACGCAATTGGAAAAGGTTCGTGCCATTTACGATTATAATATGCGAAACATTGGTTACATAAATCATTCTGAAAAGGGAGACTGGATACAGGCTGCCTATGAAGGTCTTGCCAAGAAAAAGGGCGACTGCTATGTATATGCCTGTACGGCAAAGTTGCTTTTGACCAGAGCAGGTATTACCAATATGGATATTGCCAAGATACCGGCCAAGACCTCCCATTACTGGAATTTAGTGGATATTGGAGACGGTTGGTATCATTTTGATACTACACCGAGAAAGGATCATCCTACGATTTTTATGTGGACTGACGAGCAGATGATAGCATATTCTAATAAGCATAATAAGTCCCACAATTATGATCCTGCTCTTTATCCGGAAATCAATTAGTATACAAATCGACGTCGTTTCAGCGACAGAATGAGTGATAAAATGAAGACATTAGGAGTAATCGGGGGCTTGGGACCTATGGCAACAGCGTATTTCTTACAGCTGATGACCCAAATGACGGACGCTGCCACCGACCAGAATCATATAGAAGTACTCATACACAGCAAACCGCAGATACCGGACCGAACCCGTTTTATTCTGGGAAAAAGCAATAAAAGTCCGGTTCCGGATATGGTGGCAGTAGGAGAAGCTCTTGCAGAGCAGGGAGCAGAATTGTTGGCAATCCCCTGCATTACGGCTCATTTTTTCCAGAAAGAACTGGAAGAGACCATAGGGGTACCGATTATCAATGCCATTGAGGAAACTGTGGATTATTTAAGGAACCATGGTTGCCGGAAGGTAGGCATCATGGCCACGGACGGAACCATAGAAAGTGGTATTTTTCAGCAGGCACTGGAGCACGGAGGGATACAGGTAGTAGTGCCCGGGGAAGCAGGTCAGGGTAAGGTCATGCATTTGATTTATGAAAATGTAAAGGCAGGACGTCCATTGGAGTATTCTTTGTTTGAGGAAGTGGCAGAGGAGCTTTTTGCACAAGGTGCACAGGTGATATTGCTGGGCTGTACGGAGCTGTCCTTAATCAAAAAGGAATTTGTGCTGGCACCGGGTTTTCTGGATGTGATGGAAGTATTGGCTCGTAAGGCAGTGCTTTCCTGTGCAAAGCTGAAGGAAGACTACGAAGAACTGATTACCCACTAAAGAATAGAGAATGATGAATTTTGATAGAAACGAAAAGAGAAATCGAGGAATGCAATATGCAGAATCATGTATTGGATTATTTGGATAATATTGTAAAAATCAAGCCGGACAAGCTGGCATTTGCAAACGAAACAGAAGGAATGACTTTTCAGCAGGTATATGACCAGAGCCGTTCCATAGCAAGCTTTTTACACGGACAGAAGATATATAAGCAGCCGGTTATTGTGTTTATGAATAAGCATCCCAAGGAAGTAACCGCATTCTTTGGTGTCATCAAGGGCGGTAACTTTTATGTGCCCATTGATGAGGAAATGCCTCAAAGCAGAATCGAATTAATCTTGCAAAATGTGCAGCCACAGATTATTATATGTGACGAAGGTACGAAAGCAGTAGCGGAGAAGTTCGATTTTCAGGGACAGATTGTATTGTATGATGATATAAAGGATACCCCTGTAGAAGAGACTGCTTTACAGAGCATTTATGACAGAGCCATTGATACGGATCCGATTTATATCGTATTTACTTCCGGTTCTACAGGAGTGCCGAAGGGGGTTGCGGCTTGTCATCGTTCCGTTATTGATTATATTGAGCAATTGTCAGAGACCTTGGAATTTGATGAAGATACCGTATTCGGCAATCAGACACCGCTGTACTTTGATGCCTGCCTGAAGGAATTGTATCCAACCCTGAAATTTGGTGCGACTACTTATCTGATACCCAGAAACCTGTTCTCCTTCCCCATTCAGTTGGTGGAATTTATGAATGAACACAAAATCAACACTATTTGCTGGGTTGTGTCTGCACTAACCATGATTTCTGCTTTTAATACCTTTAAGACCATTACGCCTCAGTATTTGCGTACCATTGCTTTTGGTAGTGAGGTATTTCCTATTAAACAGTTTAAGAAATGGAGAGAGGTATTGCCGGAGGCGAAATTTACCAATCTTTACGGACCTACGGAAGGCACCGGAATGTGCTGTTACTACAAGGTAAACAGAGATTTTGAAGCAGATGAGGTCATTCCTATTGGCGGTCCCTTTAAGAATACAGAGATTATTCTGCTGACAGAGAAGGACGAGCGTGCAGGAGAAGGCGAGGTGGGAGAAATCTGTATCCGTGGTACTTCCCTGACATTAGGTTATTATAACAACTGGGAAAAGACCGGCGAAGTATTCGTACAGAACCCGCTGAATAAGGCATATCCGGAGTTGATTTACCGCACCGGTGATTTGGGCAAGTACAATGAGTACGGAGAATTGGTTTTCGTATCCCGCAAGGATTACCAGATTAAGCATATGGGACATCGTATTGAGCTGGGCGAGATAGAGGTCAACGTGAATATGCTGGAGGAAGTAAAAATTGCCGGTTGTATTTATGATGACAAAAAGGGCAGGATTGTGTTATATTATGTGGGAAGTATTGAGGAGAAGGAATTGGCTACGGTTCTGAAGGATAAGCTGCCCCGCTATATGATACCTAATAATATTATCCGTTTGGAGCAGATGCCTTTTACCGCAAACGGCAAGATTGATCGTGTAACCCTGAAGAAAAACTATCAGGATGGCAAGAAGTAAGACAGAAAAGTAAAATAAAATATGTTACATAAAGGAGATTAAAAAATGGACGAATTATTAGAAATTTTAAGTGATTTACATCCCGAGGTAGATTTTGAAACCTGTGATACTTTGATTGATGATAAGATTTTGGATTCCTTTGATATTGTATCCATTATTGCAGAAATCGGTGACCAGTTTGACGTGACCATTTCCGCAGAGAAGATTACACCTGAAAACTTTAATTCAGCACAGGCTCTTTATGCATTGATTCAGGAATTAGAGGATGAGGACGAATAATCATGCTTTTTACATCCTATGAATTCCTGGGCTTTTTGCTTGTGGTATTTTTACTATATTACATAGTGCCGAAAAAGCTGCAGTGGATGCTGCTCTTGGTCGCCAGTTATGTGTTTTATATCTGCGCAGGACCGACCTATTGGATTTATCTTCTGACTACGACCGTAACAACTTATATCGCCGGCAGAATGATAGCACGGATTGGCACACAGCAAAGTGCATACCTGAAGGCAAACAAAGCCACCATGGACAAAGAACAAAAGAAAGCGTACAAGGCAAAGCAGAAGCATAAGCAATGGCTTTGCCTCTTAGCATGCTTATTTATAAATATCGGTATACTGGCGGTGGTAAAATACACCAACTTTGCTATCAGCAATGTAAATGCAGTGCTTCAGGCAGTGGGTAGTACCGCACAGCTGGATTTCTGGGACATTGCCCTGCCGATGGGTATTTCCTTCTTTACCTTCCAAGCCATGGGGTATTTGATTGATGTGTACCGAGGTGTGGTAGAAGCAGAGAAGAACCCGTTTCGTTTTGCTTTGTTTGTATCCTTCTTTCCGCAGCTGGTGCAGGGACCTATCAGCCGTTTTGGGGATTTGGCAGACAGCCTGTATGCAGAGCATCGCTTTGATGCAAAGACGGTATCTTTTGGTTTGCAGAGAATTCTCTGGGGCTTTTTCAAAAAGATGGTGATTGCAGACCGTATCCTTACCGGTGTGAATACTATCATCCGTTCTCCGGAGGAATATGGCGGAGCGTATGTGTTCCTGGGTATGATGTTCTATGCACTGGAACTGTATGCAGACTTTACAGGTGGTATTGATATTACCATCGGTATTGCACAGACCTTTGGCATCAAGCTGAAGGAAAACTTTAACAGACCTTATTTTTCCAAGAATATTAAGGAATATTGGAATCGATGGCATATTACCATGGGTACCTGGTTTACGGATTATATTTTCTATCCTATCTCCGTTTGCAAGCCCATGTTGAAATTCTCCAAATTTGCCAGAGCACATTTCGGAGAAGCCATTGGTAAGAGAATGCCTATTTATTTGTCTTCCTTTACGGTATGGTTTGCTACCGGTATCTGGCATGGTGCCAGCTGGAACTTTATCGTATGGGGCTTGGGTAACTTTGTGGTGATTATGATTTCTCAGGAGCTGGAGCCTTTTTATCGTTGGTTCCATAGCAAGTTCCCTACCATAAAGGACAAATTTGGTTTTCGACTGTTTCAGGTTCTTCGTACGATTTTGTTAATGAGTACACTGCGAACCTTTGACTGTTATAGAGACGTACCGCTGACCTTCAAGATGTTCGGCAGTCTGCTGACTGCACGCAACTGGAACATCCTTTGGGATGGTTCCCTGATGAATTTAGGATTAAGTGGTTTGGATTACATGATATTGCTGGCAGGACTGATTATATTGGTAACAGTCAGTTTGGTACAGAGAAAGGGCAGTGTCCGGGAACAGATTGCTGACAAACCCTATCCGGTACGCTTCGTGCTGTGGTACGGATTGTTTTTAATCGTATTGTTGATGGGAGCATATGGTGTTGGCTACGACGCAAGCCAGTTTATCTACAACCAGTTTTAGTCAGCGTCGGGACAGCAGAAACATTTTGAAACAGACCGTGAATGCTTGCATTCAAAGGGCTGATTTCAAATGTTTCTATTGGGCTAAGCCCATAAGCGAGGAAATCCGGAGGATTTTCGAGCCTGGCCCGAAAGATATACAAGAGGAATAAACTTTATGAATAAAAAGAAAATAGCAAAGTTCGCAATATCTGCCCTTATCATTGTGACTTCCCTTTATTTACTGCAACGGCTGCTGCTTCCTAAGTATGTGACTGATGTGGTGGAGGGTGCCTTGATAGCAGAGTACTATGAGGAAGAGAAAGACCATGATGTGGTTTTTATCGGAGACTGCGAGGTATATGAAAACTTTTCCCCGGTGGTATTGTGGGAGGAGTATGGTATTAATAGTTACATACGTGGCAGTGCCCAGCAGCTTATCTGGCAGTCCTACTATTTGTTAGAGGATACATTACGCTACGAAAAGCCGGATGTGGTAGTGTTTAATATTTTATCCATGAAATACAATGAGCCACAGAAAGAGGCTTACAATCGAATGTCTTTGGAAGGCATGCGCTGGTCTGCATCCAAGGTGAAGGCGATACAGGCTTCCATGACGGATGACGAGGAGTTTTTAGATTACGTGTTCCCCATCCTGCGTTATCATTCCAGATGGAGTGAGTTGAATGCTCAGGATGTTGAATATATGTTTCAAACAGAGAAGGTTTCTCACAATGGCTATTACATGCGTGTGGATGTGAAGCCGGCAGTGAATGTTCCGGGTGGTAAGATTTTGGCAGATTATCAGTTTGGTGACAATGCCTATACCTATCTGGACAAGATGACACAATTATGTAAGGAGAATGATATACAGCTTATTCTTATCAAAGCCCCCAGTTTGTACCCTTATTGGTACGATGAGTGGGAGGCACAGATGGAGGAATATGCAGCAAAGAATGATTTGATGTATATTAATTTCCTGGAGCTGACAGAAGAAGTGGGGTTGGACTTTAACACGGATACCTATGATGCAGGCTTGCATTTGAACCTTTCCGGTGCAGAAAAGCTTTCCCGCTATTTTGGAGAGATACTTGTACAGGAAGCAGGTGTGAAGAACCGCAGGGGTGAAGAACATTTGGAACAGATTTGGGTGGAAAAAATAGCAGCATATGAAAAGGAACAGGAGGAGCAGTATGCTGCTTTGCAACAATAAGAAGGAGGAAAAATTATGAAAAAGTGGATCACGGTATTGTGTGCTGTCAGTTTGATGGCTATGCTTACCGCATGTGGTGGAAGTGATGAAAAGGTAATTGAGAAAAATCCAACACAGGCTTCTCAGGAAGCAAACAATGAAACGGCTACACAGGGCAGTAGTGAAGTGCAGGATACCCAGAAGGAGGAGCCAAAGGATACAGCACCAAAGGGTTATGTATTTAAGCAAGGCGATGTGGTAGTGGAAATCGATGCAGAAGCGGCACCGATTGTACAGGCATTGGGCGAGCCTATTTCTTACTTTGAGGCAGCCAGCTGTGCATTTGAAGGTTTGGACAAGATGTACACCTACAACAGCTATGAAGTAGATACTTATCCTATGGGAGACAAGGATTATATTTCCGCAATTATCTTCAAGGATGACTCTATTACTACAGCAGAGGGAATTGCCATCGGTGAGACCAAAGCCGGAGTGGAAGCGGTGTACGGAACGGATTATGAAGAGCAGGGAAGTATGTTGGTTTACCAGAAAGACGGTATGAAGCTGAGCTTTATCTTTGATGGAGATACTGTTACATCTATACAATATGCAACAACGGTACTTGATGAATAAAACGTTTTCTGTTATAATATATTTTATTTCGCATATATAGGAGGAGAATATGAGCGGAGCAAAGACAAAGAAAGAAGTTAAGGAAGTTAAGAAGATTAAGTTTGATAAGGAATTGTTAAAGAGAAGTATTGAGTATAATGTAAGAACCTTATACCGCAAGACGATGGAAGAAGCAACCCCTCAGCAGATTTTTCAGGCAGTTGCATATTCTTTGAAGGATCAGATTATTGACAACTGGATGGAAACGCAGAAGGCTTATGAAAAGGAAGATCCCAAGATGGTTTATTATATGTCCATGGAGTTCTTAATGGGACGTGCAATGGGCAATATTATGATTAATATGCAGGCCTATGAAGAAGTAAAGGAAGCTTTGGAAGAGATGAACCTTGATTTGAATGTTATCGAGGATCAGGAGCCGGATGCAGCACTGGGTAACGGTGGTTTAGGTCGTTTGGCAGCATGTTTTCTGGATTCATTGGCAACCTTGGGATATCCTGCATATGGCTGTGGTATCCGTTATCGTTATGGTATGTTCAAGCAGCAGATTCGCGACGGCTATCAGGTAGAAGTACCGGATAACTGGTTAGCAGAAGGCAATCCTTTCGAGCTTCGTCGTCCCGAGTATGCAAAGACTGTTAAGTTCGGTGGTTATGTTGCAGTAAAGAGTGATGAAAACGGACGTAGCCAGTTCGTACAGGAAGGCTATCAGGCAGTAAAGGCAGTTCCTTTTGATTTGCCTATCGTAGGTTATGGCAACGGTATTGTAAACACCCTTCGTATCTGGGATGCAGAACCCATGGAAGTATTCCAGTTGGATTCTTTTGACAAGGGTGATTACCGCAAGGCTGTAGAGCAGGAAAACTTGGCAAGAAATATCGTAGAAGTACTTTATCCGAATGATAATCATTATGCAGGTAAGGAGCTTCGTTTAAAGCAGCAGTATTTCTTTATTTCCGCATCTGTACAGGAAGCAATTGCAAAATACATGAGAAATCATGATGATATCAGTAAGTTCCACGAGAAGGTTACCTTCCAGTTGAATGATACCCATCCTACTGTTGCAGTACCGGAATTGATGCGTATTCTGTTGGATGAGTACAACTTAGAGTGGGACGAGGCTTGGGAGATTACTACCAAGACTTGTGCATATACCAACCATACCATTATGGCAGAAGCTTTGGAGAAGTGGCCTATCGATTTGTTCTCCAGACTGCTTCCTCGTATTTACCAGATTGTAGAAGAAATCAACCGTCGTTTTGTTGCTGATATCGAAGCAAAATACAGCAATATTTATGGTGTAGATGTACAGGAAAAGGTTCGTAAGATGGCTATTCTGTACGATGGACAGGTAAAGATGGCAAACATGGCTATCGCAGCAGGCTACTCTGTAAACGGTGTTGCCAGATTACATACAGAAATCTTAAAGAAGCAGGAATTAAGAGACTTCTATGAGATGTTCCCGGAGCGTTTCAACAACAAGACCAATGGTATTACCCAGAGACGTTTCCTGTTACACGGCAATCCGTTGCTGGCTAGCTGGGTAACTGCAAAGGTTGGTAGTGACTGGATTACAGACCTTCCTAAGATTGGTGCATTGAAGGAGTTGGCAACCAACAAGAAGGCACAGAAGGAATTCATGGAAATCAAGTACCAGAATAAGGTACGTTTGGCGAAGTATATCTTAGAGCACAATGGTGTAGAGGTGGATCCTAAGTCTATCTTTGATGTACAGGTAAAGAGACTTCATGAATACAAGCGTCAGTTATTGAACATTTTACATGTTATGTACTTATACAATACTATCAAAGAGAACCCGAAGATGGATTTCTATCCCAGAACCTTTATCTTTGGTGCAAAGGCAGCAGCAGGCTATCGTAATGCGAAGCTGACCATTAAGCTGATTAACTCTGTAGCAGATGTGATTAACAACGATGCTTCTATCAAGGGCAAGCTGAAGGTAGTATTTATTGAAAACTACAATGTTTCCAATGCAGAGATTATCTTTGCAGCAGCAGATGTTTCTGAGCAGATTTCTACCGCTTCTAAGGAAGCTTCCGGTACCGGTAACATGAAGTTCATGTTAAATGGTGCTTTGACATTGGGTACCATGGATGGTGCTAACGTAGAAATCGTAGAAGAAGTCGGCGAAGAGAATGCATTTATCTTTGGTTTGAGCTCTGATGAGGTTATTCATTATGAGAACCATGGTGGTTATGATCCTATGGAGATTTACAACAGTGATGAAGAGATTCGCAAGGTATTGAATCAGTTGATTGACGGTACCTACTCAGAGGATAAGGAATTGTTCCGTCACTTGTACAACTCACTGTTGAATACCTTCAGTACTTCTAAGGCGGATACTTACTTTATTTTGAAGGATTTCCGTTCTTATGCAGAAGCTCAGAAGAGAGTAGGCGAGGCTTATGCAAATGAAGCAGAATGGGCAAAGAGTGCTATTCTGAATGTGGCTTGTTCCGGCAAGTTTACCTCCGACAGAACCATCCAGCAGTATGTGGATGAAATCTGGCATTTGGATAAGGTTGTTTTGAAATAAGCAATATAAAAAATAAGGAACTGCTATCTACTATTTGGTAGGTAGCAGTTTTTTGGTTGAAAATCGGGCAAAACGGTTAAAAAACGGTTGACATTCGGGAGAAAAGGATATACCCTAAAGATAGGAGAAGGGTGAACCGGAAGGAGGTTGTGTATATGACTTTGGAGGAAATGAAGCGTATTAAGAAGGAACGCGGATTTAGTATGGCACAGTTATCAGAGTATAGTGGGGTTCCGGTGGGAACCTTGCAGAAGATTTTTTCCGGGGAAACAGAGAACCCCAGATATGCTACCCGCCAGGCATTAGAGAAGGCCTTAATGGATGGTGGGGAAGGATATCCGCATACGTCAGAGCGTGTATCCATGGTGAAAGACCCAGGGGTTCAGTATGGAAGCCATCATAAGAGACCGGGAGAGTATACCTTGGAGGATTATTATACCCTGCCGGAGGAGCGTAGAGCAGAGCTGATAGACGGTGTGATTTATGACATGAGTGCTCCTACCTTTGTGCATCAGCGTATTTTAGGAGAGATTTATACGGAGTTTAGGCGATATATTGATGCCAAAGGAGGTCATTGTCTGCCTATGATGGCTCCGGTAGATGTTCGTCTGGATTGCGATGATAAAACCATGGTACAGCCGGATTTTTTGATATTATGTGACGATACCAAGATATGCAACTGGGGTGTGCTGGGAGCACCGGACTTTTGTCTGGAGATTGTTTCCCCTTCCACATCCCGCAAGGACTATATCAAGAAGCTGCAGAAGTATACGGATGCAGGGGTGAAGGAATATTGGATTATAGACCCTATGCGAAGGGTATTAGTCAGTTATCATTGGAAGGATGATTTCTTACCTCATATGAGCTCATTGCAGGGCAAGGTAGGAGTGGCACTATATGAAGAGGAGCTACAGATTGATTTGGATAGGATAGGGAAGCTGATACAGGATTATCCGGACAGAGGGATATCCGAATAACAAGAGGCAGGTGTTTCACCTGCCTCGAAATGTTTTAGGGATATAAAGCTACCACATTCGTAATATTCTCTTCTATAATGTCAAACTGCCAGACACCGTGACCGGGCAGATAACAATGCTGTGTTAAGAAATAATGGCCATCCATGGAAGAAATATAATATGGGGTTCCGTCACTGCCAAAGGTTTCATACAAATCTTCATAGCCATAGTCTGCCAGATTACAAAGCTCTCTGGTACGGAGAATAGTAGCAGAGTCCGAGTTGCCTGACAGGTCTGTGGAAACAGTCAGATAGTAAAAATCCTGAATTTTTACTACCTGTATCAAGCCGCCTAATTCCGCAGGAACAGAAAACTGCTCTAATAGGGTCAAATCCTCCAAACGGGTGCGTAGAATAGTTCCATTATTGCAGGCAAAATAAATTTCGTCTTCTTCAATAGAAAAAGAACGGATATAAGTATTCTGCATTCCCGGAATATTCAGGATTTTTTCTAATTGCACCTGCGTAGTGTCGGCTTCCTGATAAAAAACATACAGTTCTCCGGTTAAAGAACTTAATGCATAAAAACGATTCGTAGCAGCATCATATTCTATATAGTGTGGACGATTGCCGATATTCTCAAAAATCTGTGTTTGAATAAAAGTATTTCCTTCTTTGATAAATACCAGTATCCGATGGTTTTCCGTATCGTCTGCCAGATAAACCGTACCATTTCCGGCAATCGTATGACCGCGATTGATTTGGTCAGACATTACCAACCATTGGTTTAAGGGCGTGTCCAGGGACGTTGCAGTCAAAATCAAGTCATGGTAGCAATCCACCAAAAAGTAGTCCGTCCCAATCTTGGTAATCTGTGTTGGTACACTCAGAGAAGTGTACGGATTGGAGGTCATGGGACTTTTTAAATATGTGGTGAGAGCGGTGACTGCGGGTGTTACGACGGGTAACTCAGTGGGTGCCTCTGTAGGAGCTGCAACCGGTATTTGTGTGGGTATCTCTGTAGGCACCATGGTGGGAGACACATCTGGAGCCTCGATAGGCACTTGGGTCGGAGTTGCCAGCGGCGGAACGTCAGGTGTTGCTGTAACAATTACAGAAGGTTCTGAACCGGGCGCTTCCGTTGTAAGCGGAGCAGTATCCACCAGTATAATTGGCGTTTCCTCCGATTGCCATAGCAGAAACAAACTACCGCAAAGAATAAATAGTATAAAAATCATCATTATTAGTAAAAATCGTTTCGTTTTCATGAAATTATGATAGCATGGTGCCTATTTTTAAGTCAATGAAAATTAATTTTTCATTGCATAAGGTGAGTCTTTCCTATATAATAAAGCTTGTATTGTACTAAGGTAATAGGAGGCATCTTATGATTGAATTACTGAAGGGCGGTGCTTATTTAGTTCGAGGCCAGGAAGTGGTAGAGGACAATAACGAAGCAGCCGCAATATTAAAAAGCAAGACCGGAAAAGAAGTATCAAAGGCAGAGGCTGCAAAGCAGACTATTGCATATAATATTTTAGCAGACCACAATACCTCAGGTAATATGGACAAGCTGAAAATTAAGTTTGACAAGCTGACCAGCCATGATATTACATTCGTAGGTATTATTCAGACAGCTAGAGCATCGGGACTGCAGAAGTTCCCCATGCCCTATGTACTTACTAACTGCCACAACTCTTTGTGTGCAGTAGGCGGTACTATTAACGAGGATGACCACATGTTTGGTCTTTCCTGTGCAAAGAAATATGGTGGTGTTTATGTACCTCCTCATCAGGCAGTTATTCACCAGTTTGCCAGAGAAATGCTTGCTGGCGGTGGCAAGATGATTTTGGGTTCTGACTCACATACCCGTTATGGTGCACTTGGTACCATGGCAGTAGGTGAAGGCGGTCCTGAGCTGGTAAAGCAGCTTTTGAACCAGACTTATGATATTAATATGCCCGGTGTAGTTGGTGTATATATGACCGGTGAGCCTGTTATGGGTGTAGGTCCTCAGGACGTGGCATTGGCAATTATCGGTGCTGTATTTGCCAATGGTTATGTAAAGAATAAGGTAATGGAATTCGTAGGACCCGGCGTAAGTAGCTTAAGTGCTGACTTCCGTATCGGTGTGGATGTTATGACTACCGAAACCACCTGTTTATCCTCTATCTGGAGAACCGATGATGAGATCAAGGAGTTCTATGACATTCACGGACGCAAGGAAGAGTATAAGGAATTAAATCCCGGTGAGGTGGCTTACTACGATGGCATGATTATGGTTGACTTATCTAAGATTCGCCCTATGATTGCTATGCCTTTCCATCCCAGCAATACTTACACTATCGAAGAGTTAAATGCAAACTTAATGGACATCTTGGATGAGACCGAGAAGAGAGCATTGGTAAGCTTGGATGGTGCTGTAGAGTTTAACTTAAAGAATAAAGTAAAGAACGGCAAGTTCATGGTAGATCAGGGTATTATCGCCGGTTGTGCAGGTGGTGGTTTTGAAAACATTTGTGCAGCAGCGGATATCTTGAAGGGCAAGTACATTGGTTCCGATGGCTTCACCTTAAGCGTATATCCTGCATCTATGCCTGTATATATGGAATTGATTAAGAACGGTTGTGCGGCTACTATTTTAGAGACCGGTGCTGTGATGAAGACAGCATTCTGCGGACCTTGCTTTGGTGCAGGTGATACTCCTGCAAACAATGCATTCAGTATCCGCCACTCTACCAGAAACTTCCCCAACAGAGAAGGTTCTAAGCTGCAGAATGGTCAGATTTCTTCCGTAGCACTGATGGATGCCCGTTCCATCGCTGCAACTGCTGCAAATCAGGGCGTACTGACTCCTGCAACTGATTTTGACGGAGAACTCGGTAAATATAAATATCATTTTGACAGCAACATTTACGCAAACCGCGTATTTGATTCCAAGGGCGTTGCAGACCCGGATGTAGAAATCCAGTTAGGCCCCAACATCAAGGACTGGCCGGCAATGGGTGCATTGCCTGAGAATATGCTTCTTCGAGTAGTCAGTGAGATTCATGACCCTGTAACTACCACAGATGAGCTGATTCCTTCCGGTGAAACCAGTAGCTATCGTTCCAATCCTTTGGGACTGGCTGAGTTTGCACTTTCCAGAAAGGATCCTTTATATGTGGGTCGTGCGAAAGAAGTTCGTGCAGCACAGGAAGCTTTGATGGATGGCAAGTGTCCCGGCGAGAGTTGTCCTGAGTTGGAGCTGAAGAAGGTGTTTGATGTAATTTCCGCTAAGTTCCCGGAATTCCCGGAAATGGTTGGGGCGGCTGTACAGAGTACAGAAGAGAGCACCAAGCCTCGTGCTTTAGGCTTCGGTTCTACTATCTTTGCTGTGAAGCCCGGTGATGGTTCTGCCAGAGAGCAGGCTGCAAGCTGCCAGAAGGTACTGGGTGGTTGGGCAAACATTGCCAACGAATATGCAACCAAGCGTTATCGTTCTAACCTGATTAACTGGGGTATGCTTCCTTTCTTAATTCAGGAAGGCGAGTTACCATTCAAGAACTTAGATTACCTGTTTGTTCCCGGCATCAAGAACGCTGTGGAAACCAAGGCAGAGGTTATCAAGGCTTATGTGGTAAAGGAAAGCGGTTTGGAAGAATTTGATTTGAAGTTGGGTGACCTGACTGACGAAGAGCGTCAGATTATCTTGAAGGGTTGCTTGATTAACTATAACAGAGTGTAATAAGGGGTAAAAAATTATGATGAAGATGAAACCAATTACCAACCCTATGCTGGTTGGTGCCATGGAACTTTTGAAGGCAGAGAATACACCGGACCATCGTAAGCTGGTAATGGACGAGATTATTCGTGCAAAGTTTCTCTCGCCTGTAACGGTAGAGCCTGCACCCATCGTGGATGAGAATGGTGTCAGCACCATTACCAAGGACCATAAGATTAATTTGCCTATGTTGAGTACAGAGGATGGCAGACATTTCTTTATGGCGTATACCGATTTAACAGAGCTGCAGAGATGGAAAAAGGAAGAGAACCAGCAGATTTTCGGTTTCGATTTCAAGGATTATGTGGGTATGATACTGGCAGAGGACAGCGTTAGTTCCGGCGTTATCATCAATCCTTTCGGTCACAACCTGTTGATACCGAAGGAAATGCTGGAAAGCATGGTAGCAAATGGTCAGAGAACGGAATAGTTAAAATTTAAAAATAATAAAGAAGAGCACTATAGCTTATTTGAAAAAATGAGTTATGGTGCTTTTTTTATGTATAAAGAAGCGACTGCTGGAAAGAATAATACCATGAAACAAAGGACGGATAAAAAGGAGTGATATTGCGTATGGATCGTATTAGACCTTATAAAAACAGAAAACAGGCAGCCAAAAGAGAAAGAATTATCATGGTGGTTTCTTCCGTGGCCGTAATGGCAGCACTGACCATGACAGGGGTTTACATGAAAGAGAAACAGGAAAAGGAGCAGGATGACGGCTATTCCGTAGACTTGGCGGAATTAGATACCAATGTCAAGGATAAGTATGAGGAGTTAGTGGAGGATGTGCAGCCTCCGGTACAGGTGGCAGACAATAGCGCAGTGCAGGAGACGCCTATTGTGGAGACACCCATTATTGTGGATGATACCCCTATTGTAGAAAAGCCGCTTCCGGATGAGGAGCTGGACTATATGCCATGGGAAGAAAGTCTGGTAGATGTTTCTCCCGTACAAATCACAGAAGTAGGTTCCGGTTTGGTAGAGATTCCCGGTTTGACTGATATAGTGGAAGAAGCACCGATTCAGGAAGCACCGCCTCAGATAGCTTCGCAGGAGCTTTACTTCTCCGAGGAGGAAGGCTTGTTTGCTCCGGTGGAGGGAGAAATCCTTATGCACTATAACATGGACAACACGGTTTATTTTGCCACACTTGACCAATATAAATACAATCCTGCAGTGATTTTTCAGGCAGTGGAGGGCAGCAATGTTTTGTCCTGTGCAGACGGCAAGGTAAAGCAAATTTATCAGAATGAAGAAATCGGTCATGCAGTGGTATTAGAGCTGGGAAATGGTTATGAGGTGACCTACGGACAGTTGGCTGCCCTGTATGTAAATGTGGGCGATACAGTAACTGCCAATCAGGTGATTGCAACCGTGGCAGCCCCTACCAAATATTATGTAGTGGAAGGAACCAACTTGTACTTCTCCATGAAGAAGGATGGAACGGTAATCAATCCGGAAGGAATGTTGGCCAGATAAAGGAATGCTCCGAAAGGGGCAATGTCATTTCATTAAGGGGTAAATCTTTGGATTTGCTCCTTAAAATTTTGTCTGCAAAAATCCCCATTGTATGAAAATATATTACTATTGGCATTTTTTGAATATCGGTCAAATTTGGTATATTACCGCAACTAGTGGATAATCTGAAACATTAAGATAATTTGTTGACGCAGATTCGTGGAAAATGTATACTGTAAAAAAGAACGAATTGGGCAAATCAGAATAACAACAGCGTGCATTGCTATGTTTCCGGGTATGCTACGAAGCGTAGCATCAATGCAAACTACGAATTCTTGTTGATTATAGAAAAAATGATAGGATTGTTTTATACAAACAAGGAGGCGTTACTATGACATTAGGAGAAAGAATTAAAAATTATCGTCAGCGAGTAGGATTATCGCAAGAAGAACTTGCAGAAAAATTGAATGTTTCCAGACAAGCAATTACAAAGTGGGAAAATGATAGCGGAATTCCCGATATTGATAATCTGATTTCACTTAGTAAAGTAATGGGAATTTCATTGGATGAACTTGTTATGGGTGAAAAAGGAACTGATAGTTCCGATATAAAACAGTGTGCAATTAACCAAAGAAATAGGAATTGCACATTATACTTAATTGCAGTAATTGGTTTTTTGCTTGCTCAGGTTTGTTGGTTCATTTCTTTAATTCTAAGTGTCTCGGACGGAAATACCGCAGTAGCAGTGATAAGTGGGGTAAATACAACGCTACTTGGTTTCCCGCTAGGCATCTTTTCAAGAAAGTATTTTGATGTAAAATGTCAAGAAAGTAATAAAAAATCTGATTAATTTATAGGTTTGAAAATACACCCGTCCGTTTGGACGGGTGTATTTTCTATAAAGCTTAAATTAATAACATTGTACTGAAAGGGGCATTCTTTTTACATATAAAAGCTATGCAAAAACTGCCCTATTGCATAAAATAAAAAAGAAAATGTGCAGATTCCCCGAAGAAACTTTACCTAATGGAGAAAAGAGGGTATAATGTACACGAAAGCAATGAGCAGTGCCAGTACGAATCTAAGTGCAGCTTGACTGCTTGCAGGCAAAGCTGTATTTAGATTCGTACTGATAGGGCGAAAGCCCGTGAGCGAGGAAAGCTGAAGGCTTTTCGAGCGACACTGCGGGGTGGCGCAGTGCGTATGAAGCGACACTGCGGGGTGGTGGAGCCCACAGGGCGAAAGCCCTCATTCAAAACTCTCTGGAAGGAATTTACCAACATGGAATATATATATAATAACCTAAAGGTGCAATACGAGCAGATGGGCGAAGGCCCCCTCATTGTACTGTTTCATGGCTGGGGAGCCAATAAGGAGCTCTTTAAAGCGACCATGCAGACCATGGCAGAAAAGTATCGTGTGGTAGCACCGGATACACCGGGCTTTGGCGGAAGTGAGGAACCAAAGGAAGCCTGGTCCTTGGATGATTATTGTGACTTTGCTAAAGCGTTTATTCATTATGTGGCAGGGAAGGACTGTGAGGAAGTGATTTTGGGTGGTCATTCCCATGGCGGCAGAATGATGATTAAGCTGGTAGGCTCCGGTATGCTGGGGCTGAAGGTAAGCAAGCTCATACTGATTGATAGTGCAGGAATTGTACATGAGAAGACACCACAGCAGCTTCGTAAAATAAAACGTTACAAGATGGGTAAGAAAATTTTAAGCTTCCCTTTGGTGAAGCTGTTATTTCCTCATGCACTGGAGAAGCTTCAAAGCAAGTCCGGCTCTGCAGATTATCGTGCGGCATCTCCGGTGATGCGTACCAGTATGGTAAAGGTGGTCAATGAGGATGTGCGGGAATATTTACCGAAGATACAGGCAGAGACCCTGTTGGTTTGGGGAGACGCAGATACAGATACACCGCTGGAGGATGGTAAGCTCATGGAAAGTATGATACCCGGTTCCGGGCTGGCAGTATTGCCGGGAGCAGGACATTTCAGCTTTTTGGACAGAGCCTATCAGTTTCAGGCAGTGATGCGGTCATTTTTGAAGATTTAATAAAAGATTGAATAAGAAGATGAATCGGAAAGAAAGAGAATCAGGAAGGATATTCAGATGTTAAACTTGCTTTTAGTAATATGGTTTTTGCTGTCCATAGCAGCATTGGTGCTGGGAATTCGACATACCCTACATATGTTTCAGTTGAATTCCTATCAGTATCAGGGCTATGGCAGATATATGCGCACCCATAAGGTACAGACCTTGTTTCCTTTGGTGGGTTTGGTACTCTATGGAGTGATACTCAGTGGTATATTGCAGAAAAATGCGGCATATGCGGTGATTTTACTGTTTGTGTCCATGGCATTTTTGGCAGGGCTTTGTGTTTTGTATTGGCCCCGCAAAGCTAAGAAAAAGTTGGCAGTGACTGCCCGGGTGAAGCGATTGATTGTGACTTCTGTGTTGGTTGCTTTATTGGTGGCTCTGCTTAGCTATGTAGTGGTTACGATGCTTCCTACCAATAAAGGAAATGTCTGGTGGGGCATTGATGCAGCAGTAATTTTAGTACCTGCGCTCAGTGCGTACATTGTGCTTTTGGCCAATTGGTGTAACATACCGGTAGAAAAAGCAGTAAAGCAGTATTATATTAACGATGCAAAGAGGCTGTTAAAATCCTGTCCGGATTTAAAGATTATCGGTATTACCGGTAGTTACGGAAAGACCAGTGTGAAGTATTATTTGCACACCTTGCTCAGTGCAGGCTTTGATGTGCTCATGACTCCGGAAAGCTACAATACCCCTATGGGTGTGGTAATGACCATTCGTGGCAGTTTAAAGGCGACACATCAAATATTCCTATGTGAAATGGGTGCCCGCCATGTGGGAGATATTAAGGAGATTTGTGACATCGTAGACCCACAGATGGGTGTGATTACTTCCTTGGGCTATCAGCATCTGGAGACCTTTAAGAGCTTGGAGAATATCGTAGGCACTAAGAAGGAGCTGTTTGATGCACTTCCTGTCGGAGGTCCCAGATTTATCAATGGTGACAATGAATATGTGAAGCAATTTGGTGTGAACCAGGGAGCCATCACCTATGGTTTGGAAGAGGGAAATACCTATCGTGCTTTTGACTTGGAATATTCTGAGAAGGGAGCCAAATTCAAGGTACAGGCACCGGATGGTTGTGTAGAAGAGTATCAGACCAAGCTGTTGGGTGAACACAATGTAGTAAATATTACCGGAGCCATTGCGGTGGCTCATGAGCTGGGTATTCCTATGGAGAAGCTGAAAATGCCCGTGCGCAGACTGGAAGGCGCACCTCACAGACTGCAGCCTATTGTAAAGGGGAATAATATCATTATTGATGATGCTTACAATTCCAATCCTAATGGTGCCAATATGGCTATTAAGACCTTGGGTATGTTCAAGGGTGTTCGAGTGTTGGTGACACCGGGTATGGTAGAGTTGGGAGCACAGGAAGACCAGGCGAATTTTGAACTGGGAGCCAATGCTACCAAATACTGTGATTATATTGTGCTGGTAGGCAAGAAAACCACGGAAAGCCTGAAGAAGGGTGTGGAAAGTACCGACTTCCCAAGAGATAAGTTTTATGTGGCAGAAAACTTCCAGGATGCCATGAACTTTGTATATGGTATTCAAACCGGTGAAAAATTGATTGTTCTGTTGGAGAACGACCTTCCGGACAATTATTTATAAAGGAGCAAGAATTATGAAAATCAAGGTAGCAGTAATTTTCGGCGGTAAGAGTGTAGAGCATGAAATATCCATTATTTCTGCGTTACAGGCGTGCGAGTATATCAATCGTGACAAATACGAGGTGATACCGCTGTACATGACAAAGGAGAACCAGTTTTACATAGGAGAACAGATTGGGAATATTGAAGCCTTTCAGGATATTCCGAACCTGTTAAAGAATAGTACCAGAGTGATGCTTTTGACAGAAGGAGATAAGGTAAATATCGTCAGGTACCCTATGAAGAAGTTCGGTAACAATGTACTGAATTCCATTGATGTGGCATTTCCTATCTTGCATGGTACCAATGTAGAGGATGGTGTTTTGCAGGGCTATTTGCAGACCTTGGGACTGCCGTTCGTAGGCTGTGATGTGCTTTCTTCCGCAGTGGGTATGAACAAGTATGTGATGAAGACGGTGTTTAAGGACAATGACATTCCGGTGCTGGATTGTGCCTGCTATTCCGTGAAGGATTTCGAAGATTTGGAAAAGCTTATGGACAGAATAGAAGCGAAGTTCGGTTATCCGGTGATTGTGAAGCCTATTAATTTAGGCTCCAGTGTAGGTATCAGTAAGGCATCTAATCGCGAGAAGCTGGAGGATGCACTCTCCCTGGCATTTACCTTTGCACAGAAGGTTTTGGTAGAGCCTGCTATCGAGCAGTTGCAGGAAATCAACTGTGCCGTATTGGGAGATGAGCTGGAGGCGGAGGCTTCCGAGTGCGAAGAACCTTTGAACGGAGAAGAAATTTTAAGCTATGAGGACAAATACATGAGCGGTGGCGGCAGCAAAAAGACCGGCGGCTCCAAGGGTATGGCCAGCCTGAGTCGTGCCATTCCTGCTCGCATCAGCGACGAGACCAGAGCTACTATCCGAGAGATGGCGGTGAAAGCGTTCCAGTGTCTGGGCTGTAATGGTGTGTCCCGTATCGACTTTATGATTGATAAAGCAACCGGAAAGATTTATTTGAATGAAATCAATACCATTCCCGGTTCCCTTTCTTTCTACTTGTGGGAGCCTATCGGGGTGAAATATACGGAGCTGTTGGACAGAATGATACAGTTGGCTTTGAAACGTAATCGTGAAAATGCACGCCTCATGTTCTCCTTTGAGACCAATGTATTAGCCGGGGTGAAGCTGGGCGGTGGTACTAAGGGAGCCAAAGGAAGCAAACTGTAAGGGAAGATTCATAAGGGGATTTTATGAAGAGAAAAGTATTTCAGGTACTGGGGATTACCCTGCTGTTGGCATTGCTCACGGCTTGTGGGGAGAGTGCATCGGTACAGAGTGGTGCTGATAACGGAAACACAAACGTAGTAGCAAAACCGGGAAACGCAGGGAAGGATAAGGAGCAGGAGAACTCGAAAGAGGAAGAAGAGGGAGCCATAGCTTATATAGAAGATGGCAAGGCAATCACTTTTTCTCCGGAACAAATTGTTGTTTGTAACAAACGCTTCTTTTCAGAGGATGCAGTGATTGAATTTGCCTATCCGGAGCATACCAAAGTGTTCTATACTACTGACGGGAGTGAACCCAATACCAATGCCAAGGAGTATACGGAGCCTATTGTGCTGAAGGCTGCAAAAGGGAACTTCCCCAACTGTATGGTGATAAAGGCAAAGGCTTATTTCGGCGACGGAAGTCAGTCAGAGATTATAACTCATACCTTTTTCGCACAGAAGAATATCGATACCCGCTTCGAGACCTTGATTTTTTCTGTATCCGGGGAACCGGCAGACCTTACCTATGCTCAGGAGGGGATATTCAACGGTGATAATGCCAAGCAAAGGGGCAGAGAAAGCGAACGAGAGATTTATGTAGAGGTTTTGAACAGTGATGGTAGCCCGGTTTTGGAACAGGGTGCCGGAGTACGTCCCTATGGTGGTGCCTCTCGCGGTGCATCCATCAAATCCATGAAGCTTTTCGCCAGAAAAGAGTACGACCCCAACCATGGTAAGTTCAAGATAGACACCTTTGGCACAGTAGGTGCTGACGGGGATGTGATGAATAAGTATGACAAACTGGTGCTTCGAAACTACGGAAATGATTTTCAGTTTGCTTTTGTGCGGGATGAGTTGAACCAGAGACTGGCAGCGCAGATGGGCTATACGGATGTGGAAGCTGTAGTTCCGGCAGTGGTGTACCTCAACGGAGTATATTATGGTCTGCATTACCTGCATGAGAGCTATTGTGACGACTTCTTCAAGGACAAATATGGTGATGGAGAGGGTCGTTATGAGGTGCTGGAGGGCAATGAACAGCACAAGAGCGTAGATGAGGATGACGAGGAAAATGCAGCTGCAGCGGAGGAATTTAATGCGACCTATGATAAGTTGGCGTACAGCGATTTGACCAAGGACAGCAATTACCAGCAGCTTTGTGAGTTTATGGATGTAGAAAATTACTTACAGTATTATGCTTTTAATATTTACATCAACAACAATGACTGGCCGCAGAATAATTATAAATGCTATCGTTACTATGCCGGAGCGGATGAAAAGTATGGCAAAGGGGAGCAGGATGGCAGATGGCGCTTCCTCTTCCATGACATGGACTATTCCATGGGATTGTACGGTTCAGATGATACAGCAGCAAATTACAATAACTTAAAATACATTTTGGATGAGGAGGATGACAGGTATTCCCCCTTGTTTGCCAATCTCATGAAGAGAGCAGACTGTAGACAATACTTCCTGGACGAAATCAATGCAATCATGACAGGTCCCATGTGGTCTGTAAATGTAGAACGTACGCTGGATTCCATGAATGCAGAGCGTCAGCAGGAAATGGTTTATTTCTTTGAACATCTGGAAGCTATGAAGAAGACGGATGATTCTATCTGGATTTGGTATGATGAGTATGAACGACGAACGGATAATGTTCGAAAGTTTGCAGCACAAAGAAGTGGTCATATGAAGAAATTTTTGAAGCTGGCATTTGGAACGGAGAGGTAGAGAAAACTCTTTTATTCTGAAATAAGACGTGGTATAATATGTGAGTACATATAAACATAAACGTGCACAAAAAACAATAGAAAAACGATTGGGGAAAAGTATGGGTAAAGAAAACAAAACACAAATGAACAAAAGATTATTAAATGCAAAGATGGAGCAGAAGTTCAAGTTATCTTTTAAAGCTATTATAATAGGATTTCTCGTTGTTGCTGCCCTAGGAATTGCGAATATTTTGATGTATTCAAAGGTATCCGGAATTGGTATATTTTCTTCCTTTTCCCGTGGTGTCGGTTTTATGTTGCTGATCATTGCAGTGTTGTTCAATCTGAGTCTGCTGAGGGTTGTGGCAAAGAGCCTGACAACAGCATTGGTAGAACCTATTTATGAGCTACAGGAAGCAGTGAAGAAATTGAAGATGGGTGATTTTGATATTGATATTCAATATGAAAGTCAGGATGAGATTGGAGAATTGGCAAAGGAATTACGTGAAGCATGTACCCAGATGCATACGGTTGTTTCGGATGCAGGCTATGTGTTGGGAGAAATGGCGGAAGGACGTTTTGATGTATCTTCCAAAGAGAGAGACAGCTATGTGGGTGATTTCGAAACCTTGATTTCTGCAATGAGTAAGCTAAAGCATCAAATGGATGATACTCTTCGTAAGATTAGAGTTTCCTCTGAACAGGTAATGGTTGGTTCCGAACAGCTGGCAAGCAGTGCACAGGATTTGGCAGAGGGTGCTACCAATCAGGCAGGTGCTGTGGAAGAACTGACAGCAACTGTTGAAAACGTTACAAACATTTCAGAAGAAAGTGCGAATAATGCGGTGAAGGCTGCAACAAGTGCAAAGCAGGCAGCTGAGGATGCGAAGAAGAGTCGTGAAGAGATTAATCAATTAACCGAAGCTATGAGTCGTATCATGGCAACTTCAAAGGAAATCGAAAACATTATTGCAGCTATCGAAGATATTGCTTCCCAGACCAATCTGTTGGCGTTGAATGCTTCTATTGAGGCAGCCAGAGCAGGCGAAGCCGGAAGAGGCTTTGCAGTAGTAGCAGACCAGATTGGTAAATTGGCTACGGATAGTGCACAATCTGCAGTAAACACAAGAGAATTGATTAGTAAATGTTTGGATGAAGTACAGGAAGGAAATGGTATCGTAGAGAATACTATGAATTCTATCGGCACCGTTCTGGCGAATATGGAAGCCTTTGCCGGTATGGCTTCCGGTGCAGCGGATGCCTCTAAGATGCAGGTGGATTTGCTGAAGCAGATAGAAGTTGGTATGGAACAGATTAGTGGAGTGGTAGAGAATAATTCTGCAGCAGCACAGGAAACATCAGCAGTAAGTGAAGAGTTATATGCACAGGCTACCAATCTGGAAACGATGGTTGAGATGTTTGTGTTAAATGAGGAGTAGAGTGAATTAAATAAGTTACAAGGAAAGCCTGAAGGTATGTGAGAGATACTTTCAGGCTTTTTAAATGAATTCTATTATATCATTTGGGGTACAACCAATGATATTGCATAATTTTTCTATTGTTAATACAGTGATATTTTTATTTTTCTTTAAACTATCTAAAGTTTTATTGTCTATACCGGATTTTAATAAATAGTATTGTGATATTCCTTTATTTTCCATTGTCTTCCATAGAGGTCTATAACTAATGATACGAATCAACTCCTAATTATTGTTGTTATTAAGTATAAGTAAATATTGTGAATTTCACCATTGTGGATATATCCACAATATGTTATAATCAAAAACATCAAAATTATACTTTTGAGTGGAGAAGTATCAGATGAACAATGTAACTATGTTTTTTAAAAGAATTAATTGTTTAAAGGTCAGTTGGTGGTTAGCAATAGGCTCGGATATTCTGTATTTAATAAGTACAATTTGGTGTGCGATACAGTACTTTCAGTCCGGTGAGGGAAGCAACTATTCGCTGGATGTGCTGGCGTATATCGCAGAACGTCAGCAGCACTTTTACTTGTTTATAATAGGATATTTCTTATTAGGAATTGCTAATATTTTGGTCTATACATTTTATATTATGCAAAAACCTAAAAAACTGAAAGTAACTATGAGTATATGTGTCTTTATTCCAGTTGTTTGTGCAGTTTTATTTTTATTGGACAAAGCCCTGAGAGGTTCCATGATTTTTCTGCTATATTTTCCGCTTGTGATAACAATATATTTATCCTGTGCTGCAGTAATTGTGTCCATTATTCTGCTTATGATTGACAGGGAATATCGTAAAGTTGAGCTTTTGTTGTTAGGTTCTATTCTTTTTCATATTTTTGGAGCAACTATTATTGTTGTGTTAATTGTTTATATAGTATTAAAGCTACTATTATATTTTTTCTTCCCTCCAAAGGAAATACGAGTTATTGAAAAGAGAGATTTAGATGGAAATGTTTTAGATAGGTGGACAATAGAAGAATGAAAAAGAAAAGATGGATTGTAGCAATATTTATAGCAGTATTAATAGTGTTTTTGGTAAGTAGTTGGTATATATGGAAGCAGAATGCGGAGAGAACACAGGAAGTTATTTCATCTGAGGAAACTTCTATTACTCGTTATGAGTGGGTGAAAATGTTATGCGAGCAGGTAGGAATAAGTGAATATAAGAGTGAGGTATCTTACTTTGGGGATATAGAGGAGGATAATTCTTATTTTCCATATGTGCAGGCGGCTGCGGAGTGGGGAATCATAGATAAGGATGAGCAATTTAATGGGAAAGAAGCTGCTAATGGAGAGTTTATTGCAATAACAACCATGAAGGCAATAGGCGAATACAAGATACAAATACATGAAGAGTTGTCAGAAGAACTTACAGATGAAAAGTATATAGAGATGGCAACGGAAAATCGTCTTATAACAGAGACAGAGTTGGAAAAAACATTATCTAAAACAGAATGTGAGGCTGTATTAGAGCAATTTAGAGATTTGTATTTTGGTACATATTTGAAAGACGATTACACAAAAGTGGTCTACAAAGAAGGGGTTATTGAAATACCAATAGATGTTTCTTTTGAATATTTTGCGGAACGATCAGAAATTATCATTCAGGATGAAAAATATCTGGCATTGTCGAAAGGAACAATACTGATTTTTGAAGAAAAGGCAACTGGTTTAAAAATGGCGAGAAAAATAGTTCAGGCTGGAGCAAATGGAAATTATTTGTTAGGAAGCGTTGATTTAGAACAGGTCATAGAAACACTTGTGGTGTCGGATATAACACAAATAACAAGCGACAACATTATAAAATATTATGGATTAAATGAAGATGAGGAAATATCCGCAAATACAGTACCGGTGAAGGCAAAAAAGGCAACGAGAGTAACGGCTTTATCTGGCGGAAAGGTTGAGAGCAAAGGATTCAAAATAAAACTATCTACCAAGGAAGAAGATGATAAAAATATTCTATGTGTTAGTTTTACAGATAATAATACCGGACTATCCTATGAGTTGCCTACACAGATAGCAGTAGATGAAGAAGATTTGTATAGCGCAGAGATAAATATTGATAGTATTATTGTCTCTACACAGATTGATTATAGTGCAATGACAGGAGTTAATTACGCAGATATCACTGCAGAGGCACAGGCTACAGTATCAAGCAATATGGAAATTCCATTAGGGGATGATATAAAAATTCCTTTGTGCAAAACACCTGCACCATTAGGGAATGGATTCGTAGGAATAGATGTAGAAATTTATTTATTTGTATCGGCGGAAGGAAGTATATCACTGGAGGCAGAGATTCCTATGCAAGCTTCTGTTCGCTATGAAAAAGAGAAAGGTTTAAGCAATTTTGAGTGTGATATAGAGGCAAAAGAACCTGCGTTAAAAGCCACTTGTGAGATGAAGTGTATGATACGGTTGGAACCAACATTGGTAATTTTGATGTGTTTAGATGTAATGGATGTACAGATGGATTGTGGTACTACAATAAAAGCAGAGATTACACAATACCCAACAGAGCAGAAATGTTCAGATTTAACAATGGCTTTTCCGGTAACTACGATTTCGATATGCGGGAATGATGACAAAAAGACAGCAGTGGGATTATTAGGGTGGTCTGCTGAGTGGGAAATTATTACAGAAGAAAATGCCCCTATGACGGAAACCTATCATTATGAGGTGCTTCCGAATGGTACTTCTCAATATGTTGATAAGTGTACATATGAGGAAGAAACTGATGTAGTGTATCAGGAGGAATCATTATTACCAAATGAAAAGATGGAGGAAGTAATTCTTAATCATACCTGCTTTACGAAAGATGCATTAATAAATATAGTAGAGAGCTATGTATATAGTTTTGCATATCCGGATAATTGGACAATCATTCAAGAGGTTGTACCGGTAGCTACCTATAAAAGGGAAGAGGCTGTAGGACCTTTGTATGAAGGAATCACTATTGCTAATGCAAGAGGTGTAGAAATACAATATGTTAGTTTAAATCCTAGACATATTGGTGAATGGCTTGGAGATACATACTATACAGTAAATGTAACAGAGGTAAGTTCCTCTTTATTGGAAACACCACCTCGTGATGATGATTATGACAGTGTTTATATGCCAAAATATATTGTGGCCAAAATCGATATAGTGGAAATGCTTACTGAAAATAGTTCCTTTGATAATATAAAGGTTGGAGATACTTATTATGCAGTTATTCCTTCTGATTTTCTTAGGCAATGGGGAAGGGCACGAAGCTGCGAATATGAGGGGCTATCCTTAATGTATTTTGATTATACCTATTATACTAAGCACGAACTTGATGATATTTCAAGCATGGGTGGCTTTGCCTTTTTTGCAATGGCTCCAGATGGTCAGTTTTCGGAACAGGAGGAGAGGGAAGTGGTAACCATTTTGGAAAGTTTTCAAGGCGGTATTTATGAAGAGGATGTAGACCTATATGAAAGCCTTCATGATATGTATTATAAAGAATATCTTGCATATATGAAAGATGTATATGGATGGGAATAAATTAGACAGATAACAAAGGAGAATGCGGAATGAAAAAGAGATTGATAGTACTATTAGTTTTTGTTTTAGCACTTTTACTTGTTGGCTGTACACAGGCGGAAAGCAAGGATGAAGAAAAACAAAAAAGTGAACAGAAGCAAGAAACGGTAGAAGAAAAAGTTAAAGAAGATGAGCAGGATACCGGAATAGCAGATAAAGAAACTATCTTGCTGGATTTACAGCCTATGGATTTTGAAATACAGGGAGAAATAAAGGATATTGGCATTGGAACAAGATATACAGATGAGGTACATGGTTATGATATTGTTGTATGCAAATTGACAATAGGCGATGAAACAACTAGTAGTCAGGAGAATGTGTTACTTATATATAGCTTTTCTGAGAACAAAGAGTGGGTATTGGATGATGTGATTACAAGTAACTCAGAGGAGTGGGGAACAATACCGGTAGTCGGAGTATCAGATCTAGATGTTTCAGGTTATTTGTATGAAAATAATTCTATGTGGATTGAAACAGATAGTGGAAGTTGGGATATATTATATGAAAATATCGTAGATTTTTCTATAATCGAAAGAGATACTAATTTACTCGAGAAGAAAGACACAGTTATTGTAGAATTAACATTAGATTCTCTTGTTGCACAAACAACGGGACAAGTGTCGGTGGAATTTGTATATGAAAATGGCTGGCAACCGATTTCTGTAATGCCAAACAACGATTTTATTACAACATTAAAAACGGAAACAGCGTTAAATGCTACAGAAGAAGATTTGATTGAAGTGTTAACTACATATGAGCTTATATACAATATGAAGGAGGTTCCCGGTCAAGGTATTATTATTAATGACCCTTCTTATTATCAGTATATGAAAATTGATAAATCAAATATTGGTGAGTTTACTATTGATTCACATGAGATTATGGCAAAAGGACTAGTTCAAAAGTATCATTGTAGTGGAACATTGATGAAATCTGGAGTAACTTTTAGTATTGAGGCTGACTTTGAATATCATTATAATGATAACAAGTGGAAGGCAGAATGGGTTGATGCTGAGTTAGAAGTATTATCATTGGATGTACTAGGTGATTGGGTAGGAACTTATAAAAGTGCACCGTATGGAGGAAATGTAATTTTAAATATTATTGAGATTGATGCAAACGGTTTAATATCCGGTACTTATTGTTATACCCCTACTGAGATAAATGATTATTCACAAGCAGGAAGTTATTATGTATCAGGAACGGTGGATACGAAAACACTTCGTTTGAAATTGACTGCAGGGGAATGGATTGAAGAGCCTGCATGGAAGTTATCTATAACAAAACAGGATATTGATTGTACGTTATACGTTGAAGAAGGTAAATTGCAAGGACGTGGACACGAAGGCAATTTTTTTGAAGTGAGGAGATAAATTTCGCAAAAAAGCCTCATCAAGTTAGCTTGGTGAGGCTTTTTGTAGATAAATTTATGCCGGTAAATTCAATTCCTTCTTATTCTCTTCATAGCGTTCCGCAATCAGAGCTCTTACAGAGGCACCGATACGCTTCTTTTCGTCACGTTCCATATCGCTCATGTAGATGGGCTTGCCATACTCGATAATAACGGTAGTTTTCTTGATTTTTGGCAGATGGTTTTCGAAGATTTCTTCGGTGTTTACCAAGGTCATAGGGATGATGGGGATGTTTGCTTTGTCAGCAATTTTGAAGCTGCCTTCGTGGAAAGGAAGCATTTCACCGCCGGTTTTGTTGCGGGTACCTTCCGGGAAGATACAGATGGAAATGCCGGATTTCGCTTTTTCAATCGCCTCCAAAATCACCTTCATACCCTGCTTAATATCCTTACGGTCAAGGAACAGGCAATGCAGATGTCTCATCCATACACCCAGCAAGGGAACTCTGTCCATTTCCTTTTTGGAAACATAGCCAGTGGGTCTGGGAACACGCACATAGGTCAAAATAATATCGAAGAAGCTGCGATGGTTGCCTACATACAAAACCGGGGTATCTTTGGGAATGTTTTCTTCGCCCTTTACAATGACTTTTGTACCGGCGAAAAAGATAACAACGCGAAAGGCCCAGGTGACAATGGCAAGAGAGCTTCTGTCATGCAAATCTTTATTGAATTTACCAATAATCCACTCAATAATCATGAGAGGAATGGAGCAAAACAAGAACAATGCCAGCCAGCCAAGACATAAAATAAATCGAATCATAGAAACCTCCAAAATATACATATCTAAATCAATCTCTAGTAGTATAGCATAGTTTTCCGTTGGTGTACATAGAATAGAATCAACAAAAACGGAAGGATTTCTGAAAGAAATGTTAAAAAAGTGGAAAATATTACCTGTGCTTTTGATGCTGCTGTGTATGCTGACAGGCTGTGAGATGCTGAGTATGGAGCGAGTGAAGCTGCGAGATTTGGAGTTTGTTATATTGAGTGAGGAGGTATTGCCTGCGGAACTTAAAACCATCATCGATGAGCGAAAGGCAGAGCCTTTTAAGTTGACTTATGCAGATGCGGATGCCTTGTATATTTGTGTAGGATATGGAGAACAGGAGAGTGGTGGTTACAGCATCACCGTAGATGAGCTGTATTTGACGGATACGGCTATTTATGTAGAAACTACTCTATTGGGTCCGGATGGCAGCCAAACTGCCAAGAAAGCTCCCTCTTACCCTTACATAGTGATAAAGACGGAACCGTTGGAACAGAATGTGATATGTGAGTAAGAAATAGGGGAGTGCCAATAATTAAGTTGACACTGCCCTATTTCCGTGATACAATAGTGCCATAAATAATATGAGACACTGGGTGGATGATATGATACAAACATTAGAAGAAGCATTAGATTATATAGTGGAATTGGAGACAGAAAACAAGGCATTGCGTGAGGAATTGGAGCATTACCGTTCCAGAAAACGAGGCGGGCGTAAGAAGCATGATGGCACATGGCAGGCTTCCTATAATGATTTTGTTGTGAAGTATGAAAACGGCATGAGTATTATGGAGATTGTTGCCCAAGGAGAGATTAGCAGGAGGACAGCATATCGGTATAAAGCTTATTACGATGAAATGCAAGCGGTAAAAAAGAATTGACGTATACTAATCTATAGAAGGTCATGCACAGTCCTAAAGTGAACAAAGCGGAGGGGCGTACTTTGTGGTAATATATATAAGGGTGAATTATGCAAGAAAAAACTACAGATATTTCAATAGTTAATCAAAATGACGTGGAAAATTTGATATATACAGTCCGTGGTCAGAAAGTGATGCTGGATGTTGATTTGGCTAAGATATATGGTTATGAAACAAAGACTTTTAATCAGCAAGTTAAACGGAATATAGAAAGATTTCCTGCGGATATGATGTTTCAGTTGAAGGATGATGAAGTAAAGGAACTTTCAAGGTCACAAATTGTGACCTTGAACAAAACGACTGGTCGCGGAAAGAACATAAAATATAATCCTTATGCTTTTACAGAACAAGGGATATATATGCTTATGACAGTTTTGAAGGGCGAATTAGCTGTAAAGCAAAGCATTATGCTTGTGCGTATTTTTAAAAGTATGAAAGACTATATTTCAGATAGTCATTTATTTGTTCCGGCTGAAGAGTTTAGTCGTCTCGCATTGATTACTGCTCAAAACACATTCGATATAGCGAAAATGAAGGAAACAATGATTGGAAGGACGGAGTTTGATAAGTTTATTAAGTCGTTTAATGACAAGCGTATTGCAAAGGATTATGTTATATTAAATGGTCAAACAGTAGAAGCAGATATGGCATATTCAGAGATTTATGCAAAAGCAAAGAAAACAATTTATGTTATAGATAATTATATAGGTCTTAAAACACTTAGTTTATTAAAAGCTGCAAAACAAGGTATTACTGCCATTATTTTTAGTGATAATATAGGGAATATGCTTCGTCGGACAGATTATAATGATTTTGTAACTCAATATGGAAGCCCGCAGATTACATTTCAAAAAACAAGTGGTAAATTTCATGACAGGTATATAATACTTGATTATAAAACTAAGGCAGAAAAAATATATCATTGCGGTGCATCATCTAAAGATGCAGGAAAAAGGATAACATCTATTACATTAGTGGATGATTACGGGTTATATCATTCTATGGTGGAAGACTTGTTACAAAATCCATTGTTAGTATTAAATTGATAATTTATACATAGTATCGAACGCTAAAACACTCCCGTAATAAATATCTCCAATCCAATCGCAAGCAATATCACACCGCCCAATATAGTGGCTTTATTGGAAAGCTTTGTACCGAACTTTTTGCCAACCTCCAAGCCGACCATGCAAATCACAAAGGTCACTGCTGCAATAATCAGTGCACTAACCAGTGCCATAACGAAACCATACTCTGCAATAGTGAAACCAACCGACAGAGCATCGATAGAGGTGGCGATACCCTGTATCAGGAGAGCCGTCAAACCTACGGATGGGCTGTCTGTTTCTTCATTATTGTTTTTAATACCATCCTGTAGCATTTTTCCACCAACATAGCCAAGCATCAGCAGGGCAATCCAAGGAATAAATTTTTCAAAAGCCTGAAAATGTTCCAAAATAGTATGTACACATACCCAACCAATCATGGGCATTAAAGCCTGAAAGAAAGCAAAAACACCGGCAACACAGCACATCTTGCCTTTTTTCATAGTTGGTTCATTTAAGCCATTCGCCATGGAGACAGAAAAGGCATCCATAGCCAATCCTACACCAAGCAGTACACTGTTAAAGAAAAATAATGCATTCCATTGCATTTTTGGTTCCTCCTGAATTGTGGAATAGAAAACCCAAGCACAAAAACTATGCTTGGGTACCACTCCCTCATGGGATTTGAATGATACTAATTTAGCATCAATGGGAATATTTGTCAACAGTTTTATTCGCAGACAGTCTTTTCATAGATTGTCCTTGTTTTCTTTTGGTTTGGGAGCTTCCCCACTTTTCAATTCCCTCAAAACATGGTACACTAGTAAACAACATAAGCAAAATAGGAGGCCGACTATGTTACTCATTCAGAATGGTTATGTAATGGATCCGGAATCTAAACGTGAAGGCGTAATGGACATTCTGGTAAAGGATAAAAAGATTTTCAGAATAGGGGAGAATTTGCAGGCAGAGCTGTCGCCAGAGGAACTGGCACAGTGCGAAGTCATAAATGCAGAGGGCAAAATCGTGGCACCGGGACTGGTGGATGTGCATGTGCATTTCAGAGAACCGGGCTTTACCCACAAGGAGGATATTGAGACCGGCAGTAAGGCAGCGGCAAAGGGTGGTTTCACTACCGTGGTACTTATGGCTAATGTGAAGCCTCAGGTAGATAATGTAGAAACCCTGAAATATATTTTGGAAAGAGGTCAGTCTACAGGCATTCATGTAGAAACCTGTGCCAATGTGACCATGGGTATGCAGGGCAAAGAACTGGTGGATATGAAGACATTGGCTGATGAAGGGGCAGTAGGCTTTACTGACGATGGTGTTCCTATTATGGATGTGGAACTGGTGCGTGAAGCCATGAAACAAGTGGCTGCTTTGAACATGCCTATCAGTTTTCACGAAGAGGATGCCACACTCATTACCAATAATGGTATCAATTGTGGCAAGGCAAGTGAGCACTATGGTATCGGCGGTTCTCCCAGAGAGGCAGAGATTTCCTTGTCCGGCAGAGATTTGCAGTTGGCATTGGAGACAGGAGCCTGTATCAATATTCAGCACATTAGTTCCAAGGAGGCGGTAGAGCTGGTGCGTCAGGCAAAGGCGAAGGGACAGAACATTCATGCAGAGGCAACTCCTCACCATTTCACCTTGACGGAGGAGGCTGCTATTAAGTACGGCACTATGGCGAAGATGAACCCTCCGCTTCGTGAGGAGGCAGACCGACTGGCGATTATAGAAGGACTGGCAGATGGTACCATTGATTTAATTGCTACAGACCATGCCCCCCACACCGCAGAGGAGAAGGCGAAGCCCATTACAGAGGCACCCAGTGGTATCATTGGTTTGGAAACAGCCTTGCCTTTAGCAATCACCGTTTTGGTAAATGGCGGACATCTGACCATGATGCAGGTACTGGAGAAAATGGCTTACAATCCGGCACGGATGTATCATTTGAATGCAGGCTATCTGGCAGAGGGCGGTCCCGCAGACATCATCATCATAGACAAGGACGCCATACAGGTATTTGAGGAATATGCATCCAAGGCATCCAATACTCCTTTTACCGGCTGGGAATTGGACGGTGTGGTATGCACCACCATTTGTGACGGCAAGGTAGTATTTGACGCGTAGCAGTGAGCAAGCTTGTCTTGCAAACCTGTCGGCATGGTGAAGAAAATGCACAGATGAACCGAATTGTCTGTCAACATGGCGAAGAAAATATAGAAAGGACATATAAGATGAAGGAAAAAGTAACAGCACAGGTGATTTCCCAGAAGGAAATTGCAGAGAATATTTTTGATATGTGGATTGCGACCGGACTGGCGAAGGAAGCACATCCCGGTCAGTTTGTAGGGGTGTATCCAAAGGATAAGAGTACTATTTTACCCAGACCTATCAGTATTTGTGAGGTAAACGAGGAGAAGACCGCTTTGCGTCTGGTGTATCGTATTGCCGGTCAGGGAACTAAGGAGTTTTCCGGCTATGGGGCTGGTGACAGTGTGGAAATTTTAGGTATCTTAGGCAACGGCTTCCCTTTAGAGGAAGGCAAGGGCAAAAAGGTGTTTCTCATGGGAGGCGGTATCGGTGTGCCACCTATTTTGCAGCTGGCAAAGGAGCTGGAGGCTGACAAGAGTGTAGTGGTAGGCTATCGCGACAGCAATTTATTCCTGAAGGAAGATTTAGATGAGTACGCTACCGTTTATGTGGCTACCGAAGATGGCAGTGTAGGTACGAAGGGGAATGTTATGAATGCTATCGAGGCAAATGCTTTAGAAGCGGATGTAATCTTTGCCTGCGGTCCTATGCCTATGCTCCGTGCGATTAAGAAGTATGCAGCAGAGAAGAGAATTAAGGCTTACATCTCTTTAGAAGAGCATATGGCCTGTGGCGTGGGTGCATGTCTTGGCTGTGTGGTAAAGACTAAGGAAGTGGATCATCATTCTCACGTGCACAATGCCCGCATTTGTACCGATGGACCTGTATTTGAGGCAGAGGAGGTAGAAATCTAATGAGTAACACAAGTGTAAATATTGCCGGTGTCACATTAAAAAATCCTGTCATGACCGGTTCCGGTACTTTCGGCTCCGGCATGGAATATGGTGAATTTGTAGATTTGAACAGATTAGGTGCGGTGGTAACCAAAGGTGTTGCCAATGTGCCATGGCCGGGGAACCCTACCCCTCGTGTGGCGGAAGTTTATGGCGGTATGCTGAATGCTATCGGTCTGCAGAATCCGGGTATTGAAGTGTTTTGTGAGCGAGACATCCCTTTCCTGAAACAGTATGATACTAAGATTATCGTAAATGTTTGTGGAAAAAGTGTTGAGGATTACTTAGAGGTTGTGGATAGACTTTCCCATGAGGACATTGCTATGATGGAAATCAATGTTTCCTGCCCAAATGTTAAGGAAGGTGCTATTGCTTTCGGTCAGAAGGCAGATGCTCTTTACAACATTACCTCTGAAATTAAGAAGCGTGCAAAGCAGCCCATTATCATGAAGCTGAGCCCTAACGTAACAGATATTACAGAGATGGCAAAGGCGGCCGAGGCAGCAGGTGCAGACGCTATTTCCCTGATTAATACCTTGACCGGTATGAAGATTGATATTCACAAGCGTAAATTTGCTCTGGCGAACAAGACCGGCGGTATGAGCGGTCCTGCCATCAAGCCTGTGGCAGTGCGTATGGTGTATCAGGCAGCGCATGCGGTGAAAATCCCTGTTATCGGTATGGGCGGTATTGCTACCGCAGAGGATGCTATCGAGTTTATCTTAGCCGGTGCAACTGCAGTCAGTGTAGGTGCCATGAACTTCGTGAATCCTTATACCACTGTGGAAGTGATTGAGGGTATTGAGAAGTATATGCAGACTTATGGAGTGACTGATATTAAGGATTTGATTGGGGCTGTGCAGGAATAATTTCTACTTCACCTTCATATATATACCATAGGTGTATATATGGAGGTGTTTTTTGTGGAGTTAGTGAAGAAAAATATACATATGGATTACAACAAAGCCTGTGCCACCAGTCAGTTTGTGGTGGAGGAGGATATGAATCTGCCGGATGTGAAGCCGGACATAGACTGTATTTGTCTGGAGAAGGGGGAGGTACTCATTGATGAGATAAAGCCCTATGCTGATGCTGCCACGGTACGGGGCAGACTGTTTTTCAAGGTTCTGTATCATACCGAGGAGGAGAACTGCAATCTGGCTACTGTGGAAGGGAAGCTTTCCTTTGAAGAAAAGGTACATATGCCGGGGCTGGAGGCTTCGGATACCGTAAAGGCAGAAGGCATTGTGGAGGATTTGAGCATCGGTATTATCAATTCCCGCAAGCTGAGTATCCAATCGGTCATTAATCTGACGGTTTGTGCAGAGGATATTTATGATGAAGAGGTACCCATCGGTATTCATGGTGAGGAAAAGGTAGAGTATCGACGCAGTCCGATGGAGGTGGCACAGATAGCCATCTGCAAGAACGATATTTTCCGCATAAAAGAAGAGATTAACTTGCCCTCAAACTATCCCAATATCTTTGAAATCCTGTGGAGCAGTCTGGTACTGGATGATGTGGAGTTTCGTCCTTTGGAGGAGAAGCTGTCCGTACAGGGAGATTTGCATGTATTACTGATTTATGAGAGCGATGAAAATGCAATTCGCAGCTATGAAACCACTATCCCCTTCAGTGGCAATATGGAATGTCATGGTTGCAGAGACGGTATGATACCGGATATTTCCTATCGCATCGGGCAGCAGGATTTGACCATTCGTCCGGACAATGATGGGGAAGAAAGAGCCATTGCTTTGGAAACCTTGTTGGAATTAAAGCTGAAGCTTTATGAGGAGGCAAAGGTAGACCTGATTACGGATGTGTATGGAGTGAAAAATGAAGTGACAGCAGTAGAAAAAGAAGCAACCCTTCGGAGACTGCTGACGAAAACCACCGGAAAGCAGAAGATTACGGAGCATGTGCGCATCGGGGATAAAAACAGCAGTATTTTACAGCTTCTGCATAGTGAGGGTAGTGTATTGTTGGATAAGGCACAGGTAGGGGAAAACAGTATCCTGGTGACCGGCAGTATTCCCTTGCAGGTACTTTATGTGAGCGGAGATGACAGAAAGCCGTATGATGCACTGCAGACACAGTTGCCCTATCGCTATGAAATAGAGGTTCCCGGTATTCGTCCTCAGGATACCTTTGATGTGCAGGCCTCACTGGAGCAATTACAGGTAACGATTTTGGATGGTGAAGAACTGGATGTGAAGGCAGTGCCGGTATTTCGCATTACTGTATTCCAACAGGAGCAGATGAAGCTGGTGGATGACATCGTAACAGCACCACTGGATACAAAGCTGTTAGGAAATCTGCCCGGTATGGCTATTTATACGGTGAAGCCGGGGGATAATTTGTGGAATATCGGCAGAAGATATTATGTATCTGTGGATAGACTGAAAAAGATGAATGATTTAACCGGCGACATGATTTATCCCGGTCAAAAGCTGATAATAGTGAAGGAGGGCATTTAGCCCTCCTTTTGGTGTTTTTACATAAGTTTTATTCTGCGGTAGTAATACCTGCCAGCTCGTCGAACTTCTTCATAACAGCATCATAGGTCTGCTGAGAGATTTCGGGAAGCTCGCCGCCCCAAGTCTCCTCTGCCTGCTTAAAGCCCTTTTGGAATGCAGCACGCATTTCTTCTACCTTGTCAGGGTCACCACCGGTTAAAGCGGTTGCAAAATCAATGATTCTCTCTGAGGTCTGCTTTACGCCCCAGTAACCATCTTCTGCAATGTCTTCCTGAGCCTGAGCCTTGGTAACAGGGTCTACTTCAAAGTCACCCTTTGCAAGGAAGGACCAGATGTCATTTGCCTGTCCGTAAGCAGTTGCCTGCTTGGTCATTAACTGTTCTACGATGGAACGAAGCTGAGAGGTTCTGGCCTCTGCATCAGCCTGTAACTTCTGAATCAAAGCGGTATCAGGGGTATATTTCTTAGTAGCCTTAGTTTCGGTAGAAGGCTCATATACAACGCCTGTTTCTGCTGCAGTATCATTGGTCTTTGCAGCGGTATTCTCTTCGGTAACCTTCTGAGAGGTAGTGTTTGTGTAGCTTGTGTAAGCTGCCTGTGTTGATGTAACTCCATTTACATTCATATTAGCTCCAATCTGTCGTACTATCTACGACTGTCAACCTTATCATCCATGATTTGGTGAAATTATATAGTTCTATATCATTTATCGGCAATGTCAGAGGAAAATTTAGGGATTTAGGGAGAAATTCCTTGACTTTATGGAAAAAATTTACTATTATGTTCTCTGTTGCGTTAGCACGATAAAGAAACAAGATAGAGAAATGAATGAGGTGGAGAGAGAAATGTTGAAGAAATTATTATTGACAAGCCTGTTACTGGTGACTTTGTTAACCGGTTGTTCTGCAGGGACATCCGGGGATGTACAGGAGGAGAAAGGTCAGACCGGTGCACAGACAGAAGCATCTAAGGAACAGGGCACTGATAGTTCCGGAAAGGAGACGGTTGACATTGATACCTTGGCAGCAGAGGGTTCCTTTAATGTCAACTGGCATACAAAGGATGGCGAGTATGCGTCCGGTACTGCATTTTTAATGGATTCGAATGTGCATGGGGAAAAGCTTTTGGTTACAGCTTTTCACTTTTTGTGGCCGGAGGATGCGGATACCTTTACCGGCAAGGAGCTGCCGGAGTATGTGTTAGGCGGAGAGATTTTCTATGCATTGGATTATTCTGCTACAGGGGCTTCCCTGAAGAACTGTGTGATTATTGAAGATGCGGATTCGATTCCTAATATTGAAAAGGATGTGGCAGCATTTACCATTCAGGGCGGTGATGATTTGCGGACTTTGCCTTTGGCAACTAAAGCACCGAAGAAGGGAGAGAAGATATATCTGTTAGCCAGTCTTTGGGATACGGACGATATTCACGAGAACTGTGTGTATGAAGGAAAAGTATCCAGTGTAGATGGAGGAGTGTTGCTTTATAGTTTAGAGGGTAAGCCTGGAACCGGCGGTGCCAGTGGCGGTCCTATTGTAAACGAAGCCGGAGAGGTGGTAGCTATCCACATGGGTAGTAATCCTTTTGGTTATGTGGCACATACTACAGAAAGCTTTTTGGCACAGATTAATGCAGGTACTGTTTCTGAAATTACATATCCGGAGATAACGAAGACGGATACTACGCAAGAACCAACAGAAGATACAACAGAGGAAGGCTCCGAAGCATATGATTACGAATATGTGGAGTATACCCGAGAGGAGAAGGTTTCTACACTGTATTATGACGTACAAATTGATGGTGTGACGGTTTCAGATACTTTAAATGGGGCAAGCTGTCAGGATGGCTTTCAGTATGTTGTGTTGGATGTTTCCCTTTGGGCAGCAGAAGATATGACAGAACCGGTGAATATGTTTTATTTTGATTTCTCTTTGGAGTGGGAAGATGCATATTGCGATCCCTTGGAAGGCGGTTTGACAGATACACAGTTGCCGGATGAATATGCAATCACACAGGACGTAACAACCGGTCAGTTGGTATTCATGGCACCGAAGGGTGAGGAGAAGGTGTATTTCAGCTTCCTGGATGCTTACTTCGAGGATGCTACCTCCCAAGAACCCAGCTTTATTACTTATTACGGAATAGAAATACCTTTGGAGAATTGGACAAGATAGAAATAGGGAAGAACCTTCAAAACTTGCGTGGTTTTGGAGGTTTTTTCATGTGCTTGCTTGGAAATACCAACTGACTAAGAGAAAAAACTAGAGCAGTTGGTATGCGGCTGTTTGAAAATGCCAACTGACCAAGGAAAAAAGCTAGAATAGTTGGTATGCGGCTGTTTGAAAATGCCAACTGACCAAGGAAAAAACTAGAATAGTTGGTATGTGGCTGTTTGGAAATACCAACTGACTAAGAGAAAAAACTAGAGCAGTTGGTACGAGATTGTTAGGAGATACCAACTAGACGAGGAAAAAGTTAGAATAGTTGGTATCAGGTTGCTTAGATATCCCAACCAAACTGGAAAAACGCTAGAAAAATTGGGAGTTATCTCACTTTTTTGAATAAGAGATATACTAAATCCGACTAAACATGAAAATATTAAGATTAGTCGGGACTGTTTGCATATAAAACCGACTAAAATGTTAAAGCATGGCATCGGTCGGGTGATAGAGCACATACATTCCCGACTAATTTGGAGAAACTGCCTGATAGTCGGGCAAATATGTTAAGAGATACCGACTAAATCTAATAGAATTAAAAATAGTCGGTATCAGAGATAAGATTCACCCGACGAAAACATGAACAAAAGTAACATAGTCGGAAAAGTCAGATATGTTTGCGAAAATCAGTATGTCAGCGCGACTGGGAGAGGAAATAGGACAAAAACATCCCTACAACTCCCAATTTGTTTATATCTTAAAATCCTCTCATTATGTCAATACAATCTCGAAAAAGAGAGAGTAAATAAAAACTGCTTGCAATAATCTGTTTATTCTGGCAAAATGTGTTATAATGAAGGCAGAAAGAGAGATACCGTAGCAGTTCGAACATTGAAAACTGCATAAGGACGGACAAATCTCTTGGTGATATGAACGAAGACAAGATTTGAGGAGATTATTATGAAGAAGAAGTTAGTAGATAAGTTAAGAGTATTTGTATTAATTGGTATGATGTGTGCAGTAACTTGTATGGGTGGATGCGGAAAGAATAATGTACTTCCCGAGGAAAATTCTACGGAAGTACAGGTAAGTGTGGAGCAGCCAACGGAAGCACCGACTGTAGAGCCAACAGCAGAACCTACAGAGGAACCAACGGCAGAGCCTACAGTAGAGCCGACAGCTGAACCAACCCCGGAACCGACGGCAGAGCCTACAGTAGAGCCGACAGCTGAACCAACCCCGGAACCAACGGCAGAGCCTACAGCAGAGCCAACAGCTGAACCAACAGCTGAACCAACGGCAGAGCCAACAGCTGAACCGACAGTAGCACCTACACCGGAACCGACACCAGTGCCTACTGAGGCACCCACACCAGTTCCGGCAACACCAGTTCCTGCAACTCCAGCACCAACACCAGTACCAACACCAGTACCTACCCCGGCACCAACACCGGTGCCTACCCCGGCACCAACACCGGCACCAACTCCAGCACCAACACCGGTGCCTACCCCGGCACCAACACCGGTTCCTACTCCAGTACCTCATACACATGCGTGGGATGGTGGAACGGTTACAGCGGAAGCTACCTGTTCAGTAGCGGGAACAAAGGTATATAGATGCGGTTGTGGTGAGACAAGGACAGAGAGTATTCCCGCTACAGGTAATCATTCTCTTTACGAAGACTGGTGGTATAGACCTACGTGTACTGCAGGCGGTTATTACAATGTGAAGTGTTCTGTATGTGGTACAGTAGTGGATAGTGTGAATGTGGGTGCATTGCCTCATGAGTATGAGAGTACACTGGCGTTTGAAGGTAATTGTATTATGACTGCAAGTTACAGAAACATCTGCAAGGTGTGTGGATGGGAAGGACCTGCAACGGAAGGAGCATTGAATCCTAATGTGCACGACTGGGAGACTATTACGCAGGAAATATGGAACGAAGAGACAAGGCGTTGGGAAACGATTACGGGAACCTATTGCGGTGACTGTGGAAAAATAAAGTAAATTAATAGATAAGGAAGAAAGTAAGAGCAGTCCGGATAGAGATATTCGGGCTGTTTTAGTTTGGTTTTTTATAGACTTAAAGTTTACGAATTTCAAATAAGAAACGGAAAGGAGAGGAAGAAAAGATGAAAAAGAAAAAAACATGGAAGAAAAAAAGTATTCTTTTTTACGCAATACTTATGCTGGCATGTATGCTTTGTGTCCCGCCGGAAAGTGTATATGCCCATACCAGTGATGATCACCCCAGTGTTGTGTTTACCCCTAACGGGCTTGGTTGGTCTATCTTAGACCCGCTTCCTGTATTAAATGATTATTCCCTGGGGGCTCCCGGTGTGGAGCAGATGTGGGTGGAGGAAGGAACTGCCATTACGACAGGTATACCACTAAATCTTCCTAACCCGGGAACAGGACAGCATGTGTATTCCTATGAAAGAACGGGCTACGTGCCGGTAGTGCAGTGGGATTGTAAGTGGAGGGCAGGAGCGTGCTGCCATCCTACCTATGACCTGAATTTCAACGGACTGAACACAAATCCCGAATGGTGTAAAAAATCGTACTGGTCCGGATATTTTCCAAAGTGTGCGGATTGTGGGGAATATATCAAGGATTACTACCACTATATCAAGAAGGAAAGTATACAGACCATTCAGTATTATAACGTGGACAAGGTATATTATTATGTCTGCCCCCATAACAACCATCTGGAACAGGGAAAGCATCCTAAAGCACATGAATGTAAGGCAGTATCCAACAATCGATATTTGGTAAAGTATAAGCCTAATGTAATATTTGGTGTAACTGGTGAAATGGCACCTTCCCTGCATATGTACAACAATGCCACCACCTATGAAGGACAACCGGTAACCGCTCAGAAGAATTTGTCTCCTAATAGTTTTGTAAGACCCGGTTATGAGTTTGATTTCTGGTCAACTAATCCGGACGGAAGTGGCCAAAGATTTGCAGACGGAGCAGAAATCTTAAATCTGACATCGGAGAATTATGATAAGAATGAGGGTGGTGCTGAAAAGGGAGTAGTTACCCTTTACGCTAACTGGAAGCGTTCCACATCCACTTTGATTGTGGATGCAAACGGCGGTAAGTACAACGACAGTGAGGGAACTATCTCCGGAGATAAAACTACCTATGCAGATAATCCGTATAGCAGTTCATTGGAGCTAAAGAAGGAAAAGCTGATACCTCCAGCAGGCTATACAGTACAGTTTAACACTAACGGTGGAAGCAGTGTTTCTCCCATTGTAAGTGATAAACTATTTCAGAACTGGCAGAAGGTAAATCCCGCAACTTTTGGAGGAAGGTTTGAGGAAGAAACCTCGACGTATCGATTTGTTGGTCCTAATGGGACAGTGGATACCATAAAGGCGATATATAAGAACGGAAGTATTATTCTTCCCAACTCTAACAAGGAAGGCTCGGTTATTGTTGGATGGTTTGAGGAACCGGAACTGATACATCCGGTGGGTCTTCCGGGAGATGAATATACCCCCGACAGGGATACTACTCTTTATGCAAAGTGGGAGCAGAACCTTATCTTAAAAGCAGTGAATGACCTTGCCGTAGACGGAGGCAAGGGTGGAGTGGATTTGTCCTGGACAGCAGCAGATCCAATAAACAAAATATTTAAAATTTACCAGAAGTTAGAAACACAGGATGATAGTGCCTACAGGCAGGTAGTATCTGCAGACAATTTGACCGAAGCACTAAGCATCGAACAGTCTTATTCTTTTACGGGAACAGAGAAAAAATATACGGTTCCTTACAGTGGATTTTATACCTTTGAAGCATATGGAGCACAGGGAAAGAATTACTCTTCCTATGAAGGTGGAAAAGGCGGAAAGGTAGAAACGAAAATTTGGCTGACTGCAGGTGATGTACTTACCATACGTGTCGGCGGCCAGAATGGTTATAATGGTGGTGGTAGTGCTACCACTTATGCAAACGGCGGCGGTATGACTTCCGTTAGCAGTCAGAAATTGAATAAGGTTATTCTCATTGCCGGTGGCGGTGGTGGTGCAAGCCCAGCGGGAAATGGTGGAGCAGGTGGAGAGAGTACGTCACTTGTTGCAAGCGGAATGAATGGAGAAAGCAGCATGAGCGGTGGTGGGGCAGGCTACCTTGGCGGAAAAGGCTCTACTTATATCACACACAGTCACGATGGTACCTGTAAGCATACTCATATCGGAGATGCGATACTTGGAACGGGTTGTTATACGCTGAAAAATATTTGTAACAGTATGGAATTTAATTATGACAGCTACATTGTACACCGTTACTATGGAGACCATGGAAACGGCGCACCTCAGTGGTGCGTACAATGTCGTACCCCGGAGGACATGGCAGGGGAGTTTTATTATCCCAACTGTGATATGCGTAACAATGGCAGTGGGGGACATCCGGTGTACAATTATACATCCGTATGTAGAAACTGCGGTAAAAGTTCCAGTGGTCAGTATAAAGTGTTCGTGTGTACCGCAGACTTAGGGTATTTACCCAACTGCGGAAAAACAGACGAGATTTCCTGCGGATATACAGAGGGGCAGGTCGTTTCTTCCACCATAGCTTACGGAGGCAGCAGCTACACTTGCAGTAATGTAGAAAAATTTTATACCTTTATGGTAGGTAATAATTTATCAAGCTTTGAAAGAATTCCTATGATAAAAGATAATCAAGGATAAACATTGACAGATTGTATTTAATTTAGTACAATCCTTGTATACAATATACATTTAAGTACGAGCGGAGGCTTTTGATATGGAGCAGTGTGTAGTTAGAAAGGCATATGCAAAGATTAATCTGGGACTGGATGTTATCGGTGTGTTGGAGAATGGGTATCATGAGGTCAAAATGATTATGCAGAACGTAGGGATTTGTGATGTGCTGACATTGCAGAAGCTTCCGTCAGGGATCGTGGTAACTACGGATAACGGAGAATTGCCTACGGATGAAAATAATCTGATATATAAATCTGCCAGACTGATGATAGAAAACTACCGATTGCAGGAGGGGGTACAAATCCATTTGGAGAAGCATATTCCCATAGCAGCAGGGATGGCAGGAGGCAGTACCGATGCGGCAGCTACCTTTCTGGGGATGAATGAGCTGTTCGGAATCGGGGCATCGGAAGAAGAATTGCGTCAGCTGGGTGTAAAGGTAGGTGCAGATGTACCTTATTGTATTATGGGAGGCACGGCTTTGGCAG
Source organism: Acetatifactor sp. (assembly GCA_045538995.1). Lineage (GTDB taxonomy): Bacteria > Bacillota > Clostridia > Lachnospirales > Lachnospiraceae > Acetatifactor. The sequence continues at coordinate 19,753 of JAZQEK010000075.1, read as the reverse complement.
AGGGCATCGGTGAGAAGCTGACCAGGATGCCGTCACCACCAAAGGCTTATTTAGTGATTGCGAAGCCGGATATTAATGTTTCTACCAAGTATGTATATGAACATCTGGACGCAGAGGGTGTGGAGAAGCATCCGGATATTGATGGTATGATAACGGCTTTGGAGCAGGGGGATTTGGACGGTATCATCAACCGACTGGGGAATGTATTGGAAAATGTAACCGTGAAAAAGTACCCGGTGATTCAGGAAATCAAGCAGTGTATGCTGGAGAATGGTGCAGCAGGCAGTCTGATGAGCGGCAGTGGACCTACGGTGTTTGGTATATTTAAGGAGAAGGATACGGCAGAGAAGGCATTGCAGGTGCTACAGGACAGACAACTGGCGAAGCAGTTGTTTGTAACGGGCTTTTGTGAGGGAGGTACGTATGCAGGATAATTTACAGATACAGATGAATGAGTTTTTACCTTTGCGGGATGTGGTTTTTAATACGTTGCGTCAGGCGATATTGACCGGTGATTTGAAGCCCGGTGAGAGACTGATGGAGATACATCTGGCGAATAAGCTGGGAGTGAGCAGAACACCTATCCGTGAGGCCATTCGGAAGCTGGAACTGGAGGGTCTGGTAACCATGATTCCCCGCAGGGGAGCAGAAGTAGCTCAGATTACAGAAAAGAGCATGAATGATGTGTTAGAGGTCAGACGTGCCATGGATGCACTTTGTGTGGAGCTGGCATGTGACCGTATTTCTGAAGAGGAGCTGGCAGAACTGAAGGGAGCCTGTGATGCATTCGCAGAAGCGGTAAAGGGTGGCGACATCAAGGTGATTGCCAAGGCAGATGTGGCATTGCATGATATTATTGTGCAGGCTACCGGGAATCGCAGATTGGTACAGTTGATTAATAATTTGTCAGAGCAGATGTATCGTTATCGCTTCGAATATCTGAAGGATGCTTCCCGTCATCAGAACCTGATAGAGGAGCATCGGATGATTTATGAAGGGATTGTAAAAAGAGACAGGGAAGCAGCAAGTCAGGCGGCGAAGCTGCATATAGATAATCAGGAGCTGGCGATTATCCAGCAAATCAGGCTGGAAAGAGAAAAACATTCCAAATAGGAAATGTCCGGTGAATAAAGAAGGATTTTGTGGTTCATACTTCATTCAAAAGAAGACGAGAGCAGATGCTTTTGGTTAGGAGGAAATGATGAATCATAGAGGACAGGAAATTCGTGTGGCATTGATATTAAGCATGGCAATCGGCTGGTGGGGGCTTTGGTACCCGGAACTGGCAACGGCAGCGGATGCTTATGTAGTGGTGCAGGAGGATGGCACTGTACAGACTGCTTCGGAAGTGATAGAATGTGGTTTTGATGAGTGTACCTATTGGGAAATGCTTCAGGCAGAGGGAGACCAGGTACGTTTTCGCAGCAAGCTGTGGAAGATGTTGGAAGAATATTGGAAAAAGGTTAGGTCAGAGGAATGACTTTGGAAAGAGTGAGTAAGATGGACGCAGGCTCGCCCATCGGTGTGTTTGACTCCGGTGTAGGCGGTTTGACCGTGGCAAGAGAGATTATGCGTCAGATGCCCAATGAAAAAATTATATATTTCGGAGATACGGCACGTGTGCCCTATGGGAACAAATCCAAGGATACCGTTACCCGTTATTCCAAGCAGATTGTGCGGTTTTTACGTACCTTTGATGTGAAGACCATCGTGGTAGCGTGCAATACTGCCAGTGCTTATGCACTGGAGGAGTTGGAGGCAGAAACGGATATCCCCATGATCGGTGTGGTGAAGCCCGGTGCCAAGGCAGCATGCGAAGTTACCCGGAATGGGAAAATCGGTGTAATCGCCACAGAGGCAACCATCAGCAGCCGCATTTACAATCAATACATAACGCAGTTGAACAAGGACGTAACTATATATGGCAAAGCCTGCCCACTGTTTGTGCCCTTAATCGAGGAGGGTCTTTGGGTAGACCCGGTGACAGATGAAATTGCCAAGCGCTATTTGACAGAGCTGATTGATTTGGATATTGACACCTTGATTCTGGGATGTACTCACTATCCGTTGATACGCTCTACTTTGGGACGTATCATCGGGGAGGATGTGAATTTGGTGAACCCGGCTTATGAAACTGCTGTGGAGTTGAAGGAGCTGTTGCAGGAAAAGGGTCTGCTAAATGACAGGCATCCGGCTTTGGGAGAGAACCAGTATCAGTTTTATGTGAGTGATACCGCAGAGAAGTTCAAGGTATTCGCCAACTCTATCATCAAGTATGGTATCCTTTCCGCAAAGACCGTGAATATTGAGCAGTATTAAAGAGGAGAACCGTGGCGCACCATGGTGAGGAAGAAATGACAAAGGATATAACGATTAAAATAAAAGGAAAACAAACCTATCCGGGTGGGGAATGTGTGGAAACAGTGACAGAAGTCGCAGGAGAGTATTATATGCGCAACGGCAGCCATTATGTGATGTATGAGGAGCAGGAGGCCGGTTTCACCCAAAGTAGCAAATGTATGCTGAAAGTCTATGCGCAGGGTGTGGAACTGACCAAGAAAGGGCTGTTGCAGTCCAAGATGGTATTTGAAGAGGGAAAGCAGCACATGACAGAGTACCGTACCCCCTTTGGGGTGTTTATGCTGGAGGTACAGACCGGACGGGTGAGTGTGTTGGAAGAGGAAAATTCCCTGACTGTCCGGTTGGAGTATTCGCTGGAGAATAATGAAGAGCCTATGGCGGATTGTGATATAACCATTACCGTAACGAGTAAGGAATAGAAAATAGAACAAGAGCATAAAAAAGAAGCCCATCAGAATATTGATAGGCTTCTTTTGTTGTAAACTACTTAATCGGCTTTGCACCGGCTTTTTCCTGAGCTTTTTCTACCAACTGCTTGAATTTGCTCTTTTTCTTTACCGGCTTGGGCTCTGACTTACCATGCAGACCCTTTACATCCAGAACGTAAATACCGCTGACATAAGCTTTTACTTCCTTCTTCACAGGAACGTAGTCAAAAATTCTTTCCTCACAGATTAAAGACATAATCTGGGGACCAACCTTCGCCTTGATGATAGGCATCTTGGAATTACGCATCATCTTAGGGGTCTGGTCAATCACGATTTGAGGAAGTCCGGAATCTTTGATTTTCATGCGCTTCTTATCAATGATTAACATAGATACGACCTGCTTGTTTGCTTCCAGCATCTGCTGCTGTTCTGCCTGCTTCTTCTGTGCTTTCTTACCAACAAAGTAAAGAACCACGAATAAAACGATTACAACAATTAATATCACTAATAATGTAATTTGAAATGGTGTCACGAAAAAATCCTCCTAGTATGTCCATTTATGTTCGAAAACAATTTTAACATTCTTTTCCACAATTAGCAACAAACAAATCTTGATTTTAGAGGATTTTAAGAGTTTTTCTTTGTGTTTTGGGCGATACTGATAGTATTTTCAGAGACTAGGGAAGGAGAATGGAAGGTGAAACAACTGGTGGACTTTTTCATGGGGAACCTGTTGGTGATTAATTTGCTGTTTGCAGTAGTGGTGGTATTTTTCGAGCGCAGGTCGCCAAAGAGTGTATGGGCGTGGCTTTTATTGCTCTATTTTCTGCCGTTGGTGGGTTTTTTATTCTACTTGCTGTTGGGAACGGACATGCGTAAGCGAAAGCTGTTTCGGAATAAGGAAGTGGAGGACAGTGTGCAGGAGGCCGGGCGGCAGCAGACAAACAGTGTGAAAAGTGCGGATATAGAGGTGCCCGGGTATACGGATTTGGTACTGTATCATCTGAAAACCTCCAGTGCTGTGTTGACAGGGGACAATGATATAGATATTTTCACGGAAGGAAATGCACTGTTCGAAGCGATGCTGGCGGATATGCGGGGAGCGAAGCAGTTCATTCATCTGGAGTTTTATATTATTCGGGAGGATGCCTTGTTTGAAAGGTTGCGGCAGGTATTGGTTCAGAAGGTGACAGAAGGGGTAGAGGTGCGCATCCTCTTTGATGCCATGGGGTGCAGAACTGTCAGCCGGCGCTTTTGGAAGGGGCTTCGGGAGCAGGGCATGGAGGTGGCAGAATTCTTTCCGGCATTGCTTCAACGGTTTCACCTGCGCATCAATTATCGGAACCATAGAAAGATTGCGGTCATTGATAATGAAATTGCCTATGTGGGCGGTTTTAATATCGGTATGGAGTATATCGGACTGGACGAGCGGTTCGGGCATTGGAGAGATACCCAGCTTCGGATACGGGGGGCTGCCACTTTAGGTTTGCAGATGCGTTTTTTGCTGGACTGGAACTATGCAGCAAAGAAAAATTTGTTTTCCGAAAGTCGCTATTATACCAATGTTTCTGCGGGAAACAGAGATTTTGCAAAGATACAGGTGCTTACCAGTGGTCCGGACAATACCTGTCAGGTGATTCGTGACAGCTATTTGCAGCTGATACATGGTGCGAGAAAAAGTATTGCTATCCAGACCCCTTACTTCATACCGGACGAGGCGGTATTCGAGGCGTTGCGGATAGCCTGTGGCAGAGGGGTGGAGGTGCAGATTATGATACCCTGCAAGCCGGATCATATGTTTGTGTACTGGGCGACTTATTCCTATGTAGGAGATTTGGTCATGAACGGTGCCAAGTGTTACACCTATAACAATGGCTTTTTGCATGCTAAGGGAATCATCGTGGATGAAGAGGTATTCTGTTATGGTACAGCCAATGTGGATATTCGTAGCTTTGCACTGAATTTCGAAGTGAATGTGGTGGTTTATGATAGGAAGAAGGCTCAGGAGATGCTGCATTATTTTCAGGCGGATTTGGAGTATTGCAGTCTCATTACCATGGATGATTATGCGAAAAGAAGTTTGCCTGTGCGGGTAAAAGAACAGATTTGCAGACTTTTATCCCCCCTTTTGTAGGAATTTTATAGGAAAAAAGTAAGTTATTTTTGTGAAAACTCTTTCAATAACCAAAAGTTTGTGGTATAAATAACTCTATATGTACTTTGTTTAGAATGGAGATTATTATGAAAAGAAAATTAGCGATGATTATGACCGTTGCTTTGGCAATGGGACTTTTCACCGGATGTGGCTCTGACGAAGGAAAGAGTGTTGGAGAGATGAAGGTAGAAAAGTATGTTACCTTAGGGGATTATAAGAGCTTGAATGTAACTGTGGAAAAGCCGGTAATAACCGATGCAGATGTGGCAGAGCATGTGAAGCAGATTTATTACAGCAATTTGACTGCCGAAACCGGTATCACAGACCGTGCCGTAGAAAACGGTGACTTGGTAAATATTGATTATGAAGGCAAGAAGGATGATGTGGCTTTTGCCGGCGGTACTGCGACTAACCAGCAGCTGAGTATCGGCTCCGGTCAGTTTATCGATGGCTTTGAAGAGGGCTTAATCGGTGTAGAGCCCGGTGAAACCGTGGATTTGAATTTGACCTTCCCGGATCCCTATAGCAATGCAGAACTGGCAGGACAGGATGTAGTATTTACCGTAACCGTGAACTATATTTATCCTACCGAGTACAGTGATGATGTAGTAGCATCTTGGGGCAATTCCAACTATGCTACCGTAAAGGAAATAGAAGAGTTTTCCTATAATTATCAGAGTACCAATGCAGAGACAGAATACAGCTATATGATAGAGAATGCTGTGATTGAAGCCTTTATGGAACAGTGTGAGTTCAAGGAGCTGCCGGAAAGTCTGGTGGCAGACTACAGAGCCAGCATGGAAACCAACCTGACCAATGAAGCTACTATGTATGGTATGGATGCCGCTACTTTGTGCTATTATTATTATGGAATGGATTTACAGACCTTCCTGGATACCTATGCACCGGAATCCGCAAAGCAGATTTTGGCTTTCCAGGCAGTAGCGAATGCAGAAGGCTTGAATATGACAGATGAAGAATTGGAAGCAGATTTGCAGGAGTTTGCAACTGCTAACGGTTATGCAAGTGTAGATGAATTCATCGGTACCAATACCCGTGAAGAATACAAAGAATACTATATGTTTGAAGACGTGCTGGCATTTTTAGTAGAGAATGCAGTCGTAACAGATAAATAATACAACCAGGAGGAAAAGATTATGGAATTAACAGATATCAGAGACTTATATCGTAATCGAGAAGCATATATCGGAAAGGAAGTGACTGTTGGCGGTTGGGTAAGAAGCAATCGTGACCAGAAGAATTTTGGTTTCCTGGTAATCAATGACGGTACCTTCTTCGAGCCTCTTCAGGTAGTATATGCAGATAAGCTGGCAAACTTTGAAGAAGTGTGCAAGACTAACGTAGGTGCAGCACTTGTAATCAGAGGAACTATCGTTGAAACTCCTCAGGCAAAGCAGCCTTTTGAAATGCAGGCAGAGGAGGTATTCGTAGAGGGTCCTTCCAGTGCAGATTATCCGTTGCAGAAGAAGCGTCACAGCTTTGAATATTTGAGAACCATTTCCCACTTACGTCCCAGAACAAATACCTTCCAGGCAGTGTTCCGTGTACGTTCCCTGATTGCTTATGCAATCCACACCTTCTTCATGGAGAGAGGCTTTGTGTATGTTCACACTCCTATCATCACCGGTAGTGATTGTGAAGGTGCAGGTGAAATGTTCCAGGTAACCACTATGGATTTGAACAATCTGCCTATGACCGAGGATGGTAAGGTAGATTTCTCCAAAGACTTCTTCAACAAGCCTACCAACCTGACCGTAAGCGGACAGTTGAACGTAGAAACCTATGCTTTTGCATTTAAGAATGTATATACCTTCGGACCTACCTTCCGTGCAGAAAATTCTAACACCACCAGACATGCAGCAGAGTTCTGGATGATTGAGCCGGAGATGGCTTTTGCAGATTTGAAGGACGATATGATTTTGGCAGAAAGTATGTTAAAGCATGTTATCCGCTATGTTTTAGAGAACGCACCGGAAGAGATGGCTTTCTTCAATCAGTTCGTTGACAAGGGCTTAATCGAGAGATTGAACCATGTAGTAAACTCTGACTTCGGTCATGTGACCTATACAGAGGCAATTGAAATCCTTGAAAAGCACAATGATGAGTTTGATTACAAGGTATACTGGGGTTGCGATTTGCAGACTGAGCATGAGAGATTCCTGACCGAGCAGGAATTCAAGCGTCCTGTATTCGTTACCGACTATCCCAAGGAAATCAAGGCATTCTATATGAAGCTGAACGAGGACGGCAAGACCGTAGCAGCTATGGACTGTCTGGTACCGGGCATTGGTGAAATCATCGGTGGTAGCCAGAGAGAGGATAAGCTGGAGCTTCTGGAGCAGAGAATGGATGAGCTGGGACTGAACAAGGAAGATTACGACTTCTACTTAGACCTGCGCAGATACGGTTCTGTTCGTCATGCAGGCTTTGGTCTGGGCTTTGAAAGATGTGTAATGTACTTAACCGGTATGAGTAATATCCGTGACGTATTACCATTCCCTCGTACTGTAAACAACTGTGAACTGTAATTTGAATTTTGCAGAGCCACCCATTTCGGGTGGCTCTTGTTGTATGCGTCTCCCCTAAGCCCTGCCACACAAATAAACAAATCTTAAGAATATGGGGGATGAATTTTGTCGGAAAGTGTGGTATGATGATATTGTGAAAGTTTGGGCTTTTAGAGTATTGTGATAATAGAGGGAAAAGATGAAAAGATTTCGAGTACGTTTTTTGAATTGTATACTGACAGCAGCATTGGTATTGGGACTTTGTGTATGTCCCTCCATGCCTGTTTATGCGGATAGAAGTATGAGCGAGGTGCAGGAGTCTATCGACCAGTACGAAGCCATCGTAGATGGGCTGGGAGATCAGATTGATACTTTGACAGATGAGCAGGATATTATTCTGGAGCAGATGGATGATTTAAATGCAGAAATCATCAATATGTTGACCAGTATTGCTATGCTGCAGGATGAAATCGCTCAGAAGGAAGAGGATATTGCGGATAAGCAGACAGACATCGACAAGACACAGCAGGAGTACGAGGAAGCCAAGAAGACCGAGGAAAATCAACAGGCTGCCATGAAAACGCAGATTAGAATGTCTTATGAAGGCGGTAAGAGTACATGGTTTAGTTTGATATTGAACAGCACCAGTTTTTCGGACCTTTTGAATAGAATGACTTATGCAGAAGAAGTTTTGGCTTATAATGATACCATGCTGGAAAAGTATGAGGATGCCAAGGAACAGGTACATAAGCTATGGGGCAAGTTGGAGGCTGAGAAGACAGAACTGGAGAAGCAAAAGGCAGATTTGGAAGACCAGAAGGCAGATTTAGAGGATCAGAAGGTCTATTGTGATAATCTGATGGCAGAGATGAAGAAGCAGTCTGATAATTTTGATACCCTGATTGCGGAGGCCAAAGCAGAAGCTGCTGCGGCTAAGAAAAAGCTTCAGGCAGAGAAGAAGGAGTTAGAGAAGCTCAAGGAAGAGGAGCGTAAGCGTCAGGAGGCACTGAAACTACAGGAAGCCCTGAACAAGACTTATGCTACTACAGATTATACAAAGATTATTGATGCAGCTTCCGGCAGTGATTTAGGAAAGAAGATTGCGAAGTACGGTTGCCAGTACATCGGCAATAAGTATGTATATGGTGGAACCAACCTGACCAAGGGTATCGACTGTTCCGGCTTTACCATGCGAGTATATGAGGCTTTCGGTTACAAGCTACCCAGAACCTCCTATGCCCAGAGAAGTGCCGGCAAATCAGTGGATTTTAAGGATGCACAGCCCGGCGATTTGATTTGCTATAGCGGACATATCGGGATTTATATCGGGGATGGTTATATCGTACATGCCAGCAACAGCAAGCCTTATCCGCGAGGTGGTATCAAGGTGAATAAGGCAACCTATCGTAAGATTTTGTCAGTTAGAAGAATCATTGAATAGTGAAAAGCAGAAGGCATATGTCTTCTGCTTTTTCAAGATAATGGGGTGAGAATCCGTGGATAAATATGAAGTATTAAGCAAATATTTTGGATATGACTGCTTCCGTGAGGGACAGGAGGAGCTGATAGACAGTATATTGGAGGGCAGAGATGTGTTGGGAATTATGCCAACGGGAGCAGGCAAATCTATCTGTTATCAGGTGCCGGCACTTTGCATGGAGGGAATTACCATAGTGGTTTCGCCCTTGATTTCCCTGATGATGGACCAGGTAAAGGCCTTGAATCAGGCCGGTGTGCATGCAGCGTACATTAACAGCTCGCTGAGTGAAGCACAGATTACCAAGGCACTACAGAATGCCCGTCAGGGACAGTACAAAATCGTGTATGTGGCACCGGAGCGATTGGAAACAGAGCGTTTCCTGAATTTTGCATTAAATGTGCAGATTGCCATGGTGACCATTGACGAAGCACACTGCATCTCCCAGTGGGGACAGGACTTCCGTCCCAGCTATCTGAAGATACTGCAGTTCATAGACCGTTTTCCCAGTCGTCCGGTAGTCAGTGCTTTTACTGCTACAGCCACTACTGTAGTAAAGAATGATATTACTAACATATTAAGTTTACATAATCCAAAGATATTAGTTACCGGATTCGATAGGGAAAACTTGTTTTTCGAGGTGAGAACAGGAAGGAATAAGGATGAACAATTACTGCACTATCTCCAAAATCATTTGGAGGAAAGCGGTATTATTTACTGTGCCACCCGTAAGAATGTGGAGAAGGTATGTGAATATTTGGAGTGGAAGGGACTGTCCGTGACCCGTTATCATGCAGGTTTAAGTCCTGAGGAGCGAAAGCAGAATCAGGAGGACTTTATCTATGACCGCAAGTCCATCGTAGTAGCTACCAATGCGTTCGGCATGGGTATCGACAAGTCCAATGTACGTTATGTGGTGCATTACAACATGCCCCAGAGTATGGAAAACTATTATCAGGAGGCAGGTCGTGCCGGCAGGGATGGCATGTCTGCGGAATGTGTCATTCTTTATTCCCCACAGGATGTGCATATCAACAAATATTTAATCGAAAATCGTGGAGAAAACAGTGAATTAACAGAAGAACAAGCGGAAGCCGTACTGAAGAATGATAGAGAGCGTTTGTGGGCCATGGCAGGCTATTGCAAGACGAAATATTGCCTGCGGGAATATATTTTGCGGTATTTCGGTACTTCCAGATGGCAGGATATTTCCGGCAAATACTGTGGGAACTGCTCCAGCTGTGTAACCGCCAGCCGCAGAACAGACTACGAAGGCTATGGTTATGGCGGTTTGTGGGAGGAAGAAAGCGGGTATGGTTCCGCGTATGGTGCTTCCGGTTATAGAGACACTGATTATGATATGAGTGCTTATGGAGGACGTGGCTCGGCGGGTTACGACGATAGCGAATATCAGGAGACAGGATACCCGGGAGTGGTGTACTCTGAAAAAGATGATGTGATACATTTCGGCACTAAGTATGAAAAGCCAAATGCCGGAGGCAAGAAAGGCTACGGAACAGGCAGATATGGAACCTCCGGTCGCTCCAGCACTTATGGAACCGGCGTGTATGGAGAAGGTAGCCGTTCCAATGGCGGTCAGATTAGTCTGGAACAATTGCTGCCGGAGCAGAAGGAACTTTTCCAAGAATTAAAGGCACTGCGTTTACAGTTATCTAAGGCAATCGGCTTACCTCCTTACATGATTTTCACCGACAAGACCCTGTTAGACATGAGCGTGAAGCAGCCCACCAATCGGGCACAGATGTTGCAGGTAAATGGTGTAGGCGAGAATAAGTATGGAAGATACGGGGAGGACTTTTTGGAGTGCATCTTGGAACATAGGAGGAGATATTGAGGAGTATGATAGAAGCATGGAGAAATTTGTTTAAACCACATATTTTGGAACGTGGTATGAATTATTATGAAGAGGGTGCAGTTTCGTCTTTAGAAGAAACGGATACAGGATATACAGCAGTTGTAGAAGGCAGTGAAGCATATTCGGTAGAGATAGAAATAAGCGATAATAGAGTGGTGGACATGTTCTGTGACTGTCCTTATGCAGAGGATGGAAACTACTGTAAACATATGGCAGCAGCTCTGTATGAAATAGAGGGCGGAAAACATGAGGTGACACCAAGGAAAAGTACTTTTGAAAAAATGGAAGAAGGCCGGCAGGAGTTACAATGCGTAATAAATAAAATACCGGAAGACCAGTTGCGAGAATTAGTCTTGAGTTTGGCGTGGAATGATGCTTCCTTAAGGAGCCGTCTTTTGACGCAGTATGCAGAGAACATAACGGAAAAACAACTGCTTCAACTAAAGAAGGAAGTGGATCGAATTGCATACGAAAACTCAGACAGAAGTGGTTTTGTGGATTATCATTGTGCTTCAGGATATGTTGATGAGATGAATGATTTTTTATATGATAAGGTACAGGCATTGCTTAATAAAAAATATTATATGGAAGCCTTTGAATTAACGAATTATGTATTTCATCAGGTGGGGAATCAGGAAATGGATGATTCGGATGGAGGTTCTACATGGATAGCAAACAACTGTTATGAGATGTGGAAGCAAATATTAGATGAGTGTGGGGAAGAAGAGAAAAGACAGATGTTTCAATGGTTTCAGACTCATCAAAGAGGCTATGTTTTTGATTATATGGAAGAGTACATCAGTGACTTCTTGATGGATGAGTTTCATGATGAGGATATGCTCCGGGAAAAACTGAAATTACTTGATGAGCTCATTGAAAAAGTCGGACAGGATACAGATTGCGGAGAGTATTATTCTGTGCATTATGGATATGTGAATAATATTGTAAAGCGCATTCAAATAATGAAAGAGCTTGGCTATTCAGAACGAGAGATAAAAGCGTATAGAACAAGGTTCAGACAGTTTTCAGAAGTTCGCAAGCTGGAAGTACAGGAGTACCTTGAAAAGGATGATTATGATAACGCTATTTCTGTGTTAATAGAAAGCAAGAAACGGGATAAAGAATATCGCGGTTTGATTACAGAATATAGTAGGCAGCTTATTGATATCTATGAGAAAGTAGGATATTCAAAAGAATATCGGCAAGAGTTGGAATATCAGATATTCCATTGTGCACAGAATAACTTGGAATATGTTAAAAAATGGAAAGAAATTTGCGAAAAAACTGAATGGGAGGAGTTAAGGGAAAAGATTTTACAATCGAACACAAGCTATTCCATTCGGTATTCTTTTTTGGAGGAAGAAGGGTTGCTGGAACGCCTGTTAGAGGAGATTGTTTCAGTAAAGTTTCTTTCTGCACTGGATCAATATGAGAAGGTCTTGAAAAAGCAATATCCGGAAAAAGTACGGGATGCGTATATATCTTTGGTTAGAAGTTTGGCGGTCGAGGTGGCTGATAGAAAGAGATACAAAGAGTTAGTGAAATATTTGAAAAAGATAACGAAGTATCCCGGAGGTTCAACCTGTGTAAAAGAAGTTGTAGAAGAATGGAAAGCATTGTATTATAGACGTTCTGCAATGATGGATGAGTTAAAAAAGGCAGGATATTAAAGCGTGTTTTTAGTAAATGATGGTATTACCCTCCATGTGAATACAACAATATAGAACGATTAAGGAGTAAAGTAGATTAGGTGGCAGAATAGGGAATGTGGTAAAAATGAGGTGTGCATAGGTACACCTTATTTTTTGAAAAATTTTTCTAACCAGTAATTGATATTTGCCACTATACATATGAAAGCTTTCAAAAATACATTTCGAGATGGAGAAAATATGACAAAGGAACAGATGGAAAATATTATCCAAGAGAATATGCAAAAAATATACCTATATTGTATCCGGAAACTTAAGAACACAGCGGCGGCAGAGGATGTAGCATCGGATATCATTCTGGAACTGCTTCGTTCTTATGGCAGAATCAGAAATGATGAAGCTGCATATGGGTATATGTGGAGTGTTGCCAATAATCTGTGTAAGAATTACTGGCGAAAGCGTGAAAAGGAAATACATGCGGAAATTCCGGAGGAATTTGTCGGTACTTGCTGTTTTTCTCCCGAAGAGAGTTATATAAGGGAAGAAGAGCGGATGCTTTTAAGGAGAGAATTATCTTTGCTCAGAGAAAAGTACCGTCGTATTATGATAAGCTATTATATTGTGGGTAACAGTTGTGAAGAAATTGCTGATAAGTACAATCTGTCTGTGTCCAATGTAAAACAGTGTCTATTTGAAGGTAGAAAAAAGTTGAAAGAAGGAATGGATATGGTTAGAAAATATGGTGAATTAAGTTATGCGCCGGAGAAGTTCACTATGAACTTCTGGGGCAATAGTTCAAAGGGATATTGGGAATTATTTGAAAGAAAACTGCCGGGAAATCTGATTATTGCAGCTTATGAAAGTCCAAAGACCTTAGAAGAACTTAGTTTGGAAATAGGTGTTGGAGTTCCGTACCTTGAGGATGAAGTTGCAATATTGGAAAAGATGGGACTGCTTGTAAGAAAAGGAAAGGCATATCAAAGCAATATGGTTCTTTATGATGAGCAGTGGAGAAAATCGGTATATGATAAGGCAACAGAGGCACTTCGTACGAAACTTGAGGATGTGAAGAAACTTGTTGATGAAGGAATTGAATATCTTGCTGAAACTGATTATTGTTATGAAGCTGCTGACACTAACACAAGAAGGTGGTTTGTGCTTTTGTTAATTGTTTGGGAAGCAAGTGGAATGTCTGAACAATGGATGAAAACAAAAATAAATAATCCGCTTTTAGAAAATGGTAGCAATGGATATGTTATGGGAATTCGAGGAGAGTATCATCCGGAAACGATGGGAATCTATAGTCAATATAATATAAGCAAAGGATATATGCGCATTTTGAATTTTGTGAAATTGTCAGAAAAGGTATTGAATCCTTTTGAAGATAGAGGTGCTGTAGGACAAATGCTTGAGGCTGCTGTAGAAAGAAAGCAGGAACCAGAGGAGGTGGCGGCTCTTTCTACACTTTTGGAGAATGGATTCGTTAGTGTGAAAGGAGGAAGACTTTGTCCGGAGTTTGCTACCATTTCGTATGAGGATTATGAGACAATGAAGAGTAAGTTGGGTAATGGTATTCATCAAATGGCGGAACTGATTGCTAAGTATAGGGATATAGCAGGGGAAGAATTGCGTAGGAAAACACCTGCTGCAATACCTGAAGCAAATGCGATAGGTGCTATCGTATCAATGTGGAGTATGTTGGAGGGAATGGTTACAGTTGTGCTTGAGGATGGATATATGACAAAAGGAAATGGTCAGAATTTGACAACATATTATGTTAGAACAGATAACAAATAGGCAAACGCACTCCCGGGTAGCAATCCGGGAGTGTTTTTGGTATAATGAGGAAGAACTCCTGAAATACAGGCTTGAGAAGAAAAAGGGTTAATAATAGGTGGAATAAATGCAAGAGAAATCATTAAAAGAGTTACTGGCGAAGCTAATACGAGAGTGCGGACTGGGAGATATTATCGGAGATGTGGAGTCGGTATCCGGAGGCTTCATGCATCGGATGTACAAGGTAACCACCGATAGAGGAATATACGCAGTGAAGCATTTAAACTCGGAAATCATGAAACGACCGGATGCACAGGAGAATTATGCCAGAGCAGAAAGAATAGAGGGGATACTTGAGAAGAATGATATCCCTATTGTGCCGGCGATGGTTATTGCTGGTAAGAAGATGCAAAATATAGATGGTCAGTTTTTCTATGTTTTTAGGTGGCAGAGAGGTCGGATTACGGATTGGAAGAATATCTCAAGGGAAGAGTGCTATAGGGTTGGAAATATTCTGGGGAGAATTCATGCAATCGAACCAAAGAATGTGGAACCACAGACACCAGAATTATGTCATATAGATTGGCATGGTTATACGTTGAAAGCAAAAGAAGAGGGTTCAGTCATAGCACCTATTTTGGAAGAAAATGAAGCACTTTTAATTTATGCGGAAGGGGAGCTGAACAAAGCAAGAGCCTCCTTGCCCCATGTGTTATGTCTATCCAATGAGGATATGGATCCGAAGAATGTCATGTGGGATAATGGAACACCATGGGTCATCGACCTGGAGTGTTTGGATTATGGAAATCCGGCGTCTCATGTCATGCAATTGGCGTTACAGTGGGTCGGAATTGTTACCTGTGAAATGGATATTGACAACATGGTTGCATTCTTCGATGGTTATTTCGAGGCATATGATAATTGCTTTCGGGGGTATGCGGATATTGTAGGCGTGGCGTATACTTGGCTGGATTGGCTGGAGTATAATGTCCAAAGAGCATTGGGGAACTGCATGGATGAAGCGGAAAAGGAATTAGGTATTTCTGAGGTGAAAAATACTATTCATAGGATTGACTATATTCGCAAAATGGAGCCTCTGATTAGGGAGGCGTTAGTTAGACGGTGTACAAATGAGAACGATAGATTTTAATGTATTTGCGGAGGTAATAAAATAGAATGATTGAAATATGTTCAAACTGTGGGAATCACGAATGGGATAAAGAGATAATAGGGAATAAACTTTGTTGCACGAAATGTGGTGCACAGTGGGAATTTATATCAATGCCATTGTTTATCCTGACCGGATGCAGTGGTGTAGGAAAAACGACGACCGCCATTGAGATAATGAGGAAAAAAGTGGACTTTGTGGTGTTGGATGCAGATATACTTTCCGGATATGTGGATTGGAGTAGTGAGGAATCCTGCAATGAATGGGTAGAAACGATTGTTAATATTTCCAAGGATATTATACAGTCAGGAAAGCCTGTCTTATGGACTATGGCAGGGTGTCTTGACCGTTTGCCTAAAACATATAATTGTCGCTATTTCAGTGAAATTAAGTGTCTGGCTTTGGTGTGTGATGATGAAGCATTAAGAAAGCGTATGCAGGAAGGTAGGGGCATAACGGATGAAAACTGGCTGAAGGGTTCCAGTGATTATAACAGTTATTTTATGGAGCATGACAGTCTTGGGGATACTAGGTTTGAAAAATTAGATATTACCGGTAAAGAGCCACCAGAAGTGGCGGATTATGTGATTGAATGGGTGAACATGAATTTGTAGGACGTGTGTGTTCAAAAATGGTAAGCAAGGCAAAAATGTACAGGTTTTGCAATTTCGCTTGTTGGGACATTATCCCAAATCCATAGAATTCTTCAAATTGCATTTTGAAGAAGCTGTGCCTTTGGCTAAAAATAAATAAGGTTGGCATGGGCAGATTTCCGATTTTGGGAGTCTGTCCTTTTTTGACATATGCATAAGTCAAATAACTTTTGTTTATAAGAGCCTAGAAGCGAACATTCTAAGATTGCCTTTTAGGATTCACCAAAATTTCTTAAATAGATATTTTTAAAGGAAAATATGAGATAAAAACTCGAAAATATGTTGCAAAACAAAAAAATAGGGATATAATAAAGATAGAATGGAGGGTAAAGATATGTTGTGTCAATTTACTGTAAAGAATTATAAAAGTATAAGAGATGAAGTGACTTTTGACATGCAGGCAACGGCAATCTCTGAACATGAAGATAGAATAATCAAAGACCAGGATGGAGAAATGTATTTGCCGGTATCTGCTATATACGGTCCAAATGGTGGTGGTAAATCTAATGTGTTGGAAGCAATCCATACCCTGGTAGCGAAAATATTGCGTCCTATCTACGCTATGGCAGACAGTGAAGGTAGAGTATTCTTGCAGAAAAAAATAATTGTAGAACCCTTCGCTTTTTTGGAGGAGTACAGGGAAAGCCCCACGGAGTTTGAATTATTCTTCCGCACAGGCTCAGCAGAGTATAGATATATTTTGAAGGTGAAAAGAGATGTAATAGTTTATGAAAGCCTTGACAGAGTGAAATTAGAAACCGGAAGACGCTCTGCATTGTTTGTAAGAGCTGATAAGGGTATCGAATTAAAGGGAGCATTTGCTAAGCTTAAGGTAAGTGAGGATTTGTCCAAAACTCTTGCACTTCTTTCCTATTTAGGCATTGCGTATAGAGAGAATGCGGTGGTGAAGGAGGTTTTGGACTGGTTTGAATATGGAATTGATTTCTTGAATTATGGTAATCCTATTCAGGAGCTTCGTATGGCAGTTGCCACTTCGGAAGAGGTAAAGCATTTGATGCTGGATATGATTCAGGAGATGGATTTGGATATCGTTGATTTCAGAGTGGAAGAAAAAGAAAACGATATGATTGAAGTATTCACAAAGCATCGTGTGGATGATGTGGAAACGGAAATTAGTTTGTCAGATGAGTCGAGCGGAACTAAGAAGTTGTTTGGTTTACTTCCGTTTATTGCGGAAAGCTTGATTACCGGAACAGTACTTGTAATCGATGAGTTGGATGCGAAGATTCATCCTGTGCTTTTGCGTCATATCATTATGATGTTTAATGACATGAGTATCAATCAACATAAAGCACAGTTGATATTTACCTCTCACGATTTATCTACCATGAATAGTGAAGTCTTCCGTAGAGATGAAATCTGGTTTGTAGCAAAAGGTAATGAGCAGAATTCCGGACTTTATTCTCTTGTGGAGTTCAAGAATGAAAAGGGTGAGTCTGTTAGAAAGGATGCTAAGTTCGACAAGCAGTATCTGGAGGGTAAGTATGGTGCTGACCCATACCTCAGAAAAATCATAGATTGGGGGAAGGTCAATGCCTAAAAAAGCCGGAATGGAGAAGTGGAAGAAAAAACGACGCCAAGAGTATTTGGAGATGAAGGAATACAGATATTATATCTTCTGTGAAGGGCAGCAGACAGAACCTCAATACTTTACGGGTTTTAAGAAATTGATTGAGGAGAACCCAATTTATAAAGATATGGTACTGATTGAAATCGAGCCCTGTCAGGCAGAGACCATGCGAGTGATTGGTATGGCAGAGGATTATGTAAAGAAGAACAAAATCAAAAAGGGACAAATCTGGTGCATTTACGATAAGGACAGTTTCCCGTCGGAACGATTTAATGGTGTTGTAGAACGTGCAGAGAGTTTGAACAAAGAGAACCCGGAATTGCAGTATCATACGGCATGGAGTAATGAGTGTATTGAGTTCTGGTTCATGTTGCATTTTGCGTACTACACTGCTAACAATCACAGAACAGAGTATATTACGTTCTTGAATGATAAGTTTAAGGAACTTGGGATTGGCAAGTATCAGAAGAATATGAAGGATATCTTCGGGATTCTTATGGAGTATGGTAATCCGAAATTGGCGATTCGATATGCAAAGCGAATCATAAAAGATGGAGAAGGTAAAACACCGACGGAGATAGCACCGGGAACAAAGGTGTATGAGTTGGTAGAGGAACTGGCGAAGTATTTGCCGGAAGAAATAAAAGGAAGATTTGTATAAGCGAGTGAAGGTTGAGAAAAGCTGGGAGAACTATTGTCAATCATTTATCTTCTTTTCTAATGAATAAAGAAGGATATGGTTTCTTTTAACAATGTAATGATTCGGAATGTTTTGAATTTCGGTAGCAGTATCTTCACTGTAGCAGAAGGTTGTCATTTTCTGTACCAAATGATATAATTTGTGACAAAAGAAACGAGCGATTGTACGATTTTCCCGCACAGACATGCGGAGAGGGGAGAAGATGGAATGTTCCAGCATCGGATGACGAAACAATTGCAACAGAGGTATTTTCCCTGTGTGGAAGCCTGCTATTCCTGGACATGGACAGATTTTCATATGGCACCTCATGCTCATGACAGAGTAGAGATTATGTATTTATTGCGCGGTCGTTGTCGTATACAGCTTTTTGAGGGCGACAGGCAACAAAGCTTTATGATGGGTGTGGGAGAATTTGTGTTTATTGATGCAGGGACGATGCATGCTCTGCAGGTGGACGAAAGCTGCTACATGGTCAATGTAGAGTTCTCCTTTAGCCCTGCTCCGCCGTTGATGACGATGCAAAGCCTGATAGCTGCCTCCCCGACACTGGCACAGTGGTTGCGGGAACTCAGTTCCTGGCAACGGGGAAAGGATGATAGCGGAATGCTTTACAACGCGTTGTCCGCTGTGGTGGATGATTTTTCTCGTGCGGCAGATACAGATGTCGCATTAAAAGAAATACACATTGCTCAGATGCTGGTTCATTTGGCAACGGCATTGATGGATGATAAGGCAGCGGGAAAAGGTTTTGTATATGTCCGCAGGTGTGTAAATTTACTGTCTGAGCGGATATCAGATGATGTCCGGATTGAGGAACTGGCTAAGGAATTGGGAATTTCTGTTGCTTATCTCCAACGCCTGTTCCGTCAGGTACATGGAGTGACTATCATCGACTATCTTAACCGAATGCGTATTGAGCGAGCAAAGCTTCTTCTCTTGAACACGAATGATCCGGTGGTGGAAATTGCAATTGAGGCCGGGTTTAACTCCCGGCAGCATTTTACAAGGGTGTTTACCTCTCTGGAGCATATTTCGCCTCAGGAATATCGCCGGAAAAAACGAAGCTCAGAGGATAAACAGATTTTTTTGTTTTAAGGAATATGTCAGAATATGTGACATGTGTAATGCCGGAAGAAGAAATATGTTCCACATGATTTAAGATTGTTTGTTAATATAATAGTATGATTTTATCTTAGGTAGGTGATTGCGAAACAGATTTATAATCTCGGTTTTAAACAGAAAAGAAAGAATGTTGACAAGATTACAAAGAAAAACTGGCTGTGTGGATAGTTCAGACGCACTTTAATAAGCCTCATACTTTATGAAGTTAATGCATCCTATGCGATTAGTGGTTTTAGACTTCTAAGATACTGATGTTGATGTGTTTTATC
>JAZQEK010000074.1:0-70382 GCA_045538995.1 Acetatifactor sp. | reverse complement strand
CATCTTCTTCTCCCTTACCCTCTCTACCAGCTCTTCCGCCTCCGGTACCGGTACATTCACCTTTAATAAAAATGCCAGCATGATATTCGCCATCTTGTCCAACAGATGCTTCGGTGTCTCCTTCAATATTTCCCCCAAAGTCTCCGGTTCAATGCTTCGAAATTCCGACACATCCTCCGTTGTCTGAATTTTGTTTATCAGCATAATCAGGGACATCTCATCTGCCTTCTCCAAAAGCTCCTCATTACTATAATCACAAATGGGCACCAGATAATACCGAAAATCCGGTACATACTCCCCGAACGCCTCTCCGTGATGAATACGGCTCTTGAAATCCGGCGGCACCGTCCACTTTTGCTTCCCCTCATAATATATAATCGGCAATATAGGCGGATAGCGAAACTCCTTCTGTTTGGTAATTCCCCGCTGCTTCGCTTCCGCTTCCTTGGCATAAGCCTCCCATATGTATATCATATAACGAAACAGCTGCATACATACATCATACTCAATTTTCGTCTTATGTTCAATAAGGGAGACCAAGAAAAATGGCTCCTCCCCCTTCAACCGGATACGTTTCACCCGGTCTGCGTTTCGCTCCTCTGCAAACAGCGGCACGAACTGCTCCGATACATCCTCAATATCCTCCGGCTCCACTCCCGCCAGACAGGGGATGTCCACATAGTTTCGCAAAAACTGTGCACACAAAGCATTGTCGTCAAAAATCAGCTTGCCACCGCTGTCCTTAATCTGAGAATTCAATAAAATACTACTCGACGTTTTCTGCATAAAATACCTCTCTTCCTACACAGGCAACTAAATAGAGTCCTTCCCCTACTTCGCCCGCATTTTGTTAAGTTACTTGTTTTGTGAATTCACGGGCGATACGCCCTGATAAAAAGAATTCTCTTTGGTAAAAATATGATTCTGTATTTAAAATACCGCAAAATATGACTTTTGTCAACCGCTAGCCAAAACTATATCTTGAAAAAAAAAATCGTTGTAGAATACAAACAACACAATATGATTTACATGGAGGACGCATTATGAAGAAAAAACAATAACCCTTATTGCAACACTTAGCATACTTTGCTTCGTTGCTTGTGGCAGCGAAAGTACGGAAAATGCTGTCACTAATGTAGGTGCAGGCAGTAATCAGGAAGCAGTCGCAGGAACTGTTAATGACGAACCTACAGCAAAGCCCACAACAGAAGCAACAGCAGAATCTGCTACAGCCCCCAATGAAGTCGTAGAAGCAACGACTGAACCTACGTCTACGCCTACGGAAGTGCCTGTAGAAGAGACTACACCCGAGCCTACAGAAGAGCCGGTTTTATATCCTGGAATCGATATGAATTCAGATTTGTCAGGGGAAGAGTGGGTGGAAACCTTTATAGGAGTAATTGAAGAACCTAAAGTAGTTATTTATAATGATGAAACAGGACGAAAAGAAATTGTTGAAGAGGGTTTAACAGTAACTTTCAATCCTGATAAGGATACTTTTGTATTATATTTACCAGAAGAATATGATTATGCTAACAAATCTATGGGACTTGAAATCCTTCAAGGACATCATAAAGATTTTGGATATGTTTTCATTCTAAATGCAGAAAAAATTAGGGAAACTAAATTCAAAGAGGTGGCGGTATATGTAAAAAATAATGTCGAAGAGATTAAAATTGAATTTATGTTAAAGTCAGAATAAGTATAACAAATCTGTCTTCCCAAGAGGTTACTGATTTTATATCGGTAACCTCTTTTTCAATCCCCCTACCCCACCAGCACATTCGTCAACCAAATACTCAGCACAACATCCATTCCCACTGCGAAAAGAGCACCCGGTACCGTGTACCGGGTTTTTGTGACCTTGGCGGCCAGAAAGTAAATGCTCAGGGTATAAAAGACAGTTTCTGAGCAGCTCAGTAGGATGGAGGTCATAGTTCCGATAAAGGAATCGGGACCATATGTCCGAAACAAATCCAAAGCCATTCCCGTAGCTGCGGAACCGGAAAAGAGCTTCAACAAAATCAAAGGCACCACCGGTGCCGGAATACCTAAAGGAGCCACCAATACCCCTATCGCCTCTCCTAAGAAGGTTAGGAATCCGGAAGCCCTCAGCACTCCCACTGCCACCAATAGTCCCACCAGTGTCGGCATCATTTGTACCGCTACTTTTATCCCTTCACCGGCTCCCTTCAAAAAGGCTTCATAAACCTTTACCCGGGATGCCAGACCATATCCCACCATATAAAAAATCAAAATCGGAATCAATAAATCAGAAATACCTGTAAGCAGCTTCATAAAGTTCTCCAAGCACTCGCTTATGTTACTTTATGTTGCCAAACCTACAGGTATTCCTGAAATCACTATATCTTATACTACATTTGCAGCATTGCTTACATTATTGCATTACTTTCGAAACACCGCTCTGCTTCTTTAAAAACTCCTCATACTCCAGAGACATGCTTCGCAGTTTCTCCACCTTTTCCTTCATCATATCCACTACTATATCAATTTCCTCACGGGTAGTCTGTTCTGAAAGGGTCAGGCGTATCACTCCCTTCGCCCACTCATCCGGTACACCGATTGCCATGAGCACGTGGGATGGGTCTACCGCTCCTGTGGTACATGCAGAACCGCCGGAGGCACATATCCCCTGTTGGTCTAACAGTATCAGCAGACTTTCCCCTTCCATAAAGCGAAAGCAGAAGCTGGCATTTCCGGGCAAGCGATTCTCTCGGCTGCCATTAAGTCTGGAATAAGGTATCTCCTGCAGCACTCTGTCTATCAAGTAGTCTCTCAAAAGACTGACCTCCCGCATACAATCAACAATTTCCCCGGCAGCCTCCCCTGTCACAGTCTGCTCAGCCACCTCTGGTTTCTCTGCCACCTGCACAGCTTTCATCAGCCTCTTGTTTGCTATCTCCGCTGCTTTTCCAAATCCCACGATAGCCGGCACATTCAGCGTCCCTGCTCTGCGATGTCTCTCCTGCGCACCACCATGGAGAAAAGCTCCCAGCTTCACATTTCTGCGGATATATAAAATACCAATCCCCTTGGGGCCATGAAGCTTGTGCGCACTGGCACTGAGCAAATCAATTTGTAGTTCTTCTACATTCAGCGGAATATGTCCCACTGCCTGCACCGCATCTGTATGGAACAAGATGCCTCTTTCTCTGGCCAGTTGACCGATTTCCTTCAGAGGCTGTATGGTACCGATTTCGTTATTGGCTGCCATCACCGAAATCAATATGGTATCCGGTCGAATGGCTTCCCGTATCCTGTCCGGCGAAACCCATCCATACTCATCCGGCTCCACATAGGTCACCTGAAACCCTTGTTTTCCTAAATATTCACAGGTATGCAACACCGCATGATGTTCTATTCTGGTAGTGATGATATGCCTTCCCTTTTGTCCATACTCTTCTGCTACTGCTTTTATCGCCCAATTGTCCGACTCACTGCCACCACTGGTGAAGTAAATCTCCTCCTTCCTGGCATGTATCAGTGCTGCTATCTGCTCCCTTGCAATAGAAACAGCCTTGGCAGATTTGCCTGCCAAGGCGTAAATAGCGGAAGGATTTCCGTAACATTCCTGAAAATAGGGAAGCATCTCTTCCAACACTTCCGGATACATCTGCGTAGTCGCCGCATTGTCTAAATAAATCAATCTTTTCATCTCTTATAACAAACCAACCAATAATACAATCAATACAATTACAGGAAGTACGAAGGTCATATAAGGACGCATCCACTTTGCTACCTTCAGACCCTTTCCTTCATTTGCCTCTGCCACGAACTTGTCCCAGCCCCAGCCATAACGGGTGGTACAGAACAGCACAAACAACAGCGAACCGATAGGCAATAACAAATTACTTACCACATAATCTTCCATATCCATAATACCCTTGCCGGCAATCTGCACATTGCTCCATACACTAAAGCCTAAAATACAAGGCAATGACAAGAGTATCATAGCGATAGTATTTACCAGACAAGCCTTCTTTCTACTCCATCCGGTCAAATCCATGGTACAGGAAATAATATTTTCAAATACCGCAAAAATGGTAGACATTGCCGCAAAGGACATAAATACGAAGAACAAGCTTCCCCAGATTCTGCCGCCTGCAATATGATTGAAAATATTGGGCAATGTCAGGAAAATCAGGTTCGGACCACTGTTTACTTCTACCCCGTAAGCAAAGCATGCCGGGAAAATAATCAAACCGGAACACAGTGCTACACCGGTATCCAGCACAGCCACGTTTACAGATTCGCCCAACAACGTACGATCCTTATTAATATAACTACCGAAAATAGCCATGGAACCGATACCCAAACTCAAAGTAAAGAATGCCTGATTCATGGCACCTACAATCACTTCGCCTACACCAATATCCGCCATCCTCTGAAAATCAGGAAGTAAATAGAACTTCAAGCCGTCGGAACCGCCATCCATGAAAATACTGTTCACCGCCAACATCAACATAATAGCCAACAGGGCAGTCATCATTACCTTACTCACCCGCTCCAGACCCTTTTGCAAACCGATGGCACACACACCAAAGCCTACAATAACTACAATCAGCATGTACACACTCAGTGTCACAGGATCTGCCAGCATTTCGTCATAGATGGTCTTGATACCTGCTGCATCTGCACCTGCGAACTCACCGGTTGCAGTCTTTACGAAATATTGCAGCATCCAGCCGGTTACACTGGTATAAAACATCATCAGGATATAATTACCTATCATTGCCGCATAGCCGTGCAAATGCCACTTACTGCCTTTCTTCTCCAGCTCCTGATACATACAAACCGGGCTCTTACGGCTGGCACGACCCATGGCAAACTCCATGGTCATAACCGGAATACCCATAATCGCCAAGAAGAACAAATACACCAGCACGAAGGCACCACCACCATACTGTCCTGCCATATAAGGGAACTTCCACACATTACCGATGCCGATGGCACAACCTGCACTCAGCAGAATAAAGCCCAAACGGCTTCCTAAACTTTCTCTTTTCATCGTATTTCTCCAAATCTTTCTTATTTATGTGTTGCAATATATTATTACAAGAAAATATTTTACTTGATAGGGAAAAAAACGTCAACCACACATTTTTCACCATAACTTGTAAACGGATTTTCAGAGAAAAATTTGCCCTATTGTACTTTTTGTAGTATTCTATGTTTGGAGCATACTAAATACATGTTCAAAAATATTTTTAAAAATTTTTCAAAAAAATGTGACCAAATGCGTTTTTCAAACGTTTTGTTATCAGAAAGGAAGAAATTTGACCATTATCCCTTCGCAAAAACAACAACTAAATGATGCATATGATAAATACGCTGACATGCTTTATCACCTTTCTCTGTCTCATATGCAGAACAGGGAGGATGCAGAGGATGTGGTACAGGAGGTATTTTGCAAATATTACAGCAAGCTGCCTACCTTCACAGATGAAGCTCATGAAAAAGCATGGTTTCTCAGAGTAACCATTAATCAATGCCACGATCACCTTCGCCACCGAAACCAGCGGATGTATACCCCTCTTCATGAAATAGAAGAGATTTCCGCACAGACAGGCGTTCAGGATGAAACAGCATTGGATGTCATGCATTACCTTTCTTTTCTGCCGGAAAAGTTCCGAATTGTAGTCATTCTACATTATTTAGAAGGTTTTTCGGTGGAGGAGGTAGCAACCACTCTGGCAATCGGTAAATCCGCAGTCAAAATGCGACTTTCCAGAGCCCGGGTACTGCTACAGGACAAAATAGCAAAGGAGGATGGCCATGTTTAATAACGAACAAATACAAAGTTATCAACGAATAACTGCCCCGGCCGACCTCAAGCAAAAGGTTATGAACGCTTGCGAAGCTACAACTGACAATCGGACATTTCCATTTCGCAAAGCCATATATGGTTTCGCACCATTGGCAGCCTGTGTACTCCTGTTCCTTTTTCTATGGACACCGAACAACAGGCAGACATTGGAGCTTACCATAGAAGGCACACCACTGACTGCTGACAGCATGTCTCTACCCTATGCGGCAGAACCTGCTGTGGCAATGGCTCGCAGTTATTCACAAACACCGGCACAGTACACTGTTACTTTAACCGGCAATCAAACAATGGAGCTTCTTTCAGCCGACGGTTTTGCTTCCTTTTCAGAAAATGGCGACATCGTCTGGACGGTAGAAATTCCAAGCGAGGATATGGTTTTTGAATTATTCCTTCTAAGCGGAGAGGATACCTATTATATCCCCCTCCGATACCATGTACAGGATGGCAGCTTTTCCATCCATTATGAAACGAAATAATGAATATTGAATAACAAAAGGAGAAACAACTATTATGAAAAAATTAACATTATCTGTATTGGCATTAACCCTGGCATTTTCTATTTCTGCATGCGGAAATGCAGAGGAAAACACACCTTCTTCTCAGGAACCTACCGTAACCGAAGCACCTGTTGCAACAGACGCTCCTACTGAGGCACCTGCTGCCACTGAGGCTCCCGAAGTAACCGAAGCTCCTGAAACCACAGAAGCTCCCGCAGAAGGCGAAGTAAGCGGCGAAACCATCGGACAGACTATGTATGCTGAATTCCAGAATATCATGGCTTCCGGCGAAGTTACCGGTGCATATGCTATTGCTGAGAAGTTAATCGCTCACGAGAGCATTCAGTTCATGGGCGGTGCCATGGAAATGGAACCCGGCTTCTTACCCGGCTTTGACAACTATGAAGTAACCGGTTTTGACAAGTGTGCTTTCTTTGGTCCTATGATGGGCTCCATTGCTTTCGCAGGTTACATTTTTGAGCTTCCTGCAGACGCTGATGTAGATGCATTTATGACTTCCCTGAAGGATAACTGCAATCCTCGTTGGCAGATTTGTGTCACTGCAGATGAAACCATCGTAGAAGCAGACGGCAACACCGTATTCTTCCTGATGAGCCCTATTTCCATGGAGCAGTAAAAATTAGATATTAGAGGTTAAAACTATGTTATTTTCCAGTATCCCGTTTTTGTACTACTTTTTACCTGTGGTACTGCTTCTCTACTTTGCAGTGCCTAATAAACTGAAAAACTTAGTATTGCTGGCTTCCAGCCTGTTTTTCTACGGCTGGGGCGAGCCCGGATACGTGGTCATTATGAGCGTAGCTATTGTTACCGGATATATCTTTGGACGCCTTATAGAGGTCTTTCGCGGGAAAGGCCTTTCTAAGGTGTTTTTATTTTTATCCGTGACCTCAGCCATTTGTATTCTAGGCTATTTCAAGTACACTGACTTTTTTATAGCCAATTTCAATGCACTGACCGGCTTGTCCGTTCCCCTGTTGAAAATAGCACTTCCCATCGGTATCAGCTTTTATTTGTTCCAGCTGTTAAGCTATACAGTGGATGTTTATCGGGGCACTGTTCCGGCACAGAAAAATATCATCAACTTCGGTACTTACATTGCTTTGTTCCCCCAGCTGATAGCGGGGCCTATCGTTCGCTACTCAGATATTGCCGGACAGTTGCAACACCGAACCCATTCTTTTGAAAAATGTGCTTATGGTATCCGCCGCTTCCTGTTCGGACTTTCCAAAAAAGTATTATTAGCCAATGCTTTGGGCGAGCTCTGCGATATTTTCAGAGCCTCTGATGACAAGTCCCTGCTCTTTTATTGGTTGTATGCCATCAGCTTTACCCTGCATATATACTTTGATTTTTCCGGCTATAGCGACATGGCCATTGGTCTGGGTAAAATCTTTGGCTTTGACTTTATTGAAAACTTTAATTACCCCTATATTTCCAAAAGTATTACCGAATTCTGGCGTCGCTGGCACATGTCCCTAGGCTCCTGGTTCCGGGATTATGTGTACATTCCTTTGGGGGGCAACCGCGTTTCCAAGCCTCGCTGGTTTTTCAATATTTTAGTGGTTTGGATGCTCACCGGTTTCTGGCATGGTGCCTCCTGGAACTTTATTTTCTGGGGACTTTTATATGCAGCCTTTTTAATACTGGAAAAACTGTTTCTGGGCAAATATTTGGAACGCTCCCGTATCTGGCGTCATATTTATGTGATGCTGGTGGTTATCCTGGGCTTCGTCCTCTTCAATGCAACCGATATTTCCGAAGCAGGATCTTATATAGCAGCCATGTTTGGTCTGGGTGGTGTACCGCTTAGTTCTGCGGAGTTTACGCACTATCTGTATAGCTATGGACTGATATTGGTATTGGCTATCATAGGCAGTACCCCTTTACCAAAGCTGTTATTTGCCAAAATAGCCACTGATAAAAACAAAGCTGTTACTTACGCATTGGACATAGGAGAAATCCTGCTGATGCTGGTACTGCTGTTACTGGTAACTGCTTATTTGGTGGATGGTTCCTTCAATCCATTCCTGTATTTCAGATTTTAAGGAGGGCTTTATGAATACTGCATTAAAGAATAAAATCACTGTCCTTCTATTGGGAGGCATCCTGCTTACCCTGTCCATGTTTTGTTGGTTGAAGCCGACTACCGAGTACTCCGACAGCGAGCGTCGTGTATTGGCAGAATTCCCGGACCTAAATAAAGAAACTGTATTAAACGGTAAGTTTATGAGTGAATTTGAAACCTACACCCTCGACCAGTTTCCCATGCGTGATACCTTCCGTGGCATGAAAAGCATGGCTACTCTGAAGCTTTTTCATCAGGCACAGGTAAACGACCTGTATCTGCACAAAGGCTATATTACCAAGGCAGAATACCCCTTGAGCCAGCCTATGCTGAACAATGCAGGGCAAAAGTTTCAGGCTCTTTATGACAAATACATGGCTGACACAGATGTGAAGCTTTACTTCTCTATCGTACCGGACAAAAATTACTTTTTGGCAGATGCTGCACATCAGCTGACCATGGATTACACTGCACTGGCGGACTCCATGAAGGCTCAGACCCCTTACATGGAATATGTAGACCTGTTCCCGCATTTGACTATTGGAGATTATTATTATACTGATACTCACTGGAAACAGGAACAGCTCCTCCCTGTGGCTCAGGTTCTGGCAGATACCATGGGTGTGAAGCTGGAAACGGATTATAAAGTAAATACTTTGACAGATGAATTTTATGGTGTGTATTATGGTCAACTGGCTATGCCGGTGAAGCCGGACAGCTTGAAGTATCTGACCAACAGCACGCTGGATCACTGCATCGTCACCAGCTACAACACCGGTGCCCCCGTACTCAGCACCATGTATGATTTGTCCAAGAAGGACAGCAAGGACCCTTATGAAATGTTTGTATGCGGCAATGACCCGTTAGTTACCATTGAGAATCCCCTTGCTACCACAGACAAGGAATTGGTGGTATTCCGTGATTCCTTCGGCAGCTCTATCGCCCCGCTGCTGGCTACCGGCTACAGCAAGGTTACTCTGGTGGACATCCGCTACATGAACTCTGCCATGCTGGGCTTTTTCCTGAAATTCGATGACCAGGATGTGCTGTTCTTGTATAGTACACTGGTGTTGAATAGTAGCACTTCCTTTAAATAAATTCCCAATTCGCTTATTTGTACCTTTTGGATATCCAAAGGGGGATTGTGGACATAACAACCTACCCCAGGACGCTCTCACTCCGTGAAAAAACGCAGCGGTCACTAGGCTCGAAAAAACCTCGCCAAGTGCCGGCGTTTTTCAAGGCCTTGCTTGTAGGAAATTATGTCCCCAATCGCCTATATTGAACATAAATAGTAGGGTACAAATAAGCGAATTGGGACTAAATAAAAATAGAAAAGCGAAAAAGGAGTATTGCTTCATAACCACTTTCCGGTTATGGAGCAGTGCTCCTTCTTTTAACTCCTCTTCCAACTCATATGATTCTTCACCACACAAAACACCATAGCAGCCAGAGAGCTTATGAGTGTAGCTACGATTGCCGGTCCCACTATTCCTGCCGGGTTGGCACTGCCGTACTGACTGCGGTAGGCAATGATATTCACCGGAATGAGCTGCAGGGAGGAAATGTTCACTATCAGGAAGGTACACATTTCATCGCTGGCTGTGCGAAACTGCTCCCCCGAATACTCCGGATTTCCCCTTTCTCTTTCCAACTCTGCTAATGCTTCCATTCCCTTTAATCCAGCCGGGGTACATGCCCACCCCAGTCCCAGCACATTAGCCACCATATTCGTAGCAATATAGTCCAAGGACTTGTGCCCCTTGGGTATCCGTGGGAACAAAAGCTTTAACAAAGGTTGTATTAGTTTAGTCAACTTTTCTACTAATCCTGCCTCCTGACCAATCTCCATTAGCCCCATCCAAAAGGCCATCACCCCTGCCATAGTGATACACAGGGAAATTCCCTCTCCCGCACTATCCAACACCGCATCTGTCAGTGCACCTACATTACCGGTAAGCACCGCATAGACAATTCCCACCAGTATCATAGCCGCCCATACGAAATTAAGCATAAAGACTTCCTTTTTGTTTTTGTACTATTTTATGTGTTATAGGGTAGGACTATGAACAATCTAATCTATTCTCCCCTTACGTACTAGGAACAGGATGACCTTCTGATCATAGTGCTCAAACCTTTTGACAAACACATCTATCTGTGTTTAACTAAAAGAAGGATACTTATTTACTTTTATGGAAAGGACATCATTATGGAAAAAGCAAAGGTTTATTTCCTTTCGGACATTACACCGGAAAACATGATTCAAATATACGAGGCATTGGGCAACAAGCTTCCCGGAAACGTAGCTGTGAAGCTTCACTCCGGAGAGGTAGGCAATCAGAACTTTATTCGGCCTGCCTTTTTGCAACCCATCATTCAACATGTACAGGGAACTATCGTGGAAGCTAACACTGCTTACGAGGGAAAGCGTAACACCACGCAAGAGCACTGGAATACCATGAACCTCCACGGCTGGACGGATATTGCTGAAGTGGATATCATGGATGCAGAGGGAGAATTGGTTCTGGACATTCCCGGTGGCAAGTGCATTCAGAAAAACTATGTGGGCAACCATCTGGCAAACTATGATTCCATGCTGGTACTCTCCCACTTCAAAGGACATCCGATGGGAGGCTTCGGTGGGGCACTGAAAAATATCTCTATCGGTATTGCTTCTTCTCACGGCAAGGCTTATATTCACGGTGCCGGAGAGGTAGAAAAGATTTGGACTGCAGACCACGACTCCTTTCTGGAATCCATGGCAGATGCCTCCAAATCCATTGTGGAATATTTTGCAGGAAAAATTGCATTTATCAATGTAATGTGCAATATGTCCGTGGATTGTGACTGCTGTGCCGTCGCAGAGGATCCTGCTATCGCAGACATTGGTATTTTGGCTTCCTTAGACCCGGTAGCCTTGGATCAGGCATGTCTGGATCTGGTGTACGCATCTCAAGACCCGGGACGTGACCACCTGTTAGAACGTATCGAATCCCGCAACGGTGTGCATACCGTAGAAGCGGCTGCAGAATTAAGCGTTGGCAGCCGAGAGTATGAGTTGGTACGCTTATAATCTTTCCTAACTCCTTCAAACAAAAAGGTCTATTTCCCAGTACTTCATAACTGAGAGATAGACCTTCCTTTATTATTCTAAAGTAGTATTACAATAATCCACCATTTTTTGTATATACCCATCACGTTTTCCCAGAAAATCCCGAATGCACTTGGATGTCGCATAGCCGCCCTTCAGGGCATCCTTCTCATTTCCGGTACCCGGATAACGGTCGAAGAACTGCTTATACAAAGGACCGTACACTGCTTCAAACTCGTCCAGTCTCTTTAACGCAGCTTCCTTTTCCAGCAGCCCTTCCGAAAGCCCCAACAGCTTATCACAGAACTCCTTTCGGAAACCTTCATTGGTCATCAGGTATGCAAAGCACAATACCGCCGGGTTCTCTGTATCCATATCCAAAAGACCCTTGGGCTTGTAATTATCCTCCCGGATAGTATTGGTACGGGCATCGGAGCTGCCGCTGACACCACCAAACTCTACATCATAGAACGTAAAACGCCAACGTCCGTCTGCATATGCATTTCCGGCATCTGTGTTAACAGTCCTCCACATAGACCAGTTTTTGCCCGGCCAGTCCCACTTATTGTTAATCCAGCACTGCACTGCGAAATAATCCATGACGGACTGCGGGTCCACCAACTTAATAAATGCCTCATAATCCTCTTGAGACTTCAAATCACTGTGGGTATCAAAGAATGCAAGCAAGTCGCGGAAATAATAATCCACATCTTCCCCTTCCGGGATTTCGCCTTCATCCAAGGAATAACCGATTGCATAGCTTTCCGCATCGCCCTTATAAACCACCACATCATCCTTGTTTACACCATGCAAATCCTCGAAGTAATCGTCTGTGTAATCCTCCTCCAGCACATAAAGCCCCCAATACTCTCCATTCAGATATACCACACAAGGGCGGGACTGCTTGGTTTCCACCGCAGTATCTCTCACCAGCGACTGCCAGAAGGCATCATTGAACTTGGAGGTAAAAGCACAGTTACCACCATTACGAAGCACCAGATTTTTGAACTTATCCATTACCTCGCCTTGGTCATTTTTGTATTCCTCACCAAACACAGCATAACGGAAATTGTTATCGCCATAGTCCTTTCTGGCATACAAACGCAAGCCCTTCTGCAAGTCGGATCGGGAATAATTGCCCTGGATACGCACACCGCATTGCTGATTCAGCACTTCCACGGTTCCCTCCGGAGAAAATTCAAACATGGACATGTGAGCCACACGTTCCCAATCACGCCCTCTCTGCTTATAATTGGCATCCAAAGAACGGGCGGTTTCTCCATCCCGTAGCTTCTCGCCGCTACTTAACAGCTCGTTCAAATCCTCCTGAAAGGTATCCCCTTTTACATAAATACCCTTTTCACTGTCGAAAAAATCCTCATAGTTCACTGCCAGACTGATTACTGCCAAAGACTGTCCGGATGCGGCACAGCTTTCCGCCAAGCCCTGCACATATTCCTCCGGTGTTCCGATGAAATAGGTAGCTGCCTGCACATCCCCGAAGCTACCATCTGCCTTTTTCACCACAGCCCTCACTACGGTTCCTTTTTCTACCGCACTATCCGAAGGAGCCTCTATCTTACACTCAAATTTATATCCACTGCTATGGGGGTAATTGAAATTGCCGGAAAACAGTACCGGGTCTACGGCAGATACCACATTTGCCACACCGTTTCTATCCGTGATTGCAATAGGTTTTTCATACAAAACAGCAGTTTCACTGGTGGTCGGGTCACTACCGTCCAGGGTATAGTAAATGTCACCCTTTTCTTCTGCATCCAACACCAGTTCAAAGGCTTCTGCATACACACCGCTCCCCTTTGAAAACATACCGGTGGTCAGCTCTTCTGCTTTCTGTTCTGCCTGCGTACTATCCTTCTGTCCGTCGTCATCTACTTGAACTTCCTTTTGCTCGGAGGTTCCCTGTTGCACTTCCTGCTTGCCCTGATTGGCAGTTCCAATATTCTCCTGTCCGGAGGTCTCTCCACAGGCTCCCAACAGCAGTGCCACACAGCCTGCACACAGAAGTCCCGCTATTTTCTTCCTCATTCTCCTAATACACATTGATGTTCTCCATTTATCCTTCTATCTTCATTCCTATTGTTTTTCATTTCCCTTTCTTCGCTTACGCTTCTATCTTCTGTGGCTGA
Source organism: Acetatifactor sp. (assembly GCA_045538995.1). GTDB lineage: Bacteria > Bacillota > Clostridia > Lachnospirales > Lachnospiraceae > Acetatifactor. Next base: position 56,707 of record JAZQEK010000074.1, on the reverse strand, counting down.
AGCTACAATTCTTCTCCGGAATCCGGCACCATTCCATAGCTAATGGTCAGATTACCATTCCTGCAACGCAGCTTATCCAACATTTCCTTTACCTTGGCATCCTTTTTCATGGTAACACTGAAAATCAACTCATACATGGTACCCATACGAATGCTCTTTATCTGCTCCATAGCATAAGAAATCGCATATTCTGCCAATACTTCATCAAAGGCTCCGTAGAAATCCATATCCTCCGGCACCACGATTTTTAATTGTCTGCGGTTGCCTACGTTTCGCAGTCTCATAATCAGCTCTGCTGCTACGATTACCACCGCTAACACAACCGTCAGTGCCAATGCATAACCGATATAACCCATACCTGCCACCAGTCCTGCTGCCATGGTACAAAAGAGCATACTGATGTCTCTGGAGCTGCCCGGAATCGAACGGAAACGCACCAGACTAAAAGCTCCTGCTGCCGCAATACCGGCACCAATGCTACCATTTACCACCATGATGACCACCTGCACCAATACCGGAATAATCAGTAGCGAAATCATCATGTAACTGGTAGGTTTCTTCGCTCCTATGCGATACACCACCATCATAATCAATCCGCACAGAAGAGCCACTCCCATAGCACCAAAGGCACTTTTCAGGCTGCCCAATATTTCTGTCTGCGTCAGTATAAATTCTGTCATTTGTTCTTTTCCTTTCCACTTTTACATCTGTCCAAATATACATTTCCGTATTTCGAAAAAGATACCGGGTATATCTGTAGCTTGGATAAAATCCTCACCAGCTCCATAGGTAAAACCCCATCTGACTTTACTTCCATCAGATAATAATTTCCCACACGAGTGTCTAATACCTGTGTCCCCTCATCACTGCTAAGGGTCAAATTCTCCCAGCGACTACGCACTCTTCTGTCAAAAGTCACCCTCAGCTGGGGATGCCCCTTTACCAGATAGGCCTCTCTGTCATAGGCAAGGTATACCTTCGGCGAGGGATGATACTTTTTCATAAGGTAATCTATCTCCGCAAAAATCTGCTCTGCCTGAAAACCTTTGACAGATGGCGGCTTTATACCCTTCTCCAAATATTCTACCGCCTCTTTCAAAGGCAGGGTAATGCGCCTTTTGTACACAATGCCTCGGCTCTTCTTCTTTATCTCCAGAAATACCGGTTCCTCCCCCACAGCATTTCCGTAGCTGCGCAAGCGTAGCTTTTCCTTGTAAGCAGGCTTGTCCAGAGAATGCTCTATGAAGTAGAAATCCTCCGTATCCAGATACAGGTTGCATATGGTATAACTTCCATAGGCGTCAGGCACAAGCATTTCACCTGTTTCCTGAAAAAATGCCTGTGCCTGCCCCGCTGTCAATAAATATTTCGTTTCGTATCTTCGAAAGCTCTGTATGTAATCCATACTGTTATCCTTTTGTTTTTCTATCTTACATACTCTAACCATTCAGAGCCCCTATTCGCAAAACCGCCTCTTCGAGGCTTTCCTTTTGCTCATATGGGCTTTCTCGCCATATGGATTTATAAACTCCATCTTCTGCAAGCAAGCTTGCTCAGCTGGAGTTCTATAAATCCGCATGGCTCTGAATGGTTAATAAATGTCATACTCCTTGCCTTCACGCACAAATACCGGAATGATGTCGATGGGTGCAGGTACTTCTACCTCCTGACCGCCTTCGTACACTTCCTTGGTGTTTGCATCCGTCCACTTGCAGCCTGCGGGCAAGTAAACCTTGCGTGTTCTTGCGCCTTCTTCCATGACAGGTGCTACCAGTAAGTCAGGACCAAACATATACGCGTCCTCTACATTCCAGCTCTGCTTATCCTCTGCAAAGTCAAAGAACAGCGGACGCATGATTGGTGCACCGGTCTCGCTTGCCTGCTTCATGCACTCACGGATATACGGACGCAGTCTCTCACGAATAAATAAGTACTTGGTCAGAATCTTATAATTTTCCTCGCCAAAGCTCCATACCTCATTATCCTGTCCGGAGGTCAGCTGACGTACATTGTTGATAAATTCCTGCTCTCTTTCATACCAAGGAGAACGCTCGCCATGCATACGGAATACCGGACAAAATGCACCCCATGCAAACCATCTGACGAGCAGTTCCTGGAAATGCTCATCCTTAATATTACCACCTAAGAAACCACCGATATCGGAGGTCCACCAGGGAATACCTGCTACACACATGTTGAGACCTGCCTGCAGCTGCTCTCTCATGGCACGGAAAGAAGAGTGAATATCTCCGGACCAGGTCAATACACCATACTTCTGGCTGCCTGCCCAAGCACAACGCACCAGACTCATAATCTCTGTCTCGCCCTCCGCCTTCAGACCATCATAAAATCCTTTTGCATAACCTACCGGATAGGTATTGGTACACTGCAAAGCAGGACCTGCATAGTAACGATAGTTATCAAAATCATAAGGACCATACTCCGGCTCAGCCTCATCCAGCCAGAAGCAACGGATACCCTTCTTGTAATAATTTTCTTTGCATTTCTCCCAAACAAACTTCTGTGCACCGGGGTGGGTAGCATCATAGAACACCGTGTTACCCATCCAAGACATATGATAAGCATTTCCTCTGTCCGGGGTTACCAGATAACCCTTGTCGCTCATCTCGCCGAAGTTCTCACTACGCTCATCAATGGTAGGCCATACGGATACTACAGTTTCGATGCCTAGTTCCTTCAGTTCCTTTACCATAGCCTCAGGATCCGGCCAGTCTCTGGGCTCGAACTTGAAGTCACCCTGCATGGTCCAGTGGAAGAAGTCTACCACGATAGCGTCCATAGGAAGTCCGCGTCTCTTGTGCTCTCTTGCCACTGTCAGGATTTCCTCCTGGGTACGGTAACGCAGCTTACACTGCCAATAGCCCAAACCATATTCCGGCATCATGGGAGTACGTCCGGTTGCTGCTGAATACTGCTCCTCGATTTCAAAGGGAGTATCCCCTGCAGTGATAAAGTAATCCAACTTCTTGGTGCTCTTTGCGTACCACTCAGTCTTATTCGTAGCGAAGGTCGCTGTACCGATAGCCGGGTTATTCCAGAAGAAACCATAGCCTCTGCTGGAAATCATGAAAGGTACACTGGCCTGAGAATTCCTGTGTGCCAATTCCAGACAAGCACCCTTCTTGTCCAAATTCTTCTCCTGATACTGTCCCATACCGAAAATCTTTTCATCCTCGAAAGCCTCGAAACGTGCAGTCAGTTCGAAATCCGTGCTACCCTGAATAGGCTTCAGCTCACGCGCATCCACACGAAGAGGCACACAGTAACGGTTAATACGGTTACGGTTACGCCAGTACTCCTCGGTCAGCAGTTCACCCTTCTGGTTATAATAGCTAATCCAGCCCTCGGGACTAATCTTCGCAGTAATCTTGCCATTCTTTACAGTATAAACCTTGCCGGTAGAATGATAATGAGCAAACTCTTCTGTTGCATACCAAGGGTCTGTGGTGTCGATTTCTTCCACAGTAATCTCTGCCTGACAATCCTCTACCTTTTCAGTCAGTGCCCAATCGTTTGCGTCCATAACGGGTTCACCGGTCATGCGCACACGGAAGGAATTCTTGCCCCAGGGCTCCAACCACAGGGTCTGTTTGCCATTGCCTATGATAAGGCGGTTGTTTTCAGTATATACTCTCATGTTTACCTCTCTTTCAGGTCCGCCTCAAAGGTAATATATGTCACACGTACACCGGACAAAAAACATTCTTCTCGAAATGTATGTCATCTCACGGACACAAGTGTCCGTAGCTGTCATACATTTCATCGTCGACTGTTTCTTTGTACGGTGTACTTCGTGGCATGTATTACCCCTGAGGCTAGGCTCTTGCAAGGAGCCATAACCTATATTATGTTATTCTGTAAACAAGCCGCAGGTGGGCGTAGCTTGTTTGTTTTTGATTGTTTTTTCAGAATAGTATTCTGAACGAATTAAAAATTCATTACATACAACCTATCTATTCCGCCACCGTAGTTCACAATATCTCTAAGATACTCATATCCATATTGTTCATAAAGTCCCACATGTTCAGAGGGTATGTAAGTTCTGGCAAAACCCAGCTCCCTTGCATATTCATTGATAGCGGTTATCAGAGCTTCACTAATTCGATGCCCCCGATAAGCTTCCGTCACAAACACGCTGGACACCCAAGGATATATTTCCGGCAAGGGATAGTAATCCGTTTTCATGATGGAAGCCATCCCCACAATCTGACCATTCACTAACGCCACAAACATGGACTCCCAATCCGTAAATTGCCAATTGCGCAGCATCCACAGAGTATGCTCCTTCACATCCTCCCAAGAAAAGTTCTCCACGAAATCAATCAGCATAGTATGCAGCTCTGTATCCTTGTCCACCTTCTTTATCTCCAAGGCTTCCTTGCTAAACGTTTCATTTGCCAAACCAAAGTGTTGCTCCACTTTGGCTACCGTAGCTTCTACGGTACTTGATGGTGTCCGCTCTATCCAGCAATAATTACTGTGTTTGATATCATGGTACAGCCTCTCATTGAGACTTTTCAGTGTCGCATTACATGTCTCCTTCGCCTTTTCCACATCAGTGGCACTATGAATAAACTCCCGAAATCCTTGATGATCAGGACGGTTGCAGTACTCCTCCACTATGTTGGATGGTTCTCTGATTAGAAACACGACTCTGGATGGTTCCGTAATTTTCTCGGCCTGTTCCATGGTCAAATGACAGTCACATACTACCTTCTGATTTTGAGACAAATGTATCAAATCCAATAATATGAAATCCATCTGCTCCCTTGTGTTATCCAACAGCCACTGCTTGTACTCCGCCACAGTACGTCCGAAGAACTCATCCGCATCTGCAAACTGCTTGTTCATGGCTGGCTGAAACGTCGGGTTGGAAAGCTTCTGATGCTGTTCGAACTGCTCGTCCACATCATACACCAACATATTGTGTCTCTTCGCCAGTTCTCTGGAAATAGTGGTCTTGCCACCACAAGGGGTTCCGGTTATAAAATAAACATTTTTTAAGTATTTCTTTAATACATTATCCTGAAATAGCATTACAAAATTCTCCTTATCAAATAGTTTTTAGTATTCTGCAAGTACATAAAACTATTGAAGGCAGTCTTATGTACTTATGCTATTCTGATTCTCATTACCAACATGTTAGTTACCTCCGTTATCTTTACTTTACTCACACTTCTGTACGCATTGAAGAAACTCCCTCAACACTGCCTCTCTATCATTCGATGTCTCATAATAAGGCAGCCCATACAAAACACACTGCTCCTTCATAAAATGACTGATATTTACAATATCCTCACAGTATTTCTTATTCTCCTCATCCGAGTGATAATATGTATAATCATTAGGTGTATCGTGTGCTTTTAATATCTCAAACCGTTCCACCGATGTCACATCTGATGATAAGAAATAATATATCTCGCACTTTTCATTTTGCACAAACTGCACATAATCCCTTGGCAATAGCTGGTATACATCAATGACCACCCCATAGTCACATTCATCATATTCGCCACTGTCCATCATAGCCCTAATGAATGGTGCAACCTTTGAACTGATAAACTCTATATTTTTTTGTGGTTCCACCGCAGCATCTGTATCTATCTTTGTTTCCGGAAACACCTTTTCAATTCCCGCCAGAATAGAATCCATACTAATATGCTGATAGCCCATTTGCTTTGCTATTCTTTGGGAAACGGTACTCTTTCCGGCACGAGGCACACCTGCTATTATAATGTATTTTTTCATGTCCTACTTCACCGCTTCTCCATACAGCACGCCCCTTGAGCCTGTCGCCAGGAAAAATCTTCCGAACACACGCTTATCCGCATCCATGCTGTTGATTTCACCATACATCTGGTCTGCATTGTTCAAGCGAGCATAGGTTTCGCCCTCGTCCAAAGTACGATAGAAGCCGTACTCACCGTCGATGTTGCCACACAGATATATCGCTTTCGGCTGACCTATGTAGGTACCGCCCTCGCGACCTAATCCTAAGCCCATACGGAAGCAAGTATCACTGTCCTCCATGAGTTTTGTTGCCACGAAGTTATCCGCATCACTATCGTACTGTAGCTTCCACAAACCATTTTCTGCCAGTGCCATGTAGAACAGTCCTTCTTCACCGGCTACGCCACGCACTTCGGTCTTGTTGGCAGTATCGATTTTGCCGAAATTGCTGGCAGGGAAAGCAATGCTCTCACCATTCTTACGCTTCGCAAGTACCGGCTTCTCATAAAAGCTGGCTCCGCCATCCTTGCTCACATACAGCTGCCCTGCACCACTGAAGCCGTAGAAGAAATCATTGTTGCAACGGTCGGAGTAAGCCTTGAAGCGTCCCTCCGTTACTCTGTTGCCCTGCAAATCGTACACTTCCACCTGTCGGAAGCTCTGACCACCATCCTGTGTAACAATCACCATGTCCACAGGTAATTCAATCACATCCGCAATAGACCAAACGATATTCTGTCCATTAAGGGACATTGCCACCCAACCGGGATTGACGTTAGGGTGCTCGATAAAGTGCAGCTGCTCCTCAATCTTTCCCCCAAGCGCAAAAGGCATTGGAATACGTTCAAAGGTTTTGAAATTATCGCGAGTGCGTATCAAACCGCCCTTGGTAATGCCCTTCCAGTTTCCTCTTGCCATAATCACTGCCAGATTTCCATCCTCATCGGAAAGGTCTGCATTGATACAAGTAATATAACGGTTGCCACCGGCATCATCAAAGGAATTATCACAGGGCTTGGTCAAATCACGGAAAGCAAATCCTCCCAAATCTCCCACGATGTCCACCAGCTGCACCTCGCCTTTCAGCGGACCGTACACATTCAAATGTACTGTTTCCTCGATACCGTCACACCAGTCATGATATGCCGGATGCTCTGAAAGCAATGCATCTGTAGTAAACACGCCGGTTCCGGAATTGAACCACAGCTCATTAGGGTTAAACGGATTGATTTTGACATCACTCAACCAATGAAGCAGGCTCACATTTGCATTATACTTAGGCTCCATATAAGAAGTACGGAAATAAATATCTCCCTCTTCCAAACCTCGCAGACTGATTTTCCAAGTTTCACCGTAGTCCTCAGACAGATACACACATTCCGGACTTTCCTTTTCTTTACAAAGGGTAGAGCAAACCACCAGTCCCGGCTTCGCCTTGCAGGAACAAACACCTCCAAAACCGTAATTTAAGTACTCTGTGGTGCGTTTTCCCTCCTCGTTGGGAGTAATATCATCATAGCCTGCGATGCGACCATCCTCAAAGTAATATCGTAATACCTTGCCACCAATGGTATCACCGGTATCACAGCTATAGCCCAAATCTACGATATAATTCCAACGTCCGGTAGACTGCATAGTAATGTACAAATACTTGCCGTCATAATCATAACGGGAAGCCACCAGACCATTCATCTTGCTGTCTGCTACGATTACATTTTCCGGCTGCATCAGCTTCTCAAAACTGACACCTGCGTCATAAGAAACGTATAAGCTATGTCCACGAAGAGTATCATCCACTCTGGTAGTATAACCTGCGGTACCCACCACGATAGTTTTCGAATCATCAGATACCCATACAAAGGTCATATAGTCCTCGTCCACAGGCATTCTCGTCCAAGTATCGCCTCTGTCTACGGTCTTCCACAAACCGCCCAGCTGACTGGCAAAGTACAGGGTATTGCTGTCCTTCTTGTCCACTACCAATCGATAACCTGTACCACGTCCGCTTAAATTTCCATGCACGGTAGTCGGCACTTTCTTGTAGGTAAAGGTTTTACCATAATCCTCGGAAATGCTGAACACTCCATAGCCATTCTGCGTGATACCACTGATAATATACAGTCTCTCCGGATACTTATCATCCAGTGCCAGTGCAATAGGGTAAGTCTCTGCCAAATCCTCATTGGTCACATGATTGATTAAGCTGTGCCACTTGCGCTCCTTAAAGTCAAAACGATAGGACCCTCCGATATCTGTCCTTGCATACAAAATCCCGGGCTGTGTCTGATGATAAATCAGTCCTGTCACATATCCGCCTCCGGGAATGGGGGCATTTTTATATTCATAGGGTATTCTCTCTGTTATCTTCATAATCGTCCTCCGTAAATACATCCCAACGCATACTACTCCATTGAACCCATTCTCCCATACTTATGCGAAAAATACTATGCTACTTTTTATAGATTTTTCTAGGAATAATTAGTGCCGACAGCCACGGCTTCTTCCGTAACTGTCGGCACCTCCTGTCAGGAACCGCCTCTCGACAATCTCCTGAAATAATTCTTATTATATTCCGCACCGTAACGCTACTCCACCACTACGGTACCGTCTTCCTTCACAGTGATGCTCATGTCATCTTTTACGTAGTTTAAGAATTCCTCTCCCAGACTGTCAATAACCGGCATACTTACATCATCCAACCATACATCTGCAAGTACGGCTCCGGCTGCTGCCAGAGAATCAATCGGCTCTGAAAACAACATACATGCCGGCTGTCTCTTCATGGAACAGGCACAGTACAACACCAGTCCTCCGGTAGTAGAACCGATGGTACGGGGCAGGCACAAAGCCTTTCCTGCCATCTGCTTGCCGTACAGGTCCGGATTGTTCTGGTCGCCACAGGTGGCCTTCTTATCCCCGAACTGCAATGCCTTCTGAAAAGATGCTAATGTATTCAAACCTCCGTGGGAAACTACTGCTGGAGCAGTTACGGTTCCGGGAGCTACGATTCTACCTTTAAATTCCTTCATTACTTGCCACCTCCCTTGGTAATCTGCTCTAATATTTCAGCGTCTGTATAATAACGGGCACTGGTATAGGTTCTCAGCTTATTGCTGGAGGTAATCACAGGCATTTTCTCACTGAGAGGATTATTCATATACATCAGCGGACAAATATAAGAAGTAATCACACCTGTTTCCTTCAAAATCGCCGCATAAGGAGTTTCTTCAAACTTCTTCAGTACTGCCGGAGCTGCAGTAAAGACGGTAGGGATACAAACCTTACTCTTGCCTTCCTTCTTCAAAGCCTCCTGAATCTTCTGTGTCCAATCAGTCAGCTGCTCCAAACTCATATGCGGACAGCCCATGAAGCAAAGCTTCGGGGTAGCCTCCTTGTTCTTCCAGATAACAGGATAGCTCTTGTATACACGCTCCAGCTCTGCATCATCCACTACATACACCTGTGCACCTTCTGCGATTAAATCCTGACCATACTTAACAGCTTCCGGTGTGATATTCTCTACATGATACAAACCTACTGCACCATTGGAAGCGGTTGCTGCACCGAAATCCTTCAGATAAGTCTTGGCTGCATCGTTCAATTCGCCGCCCAGCCACTTATCCAAACCTACGATATAAGGAACATCCTCCATGACCTTCATACCGATGGCAGAGCCCAAAAGCTGCGCCTCCGGCTTCTTGGTGGTTTCAATCTTAACAATCCACTTTGCCTTTCTGCCCTCATCCGTGAGCAAGCCGAAATACGGCGCATAACCTAGAACAGAACCCATCAAATCGATAATACCGGAGTTACGATTACATCTGGCACCCAGTACGGAGTTTGCATACACTACCGCAGAGGATTCAGACCAGGACAATACCTCACCCATAGCAGGGGTATTGCCTACCTCATCCATGTAACAGGTACAGGTAAAGGCATCCTTTTCCATAAGTCCCATCTGATTCAGCTGTCTCTCATAGTCCTCCTGACGGGAATACATAAAATTCTTAAAAATAAAATCCTGCAAAAAGTTACTGGGTACATTGGGATCCAGCGGTCTTGGGTCTGCAGAAAACTTCTGAGTAGACAGGTTTCCGGACTCAATCAGCTTATCCATCAATTCATATACCGGCTTCAAAGCTTTCAAACCAAAGGAGGTTACCAAATGATTGTATTTGCTGGTAACAGGCACCATAGCATCTGCACCGAACAGTTCTCCATAACGCACCAATGTTTTCATTACTCTGGCTAATGTATCCCCTTTTTCGCCATTCAATATGGCCTGTTGTTCACTTGTTAAATTCACGCCTTCTGCCTCCTATCAAATCTTCATGGCTACTTCATAAGCACGCCATACTACGGTTCTCAGGTTACCTACCTGTTTACAATCACCTACCTGATAAACATCCTTGGATTCCTTGGCCAAAGGATTTGCAATATAACCCGCAGAGCTGATGACACTGTCACAGGCAATTTCTATATCCTTACCATCCTTACCCTTGCAGATAATGCTGCTATCTCCCACAGACTTCAGGGTAGTCTCTAAATAAACAGGAATTTCATGCAGCGCAAACCACTCACGCAAATAAGAGCTGTTAGCCAGACAAATACCCTTCTGGGAAATCAAATCATCCTTCATTTCCACGATAATGGGCTTCTTGCCCTGAAGTGCTAATTCATAGGCGATTTCACAACCGGTGAGACCACCGCCGATAACTGCTACCGTATCTCCTACCGGTGTTCCGGTCAGGTAATCACAAGCTTCTATCATCTTTTCATGACCGGGTATCTTTTTCAATACTCGAGCTACGGAACCGGTTGCCACGATTACCGGCTGTCCGCTAAACTGCTTCACATCCTCAATCGTCTCGTTCAAATGCACTTCTATCTTCAAATCCTCCATCTGCTTGCGATACCAAGCCAGAAGGTCACGCAGCTTGCCCTTGTAGCTTTCTGCTCCGGCTGCAATAAAGGTACCGCCCAGCTGAGCATCCTTCTCATGAATCACCGGCTCATGACCACGCAGCTTCAATACTCTGGCAGCCTCCATACCGCCGATACCGCCACCGATAATATGTACTTTTCTGGGAGCAGCGGCAGGCACGATTTTGTGCTTCTCCCACTGCATGGTTTCTGCATTTACCGCACAACGTGCCAGATGCAGCGAATCGCTCAAATCCTGATCATTGGGTACACCCTTGTAATGACACATATTGAAGCAACCATTATGACAAAGAATACAAGGACGAATATCCTCTTCTCTGCCTTCCATCAGCTTGGTTACCCACTCCTGATCTGCCAGGAAAGGACGTGCAAAGCCTGCACCATCGATACGACCATCCTTGACAGCATCTGCTGCCACACGCACATCCATACGTCCGGCACAAACCACAGGAATATCTACGAACTGACGGATATGTGCCACATCCTCCAGATTACAGTTTTCCGGCATATAAATCGGCGGATGTGCCCAGTACCACGCATCATAGGTACCATTGTCACAGTTTAACATATCATATCCGGCATCCTGCAAATACTTGGCAGCCTTTTCGGATTCTTCCATATCACGACCCACTTCTACATATTCTTCTCCGGGTAGTGCACCCTCACGGAAGCCCTTGGTCTTGGATTCTACACTATATCGAAGAGATACGGGGAAGTCCTGTCCGCATACCTTCTTGATTTCCTTCACGATTTCCACAGCGAAACGATAACGGTTTTCAAAGGAACCACCGTACTCATCGGTACGCTTATTCACATACTTCAAGGTAAACTGGTCTAACAAATAACCCTCATGTACCGCATGAATTTCCACACCATCCACACCGGCATCCTTCAACAGCTTGGCAGTCTTTCCGAAAGCGGTGATAAATTCCTGAATCTCTTCCACAGTCATCTCTCTGGAAGGTACCTTGTCGGACCAACGATTGGGTGTAGGGCTGGGTGCTGCAGTGATTTTGTCCAAGTTCATAATCGGCTTGGACAATACATTCAACACCTTATTGGTGTAAAGAGTCTCCATCAAATGGTCAATGGTAAAAGAACGTCCAAAGCCTGCCGTCAACTGTACGAAAAGCTTCGCCCCTGTTTTGTGAAACTCCGGCATCCACTTGGCCAAATCCCGATACATCTTCTTATTCTTGTGCAACCACTGTCCCAGCATGGGGTTGTAAATAGGCTGACAGCCCGGAAGCACCAGACCACAATTGTTCTTCGCCACTTCCATGATAAATTTTGCCCCCGCCTTATCAAAGTGGTTAATCTCCATCCAGCCTAACAAATTCGTTCCGCCCATAGAAGTCAGTACGATACGATTCTTAATCTCGCAATTACCAATCTTCCATGGTGTAAATAAAGGCTCCAGTCTCTGTTCCATTCTAAATACCTCCTATGTTTTTTGCTTGTGTAAATAAACAAATATAAATAACCTGTTAATGATAAGATTATATCATATCACCCTGAAAAAGGGAATGCGTTCGCACTCCCTTTCTCCTAATCTGCATAACTTAAATTCTGTATCAAATCATAGGCATGATAATAAATCGCTTCTCCGTTTTCGTCTGTCTGGCGAACCTCATCATATCCATGCAAATAAAGCCATCCAAAGCTTTCCCGGTTATGGTAAGCAATCTGTACCCAGCCATTCTCACTATCCTGAGGATAATACCGATACAAATCCAGATTTTCTCCTTGCGTCAATACTATTTGTTCTGCCTCAAAGTCCGGCTTGGTATAAACCTGCAAGGTATCAATGACTGTAGGTGTAAACTCTCCTCTGTCCGCACCATAACCAAAAAACTCATACATCTCTCGCAGCTGAAGCTCCAATGACGCATCTGCAAAGCTCTCCCCTTGTTCCAGCTTCCACAAACCTTCTGCGAAATTAGTTTCCATCACATCCACACGCTGACTGGCGTAAATGGTTCCATCCCCCGGTACTTTAATATTGATTTTGCTTCGGTCAATAGAATCCACATAAATATCAAAATCTTCCCCCATTCCTTCATAATACATACTCCAGTCATCTATGGGCTTATCCGAAAAGCCTCCGATTCGGCGCAACTGACCCTCCTCATATCGAAACAGTGTCGTCCATGGGTCACCACTGGGACCATCCTCATACACTGCGATTTCCTTATATCCATCCTGCAAATCCACATCGAAAATATACCAAGTAGCAATATCCGGTGCCTCCATGTACAGACCGATAGTTTCCCTCATGTAAGTCTCATCAAACACCGTGTTATTCACACATATCTCCGGCGAAACAAGGAATAAGTCATCGTTCTCGGAAAATGTCACACTTACCAGCTCCTCCTTGCCGTCCTCGTCCAAATCCACGGATATGGTGGTATTTACTGATAAAGGTGTTACCGTTTCTCCCCACAACCAACCTATGATTTCTGTATCCTCCGGTGGCTCTTGAGTGTCAAACTCCGGCGAAACAGTAACATCCGGGCGAAACTCCATATTCAGAATTTGTACCTTTGCATTTTCGTCATAGTTAAAATACACATACGCACATCCGTAAAAGTCATATTTACCATTGGGTCCCTGCAGACCATGCTCCGCAATCAAACAGTTCTGTCCCTCATAACTGCCGGTTTCTATATTCCAGATACCCCAGGCACAGGTGCCGCCTACCTGACTGCCCTCTGCATAATTTCCATTCACATAAGCATCATAACTGGTATCGCCCCACTCTATCCGGTCTTTTCTCTTTCCTGCATAATGTGCTGTGGCGTCAAAAACAATACCACCGTCATACCCTTCACAGGAAATCAAAAGCTCATAGTCCTTCTTTTGCAGGGTCACGGAAATCGGGAAGGCATTGTCGCTCATGTAGTCGCCATAATGAGGCATCTCCATCAGCTCCCAGCCGCTTTCCCCCTGCTTCAGTGCGAACCACTCCTCCAGAGGCATAGAATTAACCGCCGGCATGAAGCTGACGAAAATCTCCTTCTCACCATCTCCATCCAAATCAATATATTCCTTGGCATCCACGCCTACGAACCACAAATCCTCCTCATACTGATAAACAGGCTCCTTGTTAAAATACACGGTCAACTTTCCGGCAGAACCATTCCTCTCTATGACCAGATACTCCTCCACACCATTACCGTCCAGGTCCTCCCAGAAGATGGTTTCTGTACGGTAGTCACTGTGCTCTGTGTTGTTCTCTTCTCCTGTACTATCGGAAGTTTCCCCGGTGCCGACTCCATCCTCGGTGTTCTCTGCCACCTCTGAACTGCTGTCCGCTACATCCTCACTTCCCATAGGGTCAGTAACATCCTCTGTTTCGGTGCTACCACTTCCGCCATCACTTCCCGCAAGGTCTGTGATATTCTCTCCCTCAGTGCCTTGATCTTCCTTCGCGACAGTATCCACCGTCTCCGTCTGCTCAGACTCATGAGGCACTGTCCCGACCATCTCTGCCTCATCCTGAACCGCTCCGCAAGCCGTCGTGGAAATCGCCATGGCTAACACTATTCCTACTATACCTGCCTTCTGCTTCCACCTTCTCATAAGCCCCTCCTGTCTGCAACCTTTATTCTCTACATACAGTTTAGCACAAGGAAAATCTCCACAACAATCCCTTCCATCAAACCTTAATATTTCTTAAGAAATGCTTAACGGAATTGTAAAGTATTCAAGAGCTTCTCTATCCTAGTTCTCTATCGAAATAGCATAATCTAAAATAACATTGCCATTTTCATCGGGAGTCGTAAATCGTGGACAATTATATCTCTCAAAACACCAATCATCTTCCTTGCGTTTCAGTCCAAGTGCTTTCAACTCATCCAAACACATATTGTGCGTATCCATCGTATAGAAATCACTACTACCTTCTTTATCAGACAAATAGAAAACCGCATACTCCAAAGGTTCCATATCTACATATTCGAATCCATCCGGAGCATTTGTATCTGCCGGAAAGAACATTCCAATCCAGTACTCGGGCATTCCGTTTACAATATGCACCGCTCCAATATATGCATCCCCATTGGCGGGAAGTCGCTCCGTTGCCTCTAAAACAGAAAACCAATCGTTTTGCCACCATTCTCCCCAATTAGGACTACCTTCATATCTTTTTCCAATCAATCGTGTCTCAGGACAACTCTCCCTTTTTACTTTTAAAATCGTAACTGCCATATGTAATATCTCCTTTCGTACAAATTTTTACACCTTTCTTATGGGATGTCTGATTACTGTTTTCCACTTCTCCGGGGCCACCTTCCTCGCATCAGACATATAAATCTCATGATGTAATCTGTCCTTATTCATATCATTCACATATCCATTCTGCTCCAAATACGCATCCATCAGTGCAACCGTTGCCGGTTCCTCATCAAATGAGCCCAAGTGCATAATTTGAACACATAAACCCTCTTCCATCGTAAGATATTCTGCTGACGAGCAATCCAGCTTTTTCTTCTTTGTTGCTGTCTCAACCGCCCAATCAAAATCCTTTTTCGTAACAAAAACAGGCAAACGGATAACCGAAATCCAATGGAATGCATCTTTATTCGCGTAATCTACACCATCCACATCATCCTGCCACCAAAAACCTTCCAACGGTGGAACAACATATTCAAAGAAGCCCTCTATTTTATAGTCCGTCTTATAGCTCATCTTTAATGTGTATGCAATAGCATATAGGATGCTAATAGCTTGTTGATAAGCACCACCTTCCTCATTTGGATTTCCTGTTCCTCTGACGGCAATATAATTCGCCTTCGGAACATTGACAATCTCCGGTTTATTCTTCGGCATATAAAACTCTTTATATTCTTTCTTAAAATCAAATGCCATGATATCCTCCGTAAAACTTATTTCGCCTCATTGTTGAGTCCCTAGACTAACATTGGTTTTGCCCTAGGAACCTATGTGCCTGTGTCAATATGTGTTTAAAACTATCAAACTGCAAAGTAGTCATAGCTGTATCAAAATCCATCATGTTCACATACAAGCAGGTATTTTATGTTGTTGTTTTCTTGGCAATATACAACCGCACCGCAAGATTTTTCATAGGCCTCCATTACCAAATCCAATCTTCTGTTGCTTTCACTCTCTTTGCTCAGCTGAAAGTTTCAGGTGCTACAACCGTTCCTTCAGCTCCCATGATTTAAGTTCTTCATACGGTTCCGCTCTCACCAACACAATTCTCTCTACTGTTGCCCCAAATGCACTAAATTTTTCCTGTACAATAGCAAACGCTTCTACTAATGCATCAGGAGTCAACTTTACTGCAACTCCCGCATGAGGAACCCACTGATTTGGCAGATATCGCCCTCTATTTCCAACATCAGCATACTTTAATAATCTTTCATTTACTGTCCTGCAAGTATTTTGTAAGAACTCATTCATTACCGGACCAAGATAAATAACAAGCGGATTAAACACTCCAATATTTGCAAACCAAATAAAATCCTTCTCCATCGTTTCCGCAATACTTTCCATTTCTGAGAGCAATGCCTCTTCGTTATCACTAACAAGAGCAGAAACCGTCACATGAGGTGGAATTTTTGACTGTTTCATATAATCACACCCTGTTACCTTTGCAACTTCATCAATCAGCTCCTGAATTTTATTTTCGGTTTCTTTATCAAATTCTAAAGTTATTGCATAATCCATATTATTAATCTCCTCGCCTAAACCTTACCCTCCTGCATATGCAACTCCATCCAGCTGGAATTGCAAACCATTCTCGCCACCATTATGTGCGAAATTTGTTTGAATGGATTTTCTAACCGGGTACTTTCCGTTAAAACGTTCCTTAATCACCTTTTCCATCACCGGAATGTTCCAAATATCTCTAAACAAGCAATCCATTTGAACCACATTTTCAAGACTTAATCCAACCAATTTAAGTCGGTTCTCCATCTGGTCAATCGCACCATTTATTTGAGCTTCTATAGGCTGTCCTATGTTTCCCACACAATAGCTCAAAAAGTAAAAATCTCCGGCTTTGATAATCCCTGAATGTACCCAATTCTCATTTACTTCATATCTTTCAATACCGCTCATCATCCCATCCTCCACCATTTATGATATTAATGCCAAGAACATACGTTCTCCATTATATTATCATATTCCCGGTGGATAATCAATGCTAAAAAATCGTCATAAGTCCCACCACAATATCCAATGCTAATAACACTGCATAATATGTTCTTGGATAAACCATCTCATCCGAGGGAACCGGTATCTCTTCATTCACCTCATAATCCAATAAAGTATTTCCGGTTATTCTGGCTACCTCCTTCTTACGCTCCTGCCTTGCCATGTGTAGTGAATACAGCTCCCATTCATAAGCCTTGCTTCTTTTGACGTAGAATACGTCTGCATAATAAAATACACCTATCAGCAACATGGACATCAGCCAGCCTATCAGTATCGTATCTGGTAACCATCGGCAATGTAAGAATATTATGAGTATTTGTAAAGTGATAATTATCTTTATCCATCTTTGATTATAGCAGCAGGTTTCGATTTTCTTTTGTATATGCATCACGCGAAACGCATCTTTATCCATAACAAACCAACTCCATTCTACGTTCTATCAGCAAATAACCACCTATTACCAAGCAACTGAAAACTTATTCTGCTATAGTAAAATCCTCACAGCAAAACAGTTCTACTTCATCGGGACTTATCTCACCCGATACTGCTCCAGTACAATCTCCCTGACCAAATCCTCCGGGCTCTTTCCGGTATTATCACACAAATGCCCTTGGTTTTCCGGCATGGCATCCAGCTTTCTCTTCAAAAATAACGCACGCTCAATCATATCCATATCGCCACGTTTCCGAATACGCTTTTCAATCTCTTCCACCTGTGCTGTGAGGACGATATAATACAGTTCTGCCTGATACCTCTCCGCCAATTGCTGCACACGGGGCAGCTCCTCTTCTATCACATAATCAATCAAAACATCTATGTTCTGCTTCAGTGCTCTTCCCGCTGTTGCCAGGATACAGTCCCAATTAAATTGTAATATCTCTTCCCACTGCACCAAATTCGATGCTTCTCCGTTCACAAAGAACGCATCCTTCTCTTCCGGTTCTATGAAACCTCTGTGGAAATCATCTCCGTGAATCACATAAACTGTCTTTTGCTCCTTCTCCACCAGATGCTTTGCATACGCCTGAGTAAGAGTAGATTTCCCACATCCGCAGGGTCCTGATATAAAAATAATCTTCGCCATAAGAAATAACCTCCACATAATTCCAATTACTCTTATTATACTGCAAGCACACATAGGTTCGTTCATCGACTTCGCCTTTTTGATTATCTTATATTACAAAGATGCTTTCCTATTCTTCCAATCGAGGCTTAATTATCTTTTTATATGCCTTCTTGGCAAGGTCACCACCTCTATTTTTCATCTTCGTCATGATATCCAAATACTCATCCCATTCGGTTTCGATCCAATGATTTATGTATTTTTCATATAATTGAGTTTCCTGTTTCGTTCTCCATTGCATAGTAGATAGAATAGAGTACATTTCAACAACATCTGTTTTTCCCGGTTGATATCTTTCTATCATTTCATTCAAAAAATTACAGGTGTAATCCATTCCCCATAATTCCAACATATTCTTAACAGGTTCTCTGAAAAGGTCTGGATAGCCAGCCTTTATGGCATATACCAAACTGCGAGCCATATATTCGTTATATTTGGACATTCGACACACCATATATGCTTGTTTTCTACTCCAAGGACCAACATAATAACCAGGAATTTGCTCAGTTTGCGGCCATCCGGTTGGTCTCTCATCTGTTTTACAGGCAAGCCAGCTTCTAAGCATTCTGCCTTCTCTGGGAATGCATCTGTAGAAAGAATATCCCCTTGATAAACGTTCTGCTTCAAATAATGCGATATCCTCTCCCAACCCCATATCAAACAACTGCTCTATCATTCTGAGTCTGTTGTCAGTAGTACCATGCCAATTTGTGTTGCCATTCTCTACGATTACCTCTGTTGCAATATGGGGATACTCTTCCGTAAGACGACGAATTTCCTTACATTCTTCATTGTTGAGCCAAGCATTCGAATTTGCATACTTCTCTAATTTTGATTTGATTTCACTTTCTGTCATAATACGCCTCCTTTAATTGTGTTTTTTACCTTTTTTCTTCCGCAAAAATCTCTTTATAACTTTGTTTTATTATCAATCTTTTCTTTTGATATAAAATCGATTTTTCCCTTTGTCAGAGAACAGCCAGTGTCAGCTTAGATAAATAGTATGAAACATCATCCTCATAATATAATTCCATTTTTTCAACCTGTTCCATAACATCCCTAATAAGATTCATATTCCATATAATGCACGCTTCTTTCTCACTTACAATTGCATATTCCAGTCCTAAATATATATCTACAGGCTTGTATTCAACCATTTTCATAGAAGACAATATTTCCTTATAACATTCCTCATCAACACCAGCTACTATGCTCCCGCTTTCATTGACAATGGCAGTAATCATTTTACCTAATCTATTGCAATCCTTCTCTTTATATACATGCCACCCGACATCGACCCAGTGTTCTAATCTGTTATTCTCAGTTCTCCATTGATTGATATATGACTCTACTCTATCTGGGAATAAATCACTCAAAAAATCATAATCCAAATCACCTTCACAATTCTCTGTATATAGAGAACTGTTGTTCTTCTTCATCCAGGCAGATTATAAACTCATATTCACCTGTTCTTATATAATCAAATTCTTCATAAAAAACTATTTTAAAATGCTTTTTAAGTTTACCAATCACTTTTTCAGTAATTAGCGCCGTTTACTAAATCTCATTCAATATCCCAAAACATTCCTTCAGCGTATCATACTCTTCCCAACGTACACTATTAATCTGCTCATCAATCATGCTGAATACCTTTTCAGGAAACTGCACCGCCCATGTAACACCCAAATGTGCTTTCAACTGCAATCTTTCCGTAGATATGTACTTGTCTGC
Source organism: Acetatifactor sp. (assembly GCA_045538995.1). Lineage (GTDB taxonomy): Bacteria > Bacillota > Clostridia > Lachnospirales > Lachnospiraceae > Acetatifactor. The sequence goes on along the minus strand of JAZQEK010000074.1, from coordinate 36,978 downwards.
TTCCGACCTCATTTGCTGAACAAACACAGCCGTCTTATCTACGATATTCTTATCATACGGATCCTCAGATATTGCAGACAGCATTACATTTTCCAATGCACCAAGATGTTCCTTCGGAATAACGACCAATAACAGCTGAACCGTCTTTTCCATACCAAACGCATCTCGGTACGAATTTTCACGCCATTCTCTGTCTTGAATATCTGTAAAAAGTCCGGACATATCCTCTGACAGAGAGGCACAAATATCAGTCACTTCTCTATCGTCCCTATCTGTAATAATTGCTATCCTTTCAAACGCATTCGTAGTAACCAATGGCGTTCTAATTCTTTCATCAAAGAAATTTCCAAAGTTATCTTTTCCTCCGACACCACAAATTAAAAGATAGTCTTCATCCTTCTTGTACCAGCTTATAGACTCATTATCATTCGGCTGCTGAATTGCCAGACCGCTTGGCCCTTTCTTTACAAACTTCCATCCGGCAGTCTTTCCTAAATAGTAACTGAGCAAAATCGCATCCGTTTTACCTTCACATAAAATAAGTTTATTCATAGGCGCACCTCGAATCCGAAGGCTTCACGGCTCTGTGCAACTTCTCTTCCGGAAAGAACTCTTGAATAAGTATTGTTAGCTTCCCTCTTGAGTGTCACAACACTAATGCTATCCTCTTCCTTTTGCTCTTCATAATCCTGTGTCGCCAAAAGGCCATCTATTGCCTCTAAGCTATGTGTAGTAACAAACGCCTGAACATCAAATGCCTTACAAGCCTTCACAATGAATCTAAAAATATCATCATAATACTTTTTGTGGATAGCTGTTTCAATTTCATCAATTAGCAAAATCCCTCCTGCTGCTTTTGCAATCGCATTTGATAATACAAGCACCTTTTTAATACCATCACCAAATGTGGATAACGGCATATTTCCTAATCTTCTATGCTTTAAATATTCAACCGGCCGATTACTGATATCGCTCTTGAATATCATCATGTCTTCAATCTCTGCATCGAATAATTGCAATGCCTTCAAACAAATCTCTTTGTAACCGTCATTTTTTATAATTTGACTGATTACACTTCCCTTTAAATGCTCAAAAGGAGAAACATAGATAATTTTAAATTCATCCGATTCAGATGCTGGGGTTCCGGAAATTCCCATCAGACGATTAATCTTCATCTGCTCTTCTTTAAGAATTTCTCCATATCTGTAAAATATAGCACCTGTGAATTCTTCTGTCCTTGATTCCGCTGCTAACCAATCCATATTTTCTCGCACAAAGAACCTATCCATTTCCTTCACATCAATAAGAATTTGCTTTTCTTTTCCTTTAACGCTATAAGCCATATCCTTACCATTGCAAACTCCAGACACACGAATTTCCAAATCACTTCCATCATGCGGGAACATACAAATAAAACTCTCATATAAAGAATTAGAATTCATCCAAAATATGCTTTCTCTTTGTCTTGCAATTGTATAGATATTGCCTAGCAGTTCGGAAGTTCTAAATAATTGCAATGCTTCCATCACACTTGTTTTTCCACAGTTATTATCGCCAACAAATAAATTGATACGATTTAAGTTATCAATTTTCAAATTGTTGATGCCTCGAAATTTTTCAACCGCTAATCTACTAATCATTGCCATTACAACATCACCTCTCTATCTCCAAATTGAATAACTAATCTTTTACCTGTTGCATCTGCTATCTTCTTAAGTGAATCTATTGTAGGACGCGTAATCCCTTTTTCAATATTACTAATATTAGATTGAGTGAGCCCGCTCTTAGCTGCCATTTCCTTTTGTGTAAGGCCTGCTCTGCCTCTTGCCGCCACAACAAGTTCCCTGATTTCTCTATAAATATCATATTCATAAATTTCGTTATCTTCTTCCTTTATGGCCTCAACATCAATTTGAGTCAGGGTTTTATCTAAAAAACTTTGAAAATCGCTCATAATATTCACCTCTCTACACTTAATATATTCCATATTATGCGTAAAGTCAATAAAAATATACTTCACAAGATATATTTTCTTTCCCAAATATATTTCGCTAAATATATTTTGATGTTTATTCCGAAATCACCCGCCTTTTATTCGGAATAATGTACGTAATTTTAATATTTACCAAACTTCGAGGCTATCCTCTGCATCAATCCACATTTGCATAGCCCCATCCACAGGGTAAATGACCTGATATCTTCTTTATGATTTATAATAGGTGTTTGCGAATCGGGTGTTAAAACAACAGCAGAAGAAAAGAGCTTGGTTTCTGTGCCGGCGTCAATCACAGAAGTTAAGCTCTTTTATTAACAGATAGAGGATATATAAAACGCTGCTAAGAATGTTCGGATTTTCAAATTTGTTAGACAGTGTCTGACAAATTTATGTAATGGAGATCGCATGGCGATGCACTTGTTAACTATGGTTTTCATCTGCCCTTTATCTCCAACCACTATAATCTATTTTTTATCAATAGCAGATAAAAATTCTATCATCATTGTATTTATCTCTTCTATCTGCTCTCCCACAAAATGAGGTCGATGCCCTCCATCCTTTACCTCATAAACTTTTGCATTAGGCACTTTTTCCTGTAATTCTGCGCAAGTTCCAAAGGGGTCATTTTCTCCATTAATAAAGAAAGTAGGACACTTTATCCCACCCCATTCTTCCTCTGTAAGGTTCGGATGCGACTGCCAATCAAAAACCGTCTTTCTTAAATAAGTTTTCCAATCACCTTTATGCGCTTCATAATGCCGAAGTTTCATATCTTCAATAAAATCGGTATCATTCCTGCTTATAAGACTTTCCGGCAGGAATTCCTCCGCTCCATCAGCTCTGGGGTATGCACCTCCACCAATCGTTATAAGACTTTTCACTTTTTCCGGATATTTTGCCGCCATATAACAACCTACATATGCTCCGCAGCTATAACCAATCAAATGGGTCCTTTTTATTCCCAATGCATCGAGAAAATTTGCCATATCATCTGCTATCATACGACTATTCCAGTCTAAATTCTCACACATAGTACGCCCGTGACCACGAAAATCAGGGTAAAAACAACGGTAATGACTTGCAAAAGGAAGAATTTGTCCTGAAAATGCTAATAAGCCTCTGCTAAAATGGCTGTGTAAAAACAAAACAGTCTCTCCTTTTCCAAATTCTTCGTAGAACATATTCAAATCATTTAATTTAATATAAGGCATCTTCCCGTCTCTCCTTAATATATAAAATTGAATATCGCCTGAAATTATGAATTTGCAAATATAAAACGCAAAATATTATTTCCCTAATCGTTTTTTATCAATCGCTTTGAAGAAAGTCTTCTTCAATTCTTGTGACTTATAGAAAAACTGCTTTTCGGACTTACTCAATCTATTCTCATTTTTCTTTATTTTCAGCAACTCCATACTACAGATAAAATCAGCTGCCTGCAATAAACGATATTTTTGCGGTTCTGCCTTTCGAAATTCAACATTGGAAAAATGAATTGAAAATACAGTATTTAGAATTGCACCTAGTTCGATTTGACCATTATCGTAGTATACAATAATTTTGTCGAACTCATCAAAAAACGTCTTATGTTTTCCTATCACGTTTGAAATTTCGCGTCCCAACTTGCCGGAAAGCGAAATCTTATCCGGTGCTTCTTTTGATTTACCACAGCCATCTCATATGCAATTGGACTGCTAACAATAAAATTTAACATCTTAAAAAGCAGCTTTCTACGTTCGTCTATAGACAATCCGGAAAACACATCTTCACGTCTAATAACAGGTCCCGTATGTATATACTCAAAATCAAATCCGGAATTCTTGGTACTATCCTCAAGCTTTTTCACATTTGAAGCAATTTCATTCTTCTGATCATGGAACAAAAGTGTTACCAGATAGTATGCCGGTCGCTCCGTGATTTCTCCAAAGTCTCCTGATTCATCTATAAATACACTAAGTTCTTTCATTAACTCCTCCGAAACTTGCCACTATAGTAAAAATGGCGGGAAATTCTTCCCGCCTACGGTGGTCCAAAGAGCTTTCGCCCAGACCAAAACTGTAACGCATTACAGTTATATCCTACACATATAATACCACAATTATTCCCTTTTTCCAATAGATTTTTTTAATAATTTCATACCTCGCAGAGCGAAATACACCCATCACTCAAATCTTCAATTTCTACTGCATCATTTTGGCGGGTTATTCAACCACTATATTTACCCAAATATAGATAAGCGCCTTGCTTCAGGTCACATTATATCATAATATAACATTTTATACCAACTCCTTTTCCTGATTCCATATTTCCTTCTTTTCCATTTACTCCACCCCAAGTTGCCTAAACGCAAAATCAGGTTGGTAGACATTTCCCCGGAAAATTGTTATAAATAATACTATCAACACATTTTTCGGAGGGATACCCAAATGAGCTTTGCAGAAAATTTAAAATACATTCGCAAGAAGAGAAATATTACACAGGAGCAATTGGCTGATATGCTGTCTGTGTCCCGGCAGGCCATTTCCAAGTGGGAGTCCGGTATCGGTTATCCGGAAACAGAGAAGCTGCTGATTATTTCAAAGGAATTAGACACGCCCTTGGATTATTTGTTTTCGGAAAGATGTCATATGGTTCGCTCAGAAAACACCAAGCGGGTTTCCAAAATAGATACTTATCTGAATTGTGCAGAAGTTTTTGCCTACAGAAGCACTTGCCTGAAGCGTAAGTATGGAGCAGTTATTGTCAAGGATGATGTGGTTATCTCTACCGGTTACAATGGTGCACCCAGAGGCTTTGATAACTGCTGTGATTTAGGTACTTGTCCCAGAATGGACCGCAATATGCGTCAAGGCGAGGGATATGAAATTTGCCGGGCTATCCATGCCGAAGAAAATGCTTTGCTGAACTGTTCCCGACAGCAAACAATCGGTGCGGATTTATATCTGGTGGGCATCAATCCCAAAGACAATTCTATTCACGAAGCCAAGCCCTGTCCGCTGTGTGCAAGAGCAATCATTCAAGCCGGAATCAATAACGTATATTTGCGTGTAGGAGAAGGTGCTGACAATTACATCCGAATACCCGCCAAAGAACTGGTGTGGGTACAGCAACCGGAGGATTAATTCATAAGGAGACGACAGTATGACTGACCGCTTGCAGCAAATCAGGGAAAGCGAAAGAAAATCACACATTGACATATACTCCAATGAGCAACTGTATCAATCCGACAGTTGGCTGAAAAAGCCTATAAAGACCATACAGGAAATCCTTCCTATGTTTCGTCAATATCAGAATCTAACGGTACTGGATCTGGGCTGTGGGGTAGGCAGGAATTGTATTTCCATTGCCCGTGAATATCAGGATATCCCCTGCGAAATAGACTGTGTGGATATTTTAGAATTAGCCATTGAAAAATTATACGAAAATGCCAGGGAATATGGCGTAGAAGCCGCCATTCGCGGCACGGTAGTACCCATTGAAGATTATAGCATCGAAGAAAACCACTATGATTTCATCATTGCGGTATCTGCTTTGGAACATGTGGACACCAAAGCCTCCTTTGTGAACAAATTGCAGGAAATCGAAAGGGGCACTCGCAAAAACGGCATCGTTTGCCTGGTCATAAATACAAATGCCCGGGAATACGAAAAAGCAACCGGCAAGCCCATGCCGGCACAATTCGAAGTGAACTTAGCTACGGAAAAGTTGCAGGAGCTCTTAAAGGATACCTTCGCCGGATGGACTGTCATAAAATCAAGCATTCAGGAGCAACAATACGACATCCCGAGAGAGTTCGGAACCAGCCGTTTAACCACGAGTGTGGTTACCTTTGTGGGTAGAATGTAAATGGTAAATTGTAAGAAAAATGTAAATTTTACCTTCCTATAAGTATGTTATACTAAAGCAAAGAAAATTGATTAGGAGGGATGATATGAATACTCATAAGCACAAATATGCCCTGTTGCTGGCGTTTATTATCGTATTTTTTCTAGGTGGCTGTAGTGAAGAAACGCCGGACAGTACAGGCTCTAATAATACTTCTGAAATATCTGACATTTCTACCGGTGGTTCTTTTCCGGATGACTTAATGTCAAGGGAGAAGGACATTCCTCGTCACGAGGACGGCAGAGCTATTGTGACTTTGTCTAGTTTCAATATATCTCCTGAAATAGAAACTGCTGTTGTTGCCTTCAATCAAAATAATACCGAATATTATGTACAGATTTTGACTGCTGAAAGAGGTACTTCCGCTACAGATTATTGGGAACGTGAAATGATAGAGCTTTCCACCGGGAAAGGTCCCGATCTTTTCACCAAAACCCTCCAAAGCGATTTCATTGCCTATGTAGAGAAAGGGATCATGGAGGATTTAACACCTTATATCGAAAGAGATTTAACGAAGGAAGACTATTTGGAATGTTCACTTTATGCCTATGCCAAGGACAATAAGGTATATGCTCTTGAATCCAGCTTCAGCATTAGTCTTCTGGCAGGAAGCAAAGAGCTCCTTGGACAGCAGGAAGGCTGGACTTTTACAGAAATGAAGGAAATCATGGAAGCCAATCCACAGCTTACCGTCTTTCAAAATTCCTACAATGGTGCCGAAGCATTCTTTCAAAACTACTTAAAGTATGGTAACCCTTGTTATACGGATTACCAAACCATGAGAGAATGTCTGGCTTTTGCGATAGACTACAACAAACCGCTTCCCGCAGGGGAACTCGCCATTCCCGATGAAACTGTTTTAGTGGAGCAAATCAGCCTGACCAATGCTTTGGACTGGGCAGATTATGAAGCTTTATATGAACAAAGTCTGACCCCTATCGGTTATGTAAATACTCAGCAGAAAGGTATTTTTCACAATGGTTTCGGCTGGAGCATGAATTCTGCCTCCAAGCAGAAGGAGGGTGTTTGGGCTTTCCTGAAGTACCTGTTGAGCGAGGAATATCAAAGAGAATATGTACAAGACTTTTCCCCCTTGAAGAAACTTTTGGAGGAACAGCTTGCTTATTATGCACAACCGGTCACCTACACCTATTTTGATGAAGAATTAAAGGAGACATTTACTCATACTACCGGGCATAGCTTGACGCGTACCTCCAATGCTACAAAGGTAACCCCTGCTTATGTAGCAGAACATGGTACTTCCGCCATCCTGATTGACTGCATGTCCACCGAACAACTGGACATGATTCGCCAGCTCATTCACAATAGTCGTACGGATTGTTTTCAGAGAGATGCGATGGCACAAAATATTATTTATGAGGAAACAGCATATTTCTTTCGCGGAGAACGCAGCTTGGATGATGTCATGCACAATATTGAGAATCGCATGGAACTGTATTATGCTGAAAAACAGCACCAGCCTAAAGAGTAGTTCCTTTACGAACAAGCATTAAATCCATGTCGCAAACACCGGTATCGCAATCACCGTCAGTATTCCTGTCACAACGATGGACAGGCTGCTCATAGCACCTTCGATTTCCCCCATTTCCATAGCCTTGGTGGTTCCCAAGGCATGGGCAGAGGTTCCGATGGCCAGACCCTTTGCAATAGGCTCTTCGATACGAAACAGCTTCAGCCACACCTGCGCAATCACATTGCCCAAAATACCTGTAATGCAAATGGACACAATGGTAATGGTCACGATACCGCCCATCTTCTCCGACATCCCCATGCCGATAGCAGTGGTAATGGATTTGGGCAGCAAGGTCACATACTGCTGATGGTTCAGCCCAAAAGCCACACTCATAAGCCAGATACTTATCATAGTCGTCAAAACTCCCGCGGCAATTCCTCCAAAGATAGCAATCGGGTACTTTTTCAAAAGCTCCAGCTGTCTGTATAAGGGGATAGCCAGACATACAGTCGCCGGTGTCAGCAAAAAGCTGATAGGCTGCACTGCTGCCTGATACACCTCATAGTCTATATCCAGAATAAGCAAAATAGCAATAATGCATATTGACGCTATAAACAACGGATTTGCTAACGACCATTTCGTTTTTCTCTTAATTACCAAGCCGATTTCATAACATAATAAGGTCAGTACTACGGCAAAGTACACTGAATTGGTTAACATTTCTTTCATAATTTCACACATTTTTACTTCGCAAGCTCTGTAGGCTCAAATCTAAGTCGAATCTTGGGTAATTTCTCGATAGTAGTGTAGCTATTATACAAACCATCTTCTGTGGAAATATCATTTTCACCGGTTGCAGGCGGTGCAAAAATCTTTAAGGTCAAATCGCATGAACCATCCAGAGGCTTGTTGAAAAACGCACTTATCATATCGATAGTCTTTGCCTTTGGTGATTTATAAAACCACTTACCATTGATTTCCAACATTAAATTAGAATCATCCTCAAAGGTTAATTCAAAGAAGTGTGGATTGCTCTCGAAATGAATAGGAATTGCAATCCCTTCCGCATCCTCCGCTCCACCCCAGCGAAGCGAGAGCGGAAGTGTCACTTCCTCTCCTATGGTCATTTCCGGCAGGAAATAGTCATCATGGATAATTTCCTTGTAAGTCTCCATAATGGGTTGTGCAATACCAACCTCCGAATTATTGGGGTCTTCTATTTCGAGACCTAAACGTCCTCTGTCACGGAACTGATACATGGAAAAACTGGTAAACCATGTGGCGTTGTCCTTCTTTAAGAGGTCACAGAATTCCTTCACCATGGCAGCCTGCTCATAAGGGCCGGTAACATCACCATCGGCATTTAATTCACTCATCATCATTGGCTTCTTCACGCCACCACAAAGCTCTGAAAAACGATTGTAACTCTTCTTAGTATACTCATATATTTCTTTTATATTCCCTCTTGCATGGGTACTGCCTCCTCGTTCTGCCACATCATATGGCCAGCCCCAATGCAGTGCAAAATACTTGTCAATGGACCACATATCCGTACAACGTACTGCTTCTGCAAATTCTTCCTCTTTTTCAATTTTACCTGTATCGCCTTCCACACCACCGGTACAAAGAATAGTCTGCACATTTGGTGCGTGCTCTTTGATAATGCGATGTGCACGACAATAAAAGTCAGCCACTTCCTGATAGGTGCAACGCTTGTTAAAGCTGAACCAGTTACCCGTTGCTTCATGGTTAATTCGAAGCAATAAGCGACCAAAGGGTCTTAAATCCTTGGCAATAGCAATTAAATGCTCATCTGTCACATGAGGGTCAATTGTTAAGGTAAGTGTGACATCCTGACCATGCTGACGAATTTCTCTCATATAACTGAAGGGCTCGCCCTCGGTACTTCCATTCAGACCACCCTTATAAGTGAAGTAATCATCATACGGGTAGTCCCATGCAAAGGATACATTAGGGTCTGCATGTACCACACTGGCTCTGCCCGGCCACCCCTCATCCAAGGGATAATAACAATACATTAAAGAAATACTTCTGTGAGGTCTTCCCAAGGTATGTAAAATATAGTCCTGATTCACATATTCACCTCGCTCGGAACCATCCCCTAAATCCACTGCACATTTTGCTTTGCCCATATGAAGGGCATACATTTTGTTTTCGCTCATACTTTTTTCCTCCAATAAATAGTGTAATTATTCATAGTCTCTACTTTCCTAACTTTCTCTGCGAGACCTTCCTTCATAACATGTTACCCTTGTTCCTCTTTCACTTTCTTCCTACGGATAATCGCCTGTGTTACCCAGCCCGTCACTGTCATAATTAATAGTGTGGAAACCACTGAAATCACCACCAACGGCACAAACATCGCCTTCATTTCTTCCACACTGGCCATAATACCCACCGTAGGCGGAATAAACATAATCGCCATGTTCTCCGTTAGAAAATCTGCCACCCCTTCCACTTCCTTCAGCGGAATGATTTTTGTGGATAAAGCAATCAGCATTAACACCAAGCCATATATGCTCGCCGCTATGGGTAACGGTATCAAATACTCCAATAGCTCTGCCAACAGACAAATGCCCAAAATAATACAAATTTGTTTGATATATTTCACCATACTATTCTCCATTCACAACACGAAAGAAACCTGCATTGAATACTGCCAGTCTTACTTTAAATACACTTCCAACAACGTATTTCTATCTACTCATACCTTACATCTGGTGTCTTACCACTGCATACTCATCGTCCGCACTATAATAGGGACACTCCCACTGGCTGCCAGACAGGAAACGATACATTTCGTCTTCGTCCAAATTCACCATGCAGCAGTAGCATTCATAATCTTCATCATATACATAGTTTGCACAAGAATCACAACTTGTTCCCGCCATACTTTCTCTCCTTTGCATGTGTGACACTTCTGTCACCTTTATTCATCAAGTCATAGTAAATCCCTAGCGACCAGCATCTTTCATATCTGTTTACTGTGGAATCTTCTCTACGAAAATCTCCGTCCACGCCGGCACAAAGCCCGCCTTCAGTCCCACTGTCTGAGACACGATATGGGACTCACTGGTTCCGTAAAAGGGAACCTTTCCCCGCCGCAAAATCTCTTCCTTCAGGGCACGCACCAGTTTGTTTGCCAGACCTCGTCCCACATATTCTTCATCCACGTTAATACCTACCTGCCACAGATACTCCCCATCCAGGCTAACACCCGCCATACCGGCCATGTGACTTTGGTCGAAATCCTTGCAGCCTTTCGTATCCTCTGCTCCTTGGGATATGGTCGCAGCCTCGCACACATCCTCTGCCGACACATACTCCTCTTTCGGCTGTATCACTGCTAACACATCCGGTGTTCCTTCCCAGAAGCATATGGCACTGGTGAAACGATTGTTTTCCTTGAAACGCAGGATTTCCTCCTGTTCAAACCAGACCAGCTCCTCCGAACCATTCTCCAAATCTCCGCCCTCACCATTCTCCGCCTCCGGCAGAAAATACACATGAGTATCACAAATCCGATGACCATGCTCCTGCAGCTTCTCATCCAGCTTCCGCAAATTTCCAAAAGCACAAAACCACTCCGGGCTGGTACTACCGTACTGCTCTACTACCCAGTCATAAATGCTTTCATCACAGCAGATAAACAACTGTCCTAAGCAAATAATCGCCCGAAAAAAGGAGGTCTTTCCGGCATAATTGCGAGCTCCTACACTAGCTATTTCCATAGTATCCTGTGCATATACTGCTTTCTTTATAAAAATTGGTTTTTGGCGGTTCGCCACATATTCCTCCCACGGCAGACCAATATCCAGACAAAACTGCTTTCTGGCAATTTCCAGACATCTTTTATCTAAAATCAAACTATTCGTAATCATATGCACTCTCTTTTTATCCTTCCATATACGATAAAGCACGGGGCTCCATTCTTCCCTATCACCTCTTCCGGGAGAATGCCTATGCTCTATCCATTCTTCCGATACCTTCTACCTTGCTATAATCTCCCGGTCTGCTGCCGGATACACATTCACTAACTGAACAATAAATGTATCTCCCTCCAGCTTCACATACACCACAGCCGGACCGTCCGTGGTACGAAATTCCTTCCGCAGCAAAGAAAAGTCTATAATCCCCAAACATTCTGCCACCCGCAGCTGAAAATCATCCTGCGGTGCTCCCCAGGTGGTGATATCTACACCTGCCTGCATGTCTTCCAGACTGTTTTCCCATGACGGATTAGAATACTGTTGCATCTCTACAAAAACCACTTCCAAGGCATCCTGTATCTCTCCGACACGCTTTTGGTCCTCACTTAAGCATGTTTTAAATACATATTCTGTCATACTGCTCGCAGCATTCTTTATCATCAAAGCAATCCCTACCAGCATCAATATGAGCAGGATACCACCCGGCAGACTCATTCTGTTTTTACGGGTAGCGTCAATTTCTACATCATCCTTGTACTTTTGCCCATCCATTTGCTTCCGGAAAAACAATATAGGAACGAGCCAAAAGACATCTGCAATCAATAATAATACAAACATGACGATAGTGTCATCGTCCATAAAGTACCAGCTGTACCAATAATAAAAGGACAGTCCTACCATCACAATCATAGCTAACACACTGAGAATAGACAAAATCTTGCTGGTTTTGCTAATCGGATAAGCCTCCATATTTTCCCAGAAGCTCTCTGCCTCCGTATCTTCCCGCTCAGACCACCGTGTCATTTCAACAGTAACATTCTTTAGGGGCAAATGTTCCAGCAAATAACCATACTCTTTCCTGTCCATGGGAACCTCATATCCATACCTTTCCAGTCTCTTCAAATAAGCAATCCCCATAAACAAACGACAGATACACCACAAAAACAATGCAGCACCCAGAAAAAAACCATACAATACCGCAATGAACCCCCACTGGCTAAAGCTACTCTTTCCCCAGAAATCCATATCGGAAGCCATCAGCCCAACGGACACTCCGAACACAATCGCACAGAGTATTGCTCCTATAGCCAACAACCTGACAGAACGTTTATCATATTTAATATAGGTAGCAGTCTGCAGCTGATACTTTTTCTTCTCTTGTGCCATCCATCGACTACGTTTCTCAGTACGCCAAATATATGCAACTACCACTATTACAAATATCAATTCCAACAGCACCATTTCTTCCCCCTCTAAGCTTCGGTAATCCGGTGTTATTCCCTCACGCTGAGCATACCGGACTTAATTCACATGCAAATACTGATAAATCTCTCGCTTGCCTACCCCTCGGTCCTTGGCCACCTGCTTCATGGCAGACTTTTCATCCATGCCCTGTGCCTGATAGTGTGCCATATGCTCCTCGATAGTCATATTCTCCCAGGAAGAAATCTCCTCACGCCGTTTTTCCTCCAGACTTTTTCCCTCCAGTACCAGCACATATTCTCCTCGAGGTTCCTCCGTTTTGTAATATTCCAAAGCCTGCTCCAAGGTAGTAGGAAAAACAGTCTCGAACTTCTTGGTAAGCTCTCTGCACAAGGTAATCCGTCGTTCTCCCAATGCCTCGTACAACTCCTCCAGAGTACGCACCAAATGATGAGGTGCTTCGTACAAAATCATGGTACGACTTTCCTCCTGAAGTTCCTTCAAAATCGCTGCTTTTTCCTTCTTCTCCGCAGGCAGAAATCCCTCAAAGCAAAAACGTCTGGTACTTAAACCCGACAAGGTCAATGCTGTAATGCAGGCTGCGGGACCGGGCAAAGAAGTCACGGTAATCCCCTGCTCATGGCACATTTTCACCAACACTTCCCCCGGGTCAGAAATGGCCGGAGTACCGGCATCCGTAATCAGTGCTATATTCTGCCCGTTCTGCATCTGCCCGATGAGCTGATAGGCCTTTTCCACCTTATTATACTCATGATAACTGGTCATGGGCGTATGTATGTCAAAATGATTCAGCAACTTGATACTGTTTCGGGTATCCTCTGCCGCAATCACATCCACCATATTCAAAGTTTCCACCACTCGGGGTGTCATATCCCCCAGATTTCCGATGGGGGTGGCACATAAGTATAATTTTCCTGCCATAACCTTCTCCTATTCCTACTAAAATCGCTCTTTTCTTTACAATGAAAGCTAAGTAACAATCACTATCTATCTTTTTACACTACCATCCAAATATCTGCGAAAGTACTATTAACAAAATACAAATCACAAATAATCCTAAGCACACCCAAAACGTTACCAGATTTCTCTTTTTCAGTACCTCCGGGCGTTTTCGTCCTACGAAAAAGATGGGAACTCCTACAACAACCTCCAACAAAATAATCCACAGCATGGTTTGTATGCCATCCAGCATATTTTGCCAAGTCCACTCGCCCTTTAACAAACAATTCACTACAATATACAATGCAGTACATAACATTATCATCAAAATAGCTCTGGGAATACTGACTGATAAATTCCCTTCTATATCTGCTATTCCAAAATACTCCAGAATAATTCCTTTTTCAAAATGCACCATATCTTTGGCGATATCCAGAAAGTGATTACCCTTCTTTTCTTCTTCCTCAATCACATTCCAGTACTTATCCGCATCGAAGGTTTCAATTTCTTCCTGTTCCTCCTGCAGCTTATAACATACCTTCAGGGCTCCCTGCAGCTCCTCAATCTGTTTTTCCAGATTTATAATGTTTTCGGTCACAGCCTCTGACATGGATCTGGCTCCATCCAGTATATCCTCAATATCCGCTACTGCCAATCCCAGCTTCCTCAAAATAATAATTTTCTTTAGGGTTAAAACATCCTCTTCACTGTACTCCCGGTAACCATTCTCACCCCTCTGGGGATTGATTAGTCCTTCCTTTTCATAAAACCGTATCGTAGCTCTTGGTACCTCTAAGCACTGCTCAACCTCTTTAATTGTCATAACAATTTCCTCCTGATTTCTTTGATGATGAGCACACTGTAAGGTATAAACAAGGTTTACAGTCAAGAAGTTTTTTCAAAAAAAATAATATTTTCTCCCTTTTCAGGAAATGTTTCTGAGATTTATTATTTTGACGAATTAGAGTTTGTCTAACAAATATTATCCAATTTTATATGTGGCTCGGCCAGCTTGCTTTGTTTCCACATAACGAAACCCTGCTTCATAATAAATCTTTTCCGCACTATCTCCATCTGGCCATAAATAGCAATCAGCAATTTGATTTGTATGACAGTATTCAACAAAACTGTTTATGATTGCTCTGCCCACACCTATGTTTCTATGTTCTTTTGAAACAAGCAAATAGTCAACTCTGCATACACCATTCGTTAAATGGCAATGTGTCATTCCTACGGGTTTCCCCATATAATACGCAACAAAAAATAAAGTGTTGCTATTCATCAATGCCTTTTTTGCAACATCAATTTCCCATGGCTCATCTGCTTTTTCAAATATCTCAATTCCATATTCATCTTCCCATTCAGTTACTCTTCGAACAACAATTTGAGGATTCGGAATAATTTCATTCTTCTCAGATAAAACCATATATTTTTGTTCCTCAACCCAATACTCAAAACCATATTCCAAAAGTTCCCGCTTAATTTCACTAAAATATCCTTCCTCACGGATGGATTGGTATATATTGGGTTTAATCTCTTTTTTTCTATAAAAGCTAATGATATCACTAAGAACCGCTTCTATATCATGTATTTTTTCTCTATAAATAATTGCATGATTGGAATCAAAGGAATCTTTATTCTCCTCGTTGTAAAACAACAATCCATAGTATCGTGTTTCATATGATGATATTTCTCTGGGAAATAAATCCTCTTCCAAATACATTTTATCAAAATTCATATCATACCGCCAAATTCTTATTTATAAAACTCTATTAACCACATACAATTGAACTCCGTTCAATTGTCATCCCTCGCTCCAAAGAGCTCGGTCAATTCTAATTTTTCTAGCATTTTTCCAGTGTGGTCGGGATATCTAAGCAACCTGATACCAACTATTTTAGCTTTTTCCTCGTCTAGTTGGCATTTCCAAACAGCTGCATACCAACTGTTCCAGCTTTTTCCCTTGACTAGTTGGTATTTCCCATCAGCTGCATACCAACTGTTCCAGCTTTTTCCCTTGGTCAGTTGGTATTTCCTAACAGTCTCGTACCAACTGTTCCAGCTTTTTCCCTTGACTAGTTGGTATTTCCCATCAGCCGTATACCAATTATTCTAGCTTTTTTCCTTAACTGGTTGGTATTTCCCAACAGTCGGATACCAATTTTTCTAACATTTTTCCTGTTTAGTTGGGATATCAAAACAACTTGATACCAACTATTCTTGCTTTTTCCTCGTCTAGTTGGTATTTCCCACCAGTCGGACACCAACTTTTTTAGCCATTTTCCTCATCTAGTTGGTATTTCACGCTTTTCTAGGAAATAACCGCCATACCGATTCCCATTACCCATTACATACCAAATTCCGAAAAGAAGGATTATCTTGGGCAATGCTGTCTCACCAGCCGTTCATGCATCAAAAACATTCCTATCAAAACCACCAGTAAAAACATCGGAAACAAACGGATGCTTACACATCTGGCCAACACTCCAAACAAGGGCGGCATCAAAGTCGTTCCTACATAAGCACTTGCCATCTGTACGCCGATAACTGCCTGGGAATTCTCTGCTCCGAAATGTGCCGGGGTAGAATGTATGACACAGGGATAAATCGGTGCACAGCCAAAGCCTATCAAGACCAGTCCCACCAAATCAAACGCTACTCCAAAAGGCAGAAGTACTGTTACCACTCCCACCAATATTACTGCGCTACCCATTCGTATCATCTGAGTATCACTGAATTTCATGGTCAAAAAACCACTGAGCGCACGCCCCACGGTAATACCGATACAAAACAGGCTGGCAAAGGACGCTGCTTGTTCCTCCGCTACATTTCCTGCCAGTACCAAATAACTGGTTCCCCACAGAATAGCTGTCTGCTCCAAAGCACAATAGCAGAAAAAGGTAATCATGACCTCTTTGGCACCCCGCAAGGCAAAAATCTCCTTCAAGGACAATGCATGCTCCAGTTTTTTCTCTGCTTTTTCATCATTCAGCCGCGTATCCACGGGAGCCGCAGCTTCCACAGGCTTTTTCCACATAGGAAGGGAACATACCAACAGTAAGGTCAATATCACCTGCAAAATACTCACTATACCATATCCTCTGTTCCAGGTCATTCCTCCGGTCAGTGCATAAGACATTATGTAAGGTCCTACCGAAATCCCCACGCCCCACATGCAATGCAGCCAGCTCATATGCTTGCTTTCATAATGAAGTGCCACATAGTTATTCAGGGATGCGTCTACAGAGCCTGCTCCCAGACCATAAGGTATTCCCCACAGCACCAGCATCCAGAAGGAGCTGCTTACGGAAAAGCCCCACATTGCCACTGCCGTCATTGCCACACTCACGGTAGTCACTACTCCGGTACCAAACCGTTTGGTCAGTCTGTCACTTTGCAGACTGGATACCACCGTTCCCAGGGATATGACCATAGAGAGCAATCCTGCATAAGAAAGGGGTACCTGAAACTGCTGATACATGGTAGGCCACGCGGAACCTAATAATGCGTCCGGCAGTCCCAGACTGATAAATGCCAAATAAATAATCGCTAAAAGTAAATGTACCATTTCTAACCTAACTACTCCTAATATCCGTAAATATCATAAATCTCCGGCATATACACTCCCGGCTCCTTGTACACAATCAAAGGCTTTTCCACGGTCATGCGGGATTTGCCGCCCCGGGTTGCCTCTATGAGCACCATGTTTGGCTCCTTGTCCACATAGGGATACACCAGCTGCATACGCTTGGGCTCTAACTTATACTGCACCAAAGTCACCATGATTTCCGCCAGACGAAAGGGTCTATGCACCATATAAAAATGTCCCCCCGGTTTGAGTAGCTTCGCCGCCGAACTCACCACATCCTCTAAGGTACAAAGCACCTCATGACGGGCAATCGCCTTGGGGGCATCCGGGTTGGTCAGTCCATGCTGACCAATCATATAGGGTGGATTGCAGGTAATTACGTCAAAAGAAGCAGACTTAAAAATTGTGCCTGCTTCCTTAATGTCACCTGTTACAATATCGATTTTCTCCGAAAGTCCGTTCAAAGCCACACTGCGTCTGGCCATATCTGCACTTTCCTCCTGAATTTCCAAGCCGGTCAAATGTGCCGCCTCGGTCTTTGCCTCCATCAGAATAGGTATGATACCGGTTCCGGTACCCATATCCAGTACCACATCGCCCTTCTTCGCCTTGGCGAAGCCGGACAACAGCACCGCATCCATACCGAAGCAGAACTTTTCAGAATTTTGAATAATCTGATATCCATTCCTCTGCAATTCATCCAAACGTTCGTTATCTTTTAGATTAATTGTCATTGAGTTTTGATTTTCCTTCCTGCTTCTCTAAACGCTCTAACTCGCGCATTTCTTCCTTGGTCAAATCCATCTTTTCCTTCTTGTTGTGACGTCTCTTGAAACGAAGCTTTCCTACCTCGTATTCGCGGATTTCCTTCTCGTCACCATTCTCTACTACTACCTTTACCAGCTGGCGTAACACATTCACACTGTGTACCTCGCCTCTCAGACCATCATCGGTAGTTACATAATCACCGATGCCCGGCAGCTTACGGTTCAGCTCCTCGTAGGTTTCCTCCTCATGCTTCAGACAGCACATGAGTCTGCCGCATACACCGGAAATCTTGGTAGGATTCAGAGACAGATTCTGCTCCTTAGCCATCTTAATAGACACCGGTATAAAGTCTGACAAATGGGTATGACAACACAAGGGTCTGCCACAAATACCGATACCACCCACGATTTTGGTCTCATCACGAACACCAATCTGACGCAGCTCAATACGGGTCTTAAACACTGCTGCCAAATCCTTTACCAGCTCACGGAAGTCGATACGACCATCTGCGGTAAAGTAGAACAATACCTTATTATTATCAAAAGTATACTCTGCATCAATGAGCTTCATCTCCAAGCCATGCTTGCGAATCTTCTCCAAGCAAATCTTATAAGCTTCCTTTTCCTTCTCCTTGTTCGCAGCCTCCTGCTCCACATCACGCTGGTTCGCAATACGAAGCACCGGCTTCAGGGGCTGGATTACCTTGTCATCCTCCACATCCTTCATATCACTCACTGCGGTACCAAACTCAATACCACGGGCAGTTTCTACGATCACATGATCCCCTTTCTTAATCTGGAACTTACCGGGGTCAAAGAAATATATTTTTCCTGCTGTACGAAAACGTACTCCTACTACTTTAATCATTACCTTCTCCAATCTATCATCCACACACAGCTTCTGTGTCATCCACAGTACTGCCTATACTTTCAGAGCTTATCCACAAACTCTAAATTGTATTTTATCATATCTTTTCTGTTATGCAAAGGGAAATCTTTTCAAGATTTATCTACAACAAAAAACTAACTCATAAGTTAGTAACTTACGAGTTAGTAAATCATGCGTAGAATATTATTCCAAGTGCTTCTCCCACTCCCCCATCTCACCCAGCTTCTCTCCTATGGAAAAATACTGGTATGGTGCATAAATAGTCGGCTTTATCTTCGTCAAATCTATTTTCTGCATATCCATGGTCTCGAATTCCTTGGCAATCTGTATATTCTTTACTTCTGCCAGAAATAAATGAGCTCCTTCCAGCTCCGACACATGATCCACCTCGCACTCATACACCCATGGGCTCTCTTCCAAAACAGGGACCTCTACCTGCTCCCCCCACTGATAATGGTAGCTGACCTGAGTTTTCGCCTGCTCCTCTCCGCTGGTATTTCCGAAATAATCTGCCAGCCACAGAATATCCTCTGTAATCATATGTGCCGAAAACTTTCTTTCCCGCAGAATATTGGTCTTGGTACGCTTGCTTCCCCCAATACTCATCATAATATGTGGTGTCTTATCAAAGGAAAACCCTATCCACGTAATCACACAAAAGTTGGGCGTTCCGTCCTCGTTTTTCGTTCCTATAATGTACATTGGCTGTGGGCTGAATACCCAGTCCGGCTTCATACTAATCTTCTCCATACTCTACATCTCCGTAAAATCAATGTGATACCGCTTCCCATGATGAAACAACACGCCTTCTGTCAGCTCCACCTTCAAAATACAAGTGTTCTCATCCGCGAAATTATTGTGTCCGTTATCAATCCACTCTGCAAAGGCACTGCGAAGCTTCGCCGCCATGTTTGCATTCTCCGCTTTCCTAAAATATCCTAAATTCACACCTATTCCCTGTGCGGTGAACCAGTCCCCGGCAATAGACACTACCGGATTTTGTGTTATCTGCTTCATTTTGTTGGAACGTCCATAGGTAATAATGTAAAAAGCACCATCCTCATAATAGGCATTCACATATCGTACATAAGGCATGCCATCTCCTACGGTTGCCAGAGCGATTATACTGTCCTTCCCGAAACGCTCCTTCATAATATCTGCTGTGATTTGTGTTAATTTCTCCATCTTTGCTTTCCTCCAGATTAGCCAGCTCTTCTTCCACTCATGGTAAGAATTACCGGTTTCGCCCATTCCAACAGCGTTTTGTTGTTCTATTCCTTAGTAAATGGTAACCGCATCCATAACCAACTTAAAAATCACCAGATAGATTTCTTCCTCGCCGGCATATTCCTGCTTTATCATAGGATACATGTCCATCATCTCCTCTTTCATCTTCTGAGAAGTCTCCGGCTTCATATTACCATTGATACGAATCCATTTGCGGGTACTGAGACTATAGCTGGCCAGCTCCACCTGCGGATTGTTTATCAGGTCTTTATAAACATTTTTCCGCTTATCCGTGGCGATATATAAGGCTTTGTCATTGCCGTAAATCATACCCATGGGTCGCAGCTTGGGCTTATCTTTATAAGAAGTGGCCAAAAAGAAATACCCGCATTCCCGGATAAATTTCGCACAATCCCGTGGTAAAACTCCCTTCTTCCCTTCCGTCTCCTCCTGCAACTCCTCATTCAATAAATAGTCAATACTGCAATCCAAGAGCTTGCTCAATTTAATCAGCTTCTCTGTTTCCGGAAATGCGGCGTCCATCTCCCAACGGGACACAGACTGTCTGGAAACCTGTAAAAGCTCTGAAAGCTGCTCCTGTGTCATGTTCTTTTTCTTGCGAAGAGCTGCTATTTTTTCCCCTGTAGTCATGTATACCCCCTCCTCCTTATTACCCCTTCATTTTATTCCACTATGCTTTTTACCGGAACCTATTTTCACGTGCATAATGTAACATTTAGGGTGCTTTTTCTCATGACATCAACTCCGCCCTATTTCCTCTTTCTCAACAATAAACCCTTTCCTTAGTTTCACAATCTATGCCCATAATGTGTCTTGTATCATTCATAATCTCAAATTTAGGTGCGATAAGTGCACCTTCCTTCTCCGAAAAAGATACTACCGTTACTGCCGTATAGTCCGGACAAATAGCTGAGCATACAAACGGAAACGGCAGATTAAACAAACGTGCCAGTGCTGCTGAGGATGCTCCGCCATGGCTTACCAAAGCAATGGTTTGGTACTTCACTTTTCCAACCCGATAATAGTCACCCTCTCTTATATAGCCAAGCTCTGCCAGCCATTTATCGAACCGCTCTGTCAAAAAATCCGCCGAAGCCACTACTTTATTGTTATGATAAAGCTTGTCACTTCTCCACTCTTTGTTTAAAAGATCTAATCCCTGTTCTACGATATAATCCGATGTTGACCACGGATGCCCGTCACAAAAAATTTCTGTATTATCCATAGAACCCCAACTGATTTCCCGCATAAAATCCAATTTTATAATTCCGTGGGAAAAGTTCTCATCAATATGACCTGCGGTTTCCATGGCACGTCCACAGGTTGATGAAAAAATCTTTTCAATGGGTTCCTCTTTTAATCGTTCTGCCACTGCTTTGGCATGCTTATGCCCCAAGGGGGTTAAACAATCATTCACATAATCCGGATGTCCGTGCCGCACAAATATAATACGCATTATCCACTCTCCTTAAAATAATCTTCTATTTCACTTTAGGCTGCTTCAATATACCTTTGCTGTGATACCATATTACCTATAAAACCTACTCGAACTTCGGCAATTCCTCTCTGGTAATCATTAGCTCACTATTATACACCTTCTCCATCATTTCAAAGGAGGTATACGCATCCGAAAGCTCTGTGGTACCATTTACTACGATGTAGTCCCAGTTCCATACTGCAAACCAGAGCCAGTAAGCATTGTCCCTGATAATCATATCCGGGTCCGGCATAGTCGCACATTCACTCAAAGTCACCAGCTTGCCATTGTTTGCCCAGCTCGCCAAATCCTCAAAAGTACTGGGGCATGCACCATAATCATAGGCACTGTTATAAATATCAATGCTCACAATATCACAGTATTCATCGCCCGGATACCAATCTTCTTTCTGAGCATTCCATACCCAAATCAGATTATCCAGTCCATGATAGTTTGTCATTCTCTCGTAAAGCAGCTTCCAAAGCCACTGATAGGCTTCCGGACCGGAAGCTCCCCACCAGAACCAGCCACCGCTGGCTTCGTGAAGGGGTCTCCACAGTACGGTTACATTCTCATCCTCCATTCGTTGCATGAGCTTGGAAATATTATCAATGTCTGCCACCAGTAACACGGTCTCTACAGTGACCTTTCCTTCTGCATAAAGTGCCTGTATCTCGCTATAATCCAGCAAAGCGATATCCTCTGTTGTGACTGCATTACTCAAGGTAAAGGAGGTGTCCTTTGCATAAAAAGCACACTCCTTGCAGGGGGCATACCAGTGCCAGTCAAATGCCACCAGACCACCCTCCTTGCTCCAGTCAATCGCCAGCTTCACATCCGTTGCTTTGGGCATGTTCTTACAAAAGCTCATGGAATCGTATATAAAATCAAAGGTTCTTACTGCCGGGTATTTCCCCAGACCCAAGTACAAAGCATCCGTCTCTGTGTTGGTACCATAATTGGTACACTGTCCGGTAAGGGTTCGCTTGCCATACACTGCCTTTAAATACTGGTAAATATTCTGCGTCTTCAAATTCGCATAAGGATTACTCAGGGTCTCACTTACCTTTTCATAAAGAGTATCACTGAGAGCCTCTCCCTTTTCAATCAAAATACTATCCAGCGAAAACCAACTCCAGCCGGCACCCAAGGTGATTTCATTCACACCCTTTTCCAGAAAAACACCGTTTACCGTTGTTTCCACCCAGTCACCTTTTTCCGAATAAATGTCCAGAGCCTTCTGTCCGTTGAAAAGCAAAGGATTTTCCTTATGGTCGCCTGCACAATGTCTCACTGTAAGCTTATAAAACTGACTTGCCGGTATCTCCACTTCCATGCGAAAGGCAGTATTATCCGAAATATCCAGATAACCTTCTCCACTATAACCGGCCTTGTCTGTCTTCACAGAAATCCCCTCTGCCACCGATGCATGTTCCGCTTCCAGCAGACAGGTAAACTCTACCTCTTCTGTTTCCCCATAGGTTAGTTTTTCAAACTGGTAACTGTCTGCATATATTATATCTGCTGGGTCTACCATTTCTCTCCCCGGTAACAGTGTTTTCTCTTCTTCCGGGCTTTGTGTAGCCTCAACAGTACTGCTTTCCATTTCTTCTGTTCCCTCTGTCATCTGCGAAGAAGCTGTTACACCCATATTTTCTGTCTCCTCCTTTGCCCCACAAGCAACAAACAACAACGTCGTTGCCGTGGCAAGCATCAAACTTCCTTTCCATCCTTTCATAAGCCCTATACCTCCTCTACTACGCTTACCTTAATGATACCACCTCTTGCAAGGGGGAACAATTTAAAAATCTGAAACAACTTGTAATATTTGAACATTTTTCAGGCAGACATATCTGATTTTGGCAAACAAAAAGGGCTCAACCGAGCCCTTTTATATCAGAATATCACTATTATATTACTGTTCACTTGCCATGTACTTATAAACCACTGCTGCCAAAGCGGCACCTACCAAAGGTCCTACGATAAATACCCATACACATGCAATCGGTGCGGTATTTCCGGAAATCGCTGCTACGATAGCAGGTCCGATACTTCTTGCAGGGTTTACAGAGGTTCCTGTTAAACCAATACCTAAAATATGTACTAAGGTCAAGGTCAAACCGATAACTAAGCCGCCAAAGGAACCGTGACCGGCCTTCTTGCTGGTAACGCCGAGGATGGTCATGACAAAGATAAAAGTCAATACCACTTCCACCAGTAAACCTGCTACGATGCTTCCGTTCACACCAGCCAGTCCATTAGAGCCAAAACCTCCGGTCATGTCAGTAACACCGCCCAGACCAAAGATAGCAGCCAGAAGTCCTGCACCTGCCAATGCGCCCAAGCACTGTGACACAATATAACCTACAAAATCCTTTGTAGTCATACCGCCACTCATGAGTACTCCCAAGGAAACTGCGGGATTGATGTGACATCCGGAAACATTTCCTACACAGTAAGCCATACCTACGATTACCAAACCAAACGCCAAAGCGGTCAAAATATATCCGCCTCCATTGGCGGCATCACAGCCTACTAACATTGCGGTACCACAGCCAAGAGTTACCAAAACTGCTGTACCAATAAATTCCGCTACATACTTCTTCATAAAAATTCTCCTTCTTTTTATTTTAAAAGTCTTTCGACTTTTTTAACCGTTTTCCTGTATTTCCAAAAGCAACAGCTCCATCACCAAATCGAAATTTACATTGGCATCCAGACGCTTCTTTGCTGTGGAAAGTGCCTGTATCACTCGTTCAATGCCCTCATAGCTGCATCTGCCTGCCACCTTACGGATAGTAGGAGTCTCTTCCCGAAATACCAGCTCGTTGGCATCGTTGGTTGCCTTGAATAACAGTACATCCCTGTACCAGATAGAAATAATATCAAAATAATCCTGTATCTCCAGCTTGTACTCATTGATTTTCTTGATGGCTGCGATGATTTCCTGCATTTCCATCTCTTTGATATATTTCAGCAGAGACAAAGCCTCAGACTTAATATTATCAAATTCCTCTGAGGATGCTAACAGCTTCGCCTTGCCCACATTACCACGGGCAAATGCCACACACACGTCTGCCTTATAGTCCGGCACCTTCAAGGTTTCCATGAGATAACGCTTCACCAGCTCGTCACGTACCGGCTTCATATTCAGAGTCACACAGCGGCTGAGAATAGTAGGTAATAAAGAATTGATGTTGGACACCAGTAACAGTATCACTGCATATGCCGGCGGCTCCTCCAAGGTTTTCAAAATCGCATTCTGTGCCTGCGGTGTCATCTTCTCCGCCTCACTGATAATATATACCTTATATTTACTGCTGTACGGCTTGATTGCCACATCGTTGTTCACCTGTGCACGAATATCATCTACACTGATGGTGTTGGGCTTCTCATGAGAAACATAAATAATATCCGGCTGATTTTTCGACAGAGTCTGTTTACAGGAACGACACTCATTACAAGGCTCTGTGCCACCTGCCTCACATTGTAAGGTCATGGCAAAAAGCTTCGCAATAAATTCCTTACCGCTGGACTTTTCTCCATTCAAAATATAGGCATGGGAAATCTTGCCGGTAGAAAGTGCATTCTGCAAATGCTCCTTTATCTGCTCCTGTCCGATAATATCCTGAAATCCTGCCATAGAAACCCTCCTTTTCATGATTTATATATACGATCACCGAAGTGGCATGGTTAGTGTCCTATAAAGAACCGTTGGGAGACGTCAGTGCTTAACGAGGTTTTTTCGAGTTTAGCACTGTTACGTCGGACACCGAGCGCAAGCGTGTTCGTATAGGATACTAACCATGTCGCTCGAGTAACCGCATATATAAATTATGTAAATATATCCAATAATAGTCCTCTGATTTCTCCGATGGTGGAGAGTATTTTCAGATTGTCCTTCTCGTCCTTCATTAGCTCCTGGGCAAGGGCGTCCAGATTCTCATCCACCAGTCGGATGATACCATAAACTCTGTGGCGTCCTCTTCGGTCCAGGAAATTCTCTCTGGTAAATTCGTGGGAGCGACTGACGATTTCATTCAAAAATTCCTTCACCAGTCCCCGATAATGTTTCAAATCCCGCAAATCCTTACGTTTAGCAAGCTTTTCTCCCTCTTCGGTAATCGCCAGCATAAGCCCCTGCAGTCTGGTCTGCAATTCAGCTTCCTCAATATGGCTGGCAAGAGTAAACTTAAAGGTAGGGTCTCCCTGACTGACCTGGGCAGTATGCTCAACCGGTGTAGGTTGCTGTATTTGATTCACTTTTATATCCATACGCTACTGCCTCCTTCCCCGGTCTATGCCCCTATGGCTTTCACAAAAATTTGCACTCGCAATATAACTGCAACTATTATATCGACAGGTTGGGGGATTTCATTCAGTGTTTGATCAACTATTTCTGACCGGCTCTGTGCTTTCGCTGACGTATGTAATGATGGTGCGGAGGCAAGCCTCCAGAGAGCCGTTGTAAAAACGTCTCTGAATGCCTGCTGCCGCAATCTTCTCCTCACTGAAATCCTTACTGTCTGCCAGAAATCTCCGGCACATTTCTTCATATTTGGGATTGTCCTGCTTCTTTTCCCGGTTCAGGGCTCTTTGCAGTCTTTCCCCGTCCTTTAGCTCGATTAGTACAGGCAATACCTTGTCCGCACCAAAGTAGTCCCGGATATTCACATATGCCTCCAGCGTACCAATCAGGCAATAATTGTTGTTTTCCAAATCTATGGAATCATCTGCCACCGTAAAATATCTCCACAGCCCATGCACCGTATCATAAGCACGGTCTTCAATGACCCTGCCCTCCTCCTTCAGCTTCCAAAATCCTGCTTCGTCGGTAAAATGATACTCTACTCCTTCTTCTTCTCCCTCACGCATGGGACGAGTGGTATAAGGAACAATTCGTTTCAGTTTTAATTCCGTTCTCTTCATTAACTTTTTGAAAATAGTATCCTTTCCCGTGGAACTCTTCCCCATCAGGCAGATTATTTTTCCCATACTTACTTAACCTCTAATACACGTATCATATTTGTTTTTCCGGCAACACCCAGAGGCATACCTGCGGTAATAACTACCGTGTCGCCACTCTTTACATAGCCTGCTCTCTTTGCCTCTTCTGCTGCGTGCACGAACAGTACATCCGCAGAATACTCCTTATCAATGGAAATCGGCTTCACACCAAACAACAAATTCATCTGGCGGCATACCTGTGGTTCGGTACTACAACCGATAATCTGACAATCCGGCTTGTATCTGGCAACCATCTCTGCGGTAAATCCGGACAGGGTAACGGTAATAATCGCTGCTGCCTGAATATCCATAGCAATACTACAGGTTGCGAAGGAAATCGCAGTAGTGGTATCCGTGTGATTCTCTACTCCGAAGCGGTACATTCTGCTACGATAATCAATATCACTCTCTGCTACCTCTGCGATTCTTGCCATGGTAGTAACTGCTTCAATCGGATATGCACCTGCTGCAGTCTCACCGGAAAGCATGATTGCTGTGGTTCCGTCATAAATTGCATTGGCAATATCCGTTGCCTCTGCTCTGGTAGGTCTGGGGTTCTTGATCATGGACTCCAACATCTGAGTAGCCGTAATAACATGCTTACCTCTTGCTACAGCCAGCTTGATCAAACGCTTCTGAAGTACAGGAACCTCTGCCAGAGGAATTTCTACACCCATGTCACCACGAGCTACCATGATACCATCTGCCACGGTCAGAATGTCCTCAACATTTTCAATACCCTGCATATTTTCAATCTTGGCAATAATCTTCATATCACTGCCCTTGGCATCCAGAATCTTACGCACCTCCAGAATGTCCTCCTTGGTACGTGCAAAGGAAGCCGCCAAAAAGTCAAAGCCCATCTCTGCACCAAACTCAATATCCGCACGATCCACATCGCTGATATAAGGCATGGAGAGAATCGCTCCAGGTACATTTACACCCTTGTGATTGGATACGAAGCCACCATTGATAACATGGCAAATAATCTCCTCACCCTTGATTTCCTCAACCTTCATCTCAATCAAACCATCATCAATCAAAATAGTAGTTCCTACGGAAATATCGTTCTTCAAATTCTTATAAGAAATAGTAGCTCGCTCATTAGTTCCCAAAATCTCTTCTGTGGTAAGGGTAAAGGTCTGTCCTGCTACCAGTTCTACCTTACCGCCTTCGAAATCGCGCAGACGAATTTCCGGTCCCTTGGTATCAATCAGGGATGCCACATGCATTCCCAATTCCTCTCTTACCTTTACAAAACGCTCATATTTTCCTCTCTGCTCCTCATGGGTTCCATGGGAAAAGTTGAAGCGGGCAACATTCATGCCTGCCTGCATGAGCTCCTTCAAACGCTCTTCACTTTCACTGGATGGTCCGATTGTGCAAATAATTTTTGTCTTTCTCATAACTGTCCCTTTCTATTTTTACGAAATATTATTATTGTTTTAATACTGCCACACTGCCGTCTGCTGCAATTCCCTGAACTGTCAAACCTCCTGCCAGATAGCTCTTTATAACAGAAATCACTTCCGCTGTCAGACACTCGCCCGGTACGGCAATAGGCGTTCCCGGAGGATACAGGTTCACAAACTCCCCTGCCAGTCTACCCTCTGCTTCCTCAAGCGATATCCTTTCCTGCTCCAACTCCCATGCTTCGTGGAGAGGCAGCTTCGCTTCTAAATAAGTGAAACTTTCTTCCTGCAAACAGGAGCCCTTTCGCTCCCTTGTCACTGTCAGTCGTGCGTCGATTTCCAACAAGGCTTCCTTCAGCCTCTCATAGGCTTCCGGTCCGTCTGCCATAGTAAACATACAAAGCACATAGCCGTCGCAAACCATTTCCGCCTGTAAATGATAGTCTTTTAACAGCATATCATAAAATTGCTGTCCCGACAATTCTGTACCGCTCACAGATAAGATTAATTTTCCAATATCATGCTGTTTTTGAATACATTCCTGCATTTGAGGCAATATTCGCAAGCACTTACATCCCTGCAAATCCTGCAACAACCTTTGCCACTTCACTGCAAAGGTCTCAAAATCTTTCCCTTCCGCAGCCTTATCCACTGCTTCCTCAATAGACGACATCATCACATAGGAAGGACTGCTGGTTTGATAAATGCGCAGGAAACGCTTCAGCCTCTCCCGGTTCACCAGTCTGCCATTCACATGCAAAAGAGCAGTCTGAGTCATTGCCGGCAAGGTCTTATGCACACTGTTGATGACCAAATCGGCTCCCAGCCGGGCACTGTTTGCAGCAAACTGCGGTGCAAAACCCAAATGTGCTCCATGTGCTTCATCCACTATCAATGGCACGCCTTTTTCATGCACTACCCGAGCAATATCCTCAATATCCGCAATTCTTCCCTCATAAGTAGGGGAAACGACCAATACCGCTGACACCCCCGGATATTCCTGTAGTGCCCGCTCCACCTGCTTAACTGTCACTGCCTCACAAAGGTCAAAATCTGTCTTAACGTGAGGATAAATATAGTGCAACCGAAGCTGTCGCAAATAGGCAGCGTGATACACTGCCTTGTGACAATTCCGCACCATTAACAATTCCCCTCCAAAAGGTACCACCGCACTGATGGCACTTAAAATACCACAAGTGCTGCCGTTTACCAAATAAAAGCTCTCTTCTGCATCATAGGCCTTTGCCGCCTTCTGCTGTATTTCCTGCAATATACCCTGTGCATCATGCAGATTGTCAAAGCCGTCTATCTCTGTAATATCCGTGGCAGACCATTCCATGGGAAGTGCTCCCATAGACTGTCTCTTATGCCCCGGCATATGATAGGGGTAATAATCACTCTTTCCATATTCAGTTAGCTTGTCAAATAATATACCCAATATTGTTATCCTTTATAAAGTCATTTTATGAATTGATATCCTTTTGCTTCTCCATAACCACTGCACCTCGTCCCTTATGAACATGTAAGGTTTCCATGAGAGAAACCCATTTATCTGCAGCTGTTACGATCCAAGCCTCTCTGCACATAGGTGGTACCACCGTCAAAGGCCACATATGCTTTCGGATGATTTCCTTCTCCCGCTCTGTCAAATCATACTCTGCGGAAGCATTTTTCAAAGCAATCCCCGGATGAAAAAAACCATGTAACCGAAAAGGATTGATATGCTCCTCATCATGCCAGTCATACAAAAAATAATCGTGCAACAGAGCACCTCGTATCATTTCCCGCTGATTACACTTCACACCTAAGGCTTTCGAAAGCAGTATACTATGTCTGGCTACATTGATACAATGACTGTTCACCGTCACCGTACCATGCTGAATATGCCCCTTGGTACTCTGAAAATTCTCAGAAGCCAAAATATCCGGTGCCGCTTCCCGTATCTGCCTGTTTAGTTTCTTCCTCTTCATCATGCGTTGTACTTTGCGTTCTCTTCTATCCATACTGTACTCCTAAGTTTTCTACGAATACTTCTTATCTATCAGAAGACCTTTTCTTATTGTAGACTATATAACGGATTTTTTCAATTTTTTTCTGTTTCCACCTCCCGGAATAAATCTGTTTGCCCAAACACATATTACATTATATAATGTAAATAAGGGTTTGCGAGTTTGCACCCAAAAACCAAGCACTGCGTGACAGGCATTTGGTTTTGCCCTATTAACGAGCAAACGGTCTGCACCTTCCCCGCTATCATAATGCAGACCTTGGCAAAGAAGTAACTAAGAAAAGAGGATATGACATGGCAAAGGAATTGTTAAAGCGAGATCAGGTACCGGTGGAATTCACTTGGAATCTGGCCGATATGTATCCGGATATTGCGGCATGGGAAGCCGATGTCCAAAGATTACAGGAAATGACACAGGAGCTAAGCACCATGGAGGGCATTGTATGTGAATGTGCTCCCAGCCTACTGGCAACTCTGGAACAAAACGAAAAGATAGGACAGCTGGCAGACTTAACCATGAATTATGCCAGTCGACTCAGCGACCAAGACACCTCAGATACCAAACATCAGGCTATGTGCCAGAAGCTGCATTCCATCCTTTCCAATATAAACAGCACCTTGTCCTTTTTGGAACCGGAGATTTTGGAAGCGGATACCGCTACTTTAGAAAGATTTTTTGCAGAAATGCCTGACTTAGAAAAGTACCGTGGTCAAATTGTAGAAATACAACGTCTCAAGCCCCATCGTCTCTCTACAGAACTGGAAAAGGTTATGGCTATGAGCAGCGAAATGGGACGTATTCCTTCCCAGACCTACTCCATCTTTAACAATTCGGACCTAAGCTTTCCTGAGATGGAGGATGAAAACGGTGAAACAGTGCGGATTACCCACGGACGCTTTATTGCCCTGTTACAATCCGGCGACAGACGTGTCAGAAAAGAAGCCTTTGAAAAGCTTTATCATACCTATGACCGGTACAAAAATACCATTGCCAGCCTTTACAGCGGTCAGGTGAAAAAGCAGATTTTCCATGCTAAAATGCGTAACTACGCTTCTACGCTGGAAGCTGCCGTAAATGCTAACAATGTGTCTCCTGCCGTATATGAGAACCTGATTGAAACGGTAAACAAGAACCTGGATAAGCTCCACCGCTATGTCTCCCTGCGAAAGAAATTACTGAGAGTAGAGGAGCTTCACATGTACGATATTTATACTCCTATGCTACCCGACTCTGCGAAAAAGGTATCCTATGAGGAAGCAAAAGCTACTGTCTTAAAGGCACTGGCACCTTTGGGGGAAGACTATCTGAAGCTGGTAGAGGAAGGCTTCCAAAACCGCTGGATAGATGTGTATGAAAATGTAGGAAAACGTAGCGGTGCCTACTCTGCCGGAGCCTATGGCACACACCCTTATGTATTATTGAATTATAACGATACCTTGGACAATATGTTTACCTTGGCACACGAAATGGGGCATGCCATCCATTCCTACCTGTCCAACAGCACACAACCTTTTATTTATGCGGATTATAAAATTTTCGTGGCAGAGGTAGCTTCCACCTGTAACGAAATCCTGCTCATGGAATATTTGTTACAAAACACCACCGATAAAAAAGAACGAGCTTACCTGCTGAATCACTATCTGGACAGCTTCAAAGGCACCGTCTACCGCCAGACCATGTTTGCGGAATACGAAAAGGAAACCAATCGCTTGGCGGAATCCGGCGAAAGTCTGACTGCGGATGTACTGAGTAAAATCTACTATGATTTGAATTGTAAATACTATGGTCCGGACATGATATCCGACCCGGAAATCGCTGTAGAATGGGCACGTATCCCGCACTTCTACTACAATTTCTATGTATACCAGTACGCTACCGGCTTCACCAGTGCCGTAGCCATTGCCCGAAATATCCTAAAGAATGGTGCCCCTGCGGTAGCTGCTTACAAAGAATTCCTCTCCGGCGGCTGTACCAAGTCTCCGGTAGAACTACTCAAGATTGCCGGAGTGAATTTAGAAACCCCTCAGCCCATACAAGATGCTTTGGATGTGTTGGAGGAGATTTTGACGGAAATGGAAGGGTTAGAATTATAAATTGCGAACGGGTTACTGCATTCCTACAGTAACCCGTTTCTGTTTTTATACTATATTTCTATCCCAGTTTGCCTCCTTGTACATCCAAAGGAAAGCATGGACTTATGTATCTAACCTCAAGGCAGTCATACACTACCCTTACACACTCCCATACTCATCCTTCTCCAACAGTACAAACTGATCTACCATCGCCTTCAGGTTCTGAGACTGTGCGGAAAGCTCTTCACTGGTAGCAGAAGTTTCTTCTGCGGATGCCGAATTGCTCTGTACTACGTCTGCTATCTGAATAATACCCTGCTGTACCTGCTCCATGGTATTTGCCTGTTCTGCGGAAAGCTCTCTGCTCTGCTGTGCGGAATCTGCCAATGCTCGAATTCCCAAGATAACCTCCTGCAATGCAGCCACGGTCTTCTTCGTAATTTCATTACCAGCCTGAATTTCCTGTAATGACTTCGCAATCAAGCTATTGGTATTGACTGCGGACTTGGCACTATCAGTTGCCAGCTTACCAATTTGATCTGCCACTACTGCAAAGCCTCTTCCTGCTTCACCTGCTCTTGCCGCTTCAATAGATGCATTCAGAGAAAGCAAATTGGTCTGAGAAGCGATATCTTCGATTTCTGCAATAATATTTTCGATTTCCTTGGAAGTATCCGTAATACGCTGCATTGCCTGTGTCAAAAGCTCCATTTCCTGACTGGACTGCTCTGCCAGCTGTGCAAAGCTTTCTGCATTTCTGTAAGATTCATCTGCCTGCTTCGCACTGAACTCTGCTGCGTTTGTAACATTTTCGATAGTAGCAGTTAATTCCTGAATAGCTGCAGCCTGTGTAGTAGCACCTTCTGCCAAAGTCTGTGCATTTTCAGCCAACTGTTCCGCACCCAAAGCCACCTGTTCGGAACCATCGTTAATCTCACGCATGGTATCACTCAAAGACTCTGTAATATGTACGATTGCATCCTTCAATGCTACGAAATCACCATGGAACTCAATAGGCGGACGTACTGCGAAATTACCGGCACCAACCTCTGTTAAACCAAACTTAATCGTATCAATATACAAATGCAGCTTCTCTACGGCACTGTTAAAATGCTCTGCCATTTCACCGAATTCATCCTTGGATTCTATCTGAACATGCACGCTTAAGTCACCTTCTGCCAACTTCTCCATAGCATCTTCCATCTTTTCTGCAGAATCATGAATATCCTTTGCCGTAGCCACTGCCATTCTCATAGCAACAATCACTGCGATTATGATTACCACCAACACGATAACTATCATAATAATACTGAATAGAGATAAATCTCTGGATACTGCATCACCCATTTCAATATTCATGGCAATCAGTTTATCTGCAGCATCCATTACCTCCTGCAAAAGCGGCAATGCCTCATGACGGAACTGCTGCAACGCCACCTCATCATGATTCTTCATACCAGCCGCAATGGTTTCCTCTCTGGCTGCGAGATACTGGGGATATTTCTCCTGAATCAAGCTGGTCAAAGCTCTTTCCTCATCGTTCTCCAGCTTATGCTCGAATTCCGAAAAATAATAATCAACCTTACTATCTACCTCTTGCAATTCCTTCTGTATCTGTGCAATCTCCCCTTCGTCCGTCAACATGATAATATCCCTTGCCAAAGCACCGCCTTTGTTCAGATAAGAATTGTACTCACCCAAATCGCCCTGAATGAAGCCATTCAATTCCAATGCCTTGCTATATCTGGCATCCATCACCAGCATCAAAACTGCCGCCAACAATCCGGCAATACTGGCAAGTACCACCGCAAAAATAAAGCTCTTAGTCAATCGTTCTTTTAGTTTCATATTCTTCATCTTTTTCATACAATACCTCCAATGCCTAGTATTTGTGTATACTATTATACTAACTTATGAGGATAAATTTGTCAATTTCTACACGCAAATTCGTTTCTGGTACTTTTGATACATTCTACTTTTCAACCACAACAGCCGTACCATTTGCAGAAACCAATAGCATATTATCCAACAAATTGGTAATACAAAAGCTCACCCCCAGCACAGCATTCCCACCTTCCAATACTGCTTTTTGTTTCAAATTCTCCAAAGCCTCTTCCTTGGCATCGCTAATCTTCTGTTCCACGATACTGTTGGTTTTGCCGCTAATATCACTGATTTGTCCGGCCAATTCAGTCAATGCATTCACATTTAACACAACCTCGCCACTGATAACACCCTTGTAATCTGTCATCCGATACCCTTCAAAACCATTTCCGGTAGTCGCCGGAATGCTTTTATTCTTATAACGATATCTCAAACTTTCCCGTATCGCTTCTTCGGTTCCCTGCAATAACTGCTGCAATGGTTCCCTGGCCGAAGCCGCTACTAATTTCATATATAAATAGTCCTCAAAATATTCCTTACTTTTTTGAATAACCTCTATGTTTCCTTCCGTATTTACTCTTAAATTCTCTTGATAGGTATGGCACGTATTACACAACCGCAGCTGATTATATTTTGCAGAAAATGCATGTCCCTCTACATTCCTTCCCAGCTTCTTACCGCAAATACAACAAACTATCATGATTGCTTCCTCCTTATCTGTATATTCCTCTGCTTCTATATGAGTATCTACCAATCCCTTATCTTTGCAAATAGTTGCTCCGATATGCCCCTTTTCCAAAACGACTTACCTACATTATAACATCAAATCCTCCTTCATATTGACTTTTTATGCTAAAAATTCTAAAATTAAGAAAAAATATTTAACCACTAAATAGAGGTGTTACTATTATGAGAAAAAGGATATTTGAAATTATTGAATTATCGAAAGAAGATGATGTGTTAAGTAAAGTTTATGATATATTCATGATGATTGTTATTATATTGAGCACCATCCCCCTAGCCTTTAAAACACCTTTTCCTTTCTTTATCCATATTGAAAGAATTACTGTGATCATTTTTATTATTGATTACCTTTTCCGATGGGCGACTGCAGACTATAAACTTCAAAAAGGGAAATTATTATCTTTTATCCTTTACCCTTTTACCCCCATGGCAATCATTGATTTACTCTCTATTTTGCCGTCCATTACCGTACTTCACAGCGGTTTACGTTTGTTCAAGATATTCCGCCTGCTACGCTCCTTCCGGATTTTGCGTGTATTCAAAATCGTACGATACTCCAGCAGTATCCTGACCATTATCAATATTTTCAAACGCCAGAAGGAAGCGCTGCTCTCCGTCTGTACCATAGCCGTTGGTTACATATTGATTTCTGCGTTAATTATTATTAATGTGGAACCGGAATCCTTTGATAATTTCTTCGATGCCATCTACTGGGCAACAGTTTCATTAACCACTGTGGGTTACGGAGATATATATCCGGTTTCCACAGCCGGCAAAATCGTGACCATGATTTCCTCTATATTCGGCATTGCTATTATTGCATTACCTGCCAGTATCATTACTGCCGGATTGATGGAGGAAATTGATAAAAAGAAGGAACATGAAGAATAATTTTTATTGATATTTAACTCCCTTTTCGAAGCTTCCCGGTTAGCTGTATATTTCGTATAAGGGGTAAAACAGGAGCTTGTTTTATGTCAAATATACATGATTTTATTAACATTTTAAATGCTGCTATAGATGAAAGATTTCCTAATACCAACAGATATATTGTATATGGGGGTGATTTTATCAAAGACTTTATCCTGGAATTAAGGGAAGAGGATAAAAAATTAAGATACTCACCATATGAATTATTTCATAAATCAGAAGATTATGAAGATACCATAGAAGAGTTTGTGAAACAATGGGAAACTATATTAAATTAGGAATACTTATGCAACAGTTCGTATTTTAAAAAAGAAACCGGAAATTCTTATGATTCATTTCAAGAATTTCCGGTTTTTTAATCTTAGTGAGACACGGGGGATTCGAACCCCCGACAACTTGATTAAAAGTCAAGTGCTCTACCGACTGAGCTAGTATCCCATACAGTATATTTTTTATTCCACCCCAAAAAAGGACAGCGAAAATGCCCAGAACCGGAATCGAACCAGTGACACGAGGATTTTCAGTCCTCTGCTCTACCAACTGAGCTATCTGGGCATTTAGACTAATAAGTCTGAGTAGCGGGGGCAGGATTTGAACCTACGGCCTTCGGGTTATGAGCCCGACGAGCTTCCAGACTGCTCCACCCCGCGATATTAAATTATATGCACTTCATAATATTTTATGAAGCAAATGGATGGAGGTGGATTCGAACCACCGAAGCAATTTGCAGCAGATTTACAGTCTGTCCCCTTTGGCCACTCGGGAATCCATCCATAATGGTTTACACCATTAAGCCGATAGAGGGACTCGAACCCCCAACCTGCTGATTACAAATCAGCTGCTCTGCCAATTGAGCCATATCGGCATTTTTCAATTCTATTAAATGAATAAATGGGGCCTACAGGGCTCGAACCTGTGACCCTCTGCTTGTAAGGCAGATGCTCTCCCAGCTGAGCTAAGACCCCATCAAACGACCCAGAAGGGACTCGAACCCTCGACCTCCGCCGTGACAGGGCGGCGCTCTAACCAGCTGAGCCACCGGGCCATTTAGATACAAAAATATTGTACCTTCAAAACTACACACTAAAATACTTTTCTGACATTCTTTAACAACCCTAACCTTCTGGTCAAGCCCTCGACCTATTAGTATCAGTCAGCTACATGCATTACTGCACTTACACCTCTGACCTATCAACCTTGTCGTCTTCAAGGGGTCTTACTACTTGCGTATGGGATATCTCATCTTGAGGGGGGCTTCACGCTTAGATGCCTTCAGCGTTTATCCCTTCCCGACTTGGCTACTCGGCCATGCCCTTGGCAGGACAACCGATACACCAGAGGTCAGTCCATCCCGGTCCTCTCGTACTAAGGACAGCTCCTCTCAAATATCCTACGCCCACGCCGGATAGGGACCGAACTGTCTCACGACGTTCTGAACCCAGCTCGCGTACCGCTTTAATGGGCGAACAGCCCAACCCTTGG
>JAZQEK010000073.1:0-9519 GCA_045538995.1 Acetatifactor sp. | reverse complement strand
AAATTTTTATCGCGAGAATTTTCAAGGTTGCATTGTTGTTTATTTGTCAAGGTTCCAAGAGACATTGTTATGTCTCAACGACTTCTTCGAAGTCGCCTGAAACTTGTTTGCAAGTTTCATCGTCTGTCTCAGCGACAGCTTGTTTAGAATAGCACAAGCATCTCACTTTGTCAACAGCTTTTTTGAATTAATTTTTTAATTAATTCTGTTGCTTTTGAGCATCTGATTTCTTAGTTCGCTCAGCAACGAAATTGAGTATATCACTTGGATTTTTATTTGTCAACACCTTATTTTCAAAATTTTTGCGTTTTTTTGTACAATTTAAAAAACATGCATTTGAGCCTAAAACTCAAACACATGTCTTTTCACTTTCCCTATGATTCCGTCACTATATTATTGTACCTGAATGCTAGCGGTCTCCTCGCCTCGCTCCACTTGCCAATAAATTACCGAGGTATCTTTCAGCATTTCTTCCTCACATTCTGCCAATACTACTACCTTTCGTGATTCGTCTGCATCCAATATTCCCATGTAGGTCGTCAAATCATTACTAAGCATAGTTACCAAACAATGAACCGTTTTTCCATCCACATTTAAGACATACTTAATATTCTCTTTCAGCATATCTACACTCTGCTTTTCTGCTCCATCGTTCACAAATACAAAATTACATACCAAGATTTTCTTGTTCTCCTCAGCTTCAATCACCAAGGTCTCATCTACAACATCTACATATTTTTCTACCACTTGACAATCTACATATTCCAGTGAAATACTTTCCGGCAACCCTAAAGCAGTCTTAATATCCCCGCCTTCTGTAACAGACGCATCCTCCTTCTCTATAACAGGAGTATCTACTACTTCATCCATACCCGAAGGTTCCGGAGTAGCTGTCGGCTGTGGCACAGGTGTTGCAGTTGGCTCCGGCTCTTCCTCAATAGCAGATAAATCTACCAAACGGCTCTTCTGATTCGTATCATACTTCAATAATAACCCTACTGCGTATTCACTAATTGCCTCTCGTTGTGCATCCGTCATATCCGGTATGGTACTGCCACATCCGGTCAATCCAAGCATCAATATCATCATTAAGCAAATATACCTAGCGTATCTTTTCATCATAGTTGCCTCCTTGCCTTCCTTTCTAAGAAACCATATGAAAGGGAAAGCAATCAATTTCTATCTCTTTTTCAATGTTAGTTATTATGATACCATATTTGTCCATCAAACTGCAAGGGCAATAGGTACCAGAATTACTCCTATTTGTTAAAAATACGGAAAAGATTTGTTATAGTAAATACTGTTGATATTTCGCCCTATCCTGTTTGTGACAATTCACTCGTAACCGAACCCCACGTTCCAGATACTCCTGCTCCAAAACCGTAGCATTCTCCATAAAATACGAAGTAATCGCTCCCTTTTCATAAGGGATTAAAAATTCTGCATCCTGACTGTCTGCATATACTTGAGACTTAATCAATTCTACCAATTCTTCCATCCCAATACCGTTAACAGCCGACATATAAATCTGTTTATCCCTGACTTTAGGTAACTCTTCCATCCGGCTCTCTGCTTTATTATAAACTACAATCATGGGGATATCTCCGGCTCCCAGTTCTTTTAGCGTTTCCGCAGTCACATCCATCTGCAAGCGATACTGAGGATCCGAAAAATCTACCACCTGTACCAATAAATCTGCATACTTTACCTCTTCCAGTGTAGAATGAAAAGCCTTTACCAATCCGTGCGGCAGTTTATGAATAAATCCAACTGTATCTACCAAAAAGAAAGGTTTGTTATCCCCGGTCTCAATACTGCGTACAGAAGTCTCCAGAGTGGCGAAAAGCATATCCTTCTCCAAAACCTTCTTCTCTTCGTTTCCTATATAAGTACTTACCAAACGATTCATGACCGTAGACTTACCGGCATTGGTATATCCCACCAAAGCTACCTGAGGGGTTCTGGAATTCATACGCTTCTTACGCTGTGTTTGACGATCCATCTCCACCGCATCCAACTCCTTTCGCAATTCACTGATACGATGTTCGATTTTTCTCCTATCCAACTCCAGCTTCTTTTCGCCGGTACCCTTATTACTCATGCTACCGCTGGCGCCGCCCTGACGGCTCAAAGCCTCATGCATTCCCACTAAACGTGGCAGCAAATACTGCAATCTGGCGGTTTCCACCTGAAGCTTCGCCTCCCTTGTCTGTGCACGTATCGCAAAGATATCCAATATCAATGTAGTTCTATCCAAAATCGGCATATCCAGCAAATCCTGCAAATTACGTATCTGTGACGGAGATAATGCATTATCAAAAATCACCACCTCCGCTTCACAATCTACTGCAACTTCTTTAATCTCCTCTACCTTTCCGCTTCCGACATAAAGAGCTTTGTTCACCGCCACTAATTTTTGCGTGATTACCCCTACTACCTGCATATTACAGGCTTCAGCCAAACTCTTCAGTTCCTCCATGGAACGCTCAAAATCCACCTCTTCACCGGTATCTACACCTACCAGAAGTGCTTTTTCTTTCTTTTCTTCTAACATAATTGCTCCTTATATGGCAACACCTCTGCCATGATTCTATCCTTCCTTTACGGTTTCCAGTTCAAACCAGAACTTTACACCATTGCTATAATTCTCCACACCATATTTCTGATTCATGGATTCCATAATTGCTTTCACAATAGACAATCCCACCCCGCTTCCGCCATATTCACGGGTTCTGGCCTTGTCCACCTTATAAAACTTCTCCCAAATATGAGGAATACTTTCTTCCGGTATTTGTTCACCGGTATTAAACACATTTATGCGTACCTTACCTTCCCGAAGCTCAAAAGTAATATCAATAACCCTCTTCCCTTCACAATGATTTACTGCATTTGTAAAATAATTCATAAAAACTTCTTCTGTCTTAAACTCATCTGCCCAAACAAAAATAGGTTCCTCCTGTAGCATACGTACATTCAGCTCATTTTGCTTTATCATAATACCGGCAGACTGCAAATAATTGGAAATCAGTGCCACGATATCAAAACGCTCCATACTCACCACATCATTTCCGAACTCCAACTGATTTAATGTAAGCAATCTCTTCACCATAATATTCATCTTGTTGGCTTCATCCATGATTACTTCACAATAAAACTCGCGGCTCTCCGGGTCATCATTCACACTTTCCTTCAATCCTTCCGCATATCCCTGTATAAGTGCAATGGGTGTTTTTAATTCATGGGAAACATTGGACAGGAAATCCTTGC
The DNA here is from genome assembly GCA_045538995.1 of Acetatifactor sp. Classification (GTDB taxonomy): domain Bacteria; phylum Bacillota; class Clostridia; order Lachnospirales; family Lachnospiraceae; genus Acetatifactor. The sequence goes on along the minus strand of JAZQEK010000073.1, from coordinate 6,252 downwards.
GCATTTCCTCCATCTGTTCCTTCTTCTCGATATCCTTCTGAAGTTCATTGTTAGCAGTCTTTAATTCAGAAATATTTTGTTCCAATGCTTCTGATAGCTTATTCATATTATCGCCTAACAGACGGATTTCATTTCGTTCTTTTCCCTGATATTTTACCTCAAAATCCAAATGGGTCATTTTCTCTGAAATGCTTGCCAACTCCAATATCGGTCGGGTGAAACGCTTCGATACTAACCAGGATACAATCCAACTCAGCAAAATAGCAATCACACCTACATAAGCCAAAAACTGATTCGTCAGCTTCACACTGTCCTGAATACTCTCCATGGCGGTAGAAATAATATACCAACTACCATCCTCCAATTGTCCATACATTTCCAGATATTCCTTTTGATTTCGAATATCCATCAGCAGAAAGACTGTATCCTGCTCCGGTGCCTGCTGATTCGGCATCCCCATAGGAACCTTTAGAATATATCCAATCAAACGCTCCTTCATTTGTGAGCTGTTAAAAGATACCGCCAACACTTCTCTGGAATTTCGGTCAATTACCTCTATACTCATATTGTGCCGGAAAGCATATTCCACCATAGTATTCTTTACTTCTGTACTTTCCAACGTTTCCGCCCTTGCAGCCTGATTCAATTTGTCATAAACAGTCTGCACGCTTTCTCTTTTTGCCTCTTCATAATACTTTTCCAAAAAAATATTATTGGCAAACCAACAGAGTATCACTGTTCCTGCTATTAATACCATAGTGGTCACAGCCAACTGCAATCTAATAGAAGTCTTCATCCAACCACTCCGTTTCTAATCACAATTCCCCACACTACCATCCGCCCAAGGGCTTCCTACATCACATCTGCCATGATGATAAACCTGCTTCACGTCCTCCGGCTGTTCCTCATCTACCAAAACCTTAATCCGACTTACCCCGGCTTCTGTTTTTTCATCTAACATTTTTATAATTGTATCAATATCCATAGCTTCCTCCCAAAAAAGTCTTTTTACATCATCAACCATATCAAATACAACACCAGCATGTGCAACGGATAAAAGGCATATGCAAAATACTGAACCACTTTACTATTACTGCCTTTTTTGCCATTATAGAGCCATATAAGCAACAAGGAAAAAATAGCAAAGCCCTGTGTAGTAAACTCAAACACAAAATTTCCGATTGCAATCGGAATAACCAGGCCCTTGTGCCATACAATATTCAAAAATACCATCCCCACCACCTGCCAAACCTTCGTGAACGGCAGTTTTCGAGCCATATGGAACAGAACCACAGTTGCTACACCCATGATGTTGTAATCCACAAAGGTTATCACGGAAAGTATTGCTATTCCTAATAGTAGCAACACATTCTTCACTACATTCCCGACAGCCCGGTTTTGACAGATATGTTCTATCGCTTCGATTGCCCACAATCCATACAAAAGAGTGAACATCACATTTTGGTGAAACAGGAAAAATACACTCCCTGATACCATCAAATTAAATGGTATCTCTGCTATCAATCCGAATACAACCAAACGCTTCTTATATCTCTGAATGTTGCTTGTATGCACATAGCCTTCTGCTATTAAAAAGGCAAAAATCGGCATGGCCAATCTTCCCAGATAGGTCATCCAATTATTTCCTGATACTACTGTCGCCCATGCATGATCCAACAACATGAAAAGCATAGCTATATAACGAAGTACTGTCGACGATAATCCAAATCCTTTTCTCTGCGTCATTATTATTCTCCCCCATTTTTTTACATTATATTGATTATACAATACTCCCTTCCCTGCTGTCCATAAAAAGCACCTTATCTAACTGTGAATATTCTGTGATGTTTGTCATATCTTATGAGCTTCTTTATTGACGGTTTGGTTTAGAAATGCTATTCTTTTAATAGGCAAATTTAGTTTATACAAAAAGAGGGAATACTATGAAACTGTTAATCAAAGAGACCTGCAGTGTTTGTGAAGGCAAGCTAAAGCTTATGGGCAACCAACGTATCGCAGGTCATGTATATATATGTGACGATTGTAAGAAGAAATGTAGTGCCGATATTTCACGCATGGGCTGGGCTTCCATGTCACCGGAAGATGCCATGGCACATATTCAGGAACATGCCAGCGACCTGGAACTGATACGCACTACCTTCCGCCACACGCATTCTATTCGTTCCAAGGGAAAAACTATCATTGCCGTAGACGGAGACAGAGGCTGGTGGTATATCGGTAATCGCAAGAAACCGGACATCTTCTATTTTAATCAGGTCATCAGTTATCAGGCATACTGTCAACCTGACCTTTTGGAAAATGGTACTCTTGCCCGAAAGGTAGCCAACTCTGCCTTGGACATTCTGGATTCCACAGGGGTGTATGACAAATCCGAAAACCGTCCTATGGAAATCGTAGTAGAACTGAACCACCCTTATATTCAGGAAATACGAATTCCACTCAGTGATACCTATGTAGAAACGCCTGCTGAGGTGGAGACCTGTCAGAATCTGGCACAGGAAATCCTCCATATGTTTGACCACTTCTGCTATGTGTTCCGCACAGAAGATGAATAAAAAGTCAAAAGCAAGGGATGCACTTCTTTCAAAATGCATCCCTTTTCTAACCCTTTATTGTCTTCAATAACTGCTGATACTCCTTTAAAAAACGTTCCCCTTCAGCCAAAAGGAATTCTTCCTTTGGCTCCGTTGCCGCCATTTCCAATTCCTTTGCCCTTTCCGAGAAATTCACTGCACCGATTATTAATGAAGTACCTTTTATGGTATGTGCAATGATTCGATAATTCTTCCAATCTTTTGCTTCATAATAAGTTACGAGCTTGCCAATATATTCATTACTTTGAGCTAGGTATTCCTGTACCATCTGCTGATATAATGTCTCACTACCTCCACAATACAACAAACCTTTTTCCTTATCAATAACCAGAATTTCTTTACTCGTCTCCTCACCCACAGGAAATGCTACATTTTCCTCTTTTACAGAACTATGAATCCCTTTCTTTTCCTTCGGAAGATATTTATATATCATATTTTCTAACTTATCTGCAGCGATAGGCTTAGAAAGATAATCTGTGAAGCCTTCTGCCTTGTACTTTTCATCCATGCCAACTATAGCATTAGCTGTAAGTACAATCACTTCCGTATTCCGATTCGGGTTCCCGGCATCCTTGCGCAAAATATGTAGAGTTTCTATACCATCGGGTTCCGGCATCATGTGATCCATCAATATCAAATCATATTTGTATTTTTTACACAATTCCAAACACTCTGTACCACCACCGGCCAAGGTCAGTCGAATACCGGTTCTTTTCAAAAGAGCCTGCACTACATTCAGATTCATTTGGTTGTCATCCACCACCAAAATCTCTGCCGCGGGAGCATATAGTTTCGCCTTCTCTTCCACATTCACCATGTTGTCCCTTTGATACGCTTCCTTCAACATATCAATAGGCGTCTCGTCTAAAATTTTCTGTGGTATAGTCACAGCAAAACATGAGCCCTTTCCATATTCACTGGTCACTTCAATGGTTCCACCCATCAGCTCAACCAACTGCTTCGTAATATTTAAGCCCAAACCGGTACCTTCTATATAACGATTCTTATGCTCCTCCAATCTCTGGAAACTGGAAAACAGCTTCTCCAAATCCTCCGGCTTGATGCCGATACCGGTATCCCTCACTGCCATATACAGTGAAAACTCGCCCTCGTCACGAATTCCCTTTACCTCAAGAGTAATAGTACCTTGCTTAGTATACTTCACTGCATTTGATAATAAGTTGTTCAGAATCTGTCGCATTCTGATTTCGTCACCCATTAATACAGATGGCAAGTTCTTTTCAATTTCTGTGCGTATGGTTAGCTTCTTCCCCTCCGCCTTTAGCCGAATGCTTTCGATAATATCTGTCAACATTTTAGACAGATGATACTTTGTCTCCAGAATATCCATCTTTCCGGCTTCGATTTTGGAAAAATCCAATATATCATTGATGATTCCCAACAACAAATTGCTGGCATTCTGTACATTCCCGGCATACTCAGCCACGGAAGGCTCCTGATTCTCACGCAAAATCATCTCATTCATACCGATGATAGTATTAATAGGAGTACGAATTTCATGAGACATATTTGCAATAAATTTCGCTTTGGCTTCGCTGGCTACAATTGCCAGCTGCTTCTCCTTCTCCACAGCCAACATATCATGTGCTGTCTTACTACCTGCCATAAACAGTAATACAATCAATCCAACACTCAGTGCTACACCACCATGATATGGCAACTCCGGCACAAAGGTTACAATGGTTTCCCAAACAGTTACCACTATCATGGCAATAAATCCAAAGACCACTTCTCCATACTCTCTGAGCCGCCCTGCCTTTATATCCAGAATAATTGTGATAGCAATCACCAGCACCATAGCAATAATCAGTACATAGGATACCACCATAGAATCGGCAAAATCTACGACATGTAACAGCTGCAACAAAACAGATGCCACAAAATTTAAAAATACACCGATAGCAATCACCCTGTATGCTTTTTCATATCGTTCCTTTTGTATTCTGCTGACATATACCATAAACGGATAGGGAATTAATATAGTCAACAAAAAGCCCACATGGGATGCTATAGATACATTAGGTAAGAAAAACTGCCTAATTCTGGACTCTGAGATCATCGCCAAAGACAACATCATAAGTCCCCAGCCCAAATAAATAATATCCACACGCATCTTATAGACTACTCGTAATATGTAACCTACTAAAACGGTAATAGAACTCAAAATAAACATATAAATAGAAACAACAATTACCAAAAAGCATTGTTCTATCAAGATTTGTGCAATATCAAACTTATCTCCCACATAGATTTCGTTCAAAAAACCGGAATACTCCGAATCACTGATAGTCTCTATAGCCAGTACCTTTCCGGCATCCTCATCTGATACACAAAAAAATACGAATGCACTGACACTGTTTCTTCCGAATAACCGAGTACCTACCGTAGTGTATTCTTTTCGAAGCTCTTCCCCTACATACACACGCATATCCTGTTGGGAGGCTCGCATGCAAAACCAGGTACTATCCGAGACTTTAGGCAGTACAGTCTCTATCCTGACGATTTCCTTTTGCTGTGCTTTGCATTGACCCGGTATCTCTATTGCTTCTCTCGTTCCATCTGAAAAGACTCTTTCCCACACACCATCATACAATGCACTTTGTCCGCTTTCTGTTGGGTCCTCCTTTGGCATAAAAAGCTCGCCCAATAACAGAAATAGCATAACGGACAAAAACATGAGACCGAAAACTATTTTTTGCAAATATATTACATGTTCCGTTCTTGCTTTCAAGTTTCATTCCCCCATTTGATAATACTGCTTCCATTATATATCTTAATCCGGCAGATTACAAAGGGAAAATATGAAATATCTCTCTAGAATCAAAAAAGGACTTCATTATTTAAAATGCATCCCTTTCGTTTACCCTACCTTTATATTGCCATAGTAATCATATTCTTTTTCACACGGTGTAATAACCGGCTTTCCTTCTTCATCCAAAAGGGGTGTAAAACCTTCTACCAGCCCGCGATAGTGGAACAGATAATTCACTCCCGTCAGCCTGTCCACCCAAATCTCGGTGCCTTCTGTATTCCCCTGGGAATACACCTTCTGAAATCTATCATTTGTTTTTGTCATTTCCATTCTCTCCTTTTATAATAAACTAATGAGCTCCCCCCGCTCATGATATTATTATAAATGGAGAGGGTTGGGTTTTCAATGTATAAATCAGCACGATAGGTGGGGGTAAAGTGCGGTTTTAAGACAATATGTTTATACAAAATATATTGTCTTAACTACTTCCTTTTTATATCAACTTTAAAATTGACAAATTACTTTTCATAGTCCTTTCTAGCATTACGCATGATATATGAATTCAATCCACAACCTTGTACAGCTAATTTTTTCATCTGTTCTACTTTATCTTTTCCAGCACTTCTATAAGAATAACGATATATGGAACCACCATTGAATTGCACATCAATATAGTCCTCTCCTATAAAAAATGCTCTGACATTAGAATTACCACCTAGATTTTTATACAATTGCATCTCTTTTCACCCTTTCTAGTAACAATCAATTCTTTGTGCTTTTCTTTATTATATCATGTTATTATTCATTTTACAATACTTATAGCAATCTTATCGACAACTATCCTTTGCAATTTCCAGAATAACT
>JAZQEK010000072.1:0-29384 GCA_045538995.1 Acetatifactor sp. | reverse complement strand
CTGATACATCTTCCGGCATTGTCATGGAAATATTCCATACAGGCTCCGGTGCTGTCAGTTACCTTTACCAACAGGTTGGAACTGTTGTAGGTATAGGAAATCACGTTTGTTCTGCCTGCGGCACTGTCCTCGGTCTGGTAGTCCAGGTAGCGTTTTTCCACCATGCGGTTACCCATGTCATCATACTCGTAGGTAGTCAGACGGTAGCAGATGCTTCCGTCCTCTGCCTCCTCCATGGGCTTTCGCAGGGACACCAGCCAGCCCGCATAGTTATAGGTGTAGATGCTTGCCGGGGCATCCTTTTGCTCCCTGTAACGCAGTATCCTTCCTGCATGGTCATAGGCATAGACTGCCTCTTCCTCTCCCATGGGGTTGGTGATGGAGGTCAGACGGTCCATACAGTCGTAGGTATAGGTATATCCGGCTCCGTCATCCTTTGCACTGTCGTAGCATTCCGGTGTGACCTTCTTTAGGAGGTTTCCGTTTCCGTCATAGAAGTATCGCTCACAGCCTCCGTCCGGATAGTGGGTGCGGATTCTGCGGTTAAGTTCATCGTAATCGTAACGGATGCCTTCTTCCCCTCCCTTGGCAGCTGCATTGGGATGGATACTCAGAGCGAGACATTCCTCATTGCCATACTGATACAGGTAGAGGTTTCCTTCCGGAGTTTCCTGACTGATTTTGTGATCCAGGGCATCGTAGCGGTAGCGGATACCCGGTAATCCTGCGGCTTCCTGTACGGGAGGGCAGACCTCCAGCAGGTTGCCTAACAGGTCGTAGCTGTAGTGGATACGGTTGCCCAGTGCATCCGTGATGGAGGTAATGTCGTCCCTGCGGTTGTAGCCATACTCCGTCTTTCCCACATGGTCCCGTTTCTCCAGCAGTCTTCCGGCGTCATCATAAGTATACCACTCGGTTTCCCCTTCCGGTAGCACTTTTTTGCTGGGTTCGAAAAACCTGTGGTTGTATTCATAGCGTATCAGGTTTCCGTTGGCATTTACCTGGGTCAGTATTCTTCCGTAGCTGTCATAAGTATATCTGGTGGTAGCATAACGCTCTCCTTCAATACGCTGTCTGTAAAGGGTTACATTTCCACTCCGGTCATACTCCCACTGCTCCTCTGCCCCGGTGCTGTCCTTCCTACCGGTCATCCGGTTGTTTTCATCATAGGTATAGGTGGCAGTCACCTTATCCGGTGTAGTCTCCATGAGCAGGTTGCCATGTACGTCATACTCCCGGAAGGTTTCGTTTCCGTTAAAGTCCCGCTCATAGATGCAGTTTTCCCATTCATCATAGCGTTTCTCGCTGTAGCTGCCATCCGGACGGATTTCCTTTAACGGTACTCTCTGTCTTCCATACTCGTAAACGATATTTTCCCCGTTTTTCAGGTTGGTAAAGGTATTCCTTTTGTTCCTGTCATCATAGTAGATGATGTATTCTTCCCCGGTTGCCAGTACCTGCTTGGTGGCACGTCCACGGTGGTCGTACTCTGTGGTCACGTAGGTGTGTCCGTTCTGGTCCGTAACGCTTCTGACGAGGTTATTGTTGGTATAGGTATAGTGGATTTCCCCGCCATTGGGCAGTATTACCCTGGTCAGAAGGCTTCCCTCATACTCGTAGCTTATCTGCCTTCCGATGGTATCCTGTATCTTCTTAAGCTTCCCATTCTCAAAGGTAAACTCCAGAAACTGTCCGCTTGCCAGCTTCATCCGTTTCAGCACGCCACCCTCATAAGCAAAGCTGCTGCGGTTTCCACAGCTGTCAGACTGATAAAGCAGGCGTCCAGCTCGGTCATAGGTATAGGACTTCCCGGAGACATTTTCCTTAAACAGATACCCTTCTTCGCTTTCCGTGAGTGTGGTAGACTCATCCCCACAACGCTCACTTCTCCACTCGCCCTCTTCCAGTCGGAAATATTCCAGGTTCATGTCCGGTCGCTGCAGTACGATTCTATTTTCTTCCCGGATTAGTCTGGTTTCGATATTTAAAAACCACCGGTTTCCAAGCATCATTCCTTCGTTGCTGTACAGGGATTCATATACTCGCTGGAGCTCGAATTCTTCCCGGATATCCTTTAATACCAGGTCAGTATACTCCATGGTAAGGCTTCCTGTGACAACGTCGATGGGGTCATCCTTGCAGACTCTGTTGTTGGACTTCGTCTCATCTCCGTTGCTGTCTGTCTTTTTATCATTGGTTTTCTTTGTATTTTTATCCCCATCCGAATCGGTATTTGACTTATTCTTCGGTTTGTTCATTGCACCTTTCAACTTATTAGTCAGTCCGGTTCCGTCACTTACCTCCTTGGCTCCCCGTGCAAACATGACACCGCTGCTGGCGGTGTTAATCATGGTACTTACACAGGCAGGGTCTGTAAAGGGGTTCTCTCCGTTTTCAATCATTTCGAAAATCTCTGCCCAGCCATCCTTCATCTGGTAGATGCTGTAGGCAGACTGCGCCATCATATAAACACCTTTGGCGATGGTGATCATCTTTTCTGCTTTTTTCAGTGCATCCGCACTTTTGATGACGGTCTTTGCCACCTTTCCGGCTATCTTAGCTCCACCTACCAAATCGCCCACTCCGGGAATGGCAGCCACTGCACTTAGGGCTGCCCCTGCGAAATCACCTCTTAAGAGGGATATTCCGGTATTAATCAAATCCGGCACGGCTCCCAGCACCGGGAAGCAGCCTGCAATATCCAGTGCCAGCTGCAAACCATCCAGTGCCGTTTCCCACCAGTCCTGCAATGGCTTTTCCTGCTTTTCGTGCTTCTTTTGTTCATAACCCAGCCACTGGAACTGTTCGGTATTGATGTTTACATTGCTACCCAGCATGATGCTGCTTTCTCCTACGGTAAGCAGCATTCCCTGATAGCCGTACAGTGTCAGCACACCGCTTTCAAACTGTTCTGCATCCAGAAACTCTGCCTCCTCCTGTTCCTTGCCGCCGAACAGAAGGCCATAGATAAAGTTTCCTTCTATTCCTGCCTTCATTTTCTCCAGCTGCTGTCCCAGTAACTGTTCCCCGATTAAGCTTAAGTAACCGCCCTGAGCCGCAAAAGCAGCCTTGCCTTCTGCGATACGCTTATTCAGCTTATCCATACCATCCTGAGCCTTCTCATCTGCATTCGCAGGCTCCCGCACACCCAGACGGATATTTCCTTCACTTTCCCAGTATATTTCCCTGCCGGAGGTGATGGTGATGCCGGTTTCCTCATCCATGGTGATGGTTACTGCATTCTCGCTTTCTGCATCCTCCAATTCTCTGGTGGCTGTCAGCTTGATACTGCTTCCGGTGAACTTTATCATCTTGTCTTTGCTGGTAAGCACCTTTTCTTCGGGCTTTTGCATATCCGGATGGCTGCTGTTCACATGACGACTTCCCAGACATGCTATATTGCCATTGTTCTCATAGTATACGAATACCCGGTCTCCTTCATCCGGCATACAGTAAAAGGAATTGCTCATGGCCGCTTCGTATGGTACCCATGTGGTGGCTCCTGCACCACCATCGGTATCAAACTGCACCTGTATCCTGTTTCCTTCCACTGCCAGCACCGTTCCCTGCAGGATACTGTTGGCAAAGCTGGGCTGTGAAGCTGCTTCCACCGTCGGACGGATACTGTCCGGATAGCCATAGTTTACATGGTTAATAAGAACACCTTTCTCAACACGGATTTCACCCTTTCTTATGGTATAGCTTCCTGCATTATCTCCTGCTGACAGGGTCAGTTCCGTACTTTCACATTCCATGACATCTGTGATATAGCCTGCGTAGTTTTCCCCGGTTGCTTCTATACGAGCCAGCTCCGATGCATTTCTATCGGTTTTCGTACTTTCGCCCAGAACGGTATCAGGAAACTCTCTCAGACCGGTTTTCCCCATGAATAGGCGGATTCCATCCTCCAGAATATCTGTATAAAGCACCTTTCCTGCCGCTGCTGCTATTCTCTTTAAAAACACCCAGTCTGTTTCCCCATTCTGTCGCAGAACATGCGGAACCGGAACATCCCTGTCAATGGTAAGCTCTGCCCCGTATTCCCTGCACACGGCATCGGCTACCTGCTTCAGGGTTTTCCCGGGATCCTGAAAGGACTTGTCCTTTCCTTCCCTGTCCATACGGTCTGTTCTGGTCACTGCCACCATATGTACCTGCTTATAGCCGCCATGGTTCTCCAGACCTGCACTTTTGCAGATACCGGAAAAGAGTCTTGTACCATCCTTCAGACAAATGGTAACATCCTGTTCTACCAGCCCTTTTACTACCTTGGCTTCAGTTTTCTCGTCTACTTCCAATATCAGGCTGAGTCTTCCATGAGCTCCTTCTTCTGATAGGATTCTCATGTCACATATCTTCTGGTATTTAAGACTTATTTTCGCCCTGATATCCCCGATTGTGCTTCTTCCTTTGCCCATGCTGTTCCCTTGCCCTTCCTGCTCACCTTCACCATCATTTGTGGCTCTTTTCTTCCTTTGCTTATGAGGCTTTCTACCTCACAGGCTTTATCTTCCATACAACAGATTTTTCCGCTTCTCTCTCGCTTTAATGTATGAAACTCTGTTCTGCCACTCTTTTTGGCAGTTCCAATAATCGCTACAGCCTCCTCTTCTAAAAAAGGCTCTCTTGCATCTAATATAAAATCCGGTCTGACGGCCTTGGCATGAAATCCCATACTGTCAAGCATACTACAGGTACTCAGCATGCTCACAGCCATAGGCCCCTGATCCATGAACCCGGGAACTGTCTGCTGAGCTTCTGCTGCCATAATAATATCTCCAAACTCCTGAGGCTCCCCTAATGCCTGAAAAGCATTAAAGGCAGATACACATCCTGTTCCGATAAGTGCCGCACTGGAGCCTCCCATACGGAAAGCGGTAAGCTCACTTCCATCACATATGTATCCTTCCTCGTTCAATGCTGTCATAGGAATATCCTGACAAATATTGTTAGCATAATTGGACAACATCATGGCTCCTGTTACTCCATAACTCTGCTCAAAATCCTCTGACTTCTGGTACCAATTCTGCATATCCTCCAGCATTGCCCTAGTATCTATAGCCCCCATCATTGCCAGCCCTCCGGCTGTTCTTGCCATGGGAGCCGCCTTTCCTGCTTTCTGAGCGGCTTTCCCAGCCATCGGTGACGCTTTTCCTACTTTCTGCCCATCTGCCATACCATTGTTTGTCGAGGAGGTATCCGTATATGTATAATCTTCTCCATTCAAGCTCTGCAGCTTTTCTGCCATAGCTGTGGGCATTCTCTCTGCTACCGTCTTCTTGGTAGGTGCTTCCTCCCCCTGCTCCTCTGTAGTTTCCTGAGAGGCGTCCTCATCCTTCTCCTCCGGTTGTGGTTCTTCTGTAATGGTTATAATGCCACCATAACAACACACTAAGGTACTGGTGTTCAAAATACCATTGGCACCATCCAGACAATTTCCCTCATCTGTGTTTTCCCACACCTTTAATGTCTTTGGACTACATTTACAGCCTTCACACCCCATAGCTTCTTTTGCTTTATTGGCCAATGCTAATACTGCCGCTCCGGGAACAAGTGCTGCCAAAGGGCTGGAAGCAAGTTTATTGATGCCTTCTGACAGCATATTCTTGGGGTTCCCTTCCGATTTACAGCGTCCGAATTGCAAGACATGTCTATCTGCCTTATAATCACATGCATTCATCATAGGATGATCCGTATCCGTAAAATACACACCATGATCCTCCGGCAAATTCAAATACTGAAAATCCATAGAACCCTGATTACATTTTGCTACCATCAATCTTTGTATGAATTCTTCCGGTTGTTCATTATTTAATAACTGGCCTACTCCTGCCCTTGCTAAATTTACCCTGTTTTTCTTCATATCCTTCTCCACTTCTACCTTAACTGCACCCGTTCAAACTCTACGCCAAAAACATTTCGCCTACTGATACTTTCTGCCATACGCAGCGATACAAGTATTTTATTTTGTATTGTGTTTTTTATCTGAAAGATATCCACATTGGGTATCTTTTTTCGGTCGATTATCAGTTTTTTGATGGTTCCCTCCGGCATTACTATGGACTCCTCATGCAAACAATCGTATTGTTTCAATTTTGGAATAGCATAGCTTATCGATGCCTGTACTACTTCTTCCTCCACATTAGGTATCAAAGTCAAGGTTTTGAAGGATACACTCTCATCATAGAGCTCTATTACCCTTTTCACTTTTTCATTTACCATAAATGTGGGATTTACCATAATGGCAGGCAACTCCACACTCAAATCATACGCATAATAGCCCACTCCATTTTGAGGCATATTGTCATAATTCTTTTGTGTTAGCTGATATGGATAAGCTTCCGGATTCATAAGCACCGGCTTTACCGGATTTACTGCCAATTGCTTCATCAAATAGTACTCCATTATATCCCTGTCCCCTCGCTCTCAATCGTTATTGCGTTTTGATAGATATCACACACCATTCCATCTGCTTCTGTTGGAACCCATTTGGTCTGCATACCGCTGAAATCCGACTTCACCCTGATACAGTTAAACATCATGGCTCCATACATAGTCCCCGATTTCATCTCTGTGTTCTGAAATATACAATTCACAAACCGTACATCGTTCATATTTACATTTTCAAATATACAGCTCTGAAACTTACAATTTACAAACTTCGACTTTTCTAGCTTCAAATCTTTGATATGAAGTCTTTTATAGGTCTGGTCTTCGAAATGTCCAAACATCATAGGATACTTTGGATCCGGTTGATTTAAATCCATGGGAGGCATTTGTATATACAATACCTTCTGCCAGTCCTGATATTCCCCCACAGTAATTGCAAATCCGCTTTCTTTTTCCAGTAATTGAAAATGCTCTATTTCGTCCGCATCCAATAAAATATACTTCAACACACCATAAAAATACTCAGCCATACTCTTTAACTTTTCTTCCTGCATATGACGGATAACCGGGTCGGTAATATATCTTCGAACGCCCTTTTTATCAGCCAGTTCTATCAGTCGCAGTCTATAGCTCTCCCATGCAACAAATAAAAAGGAGATATCCATTTCTTTTTTGTATAACAGCTTGCCAATGATTTCGTTTTTATCATATACCTCTATTCTGGCACGTTTCTTTTCCTCCCATGCCGAAACTCTAAGAAGTGATATTGTGATTTTTCCTATTCCCTTTCCTGTTACTTCCTGCATCTGTGCAATCTCCAAAAACAGCTGGGAAAACTCCTTTTTTATGGTTTCCATAACCTCTGCTATATTTCCTCTGATGCTTTCTTCGGTTGCTTTCCAGAATTCTTCGGTTGCCTGTAACAGCTCCACTTCTCTAAATTCCTTAATGTATATGTTTTCCATCATTTTTGTTCCTCATTTCACCGGAATATAACTAATTAATTACAATCTGCTGTGCACCCATTTGTATGAGCTTATCTGTAATATCTATGTAAGACTCACCGGTACTGATAAGTATCTTTTTCTCTGCGTGTAAGGTAATACCTTCTTTGGCATACAACATCATATTGGTCATGGAGCTAACATTTATGTCCTTTGCAGAATGGATGGTAATACCGTTCTCATCCTCCAAATTGATAAATATCTTTTGTTCCTTACAGGTGATAAATAAACCTTCTTCTGTTAGCAGAATTTCTTTTCCTGCCGGAGACCGCCACTTCTTATGTACCGGGTTTTCCAAGGGCGATACATTCACAGAGCTTGCTGCAAAAGCATCCATTTCATTATCTGAGGGAAAGAATACTCGCACAGTATCCCCCTCTGCAGGCATACAATAGAACCCGCTTCCATCACTCGATGAATATGCAGTGGAATAAGGAAACCAGAAGTTTCCTCCTGCATCAAAGGAACTATCAATATCCGTCAAATGTACTCTGACCTTATCTAACTTTACTTCCTGCACTATTCCTTTAAACATTTTTCCGGCAGCCTGGGTATTCATAATCTGTGTACTGCCGTTCGGCTTTCCGGAGTTCATACCTTGAGCCTCAGCTTCTGATACAATAAATACTGTTGTCTTTAACACTCCACCGGTCATTTGAGATTTATAGCGGACAACCACTTCCGTATTACCACCATAGGTAACCTTATCTCCTATTTGTACCGCTTGATTACTGGTTATCTGGACATTCCCCGTTTCGTTATCTGCTGAATATCCATACTCCACATTACTCAATTGATAATTTTTTCCGACCTTGGGTATTCCAATTGTAACAACAGGAACTCTCGTATCATTGTTTGCACATATGGGTGCCCCCAGTGCAGATGCCATTCTCTTTGCAAACATCCAAGGAGTTTCATTAAACTGCATAATAAAACTTCCTGTCGGATGGTCTGCCACCTGCATATCGATAATTGCCTTTCCCCTTATGACTTTGTTAATAATCTGTTCATAGGTACTTCCTGTATTTTGGAAACTTGCATTTCCTCTTTCTTTATCCAAGACTGCTGCCGTGGCATCCAAAAACAGTTGTAAAACAGCATACTCTCCATCTTTTCTTATACTGGCATTGCTTACTACACCCAGAAACAATTTCTGCGGTTGACCGGATGCAGTGGTTGATATGGTAACCATTGTCTGCGTCTGTACTCGCTGTATATATCTATTTCCTTCTGCGTAATCCACTTCACCCTCCACATAAGCATGTCCATAGGCATCGATACCATTTTCAATATTTACTGCTAATACTTTGTTGATAGGAGTCCCCTCTATTTTAAGATTCAGATGTGTTATTGTTTCCATCATTCTTTTCCTCCAAGAATTCAATACTATCAATAATTTGCTTTGCAATAGGAATGATTTGCTTACTGTTTTTTGTTGCAAAAGTAATATTTCCGATTACAACTTTTTCTTCCACACTTATATAAAACATTACGTTATGTACATTACTGTCTACTGCTCGGGTTCCTACTTCCATTATGCCTATATTGTGATCATGCTGTCTTATCACACCATTTGCCAAAATCTTAGACTTGGGTCCATAATTCTCCATTATTTTTGCAGACATTTTCATCAGCTTTGGAATTCCGTCATCAGGCACCACATTCTCTGTACGATTCAGAGTAATCTGAAAAGGAATGTCAAAATCTGCATACACATACTGGGGCGGATTCCCAAACGGATAAAATGTCTTCTTTAGCTCTTCATCTAGTACATCAAAGCTCTCCGGCATATATATAGATATGCCTATTTCTGTTACTTCTCTACGTGAAAATACTACTTCTACCTCTCCCAAATGCACGCTCTGTTCATATATGGATTCCTGTACCTTCTCGTCACTTATCGCTTCCCCATCATTCAACTGTGCCATTGCAGCTGCTTTTCGTTCTTTTATTATCTCTTCATCACGATGCTTCATAAAATAATCCCTTCCTTGCCTACTTAGTACTCTCTAGTCCACAATCATTCTTCTTGGTCTTCTCATTTCCGTTCGCTGTTCCACACCGGTTCGCATCTGTTTTAAAACCCTGCACAGCCCCTGGTATATCTCCTGATTGGTATAATCTTCTGCTTTCTTCTCCAACCTGCTATCAAGATAGAATTGTATTGAATCTCTATTAATAGCCTGCCCATTCTGATTCAGTATCTGCTGCAAGAAGGCAATATCTTGAGAATTCTCTACATTGCCCTTTCTTGCTTCCTTGGCAAATTCCATAAGTATTTGAGGATGAATGCTGTTTTTTCCATAGGCTGCCCACTGTGCTTCTATCACATTAATGGTATCAAACATAGTATTCATATCTTCCAGATTTCGATAATCACTTCTTAAGCGGGCACCGTCCTGAAGCCTTACTCTGCAAATCTCTATTTTATTTCTTTCTCTTTGCAGATTTTTACTTACTTCTATGCTCATTTCCTGTCTTTCAAAGGTTTTGGTCTTCTCCACATCCGAAAATACTGCTTTTATGACCTGCCAATCATCTACAGGTCTTATCGCCACTCGAGTATCCTCTGAAATAAAAAACAACCGGTTTTGATATTTTATGATACCTTGTCCTATGTAAATAATGCCCTGCTCAACATGTACCTTTGTTCCGGTAATAATTCCATCTGAATATCCTGCATAAGTATTTTGAGCAAACTGTACTTCAAAATCTCTTATTGCTTCCAGCATCTCCTGTGACAGTAAATTTCCTTTAGAAAATATTGGTAGCTTAAATCCTGTCATTCCATTCATCCTCCACACTAATAGATTTCTATATTACCGATTTGCATACATCTGTCATTTTCTATCAAACCAAAAGAGTGATTCCAAAATATGCGCAATTCATAGCCAAAAGGCAAATAAGCTTCTTTGACAAACTCTATTTCCTCGAGAATCTGTTCATTTTCCTCTGTTCCCATATAAAGTATTAGTTCCTTGGGATGTTCTTCACTTTTATACAGCACCCCATCTTGCAGAATTCCTATTATGGCTTTTGCAAACAGTGTGATACTCTCACCATTTCTTTCCTGCTGTACCATAAACCACGATGCCAAATATTGTTTATCTGTTGAAAGCTTCTCATAAAGCGT
This sequence comes from Acetatifactor sp., assembly GCA_045538995.1. Lineage (GTDB taxonomy): Bacteria > Bacillota > Clostridia > Lachnospirales > Lachnospiraceae > Acetatifactor. Next base: position 18,857 of record JAZQEK010000072.1, on the reverse strand, counting down.
TCCCAACTTCTTACCATAATGATTATCAATTATTTCTTGCCATTTGGAACGTATTACATATTCCTGACCATTCACCCCATTGCGCAGCTCCAGTCTCGTTAACAGATGCATCATACAATCTAACAACCATTCCTTTGTAGCATTCTGAATGGCATTGCTTTCAAACAGTGGCAGGAAAACATCATCATAACGATATAATGTATTCATGGTTATCTGCTCATTACCATCTGGCAACTTATTGATACTGCCTATTACAGTTTCACAATATGGTGAAAAGAATTTAGCCTGCCGATATCGTATACTTGCTTGATTTTCAATAATTCTATTCCATACATCTTCCATAATGTTTATCCTTTCCTGCTTTACAAGAGAATTCCTTTGCAGCAATATTCTGGATAGATTAGCTGGAAGCGACTAACTACATAACTCATCATATCTCTGGTCAATATGGTTTCTTTCTCAGTCGGTACAAATTCAAAATAAAGTACCGGTGCATAATTTGTCTTACGAATTTCATTGATAAGAAATTCATCACAATCATAAATCTCATCCTCTTGACTATGTGGGTTTTGATTAATATCCTTTAGTTCAATATAGGAAGCACAATTCATTTCCTTTACATAGCTTTTTGCTTCTGCAATGGTACGAATATATTTGGGTGATACACTCATTTCGCTTTTCATTAATGGGAGCTCATACTGCTTCATACTTGTCTCATAACAAAACTCTCTAATTATCCAATCTATTGCCACTTTCTCATCGCATTGTATGTACAAATCCCCATCTCTTCGACTAACACTCCATAGTTGCCTCTTTCCTGCCACAAGATAATCATTATCTTCCTTGATTTTTCCGCCAAAGATACAATGTTCATAATGAATTCTATCTAAGCAAAAGGTAGGATAAGCACTTGTTTTCATCTCAATATCTCTGATATTCCACAATGGCACATAGTTATACCTTACATATGGCTCAAATTCTTCAAATGACACTGTTATTTCTTCGATATGCTCATCCTCGGGACATTGTGCAGCAATAATCTGTACATCAAAAATCTTATGAAGATATGGAGCACATACCGTTTTCCATGGTATCCCATTGTTTACAAATTCTTGGTAAAGCTCCTTTATCATGTCTAAATATTCATGATTCTTACTAAGCCTTACAGTAGCCGGGTATTCTCCATATTCTGTTCGAATCACCGCGCGAAAGGTTCTTCTGAAATCCTCCAGCTCCTTTATCTGCTTATAATCTGCCTGTACAAATACAGAATATATTTTATAATCCCTTCCCTGATGCATAGCATTCAATAAATCCTCTACCAGGATTTCCGCCTTCTCCATATCCTGTGTACGCATAGGAAACATGCTCGTATCCGTCACATCTATTTTGTTACATGGCTGAATACCTGTTATTATCTGAAATTTCCCCTGAAACTCATTTTTTATAGAAAACAATCTCTTTTCTATCTGTTTATAGCTCTCCTCCACATGTTCATAAAATGGTATCAGCATATCTGCAACAATATTTCTGAGCTGCTGTCTTTCCTCAATATCCTTTACATCCAGCAATCGCTCATCAATATACTTTTTATAGTCAAATCCATCTTCAAAAAATCTCACTGCCATATATGTTCTCCTGCTACATTATCTACTGATTCTCACAACATCTTCCATGTTTCGTTCTCTAAAACGGATTTTGAAGGTACAACTATTATCCTTTTCATTGATGCTATACTCTATCTGCTCTTCCTTCTTAAGTATTCCGTTGACACATCCGGAATTATCCTTCCAACGGCTTATGATGCTTCCCGGTCTGGACTGAAAAAATTCTTTTATCAGATGCTCCTTATAATCCTGTGACTCATAACGTATGATACGTTCTATATATGTCATGGTTTGAATAATGGCGATACAATCCGGCTTTCCCTGTTTATAAGAATATACTCTATCTGTGAGAGCGATCACTTTTCCCTTGTAGGGTGCAAATACCATTCCTCTTGCCAGTCTCATTATTTGGTCATACACTTCTTCTGAATATCCCATCACTTCTGGATACATCTGTGAAACTGTTTGTAAATTCTGTTTTTCTTCACACAAGCGATATGCCACACCGGGAAGATCTAACCGAACATTTCTGGGATAAAATTTAGCTAAATATTGTGGGCATTGACAAGCTGCCTGAAGTCCTGCTGCCACATAAGCAGCTTCTATCATGACTTCCCCCATCCACAGCATTTTGTCATCCTCTATCTCTATCCGTTCATCGACCTCATCATATTTCACTTTCTTTCCCAATGTCATAACGGTATATTCCTGCGGAATAATCGTGAAGTTGGGATAACATGGAATCATAAATTCCTTATGCTCTTCCTTTTCCCCAAAAGCAAAGGATGCTTCAAATTCTTCCACACCATTCTTCTCTAAAGCATGAAATATAGTATCCTTTCCGGAAACAATGCTTAGAAAGGTCTGTATGTGATATTTTTCCAGTATTTCCAAAACAGTTTGTACACTTGCCAAATCATTGACCTGATAGGTGTGATTCATTCCTTTCGAAGCAAATCGTTCCCGTATATGTTCCTTTGTATTGGCGATAAAGGGCAAACGAGGCATAATAGCATACCAGATGGTCTTGTCCAAATAATTCTTCTCGTTCATCGTTTCCAAGTAAATACGAAATACCTCTTTATACTTACTATTCGCCAACATCTCAGGGGTACAATTTGTAATAATCATAGTGGGGGGCATGATACCCTCTTCTTGCACATAATTACTAAAAAAGCTTCTAATTCCCAGCAAGGTTTCCAATAGTGGCTTTGCCTCCCACCAGAAGCTTTGAAGGATTTTCCCATAGAACTCCTGATACTCTCTGTAATAATGTGCTAACAGTGTCAGATTCTCTCTTCTTGGTTTACAACATAGTTCCAATGTCAGCAGCATCAAATTTCTATTATTTAGTTCTTTGTTTTCCAAACATCTATTCAAAAAATTAAAATATAGCTCTTCTTCTGCCTTTGTGTGATATCGATTCTTTTCAAAGTGCTCGGATACCATCATCACATGCACTTGCGAAGCACTATCCTCTGAAATAACGAAACATGCATCTCCTGCATCTTCTCTTATTTCTTCAATACTTTCATAGGCTTCTGCCAAGAAGGTCTTCAGCAAAAAAAGTCCTTCATCATACTTTGCTAGGATTTCCTCCAAGAGACGCTCCGCTTTTGCTTCGTTCCCCTTCGTAAGTTCGCAAATAATATTTTCCCGCAGCTTCCAAAAATCCTCCGGAGAGGGTGTGCGAAGTATGGAAGTACCAAAATCCTGAAAAGAAGTTAATACATACCTATGCCTTCTCTTGTTCTCCATAAGCTTCACAAGCTCCTCAAAAAAACCGGTGTCATATCCTAGTGGAACTGCCTGAACATTTCTCTCCATTTCCGTTGGTATCTTTCTATAGAAGTCCGCCTGCATACGATCTGTATCCAAAAACATATATATTCCTGGGTTAAACTTCTCTATGACCTCAGCAAAGGAAGATACCTCTAGCTTTTGATGAACTTCACTTATCTCCTCATCCGACAAACTTTCTCTTTGCTCCATATAATGGATAAGCGATATGATATTATCTTTTTCCGGTGCAATTTCCTCTATTAACAAGGTTCTGTTTGTCTGTATCATTAAGAAAACCTTCCTTTGTTTTTATACATATTCAACTGCATTCCATTACTTCAACCCATCAAAGAAATCCATCTCCCATGCATCGTTCTCAAATGCATAGAATGCCTCTCGTCCCATATGTAGTATGGAATTCTTTCTGGTAACCGGCACCAAAAAGAAGCCCCATTGGTCCTTTGCGGCGAATACGAAGAACTTAACCTCTCCCTCGTAGATACTGTCCATATCATCCTGGGGGATGCATTCCTGATAATCATAGTAACGATCCAAAATTTCTTCATAGGTTGTTTCACTATAATCCGCTTCACGGTTATCGTATATATATCTGTATTTCAGTATTCCGAAACCGTCCTTTAGGAACAGCTCCAGCTGACGGATGCCGCTGTTTCTGGACAGGTGTCCATAGGTCTGTCTTCGGTCCAGACTATAGATGAGCTTTATCTCCTGCCCTTCGTGTGTCAGACCACTGACAGAGTAAGGAATAGAGGGCATCTGATAATACAATCGCACATCTGTGAAGCCCATTTTGCGTGCATTCACATACTGGATGGCTCCTCTGACACAGGTCAGCTTCAGTTCTGTAATATCCTTCTTTTCTCTGGACTGTTGCTTGAATTCGATGCTCTTTCCGGGCACGAATTCCTTCAGAGCTTCCCGGAAAATATCAATTCGACAGGACTGTCCGGTCAGCTTTATAATGGAGAAATCTCCCAATGTTCTGTTCTCATAAAAATCATTCAGAAACTTATTTACGATTTCGTAAATATCTGCTTTTAAAAGCAATTCTATTTCCTTGATGTTGAAGATAACCTCTGGGAAGGAGTGCTTATAAACCAGTCTGCCTTCTTCTCGGATAACCAAGTTCCATCGTTCGATTTGTGTTACCTTCAAATCATCGTTTTCTTTCTCATAATTGTTTTGGAAACTGTTTCGTATGATACCTTCTCGCATATAAAACTGTTTCTTCATACGGTCTGCAATATCGAACAGGAAATAAAAATTATTTTTTACCATGAAATATTCATCTCTGGTGCGGTTTTCATAATTCTTAAACTTGGTAGGAATGATGTTTTCTGCCTCGTCATACGCTCTTTCCAGATGCTCATACACTGCTGCCTTCCCAAACTCATCCACATAGCGGAAAATATCCTCTGAAGCCACCTGAATGATATCATCAATACGCACAGACTTACCCTGGGTGTAAAAATCAGCAAACATAATCTTGATATACTGCATGATACGATAAGTAATATTATTACCACCGAAATTGGTATCACCATTTTCATAAGTGGTCTCAATATCCACTCGATAGGATACACTATCGTTCTCAATGACGAAATTGCAGGAGGATAAGTCTGTAGTTCCACCACCACAGTCAATGATAAGTGCTGCAATCTGTTCTCCATCATAGTATTTCTTTTTCTCTATCAGGTTGTGAATGGTGTTGTAGATGACTGCGGTACCCTCGTCCAGCATGTGCTGTGTATCGATTTCATACTCCGGCAGCAAATCCTTGAACATCAGGTTATATTGCCTTTTCATTTTTACAGGACTGGTCAAATGCAAATGCTTGAACTTACACTTGAAGCGCTGCTCTGCACAGCGGATGACATACAGCAAATATTCTCTGACAATATCCCCTCGCTTTACAAAGGCAGTATTACCGGTCTTGTCATTGATTTCCTGTTTTGTTTCATAACTATTCACCCAGCGTTTGATTTCATAGAATATACTGAAGGATTCATCATAATATTTAATTTGTGCATCCTTCTGTGCTGCATATCCAAAATGGTAAACAATATGGCTTGGGTCACTACAATCCACGACAGATACCACGGTAGGCAGCATGGGAACCCATTTCTTTACCTTTTTGGTATGATCCATAAACATAACCTCATTGATGGCATCCAGCTTAACACCACCATTTAACAAATCATTGCTGTCATGCTGGTTGATATAGCCATAGTCCAAATAGGTACCTGCTGCCGTATTGGAGGTACCAAAATCAATGGACAAAATCGCCTCCGTATACTCTGCCTCACGAATCTCCAAATCTACTAATGGTATCTTGTAATAATTAATCGCAGCATAGGATTTCTGTTCTTTTCCGTAATAAGCGTTATATAAATAGTCAGACTCCTTCTTTTCAAAGAACAATAAATAATAGAACTTCTTATCACTTAGATGAATGGGCTGTCTGCCATCTCTCTCCAAGAAGAAGTGCTCTTCCTCTTCTCCATCACTCACCAGATTTAAGATACTGCAGATTTCACCGCTTTCTCCTACCAGCAGCACGTTAGACTCCACGATATGATTTATCACGGTCTTACTGATATCGTTTTTCTTGCTCCGGTCGATACCTACCTGATATTTGTCATACAGGGTCAAATCCAGCCCCTGATACATAATGATTCTGGCGGGATTATGTATCGTGCCCTCATCCCGAAGCTGGGTGCCCAGCTTTCTGGTCAATACAGACTGCAAGCGCTCCAATCCACCTTCCCTTACTTCTCGAATCAAGAGTGCCTCTTTTTCTCCACGATACCGCAAAATGGTCTCTATCAGTTCATAGCGATTAAGGGGATCAGTAATCCCCTTAATAATCATTTCTTTACTACAAATATCCCTCAGCTGATAGGTCGTCATTTCCTCCAGTTCTCTCTTCTGGTAGGTATGATTACTGGATTTTTGTGGTGTGTTGTTTAAATATAGTGAGTAAGATTTGGTCTTCATAATACTTGGTTCCTCATATCTTTTTATTCTGTCACAACCGGCACCGACAGCTTATTGATAATCGCCTGCATTTTCTTCACAGACTCCTTGTCATTTAAACTGCTGTAGGCTTCCTTGGCCTGTTCCAAATATAGAATGGCTCTTCCGGTATCGCCTCCTGCCAGAGCTTCCACGGCAGCAATGACACTGTCCTCTGCTGCTTCTTCTATTTCTCTTGTGTTTCCGCTGATACTACTTAACTTTTGCTTAATATCTGCGATTTCTTCTTCCTTGTTTCCTAAGTTCAGGTAAATCTCTAAGGCAGCCTCTAAATATTTCTTTGCATCCTCCACACTTCCGTTTTCCTCTGCAGCACTGGCAAAATCCAGGTACTCTTCTGCCTTTTCTTCCTCTGTAAAGGTTCCTATGATATTCTGAATATCACTTATCTTGTCCTCTATATCTGCCACTTTATCTGCTGCTCCGGCATTTCCGTATTTCAATGCCTTTTCATACTCACCCTTTGCCAGCTCGTATTGGTCCATAGCACGCAGGTATTCTTCTGACTTGCGCAATTTATCTCCGCTATCCTCCAGCTCCTTGGCTGCTGTCATAGCTACTTCTGCATTGGCTTTTGTTTTCCAGTCATTTGCCACATTTCTTCTGGTGGTATCATCTATCTCATTCATGGTTTCACTGGAAACGGTAAAGTCATTCATTGCCTCCTGATAGTCGCCTCTTTCGTAAGCAGCTATACCGGTCTGCATATTGGACGCATAGATGTAATAGGCTTCTATTCCGGTCTTGTATAGAGACACATCCTCTTCATAGTCTACCTTCAATTCTTCACAAAGTCCCTTTGCATTCTGAAACAAGCTGGAAGCTTTCTTATATTCCCCTTCCTGCAAAGCCATTGCTCCCCGGCTCAAATTGTCTGAAAGCTTTTCATACGTTTCTACGCACATTACTTTCTGATAATTGTCCGAGTTTTTGCGTGCACTGATATTCTCAGAGATAGTATATGCTTCATTGAATTGCTCATCTGCCGATGCATAATTATTTTCTTCTAAGTATTCAACGCCTCGCTCTTTATACTTATCCATCTTGGTAAGGTTGCTTTTATTTTTCTGCACTCGTGTGATGGTTAAGGTCAACAACAATGTCAATAGTACCATTGCCAGAGAAACACCGATTTTAATCCACTTTTTGTACTTCCCGGCATTGGGGTTCTTGTATATTTTGTCCACAAAAACCGTCGCTATGGTGTAATTTTCTATGACATCCAGCCTCTGGCTTAGGATAACGTCCTCCAATCCGGTACAGACATCCTCTGCCTTCGAAACTCCGTCTATGGCATCTATCAGCTCTGCCTCTCCGACATTTTCCCACACACCTCTGGTCATCAGGATGAGTATATCACCATCCTCCAATACCTTCTTACCGGAAATAACCGGGCTGAATCTTCCCGGTTGTCCTAAATAGGTATATAAATTATTACGTTCTTCATGGTATGCTAACTGGTCTATGGGAATTTCTTCCTCATCCACCATTTTCTGCGTCAGGGAGGTATCCTTGGTAGCTACACGGATACTGCCATTCTTCATCCAATACAGTCTACAGTTACCGGCATGTGCCCACATAGCCTTCTTGTAGTCAGTTAACAGGATAGCCATGCTTACTTCCAAACGGATTTCTTCTGCTTCCTCCAGCAGTGCCTGATGGGCTGCCTTCATATATTGCTTCAGCTTACCGGCTGACATCCCCGGATTTTCTGAAAACCTTGTGATAACAGTTGTGATTGCGAGCTTGGCACTTTCCTTCTTTTCGTCTATATCAATACCATCTGCAATCACATAACATGCATAATCCTTCAGCTCTACAAAGGCAAAGTAATCTGAATTCACCAGATAACTTCCTGCCTCTGAAATAAACTTGGTAACAAAACTGGCATTATCTTTACGCATTACTAGTCCTCTTTACTTGATTGCAAGAATTACAATCGTCGCATTGTCCTTTTTGTTCTTCTTTATCATATTAATTTGGGAAATAATAGCATCTGCGGTCTTTTGCGGGTGCATTCTCTTAGCCAGCAGCTTTTCCAGCTCTATCTGTCCCAATACTTCTACGCCATCTGAATAAATCAGTACCTTATCCCCTTTCTTCAAAAAGATGGGACGGTCTGATTCATCTGCCTTCTTAAAGCCATCATAGCCCAGATAATTCACCAGACGTGTATCTGTATTATTGTTTAATGCCTCTTCACGTGGTATGGCTCCGGCATGATACTGGTCTTCCAGCCAATTCTTTACGTTCTCCTTGCGGTTGACCATAATCAGTCTGCCTCCCCGGAAAACAGCAATATTGCTATCTCCTACCGATGTCCAAAACAGCTTATCATCCTTAAGCACAACAGAAACAACAGTGGTTCCGCCCTTTGCTTCGCCGAATTCATCTCGGATACGTTCGTTGGAAAGCATGGCTGACTTTTGGAAATAATAAGTCAGGTTATCCGTAACATCTCGCTTTTCAAATTCATCCAAAAAGGTTTCCACAGTTATGCTGCTGGCCAACTTTCCATTGATGTAGCCACCAATTCCATCTGCCACCAGTGCCATGATTCCATATTCACGTATGCTCACTGCAAAGGAATCATCCTGTTTTTCTCTGGTTCCTATGGTTTGAGCATTGCCCAAATCTGCGTTCAAGCTTCTCCCGATGGAATAGCCTCTATTATCTCGAAGTGTTCGAATCACAATACAGGTAATTAATACGATCATAATGATTCCTATTGAAACACCCAATGCGACTAACACTTTACTATCTGTAATCAGCTCCTGCATTAGTAATCTCCCATCTCCTCATTGTCCGTGCCATCGTTATTCCACTCAAAATGCTCTCCACACAAGGGAATAAAAATAAACTTGCTCTGTCCTATCTCTATTACAGAAAAGGCTCTTAACTCAACCGGTGTATATACAGCTTCTCCATTATGGTATGCCAGTCCGGAAGAATCACCCGGCAAAAGGTAGGTGGAACGGTTCTTGCCATCATAGATAATAGCCGCATGGTTGATTCTGGAGATTGCATTATCTCCCAGAATCTGGATATGCATATTGTCTGCACGACCGATAAAATTCTTTCCTGCATGAATTTTATAATCCTTTCCATACTGTGCTCCTTCAATGCATACCAGCCAGCCCGTTACCGGTTCCACATTTTCAGCAGTACCCGATATCGGCATGGTTTTATCCGGGTCATCAATCATCATTCTTCGATTATTGGAATACCGGTTTACATTTTCCAGCTCTGTATTACAATAGGGGCAGGTATCCCCATACTTTCTTGCACTATACATATGTCCGTTTTTACAGCGATTCAGTCCCATACTTTCCTTCTCTCCTTACTGAATTTGAAGCATTGTATTTGCTATGTAAATAATGTCTCCTACCTCTACCTCAATAGCACCTACAAGCTTGACATCCATAATTGAATTTTGTGTTAATTTCTTTACTCTGGTTCCGTTTTTGGAGTCGATATCATCTACATACCACCCCTTCTCGGTATAATTCAGCACAGCATGCTGCTTGGATATCATCTGTGCTACTGCGGAGCCGGACAAATCAATATCGACGATTTCCCCATCTGCGGACTTACCGATGATAAGTGAAGTCTTTCTCTCCAGACTCCACTCCATAAGTGTCTGCCCTTCTTCATTAATCAGTACTACCCTTTTTGCTCCTGTCTTGTTCCGTTCATGCTGCTCCTTCTTCGCCGCACTCATCGGTCTTCTATCTAAAGGATTGCTTTGAAGCTGTGCCGGATTACTGGGCTGAACACTTTCCCTGATAATGGATTCCTGATTGCCAATATTTCTGCTAATCCGGGCACTACTCTCCACATTGCTGATTCTGCCTGTTCCCTTATTTTCTTTTTTATTTCCCATAACAATGAACAAAGCTGCCAACAGGGCTGCAATACAAATAATACCCACTACACAGACCACCTTCACCAACACTGTTATGGACGAATTGATAATAGCACCGGCTATTATACCTAAGACGATATAAACCACCGCCTTAACAATTTCCATGGTTATTTTTCTGGTTGATTGTTTCACAACTTTTCCCTCTCTTCTTTTCAGGGATTACAGTCAATGGAGCAAGCTCCATTGACTGTATACTGAATTCTAGCTTATAAATTACTATTGATTAGTTAGCATATCCGCCGGTAATGGCAGTTGACTTAATCTTATCCTTCTTCTGCTTTACTACCAGTTCAAAGGTACCTACACCTTCGGTATCCCCATAATTTTCCTTGTAATCTACAACGAAAGCATTGGGTAATACATACTCACGAACCACCTGACCTGCGGCAGTAACCATAACAGTCACATCTCTGTAGCAATCTGCCTGCTCTGCAGGGATCATGGACCATAATGCAAGGTCAACAGTACTTTCTGCACCATCATCCAGCATGGTAAGAATCTTACCGGTTACCTTCATGGTTACACCTACATCAGTAGTTCTTGCATTAGAATCCGCCGGAGTATCCACACCAAAATCTACGGTCTTAACTGTTTCCACTCCTAAATTGATAGAATCACCAACTTTTAAAATAAAGCCCATTCTTATTTCCTCCTCTTCTTAATCTTAGTATGCGAATCCGCCCTGGTATTCTACATTGCTATTCATGTCCTTCTTCTGCTTCAGCTGAAGAGTAAAGGTACCTACGCCGGATTCATCTCCAAATGTTTCCTTGTAAGATACAACATATGCTGTATCCATGATAATCTGACGTACTACCTTACCGCCGGAAATAACATCCACGCTCACCTTGCCGTAGCAATTTGCATCTTCTGCCGGAACAAGTGCCCATGTAGGCAGCTTCACCGTTTCATCTGCAATGCCTGCAATGTTTGCACGGATTTTTCCAGTAATGGTAAGTTCCATTCCTAAATCTGTAGAACGTGCATTACTGTCATTGGGGGTTACTGTATTAAACTTAATTGTTTCTACGGTTTCTAACCCCAGTTGAATTGTTTCATTCGCTTCGATAGTTACTTTAAATCCCATCTTTGACCTCCTGTATGTTTTTTATTATTAAATGAAAGTTCCCTTTCAATTAATTACTTTGCTGCTGTTGTGCTCTTGGTAACAGAAACCTTCAGGTTCTTCACATTACCATTGAAGCCCAGCTTAATGTTACATTCGTTTGTTACATCATCAATGATGAAGTCCAATGTATCGCCTTCCTGAGTAATGGCATTAATCAAATTCTTGTCTGCCTCCCACAAGGATTTCTGGCTCTTCGGATTGTTACTGAAAAACTTCACTACATTTTCCTGTTTAAAGTCATTAGACAAAAACCGGAGCATACGCTCTACATAAGTACTTACCATGGTTTTGTAAATAGAGTCATAAACATCGTCTGCTACTGCCATAGTTCTCGCCTTGTAAACTGTAAGGTTCTTGATTTCCTTACCCTGCATCTGGCTGCTTTCAGAAGCAAATACAAATCCAAAGCCCTTGCTATTGATGGTATTCTTAATGGTATTGGTGAAGCCTGTAATTTCCTTACCCAGAGTAGTTACGGTTCTCAAAGAATGGTCACTTGCTTCAATGTCATATCTAATGCCCGGGTATTTCGGTGATACATTGCTGTAAAACTCACGCAGGTATTCCGGACACTGATAAGCCGCTACGATACCCGCTGCTGCATAAGCTGCACCAACATAAATACCTTCAATCCAGAGCTTCATAATATCCTCTCTCGCCTTTGAAAGCTCCACATTGCCCTCCTCTGTCATCTGCATTCTGTTATCCAGAACCACTTCTGACTTATCCTTGGGTACAATGGTAAAGTTGGGCAGACAGCAGGATACAAACTCACTATAGTCCTTCTTTGCCAAGGGCTGAGATTTCTCAATAAACTTCTCTACACCAGAGGTGGCTACATAATTAAATGTGGTATCCTCACCAGTCTGGAAATTAAAAAATATCTGGATTTTGTAATCTCTGATAGCCTCCATCAGACTGGACAGAGCTTCCATGGTATTGCCATCACCCTTCTCAACAGTTGCATTACCCTTGAAACGTTGTCTGGCAGCTCTTCTGCTCTGACTCTGCTCCAATTCAATATTAGGCACAATACCAAGCCACACTGTATTTTTATAATCATTTTTTGTATTTACAGAATTTAAGTATGTAGTCAAACGTTCAATATTGACACTGCTTACCAGCATATCCAGCTTCACATTGGTCACCAGCAGACTTGGACGCATCCCCTTCTCCTTGGTGTTGTACTGTTCAAAGAATACCTTTACCCCCAGCAGCTTCTCTACCAATGGCTTCACTGTCTTGATGAAATCATCCTTTGCGTTCTTATAAAACTCCAGATAGGTATTGTAGTTATTCATTTCCTGTTCTACGTTTACATCAGTTTCTGTTACCGCTGTCATAGGACAGAAGGTTCTTACCACCAGACTCTTCACATATTCTGACGGTTCCTCATTGACTGCATCATAATCATCCTTAAAGGCTTCTACCAGACCGGTATTGGTCTCTGTGGTTGAAATCGCCATCAATTCATTCTTATCCTTCTTGGCAATTTCCAAAACCTTCAACTCACCATTTTCATTCATGGAAAGCATACCAATCTGCAAATTGCTCTCCTGCTTCTTACCTGCAGACTGTGTCAGTAAAAGTCTGGTTTTGATATCCTCAATTGCCAATGGCAGCATGGCCATGACATTGTTATAGTTCTGGCTTGCCTCTTCAAACTTGTAGTTTAACTTGTCACCTATATCCAGCTTCTTAGGATCTCCATCATCCAACTTTTCATATTCGCCATATAAATAATGGATTTCCTTTCTCACCTGCTTGATGTCACGCATAATCTTTTTAGGTGAAATCATGTCCAGAATCTTTTCAAACTTGAAATCCACATTGATGATTCCTTGAGAACGTTTGGAATCCATAATGGTAAACAGCATGTTGAGAAAATCATTCTGCTTATTCAATGGTATCTCCGTAATATATTCCTGTGGAATATTCTCCGGCTTTTCCAAGGTGTAAGCTACACTCTGGCTTGCAGCATTGAAGAAGGAATAGACTACCGGCTGGAACTTGTCCAAAAATTCATCAAAGCTGTTTACCAATAATTCATTATGAATCGCTTTGATTTTGGCATCATCCAGGCTTTCCAGTCCCTTCGTGTCTCCTACCAAAGTAAGTAAGTCCAGCTTCTCCGGATTGATTTCTTCGAAAAGCATAGTGCGGTTTGTTTGTGTAATTACTTCCATTTCTTTACCCTTTCTTTTGTTTTATTTACATTTGCAGCATAATCTGCAGCAAAAAAATGCTCTTTAATCTTTTGTATTTATTTCTGTTCAAGGTACTTAGAATCACCCTTTCCAACAAAGGGGGAATTTCTATGAAATCGGAGATAGGTGGTATCTGCTCCTGCTCGTCATAATCATCCGGATCCGGCAACTGACTATCCGTCAACATATAATACAGCACTGCACCCATACTATAGATATCTGCACGATAATCTACCTTTCCCCCATGATACAGTTCCGGTGCAGAGTACCCCCGACTCACAAAGGTCATATCTCCTTGTTTTTTCTTTTTGTAACTGGCCGAGCCGAAGTCAATCAGAACTACATTGCCGTCTTCCCCCAAAATAATGTTGGAAGGCTTAATATCGCAATGAATGATTCCCCTCTTGTGAATTTGGCGTACTATGGCTACCAGCTGCTGCATCGTGGAGCGCACTGAAAAGTCTTCACCGTTCTCAATATAATCCTGCAAACTCTTTCCTTTTATTTTTTCCGTTATCAGGTACTGTGTTCCATTCTCCGAAAAGCAATCTAAATATTTTAAAACACAGCCCTCATATGGCTTTTTCAAATCTTTTAACTTTAATATGCATTCACACTCAGCATCAAAGGCTTCCCTGAATTTGTGAAATTGTGCCTTATACCCCCTGCTTTTACAGATAACTGTCCTTCCGTCCATATCGCGGTTTGCTATGCTATAAGGCATAAATTCTTTGATTACAATCTCTTTCTGTTCCAGAAAATCCACACCAAAATATACGATTGCTGTCTGTCCCAGATAATGAACCTCCTGTATCTGATATCTTTGGTGCAATATCACTTCAGGTGCAAGTGCAATATCACTTACTTCTATACCCATCTGTTTCCTTGTTCCCGTCTTTATCCTTTCCCTTGGTATCTATCAATATGTTGTTGTATACTTAAGTTCTATCTCTGAGGCATTTTCAGCAAAGGATATATACAAAACATCTCCCGAACAAACAGTAGTCGGTGTATTTGCCTTCACATTTTGCTCCCCTAAAAAGATGCCGCCCTCCATACAATGCACCAGAAGCAGCTCATTGCTGTTTTTCCCGGGATAAAAGCATATTTTATCCATATCCTGAAAACTCTCCCGTATTCCCTTACTCAATAACAGCTCTTCCAATGTCACACCTTCCGGCGGATACTCTCTTAAATTCCAATCAATATCAACCGACTCATTTTTACTTTTCAAATCGATAAAGCACGCACGCAAATTCCCGGAAATAGCCTTCTGTACCTTCTTATGACCGAACAGAACACGTCGAATGATATAAACACTGATTCCGGATGCACATAGCAAAATAGCACAGATAATGGCTATAGTAATGATGTGCTGGTATTTCATCCAAGCTGGCACCACCTCTAAAAGAAGCTCCAGCTCTGTCTGATTTTGCTTACTATCAATGGCCATTATCTCATATCGATTCTTTCCGTCCTGTACCAGTTCTATGGTAAGCATGCTGCCGGACAGGGAGCATGCTGCATCCCCTTCCTCCTGCACAACACTATATTTCACAATATCTCCATCAGCGTCCATAAAAAAGCTGCTCACATCCATCACAAGTGGCGCGTTAGAGGTATATATCTGCTTTATGATATCCTGTCCTACCGGTGTTTTTCCCTTATCCACTACTACCATTGGTGTCGGAGACGGTTCCGGAGTAACCATGGATTCCTGAGTAATTCTTACTGCCCCGGAAATCAGCACTGTAGGCTTCTCCACGCTATAGATTGCCTTGATATCATGCTTTCCACTTTCCTCCAGCCTTTGTATCAAATAGTGCTTCCCCCGAAATACCTGTGCAGCATCTGTTGCGTTTATCACTTCACAATCTACGATTGGTTCTGTGGAAAAAAGAACTTCATAATACCTCTGATTGTCCTCTAATTCAACTGCTTTCTCATATCGCTGAAGCGTGTCACTACTCTCCAAAATCTGTAAATTGGCTCTCCCCTGCTCATATTCTGCAAAGAAGGTTCCCAGTAGAACCTGCACAAACTGGGGTGCATTATCCACTATTGTGGTGCTACCTCCCGTAGAGGTACTCACCACAGAAAGCAACCCCGTGTCCTGATTATAAGAATCTGTATATTCCACAACATTGATGACAATATCCTTCTCTATAGCCAACTCCGCACTAGCCCGCATGTCCGCATCAGAATCTGCTGTTGTTCTGTCCGTTTTACTATTGACCAAATCTGTGTTTCCATCGGAGACGAAAATAATAAATGCATTGTCATAGTCCACAGCTGTTTCTACAATTGCATTGGTTGCAGTCAACAATCCCAGACCATTATCCGTTTCTCCTTGAAACTGCAGTTCATCCAATGCTTTTACCAGCATTTCCTTTTCTGTAGCACTTCCCATGGATACCAGACCACTGTGATATACGATTTGGTCATTGTATGCTGTGACGCAAAGATAATCCTCTTCACTACACAAATCCATGAAAAGTTTGATTAATTCCAAAGAATGCTTCTGGGAATCCGTCTTTTTCATAGAACCACTCACATCAATAGCAATGGAGATGACATGACATTCTGTTTCATTTTTCTCGGCAGCTACACTTTGTGGGTGTGCCATTACAAGAGCTATTACCAATGCTCCGGCTAAGATACTTTTTACTATACGTTTCATACTCTTCATTCTCTTATGTAATACAATATTATTTGGGACGAAAGCCAAAGAAGCTGGCAAATTGACTACTCACATCATTGAAATCAATATCCTTTGTTTTCTGACTTTCCTTTTTCTTATTATTCAGTTCATCAAAAATCATATCACCAAAATCCATCTTGAAATTCTGTGCCGAAAAACCTGCAAATGGATTGGCTGTTTTTGATGTATTTCTATCGGTATTGGTATTTGTGGAAGTACTCTGCTTTCCAGAGTGAGCATTTTCATCATATTCTTTACGTTTCTCTTCATCACCTAATATAGAATAGGCCTCATTAATTTCCTGAAACCTTTTTTGTGCTTCTGGATTACCGCTATTGGTATCCGGATGATATTGCTTCGCCAGCTTACGGAACGCCTTCTTTATGGTTGCTGCATCTGCCTCCTTAGATACCCCTAAAATCTTGTAATAATCTTTTTCCATATCCGCTATCTCCTGCCCACCGAAGCCTTACAAAAAGAGCATGCTGTAGCAGTATCCGGTATAGCAGCATAACATCTTTTACAAATAATCAAACCATGAGTTGGAGTACTCTCCACCTTATCCTGTACACTACTGTGCCTTGCATCCTTCCTTTGTTGAGAAGCCGCCACTTGGTTGCTCACTAATTTTGTAGCACACATATGCAAGACTTCCTTTTGCTTCTTTAGTACAAGAATAACTATCACCAAAGAAGCTATTGCTGTCACCAATGACGCACCACTCAGTATCAATAACACATAAATCAAACCATTATTCACCATACAACATCCTTCGTCCTTCTCTTCTGTCGCATTTATTCGATGTAAAACGTATATTCTTCGTCTACAAATTTCACCTTTGTTCCATTGTATATTTCCACAGTTGCCTTAGGAGGAATAGCCTTTCCCTCTACATAAGTCTTGTTAGTAGAATTGTTATCCACGATAAAATAGCTGTTTCCCCTTGCGATTAGTTCTGCATGCTTTCTGCTAATTACATCCTTATCAATCACCAAATCCACATCTTCTTTTCCAATCCAGAAGCTTGCCTTATGAATAGGAATCACTTTCCCGCTTATACTATGTACCAGCTTGGGAATGCGTACTGCTCTGGCTGCACTACCAAGCTTCTGAGATGGTGTATTATTTAATGCATTTTCCCAAAAAGAAGGATCCAGAACTCCGGTTTCTCCATTGTTATCCTGTCCGTTATATTTCTTCTCCAGATTGTCCCAGTAGGTAACATCCAGTACTCCGGTTTCTCCATCCCCCGGCATAGCTTTTGGATAACGACTCTGTTCCACCGACATACCTTGCAGTGTATTGGTATCGCCAGAAATAAACCTCTTTATCTCCAGCAAATCTACACCATTCCAACCATTATCCAGAAAACGCATGAATTCAGACACCTTAGAGCAATCTTCCTCTCCTGCAAAGACACAGGAAAAGGTAAATTCCTTGAGAAAAATCTTAATCCGCTCTGCTTCATAAACAGATTCCTCCGTAACCAGCTGAAACTGTATCTGCATATCCTTCATATACATCTTATCCATATCTAAAATAAGCTGTATCCCTTCTCCTTGTAGCTTCCTCAGCATATCTACAATCTGAGTAACCAACCCAAAATATGTTTGTACACGAATATGTTTCTTAATAAATTCTTTTAGTGCTTTTGCTGTATGATTTACTCCATTATTCATTAGTCATTTCCTTTGCAATGTATTTCCTTTTTTAAAATCGCATTTATATTATAATCTTGTTTATATTTTACCATATTTTTTAACCGTGTCAATTCTATAACTATAATTTGCAAATTGCATTTTTTGTTTTTTCTATCTATTTTTATTTCCACTTATTTTTGAACAACAAAAAAAGACCGCATACTTGCAGTCTTTCTATCCTTACACCCTTATTCTATACCTCATATTCTCTAAAAAACTTCTCCAGCCCTACCAGCACCTTCGTTACCTTTGGAATGTCCT
This sequence comes from Acetatifactor sp., assembly GCA_045538995.1. Taxonomy (GTDB): domain Bacteria; phylum Bacillota; class Clostridia; order Lachnospirales; family Lachnospiraceae; genus Acetatifactor. The sequence continues at coordinate 488 of JAZQEK010000072.1, read as the reverse complement.
CTTCCTTCAAAATCGCCAAGGCTGCTGAAGTCATTTTCATATGGAAATTCCGATGATGCTCATACGCACGCAGTCCTTTTTCCGACAAACGGATGGTTACCACTCGTCTATCCTGTTCGCTACGTTCCCTGATGACATATTCCTTCTTCACCAGACTATTCATGGAGGTGGTCAAAGAACCTACCGTCACACCATGTTCCTTTGCAATGGCAGACATATTCTTTCCTTCGCCCGGACCTATCTTATCGATGATATGCATATCGTTTACCGAAATATTGGTAAATTCTCCGGTAATAATGCCCTTTTCCTCCAGAACTAGGATTTCCTGAAACAAATTTACTAATACATCATTGACAATCTCAAACGAACTCAATCTTCTCGCTCCTTATCCTTAGGTTGCCATATTTCATAGCTATAGAGGTATTTTAACATTCTTTTAACAAAGTTTCAATAACCTCTTGAACAGTTGTTATACTCTGTATTTTATA
>JAZQEK010000071.1:0-2482 GCA_045538995.1 Acetatifactor sp. | reverse complement strand
GGTGTATTCGATAGGAGTCCAGTTATTTACAATCTCCCAGTCAAGGAACAAAGTAGCTTCACCTTTGTAGTTATCATCATAGATGATAGATGCCGCCGCTTGGAACTTACCGGTATCAATACCACTGTGTCCCGTATAGTTGGATACGCTTGCGCCTTCCGGCATTGTGCTTTCATCAACCGCAACACTATGGATTTTTCCGTCATACTTAAAGGCTTCCGTATAGTTCCATTTCACACCTGAAAAGTCAACGGTCTTTTTATCAATGATAACGGTTAAGGTTTCTGCCTCAGTGTCGTAGTGGTTTTTGTCACCAACAACTTTATAATATACGGTATAGGTATCTGCCTCTGTTGCAGTAGGAACAGTTGAAACATAATTCACACCATCCAAGCTATACTGCATTTCTCCACCGGTTGCTTTGCCTGCGCTGATTAAGGCTTGTGCTTCCTTGTTGTAAACAAGACCCTTTATTCCGGTAGGAGCCACTGTAACCGTAGCCAACGCTTTAGTAATGGTGTACTTGCCGTTTTCAAAGGTAATATCGTAGTTGTCATCCAATGGTGTACCGGTGATGTCATATTCGCCCACATCCGAAGTCTTGGTTGCGGTTGTGGCGAGACTATAAACGTTCTGATCGTTGTTGACGATGTCGTCCGTCTTTGCCGTCAGCGTTACGATGTCATGACCATAAACACTGCTCTTATCATCAATGGTTACAGTAATCGGCTTTGGATTGACTGTCAATGTACCATTTTTATAGGCGATCTTATAATTATCAGATGTGTAACCTGATGGAATAATGCTATAGGTACCTTTATCGTCAAACTTCGAATATGTGCAATTCGTGACAAGCTTTCCTCCCAAGTCTTCCTTATCATCGCCTTTTACAAAACCTTCATAATCTACCGTATAATTCGGTGCTTTATCGCCATAGATAATGGTTTTATCATCTGCGGTTACAGTAAGTGTCGCCTTATGGATGACAAAGGTGACTGTAGACGAAAGGCTCTTGTAATTTTTGTCATTTACTGTAAACACAGCCTTATATTGTCCTGCCTGTGTCGGTATCTTATCACTATCATATGCTTCTCCGCCATTTGTATTCCCTGTATAGCGGATGGTTGGTGTTCCGTACTTTGCTTCGTATACCGGTGCGTTTGGTGTTTCCCCATAGGTCCAGTCTTCAATAGAAGGGGTGGTAATCCACCTATTGCTGGCCTGTATGATTGAGAATGTAGCAGTCCGTGTGCCTGTATAGTTTCCAATACCGGTAATTGTCACCTCATAGGTTCCCACGTTTGTCTGCTTGTGGTTACTTAAGGTGTAATCCTCGCCTTCTTTTAATGTGCCACTATCGCTCAGCGTGAAAGGTGCAGACTGTTCCTTTCCTGAATATATTAAATTTCCACTCAATTTTACTGTTGCCTTCTCAATAGACCTCGGAAGAATAGAATATGGTACAGACACATCAATGCCTCCAAATTCAAAGTTCACCGTGTAATCACCTGCATCCGTCGGTGCATATTTCAGAACCGTATCACCTTCCATATAATAAAAATCCACTAAATCCGGATGCGTAATAGTTGCTTCCGGGTCGTTGTGCCATGCATAAGTTGTTCCGTCCTCAATACTTATGGTGATATACACGCCCTCCGGCGCGCAGCCCGGACATGTCACACGCACAGAGTCATTCTTTACATTTACCGTTGCCAGTTCATACTTCGGATTATGGTTATGGTTGTCATACTTATCATTTGTTAAATTTTGTACTACATTGGCTCCTGAAAAGACTGGATATTTATCCGGATTTTCACCGGTTAATGTCTGTTTCCATATACCATTTGCATTTCCTTTGTTGAGTTTATAGGTCACAGTACCATCGTTGAACTGTGCCTCTTTTACATTTGTGATATCATTGGTACCATCTTTATTCTTTCTATTTTGTGCGTTAATCCATCCCTGATTGCCATTATATCGTTGCATAGTAATACACACATAGGTATTGGTCAGGAATGTGTAGTCTTCGTTACGGCAAAAATAGCTATTAGCATCGGCGTTATTTCCGGCTACCGCCATGGTTAAATAGATGTAACTATCATTCACATATACAAGTGATGTAGTATCACTATCTCCTACAAATCCGGAACCACCGGAATATCTACTCGTTTCAATCTTGCCTAACGACGCACAATTATTGAAGGTAAGTGTTGTATAGTTCTTTCCTACAAATCCACCCAGATTTACAGTAGGACCTGTATAGTTGTTCGCTTTTACAGTTGCTTTATTTACACATTGTTCAAAGGTCACAGGATTGCCTGTGGTTATCGCAACAAATCCCCCAATGTCTGTTGTCTTTATCTGACGATTATAGTGGTCGACATAGATGCTTCCTTCCATGGTCAATCGTTTAAAGGTTGCTCCGTCTGCATACAAAAATGGTGCAATCGGATCCGTACCATTTCTGTCTCTATATTCTCTT
>JAZQEK010000070.1:0-60232 GCA_045538995.1 Acetatifactor sp. | reverse complement strand
ATAAATCAAACTGCATATCTGTATTTCCCAATAAGTCTACACAATCACAATTTTCAATAATATTACCCATTTTATCCACTCCTTAGAAATACCTATAGGTGGACTTGAACCACCAACCTTTCGGGTATGAACCGAATGCTCTAGCCAGTTAAGCTATATAGGCATATTATGCTAAAACTACAACTTGATAATTATCAGAATATAAAACATCAGAAATTTCTTCTTCTTTTTTTATAATAGTATCAAAAACAATACCTTTACTTTCAGCCAATTTCTGAATTTCTCTGATTTTTTTTCTAAACTTTCTATTACCTTTTTCAGTAAAATAAGATTTTGTATTTTCCATATTAAAATCAGGACAATTCAAATCTCTTTCAAATACCCAAGATAAAGAAAAAACTTCTAACTCATCAAAAAAGTCATCTAAACCTGTTAAAAAACCTATTCTATAATCATCTTTAACAAATTCATATCTATATAACATATAAACCTCACTTTTTCAATGAAGGGTGAGTAGTGGGAGTCGAACCCACGACCTTCAGAGCCACAATCTGACGCGCTAACCAACTGCGCTATACCCACCATGCGGAAACTTAATTCCATGAGGTCAAAACCTCTACTGTGCCCAAAGGGATTCGAACCCCCGACCCACGGCTTAGAAGGCCGTTGCTCTATCCAGCTGAGCTATGGACACATAACGTCAAAATCTATCGACGAGTGATATTATATCTTGCGATATAATGTTTGTCAACCTCTTTTTCACAAAAGCGTTAACAAAGCGGGTGATGGGAATCGAACCCACGTATCCAGCTTGGAAGGCTGGTGTTCTACCATTGAACTACACCCGCGGAATCGGGGTGACAGGATTCGAACCTGCGACCCCCTGGTCCCAAACCAGGTACTCTAGCCAAACTGAGCCACACCCCGATAGAACTTTTCATTTGACGCAAGTGTTATTATATATGCTAACCCCGTCAATGTCAAGTGATTTTTCTAAATTTTCTAAATTTTTGTTACACTTCACGCATTTCTTACAAATACGCCACCGTAAAATGCGCCTCACCGAAACGGTCTATCTCCATTATCATATAGGAAGGCTTTCTGCCATCCTGTCTGGGATAGGATAAGCTACCGGGGTTGAGGGTCACCAAATCCTCCTCGATTTCCAAGTAGGGTCTGTGGGTGTGCCCGAACATCACCACATCCACTCCTCTGGCTCTGGCTTCCTGCTTCAACATTTCCGGGCCCATGGAAACACAATAATTATGTCCATGAGTAATCCAAACCTTATACTTTTCAATATTTAGCTCCTGCTCACGAGGAAGTTCTGAGAAAAAGTCGTTGTTTCCGGAAACCATTATCACCGGACAGCCTGCTGACAAACTTAGTACATACTCGCTTCCTTCCACATCCCCGCAATGGATCACCATATCCAAAGGCTTCAATCGCTCCAATACCTCAAGGTAGTTGTCGTTTTTTCTATGGGTATCACTCACTATCAGTATTCGCATATTTCTTCAGTTCCTCTTTCATCAGCATCAAAGCATTGCCTCTGTGGCTCACCTGATTTTTTTCTTCCTCAGACAACTCAGCTGTAGTCTTTCCGAAGCGGGGTACATAGAAAATCGGGTCATAGCCAAAGCCATTTTCCCCTTTCTCCTCGTATCCTATGCGACCTTCAATAATGCCTCTGGTGGTCAATTCCCTGCCATCCGGAAGTACCGCTGCAATAGCACAGACAAATCGTGCCGTTCTCTGTTCGTCCGGCACACCATTCAAGCGTTCTATGAGATTTGCATTTTTAATACGATAGGAGGTCTCTTCCCCCATATATCTGGCAGAATAAATCCCCGGTTCGTTATTCAAATAGTCGATTTCCAGCCCGGAATCATCTGCCATCACAATAGCATCGGTGTACTTAGCCACTGCTCTTGCCTTAAGCATAGCATTTTCTTCATAGGTCTTACCATCTTCCACAATATCTATCTCTATTCCGGCTTCCTTCATGGTGATAACCTCTACCCCCAAGTCTGCCAAAATCATCTGTATCTCTTTAATCTTGCCCTTATTTCCTGTGGCAAAAACTATTCTTTCCAGCTTCATCCTCGTGCCTCTTTCTTCTATATTAACATATCAGTTGCCTTTCCGTGGCGGCTTCGGTCCCAAGAACTGATAATAATAGGTCTTCATCATACCATTGTATATCTTGCGGTTCTTGTCTGCTTTCCGACCGATATCATTTTCTGCCTGTTCGTATGCAGTGATTAGAAACATGCTCCAACTATCCAATGCCTTGTAACGCTCTCCGATGATTTTATAAAGTGCCGGCAAGTCAGACTTTTCCTCCAAACGCTCACCATAAGGCGGATTGGTAATAATAAAGCCATATTTCTTGGGATGGCTCAAATCTGCCACACTTCTACGCTGGAAATGTATCAGCTTCTCCACACCGGCCAGTTTAGCATTTTCTCTGGCTATGGTTACCATCTTATCATCAATATCGTAGCCTTGTATATCGGTTTCCACAGACAAATCCACCAGTTCCTGTGCCTCATCAATGGTATCATACCAGTTTCGCTTTTCGATAATATGTCCCCAGCTTTCTGCAGTAAAGCTTCTGTTCATACCGGGTGCCATATTGGCAGCCATCATAGCAGCTTCAATAGGGAAAGTACCACTTCCGCAGAAAGGGTCTACCAGAATTCTGTCCGCCCTCCAAGGGGTCAGCATAATCAAAGATGCCGCCAGATTTTCTGCAATAGGTGCTTTGGCTGTAAGTTTTCGATACCCTCTCTTGTGCAGAGAATCTCCTGTAGTATCCAATCCAATGGTAACCTCATCCTTCATGAGAAATACACGGATAGGGAAGCTCTCACCGTCCTCTTGAAACCAGGTTACATGATATTTCTCTTTCAGACGTTCTACCATGGCCTTTTTCATAATGCTCTGGATATCAGACGGGCTGAACAACTTACTCTTCACACTGGCAGCCTTTGCTACCCAAAATTTACCGTCCTTGGGAATATATTCTTCCCAAGGAAGTGCCTTGGTTCCCTGAAACAGTTCCTCATAGGTTTCCGCATGAAATCTGCCGATTTTAATCAAAATACGCTCTGCAGTACGCAAGAATACATTGGCACGGCATACAGCCTCTTCGTCGCCCCAGAAGGTAATTCGACCGTCTACCACTTCTGTTACATCATAACCCAAATCAATAATTTCTTTTTTTAATACCGCCTCCATACCAAAATGACAGGGGGCAATCAATTCAAATTTTCTCATGTGTTCTACTTTCTTTCCAAATCTTTTCTCAAACAGTATACACGATTTTCTCCTCAATGTAAATAAGGATACCCAAACGGGTATCCTTATTCTTTGCTCATTCTTAGAAGTTATTCTTCTGGTTGTTGCTGTTCTGAGAGCTGTTCTGAGAGTTGTTCTGATAACCGTTTCTGCTCTGATCCTTGCTCTGAGAATTTCTAGAAGAATTGTTTGCGTCCTTGCAGTTGTTTGAATTGTTTGCATTGTTGGACTTGTTCATATCATAGTTCTGACTATTCTTTGACATATCTCTTTCCTCCAATCTTTTAGGTTACAAGAGTAGTATGTCTGAAAAGTCTGTTTTTTATGCATTCATTTTATTTTTAATTCCAAATTGCCTGTTTTCTCCATTGGGTATACCATAAACAATCAGAAGCTGTTTGTTTCCTTTGCTTCTTGCTTAGTTCAACCAATCACGAAATAGTTTAATAAAAAAGAGTACAACCAGCAGCGGCATCACAAAAGGCAAAAGTGCTGAAATCAACGAAAAGACTGCACTAAGCACCAATACTACGATGAGGATGATTACAATTAGCCACACCCATCCCGGCACTTTGATTACCTTGGGATAGTCCATCCGGCTTCTTACCATATCAAAAGCATCGCTGCTACGATATTGTTGACTACCACGTTCCCCGGCACCGACCTCTTCATCACCATTATTTGCAGTGATAATAGACTTCGCTATCAGGCGTGGGTCACCCAGACCATTCATTACGGAAGCTTCGTTTTTTCCCAAACGTATCTGCGTATTAATATATTCTTCATAATAGGCTACATTTTCTTCTACCAAAGCAGCCGATACACGCCCGCTCAATGCCAGCCGTAACTTATCAAGAAATTCCTGCTTACTCATTTCGTACCCTGTTTTACGCACCTTTCCTAAACTAACTTAAGTATAGCATGGCAAAGATACTTCGTAAATATTCCCGACATAAAACAATTCTAAACTTTTTATAAAAGTCTCCGTTCCTTTGATTGTATCATAGGAAAAGGAGCATGCCTCTCGACATGCTCCAAAACTTTTCAATCATATTAACCCTTAACACTACCTAAAGCAATACCACCAACGATATACTTAGACATGAACAAGTAAACGATGATTACAGGGAAAATAGAGAATGCAATCATAACATAAACCTGACCCATATCAAACTTCATGAAGTCTGCACCACGCAGGGTTGCAATCAAAATAGGAAGTGTCTTCATGTTGTTGTCCTGCAATACCAATGCCGGTGTGAAGTAGTTGTTCCAGCTGCTTACGAAAGTGAAGATAGCCTGAACAGCGATAGCCGGCTTCATCAAAGGAAGAACGATGGTATTGAAGGTAAGGAATTCTCCGGAACCGTCAATACGAGCTGCTTCTACCAATGCTAACGGCAGCGAACTTTCCATGTACTGCTTCATATAGAAGAATACGGAAGGAGCTGCAATTGCGGGAATAATCAACGGAATATAGGAATTCATTAATCCCATATTGTCCACCAACTGGATGAAACCAAGTGCAGTTACCTGTGTAGGAATGGTCATAATCATCAAAATGAAGGTGAACATAAACTTCTTAATCTTAAAATCATATACATGAATTGCATATGCAGTCATTGTTGAGAAATATGTGGAAAGTACTGCACTGGCAAGTGCTACCCACAAACTGTTCAACATACCTCTTACGATAGGAAGAGTACCTGCACACAGGTTCTTCCAGTTCGTCCACAAATATTTACTGGGGATAGGAGTAAAACCTGCTGTCAATTCACCCTTAGATCTGGTTGCGTTGACGAACAAAATGTAGAACCAAATCAAACACATAATGGTTACCAATACCAAAACAACATATGCAATTATTCTTCTGGCCTTGACACCTAATCCTTTACTTTCTTTACCGCCTGCATTATAACTTGCCATTGTCCGTCACCTCCTAGTCGTTATTATTGTTGCTGAATTTGAAAACGATCATACTCAGTATACCTGTAACAATAAACAGGATAACAGATAATGCACCACCCAGACCAAAGTTCTTACTGAACAAGTGCTTGTTCAAGTACATAATCAGTGTCATGGAAGATCTCATCGGGTCACCACTACCATTGGTCAAAATCTGAGGTACATCGAACATCTGTAAACCACCAATCAGAGAGGTAATCATTACGTATACCAGAATAGGCTTCAACAACGGTAATGTAATCTTGAAGAATACCTGAGTTGCAGTTGCACCATCCACTTCTGCTGCTTCGAAAAGGGATGCATCAATACCCATCATACCTGCCATCAACAGGATAGTAGTATTACCAAACCACATTAAGAAGTTCATGGCTGCTACCAAACCTCTTACGCTCCATACATGAGAGAAGAAACGGAATGGTTCATCTATTATACCAAATGACATCAAAATATCATTAATCGGACCACCATCTGTAAACAACGTAAAGAATAACATTGCAAATGCAGATGCCATGATCAGGTTCGGCAAATAAATAACTGTCTTAAAGAAACGCTGTCCCTTTAATCTCAAACTGGGATCAGAGAACCAAGCACCCAAAAGTAAGGATACTAAAATCTGAGGCACGAAGCCCATTACCCACATAATCATGGTATTGGAAAAATAGGTCATAAGATCGCCGTTTTTGAAGATAGTAATAAAATTCTGCAATCCCACAAAGGTAGGTCCGATCTGTGTCAAACCGGAACGATAATTTTCAAAAAAACTGTTGATAATTGTGCTTACCATAGGAATCAACTGGAACACACCATATACCAAAATAAAGGGAATTAAGAAGATATAGCCCCATTTGTTATAGCTAACTACTTTGCTTGTCTGCTTCTTTTCGCCTTTCATGCAAACACCTCCGCTATAGAATTTTGTCTAAATTCAATTTTTCGTGCTACAGAGCTCGCAGCAAATTTCTCACGGAACCTTGTAAAAAAGCTCCTGCAGGCTCTGCAAACCCTAAAAAATAGCCAAAATAAAAATCATGCCCGCCTGACTACAGGCAGGCATGATTCCTATGTGTTAGTTAATTTCTAATTATTCCCACTTTACATCAGGATACTTCTCAACGATAGCCTTACCAAACTGAGCTAAAGCTTCTTCGTAAGTAGCGTTGCCTTCGAAGTAGTTTCTCATAGCCTTCTGGAATTCTTCGTTACATCCCTGATCGTATGCAGAAAGGTTGCTTAAGTCAATCTTCTCTGCACCTGCACAGTACATAGCAAGAGGATTAACACCACCAAGAATCTTGCTTGAGTAGCTGGTATCCTTAGCCATAGCGTTCATAGCAGGCTTATTGTTAACGAAGTCATCATCCTTAGTAACGATGCCCTTCATGATAGTTTCATCAGTAGTCATCTTCAACATGATGTCCTTGATAAGTTCAGCATTGTCTGTACCTGCTGCTGCACAAATCCAAGTACCACCCCAGAAGAAGCCCTGAGGACCTTCGGTAGGACCCCAACCACCGTTGTAACCGATAGAACCTTCGGTATCAGCAGCCATAGAGAAGTTAATCAACCAAGCAGGTCCGAAGTAGCAAACAGTCTTTCCATCCGGATAGAAGCCTGCAGACCAGTCATCTGACCAAAGGTCATGTGTTCCGGTGTAACCAGCGTCAACCATAGCCTTAGAGTCCTTAACCCACTTTTCGATGTTAGCGTCAACCTTAACCTTGCCATCTACTACCCAAGGAGCAGATACATTGTTAGAGTATACACGGTATGTATCGTTTACGGTAGAAACCATCTTGTAACCCTTAGCTGCTGCTTCAGCTGCAGAAGCGGTGAAGGTATCCCAATCCTTTACCTTAGCCTGGATTTCAGCTGCATCGTCTGTTCCCCAGATATCCTTACAAGCTTCTCTGTTGTAGAAGAGGATACCAGGACATCCCTGCCAAGAAAGACCCTTCAATACGCCGTTAGAGTCAGTAACGATATCCTTGGTGTACTTGTACTGGTTAGCAACATCAGCATCAGTAATGCCGAGATCCTTAACAGGCATGGTGTACTCGGTATCAACATACTTCAAAGCGTAGTCAGCTTCTACCAAGAAGATATCAATCTTGTCATCAGCTGCTGCATCCTTCTGCTTAGGTAAAGTGTTGTCCAAGTTGTTCTGATATGCATTATCATTTGAAGGAGTGATGTTCCACTTAACAGTTACATCACCGATAGTACCTGTAGTACCATCAACTTCGGTATAACCAGGATAGTGATCGGTTACACGGCTCTTGAACTCTTCGTTCCAGCAATAGATGTTTAATACTTTTCCATCGCTAGCCTTGTCACCACAACCAGCAAGCATAGAAGTTGCCATTGCTGTGGTCAGTAATACGCATAACAATTTTTTCTTCATTTTTCATTTCCTCCCAAATTTCTTTGATGTTCTCTTGGAACATGATTTTTTATATTGATATTGCAGTGCAATATTAATATCATTTTCTCTTCGTAACTACTTAATCGTTTACTTGCTTCTACTATACAGCAAGTTGACAGAAAATGCAAGCCCTATTTTTAAATTTCTATAATTTCTGCACAAACTAATAAATTAAGCTTTTTAACTCACTGACGATTTATGTTTCCAACCGTTTCCCCCACATAGACTTCTCCCTTTATTACCAACTGTTCTATCAATGTGGTCTTGGGATGTTCTATTAAGGAAATCAGTTTTTCACCGGCCTTGATGCCGATAGTCTTCGTATCCTGCTTCAAAGTAGTCAGCTCCGGTCGGATATGTCTGCCAATCCGAATACCGTCATACCCTACCACGGAAATGTCCTCCGGTATCCGTAAGCCTCTTTCATTAATTACATTGATACCGCCGAAGCAGGCGAAATCGTCCGGGTACAGAATGCAGGTAGGCGGATTTTTCAAATCCAGAAGTTCCTTGGTCACTTTGCCGGCGGTTTCCGAATCTCGATATGCTGCTTCTTTAATATATTCATCCGGTATTTCCAGTCCCAGTTCCTCCGCATTATGATAAAAGGAAGAGAGACGTTCTCTGGTTACCGACGAATCTGCACCATGTATGTATGCTACTTTTCTATGCCCGCATTTGTAAACATATTCCAAAATCTGTTTCATACCGTCTACATTATCCGACATAACACTGATTCGATTATGGAACATATGGTCAATGGTCACCACCGGAATATTACTCTGTACCAGCTCTACCACCTGCGGGTCGTAAAAGTTCACACAGGCAATCACCACTCCGTCAAAGCCTCTGTAGCGGCAATGCTCCAGATAGGACATATTGTTTCGCCCTTTATTTAAGAAGGTAATGTCATATCCCTTCTTCTCCACCGTACGTTTGAAGTAATCCAACACATAAGAAAAATAGTCATGTGTCAAACCACTCTGTGCTTCGTCCACAAAGAGTACTCCTATATTATAAGTACGGTTCGTCTTTAAAGCTCTAGCCATGGAATTCGGGAAGTACCCCATCTCTTTTGCCACTTCGCGTATATGATTTTTTGTTTCTTCGCCAATATCACTATGGTCGTTCAGCGCCTTACTCACGGTAGCAACGCTTACTCCGCACGCAATAGAGATATCCTTCATTGATACCATGAAACTTCCCCTTTTTGTTCAATGTGCTAAATCCTTAATCGTTTTCGTTTTTTACTATAGTACATTTTATCCATTTATGCAACCCATTTTAACAAATTTTTTAAAAATATTTGCTATTTTCGTACAAAACTCGCCTGTTTTTTTATCACTTTCCCTTCAATCTGCTATTGCAATCCCTCTATTTCTCTTGTATAATGGGTATTGTAATGTAATCATTACTTAATCGTTTAAATAATTTTATAAAGGAGATTAACGATATGAAATTTGGTTATTTTGATGATGCCCGTAGAGAATACGTCATCACAACACCAAGAACACCTTATCCCTGGATTAACTACCTGGGTACACAAGGTTTCTTTTCCCTGATTTCCAACACTGCCGGAGGTTATTCCTTCTATAAAGATGCACGTCTCCGCAGAATTACCAGATATCGTTATAACAACGTTCCTATCGATATGGGCGGTCGTTATTTCTATATCAACGAAAACGGTACCATCTGGAATCCCGGCTGGTCACCGGTTAAAACCGAGTTAGACGCTTATGAATGCCGTCATGGTATGGGTTACACCATCATCACCGGTAAGAAAAACGACTTAAAGGCAGAGGTTACCTTCTTCGTTCCTCAGGATTATGATGGCGAAGTTCAGCAGGTTGTTCTGACCAACGAAAGCAACGCAGAGAAGTCTTTCTCCCTGTTCTCTTTCGCAGAGTGGTGTTTATGGGATGCACAGGACGACAGCAACAACTTCCAGCGTAACTTCTCTACCGGTCGTGTAGAAGTGAAGGATTCCGTAATTTATCACAAGACCGAGTACAGAGACCGTCGTAATCATTATGCATTCTACTCTGTAAATGATACTATCGATGGTTATGATACCGACAGAGATTCCTTCATCGGTTTGTACAACGGTTTCGGCGATCCTCAGGCAGTTATCGCAAACAAGGCAAATGACTCCTTCGCAGATGGCTGGTCTCCTATCGCTTCTCATTATAAGAAGATTACTCTTGCTCCCGGAGAAACCAAGACTCTCGTATTCGTACTTGGTTATGTAGAAATGCCTGTAGAAGAAAAATTCGAGGCAGACGGCAAGACTATCAATAAAGTAAAGGCTCTCGAGATGATCGAGCAGTTCAACAGTCCTGAAAAGTTTGCACAGGGTATGGCTGATTTGAAGGCTTACTGGGACAAGCTCCTTGGTATCCTGACTGTAGACACTCCTGATGACAAGGTTAACAGAATGGTTAACATCTGGAACCAGTATCAGTGTATGGTTACGTTCAACCTGTCCCGTTCCGCTTCTTACTTTGAATCCGGAATCGGTCGTGGTATGGGCTTCCGTGATTCCAACCAGGACGTTCTCGGTTTTGTACATCAGATTCCTGACAGAGCAAAGGAACGTATCATTGATATCGCTTCTACTCAGTTCCCTGACGGCGGTTGCTACCATCAGTACCAGCCTCTTACCAAGAAGGGTAACTCCGATATCGGTGGTGACTTCTCCGATGATCCTTTGTGGTTAATCCTTTCTGTTTCTGCATATATTAAGGAAACAGGCGACTGGAGCATTCTGGATGAGATGGTTCCTTATGATAACGATATGTCCATTGCACAGCCTATGCTGGATCATTTGAAGGTTTCCTTCTATCGTATCGTAAACAACTTAGGACCTCATGGTTTACCTCTTGCAATGAGAGCTGACTGGAACGATTGTATCAACCTGTCTTGCTACTCTGATACTCCCGGTGAGTCCTTCCAGACTTACACTAATCCTAAGTTCGCAGCAGAAGGCGGTTACTCTAAGGTAGCTGAATCTGTATTTGTTGCTACTCTCTTCACCTATGCAGGTCCTAACTATGTTTCTATCCTGAAGCACTTAGGCAAGGAAGAAGAAGCTGCTGCAGCTCAGGCTGAAATTGATAAGATGAAGAAAGCTGTTATGGATCACGCATTCGACGGCGACTGGTTCTTAAGAGCATATGATGCAACCGGTGCTAAGATGGGATCTAAGGAATGTGAAGAAGGTAAGATTTTCATCGAGCCTCAGGGCTTCGCAGTTATGTCCGAAATCGGTAAAGAAGAGGGTGCTGATATCAAGACCCTGAACTCTATCGATAAGTACCTGAATACAGAATTCGGTCTTGTACTGAACAACCCTGCATTCAGCAAATATTACATCCAGTACGGTGAGATTTCTACATATCCCGGCGGATACAAGGAGAACGCAGGTATCTTCACTCACAACAATGCATGGATTATCTGTGCTGAAGCATATGCAGGTCGCGGAGACAAGGCTTTCGAATACTACTCCAAGATTGCACCTGCTTTCACCGAGGAAACCTCAGACATTCACAAGACTGAGCCTTATGTATACGGCCAGATGATTGGTGGTAAGGATGCAGGTTCCGATATCGGCAGACCCGGTAAGAACTTTGGTCAGGGTAAGAACTCCTGGTTGACCGGTACCGCTGCTTGGAACATGGTAGCTATTTCCCAGTACATTTTGGGTATTGCTCCTGACTTCGATGGTTTGAAGATTGATCCTTCCATCCCTGCTGCTTGGGACGGACTGAAGGCTACCCGTCAGTTCAGAGGTGCTGTATACAACATCACCGTAAAGAACCCTGAGCATGTATGCAAGGGTGTGAAATCTTTAGTAGTAGATGGTGCTCCTGTGGACGGTAATGTTATCCCTTATGTAGAAGGCAAGACCGAATACAACGTAGAAGTAATCATGGGCTAATTCGTAGAGTATCCACAGAGTAAATACACATAATGCAGATACGCAAAAAGAAGCTGCCGACAGGTTCAACCTGCCGGCAGTTTTTTATCTTACCAGTGCTTTCTCGGACAGTAATTCTTCGCAACAGCTGCACGCAGCTCCACATAGCAGCCACAGCATCGGCACATAGCCTCCAAAAGCATTTCACACTCCTTACAAATATTCAGTCGCTCCTCATACAATTCTGCCGAAGCCTTATTGTCCGGGTCTATATTCTCTATATAAGCCTGCATACTTTCAAAAGCTTCCGCCTTCTCCTGCATCTCCCGCAGGAGACATTTTTTACAAATACGATAACTTGTGCCTTCTGTTCCTGTAGACATCCCATACTCCTTTGTTTTCTCCGGCAAACCCGGTGCAGCCGGCATACCGCATATGGTTTCGTTTTTCCCGCATCCCTTCCGAGATAGCCATCTATGTAACTGTTCAGAGTAACAAAAAACCCCGGAAATCTTAGATTTCTGGGGTTTAACGTGCGTTAGAAGATTCGAACTCCCGACCTTTTGGTCCGTAGCTGTTAGGGCTGTTTAAGTTCGATGCTTTCTATCTTTTGCTGCCCGGTTTGGTAATTGGGCTTGAAGGTCTCTGTTACCCCATTCATAGATTTGAGTCCGGCTATTACTCTTGCGATTTCTTCTGTGTACTTGCTGGGTTCCACTTTTATTCTAAAAAGCGGAATATCTAAGCTGTTAAAAACTTCATCTTTGAAGCTGTCGGCTTTTTGAGCTTTGAATGATTGGTGAGAAGCATCGTCCAGCTCTAGTCCGGCAAGTACGCGAAGCTTACTGTCGCATAATATAAAATCAATATGTCTTGATTTTATTCTATTTCTTAGTTTTTCCCTGTCCTGATGGTACTTATCAACTACTATGATATCTTCCATTCTGACCTTTGGACATATAATTATGTTGTACATACTACATTTGTAATATAATTTTTCCCAGAATTGGTATTCTGTCGGTGTCAGGATGTTTGTACGTTGATATGGTTGGTATTTGGTTTGTGGTTCGGTTTTTGAGTATCCTACAACTTTATACACATATGTACCATCTGGATTTGTTTTCTTTTCCCAGACCGGATACTGCTTTGATTTAGATTTTGGAGCAGTTGGTTGGTTGTTTTTCTGTGTAGGTTCGTAATACATTTCTATACCTACAATGATTATAATAGTTAAGCCTATTAATATCACTATTGTAAGAATAACACCGCCTAATATTAGTGTATCAGTTGGATTCATATTTATTCTCCTTTTCGGTAGTTTTCTAGCAGTGCTTCTATCCTGCCTAAAATTTTATATTTTTCTTTTTCCGGTAACTCTCTATAACACTTTATTAGTTCCAGCTCATCTTCACTGAGTGTCTGATCTGTGGGATATCCAAATAGCTCATTTGGTGTTACTTCGAGATATTGCATTATGGATATTATTTTATCAGATGCGGGTTGTATACCTTTTTTCCAGCTTGTAAAGGTTGTTTGTTTTACTATTCCAGCTTTCTCTAATTGGTATGCCTTAATTCCTTTCTTTTCCATGATTTTGATTATGTTATCTATGAGTTGCATGGTTCCTCCTTTTATTACTGCAAAATATTATTGACAACTTCGAAATTTTGTAGTATTTTAAATTTGTAATCAAAAAGTGACACCTTTGCACTTTGTTTTTATCTTTCAGTATAACACAGAAAGTAAGATTTGTCATTGCAGGTGTCTGACAAAAATTTAAAGGAGGTACTGTATGAGTTCAGTAAAACAGGAAGTAATGGTTATGTCGGCTGCCAGATATCACATGGTCGACAATTCAACCGGAGTAATCAATGAAGGAACAACAGTGAGGTATTTATTTACTACCAGCTTGGAGCCGGTGGCAGAGGACGATTTAAAAGGTTACAAGTTTGGTAAGACCAGCTTGCCTTATGCGGCCTTTGGTGAGTTCAAGGATGTTCCTGCAGTATATGAGGCAGATTTAACCTTTAATATCGCCTCTGATGGAATAGTAAAGGTTCGTGCAGACAATTTTGTTTATAGTCGCCCTGTAGTGGCTGCTCCGGATGTAAAGAATTCTGGTAAATAAAGGTTAAGGTGCATTTATGAACTTTGGAGATATTATTGTCAATTTATATTTGGCTGTATTTATATTTATGGCTGGGTGGTCTCTTATGTTTTATGACGTTTTTAATAGTGAGGTGTTTTTTATGGCAGGTTCAATTATTCTTTTATCAATGATTGTGTTTTCGTTTTGTGTATCGGTAACAGTAGTTATCAACAAATTCAGAAGACGTTAATATCTATTCCCCTCATGTCTGGGCATTCGGTTTTTACCGGGTGCCCGGAATAATAAAATAAGATTTGTGGAGATAAAAATGAAGATTATATGTAAAGACAAAGTAATTGATTTATCAAAATTTGAAACTGTGAGATATAGGGAGAGCTTTTTGGGAAATTCATCAGGCTATCCTGTTGAAGCAATCAGAAACGAAACTTCTAACGGACTATTCGGCGGAACATGTACAGTTACAGAGGAGATTGCTCGTTTTTCACATAAAGAAGGTGCAGATGCTCTTGTAAAATCTATCACCAATGCTTGGATAGAGGAGGCAAAGTTATTTGATGTACTAAAGTGGAATGAGGAAGTAGTATCGGGAAAATCCACCGGTGAGGTATAAGACTTTCCGCTTTAAGAATAAATGTATCTCAATTTTCCCCGGATCATTCCAGGTACGTGAGTATAAATGAGATGCGGAAAGGTGATTGTTATGGCTGTGAATTATTTGAAAAAGAAAAGAATGTTTGATTTGGTGAAACAGATACTTGCTGATGAAGTATGTCCTGATAACTTGAATCAATGTACATATAGATTTTATCGTGGCACAGAATGGTTGAAATTTTGTATTGGTGATTATTTTATCGATTTGTGTCATATGGGCTGTCATGTATCTTTGGATATTGATACATATGATGATGATTTTTATTGTTCATCCATTGACAGACTCACATTTGTTTATTGTAATGATAAACTTGAACTTAATTATTGGCGTGCCGGTTCCGGTGATTATATTCGTCAGGATGTTAAGAAATTCAGTAGATATGTAGGTTGATGTATCTCACAACTTGCAAACGGTGCAGCGGATGCAGCTGCTTCTGGAGTCTTATTTGAGATACAGGAAGGAATGAAGCATGAAGAGACTATTAGCAATTACTTTAGTGATTATTACATTGAACATATCTGTAGTTGATGCTTATGCTATGCCTGTATATGCAGCTTCCAGTGAAGCTACTGCTGCTTCTATTCCTTTAACCATGGATTTCTTGTATGCTCTGCTTGGTATTTTAGGTATTACCACCGGTATGGGTGTTTCCCTGCATGGATTGGCTGATAATATCGATGTAGATTTGTTTAATAGCTACGTAAACACATGGGATACCGGTGAATCTGTTACTCTTGATAATGGCTATCAGTTAACTGATTTACGTGTTAATACGGAGTTTTTGAATTTCTTGAAGGAAGTTTATCAAATGCATTTGTCTTACGGCGTGGAAGAATATGGAGAATCTTGGATAACTGCCGGATTAATAGATGCTCTGAATTTAAAATCTTATATTGCATCCGGTACTCTTGCATCGAAGTCCTTTGCAAATGTTTTGAAAACTGCAATTGATTATTATGAAGGTGATGGAGCTGCCAATTTGCAGGATGATTTGAACACTGCCTGGAGCTTGTTCACTTCGCAGGAAATACCGGCTGGTACCAATCTGTCGGATGTGGCCAGTATATTTAATCCTCTGGCTATTGCCTTGATATCTATGATGTCATGGGATGCCGCAAATGAGTGGTATAAGCCGATAGATACGAGTATTTATAATGAATACGATTTGTATACGTCGTATTTTGACTATAATGGTGTACAGCTGCCTTATTTGAATGTTTCGCAGCTTGATTTCTTAAGTATTGATAATAAACGTAATTCTAAAATAACTATTGATGATAGAGTGTGTATAATAGGCTTTTCAGATGCTGTTGGAAATACTAATTTTTATATTTTAAATGATATTTTTTTTACTTTACATTATAAATGCTGGGATAGTATAGCAAATTATAATGATAATTATTATTCAAGCTCGGTTGATGGTCTTGGTATCTATTCTTTATTTTATGGATTTAATGTATCATCATGTGATTTTTCATTAATAGAAAAAGATGGTAATGAAAATTCAATAAAAAATGCTTTTTATGAATTTTACGTTAGTCAGATTTTAGGCAGAGAAATATACCTCGATAACGCAGCCTCCATCTATGATAACGCTGTAGACCTCTCTCCGGCTCTTGATGACTTCTATTCGAAGGAATTGACTGCTGAGGATGTTATAGGGCTTTCTGATGCCCTTGCAGCCACGGCTGAGGCTACTGCAGGAACTGAGACTGCTACAGACGAAATAGTGACTACTATAACCGAAGCTGCTACTGCTCTGCCAGATGCTTCTACCGGAACGGAAGGAACCGGAGAGTATTCAACTATTTTAGGTAAAATATTGGCAGCTATAATGTTAATAGCAACAAGTATTTGGGATTTTTTTGCTACTCCTGTTAATGGTATATTGTCAGGTGTACAGTCGTTAGTGGATATTTTTCCAAATAAGATAGATGCTCTTGGTGAAGAAATTCTTACATTGCCTAAACTTATAGCGACAGCTCTTTCAGGATTTATGGAGCGGATTTTGGAAAAAATTGGTTTAGTTGCTACAAATACTGAAAGACCATGGGAAGGCGAAAATAAAGAACATTCTGCTGATATTCTTGATATCCTGAATGGCTTGATTTTGTTAATATCTATTCTGTTTGTATTACTACGGATTTTTATCCATTGCCTTCAGTTTATCATAAATATCTTTGCTATTCCTGCTGGTACCGCATTCCTTCCGGATGAGGTAATCATGGGACTTGATTATTTAAAAAGCCTTGAAATAACCGGTTTAGGAATGTCTGTGTATGATTTTATGATGGCTTTGGTGTATATCTTTATAGTATTCTTTGCTATCCGAGTTTTACGAGTTAATGTTGACCGTATACGCCTACCCAGAATAGGCGGAGGAGGTAAAGGTGTATGAGTGGATTTTTTGATACAATCGCAAATATTCCGGACCGTATATTAGACTTTTTTTCTGATATTATAAGCATGATAGGTTCTGTTATTGTCACTTTGACAGACTTTTTGAACATGCTCAATGATTTTGATGCTACGATTGTGGCGATGGCTGATTCATGCGGTTCTGCCACTTTTACAGGTGTGCCTATCGTGGATGCAATCGGCACCTTCCGGTATTTAGTTGGTGATGTGGCTTTTATGATGATATATTTCAGTATTATCATTGGATGCCTACTCACAATTTATAAGCTCTGTGTTCTGTTGTATGAAGCTATTGATACACTTACTCAACAGATATTTGGAGTATCCTGTAAGAATTATTTTAGCAATTTAGTTTCTAAGGTATTCAAATAATTAGTTATAAACTGGCCGTTTATATAAATGTATCTCATTACCGGGAGCGCCGGCTTTGCTGATCACATAGCTGCTTCGGATTTTTGAGATACACGTAACTGTTAACCATGTTTTCGAGAAGGAGGATTATTATGCCTAACTTAGCATTAGCGGCAGCATTATTAACGGAAACAGTCCAGCTTGAACTGAACTTTGACCCGGCTCAGATGTTTACCTACACCAATGTTATCACTAACTCAATGATGCCTCTGGTATACATTTCAGCAGGTTTCTCTCTCGGCTTTACCATCATCTACGCATTGAAGAATGCGTTTGCAGGCGGAGCCAGATTGTAGGGGGTTATATGAGAAAGCTTATATTGGGAGCTTCTCATGAACATAGCACTGTCCGGGGATTTATCTCCGGATGGTGTTATATCTTACGAGAGAGCTTTTTGATAATGTTACCAGTGTTGTTGATATTGCTGCCCTGCGTATCGACGAAAGCAGCTTCTCTTTCTCCAACTGAGGAAACTGTAATAGAGGAGGCTTATGATGAGTTTACTGATGATACCGATACCTCTATGGATGGCTCTGATACTGTGTCTGATAGTGATATCAGTGGACAGGACTCTGCGCCGTTGGAAGTGGTCGTTCAGGCGTCTGACGAGGAAATTGAGGCTCTTAATACAATTATTTCACTTCTAAGCGAAGAGGATGAGGGTGTCCCCGTGGACGAGACGCCGGTTTATTCATCTTTGGATGAATTTGAAGCTTTACCGGTTACAGTATCCCGATATGAGTATGAAATATTGAAAAGGCTTGAATTCTTGCAATATTCGCAAGTTATTCTGATAGGTCTTATTTTTATACTCATTTTTAAGAAAAAATAGGTCGGAGGTGTATCAATGGAGTTGTTAAATTATGCAGCGTATTATTTTGCTGCTCTCTTCACCTGTTCTGTTTGTTTCAGTTGCATTTCCATGGCAGCTGATGTTGTAAAGATAAAGATTATAAACAGAAAGGGGATGTAGGTATGTTTGTATATGCTATACCGGATTTTAATTATGCAGCTGTTTTTGGTGTCTGCCTAGGTATCTATTTGATTGTCAATCTGGATGTCATTGTACGTGATGCAATGACATTCGTGAAAGGATGGAGAAGCTTGTAATAATTTTTGCGCTGCTGCTATTGTTATCCTTTGGGCAGGGCTTGGCGGAACAGAGGAACTGACTTTTGTCTATTGGTGAATGTTGGGTTATTTGTTTTTCCATATCTCCCCTCCTTTTTTCCTATGGGTGGGGAATGGGAGCGGAGGAAAAAGAAAGGTGAACGCTGGGCCAGCAGCAGCTCCGTAACGTTATTGCAGCGTCGAAGGGAGTTGCTTATGATTTATGTAATTACAGACCAGGGCGTCAAAGTAGGCAAGACAATACGAGAAATCAATCGGAAGTATCTCATCGAATTGGAACCTGCCGAATTTACTACTGTTGGCGCCGACCAAGTGGTCAAACTTACTCGGGCAGATATTGACTTCGTACAAGACAAGTACCGGATGTCGAATATTATGTTCGGAAACTTTTTTAGGAAGGACAATTCGGGAAAGCTCCTGACTGTGGTGAATATCATACTCACTTGTATGCTGATATTTACCCAGTGTGGTGGACCCGCCTGATACTGAGGAGGTGAGAATTATGGCGATTGACTTTCAGCAAATTCTTGATAACATGTCCGCCGGCAATGTGAGCAATGATCCCATTAGGACGATTTACGAGATCCTGCCGACTTACGATAATGAACAACAGCACTTGCTATTCCAGGCATACTACTTTATCGAAAAATATGATCTCTCGGATATGCGTGCCATGTTTGATTCTTTCGCTTCGGTCATGGCGAGTAATAAGAACTTGGGCTTGCTCTCTTCCAAGGTGTTGCAAAATCTGCTGAGTGCATATACCCAGAATGAGTACCTTCGAGGTATCAAGGTGTCTACCCTTAACAATGTATCTGACGTGTCAGGAAATAGTTAAAGCAGGAGGTTTCGGTCAACCAAGCGACTTTGGAAGTTCTTCGCCCATGAGTACTTTAGTGACTTGTGCTGTCAAGCGGGCGAAGAAGTTTCAAACCAAGCGCGGTAGTAGGGGAAGGGTCGTCACGAGGGAAACCGCTAACGAGGTTTCCCTTTTTAAAGCGGATGTTTATAGCTGCGGTTAAAACCCTCCCCTACCCCGAAATCTAGCTCGCGACTTGTTTTATGTATTTATCGTGTGCCGGTAACCAGCCCGGGGCGGTAATTACATAAAGCATAAGCAGTTCCCTTCGGTGCTGCGATAACGTTGCGGAGCTGCTGCGTATTTTAAGTCAAAGGAGGCAGATATGCCGGGAACGATACTAGGAATTTATGGTCAGCAGCGTAGCGGAAAGACGCTGATGGCTTACAAGCTTACGAAATCTTTGCAGCAGCAAGCTAAAGCTCAAGGGGAGCAGCTTCGTGTTTACACGAACTTGTACTGCCCCCGGGATGAGGATTTCGTCTTTGTTAACAGCATAGACGAACTTCCTCTGGACCTTGAGCCGAAGATTGTGCTGATTGATGAAATTTACAACGGATGTGATGCGCAGGACTATCGTAAATTAAAGGATATATCCATCTTCATCAATACGCTGGGAAAGCAGAACTGCCTGTTCGTATTTACCAGCATAGATGCAACTATGGTGTACAACCGCATCCGTAACCAGATGAAGGTGGTAATCCTTGTTAAGGGTACTGCGCGGCACATCCATTATAAGGTACTTAACATGAGCTCTGGCAAAGAGACAGATTACGTCGTGGAGAAAAATGCGAAGCTTTTCGAGGACGTGAACTACGATACGGACTTTATCCCCTTAGATTTCAACTGGGAAATGAAGTCGTGGCGTAGCCGGTTACAAACGTTTTATCGTGAACATTACAATCTCGAAATAACTGTATAACTCGGCTTCGAGGTTCGGCTGGGAAGTGCTGCCTTTATGGCAGCACGCACAGGCGAACCCGAGTTGCCAGCGCAAGAACGCGGAGCGTTGTGTTGCGTAAGGGGCGAAGCCCCTTTACTTGACAATAGCAACACAACTAGCCTAAATGTATCTCAAAAATATGGATACCGTTTGTTGATCCTGATTTCCGGTTTTGTATTTTGAGATACAGAAATAAATAAATGTATGAGGTGTGTTTTTATGTATAACTTTAGATTGAAAAGTTATGGTAATGGCACGGCTCAATTAACGTATTTTCACAAACCAATTCGATTAAAAGAAGATAATTTTAAAAGAATGCCTGCAACATATTTCGACTTGATGTCAGATAAGGAATATGCTGATTATAAACGTTTGGAGGATGCAATGAGTGATGATTCATATTATTGGACAAATGAAACCTTTTTGAATTATTTGGATGGTCTTGAAATTATGGAGGATGTCTTACCGGCTACTTTAATGGTGAAATCTCCTTTCGGAGATTATATTCCGGATTATCTTTTGCTGCCGGTAGATAATTTTAAAGACAAGCCTGAGCTAACACCGGAAGAACTGGCAGAAAAACGTGAGCGAAGTATACATAGTTCTGTTAATCGCTCAAAGAAAAAGATTTATGACTATGGACGTAGTAATGTCTGGGAATGGTTTTTTACATTGACTTTTGAGCGTGTTGATAAGTTTACTGCCGAGAATTTCGATGAGTGTAAAAAGAAGGTAGGAAAATGGTTCAAGAATATAAGACAAAACTATTGCAGAGATATAAAGTATTTGGCTGTTCCTGAGCAACATCTTAGTGGAGCATGGCATTTTCACTGTTTGGTATCTAACTGTGAAGGATTGGATTTTGAGATTGCGAAGAACAATCGAAGATTTTTGAAGGATGAAAAAGGTGATTATATATTTGATAAAAATGGGCAGCGCATTCCCAATAAGTATTTTGGACACGATTTGAGAACGAGCTACCCGGATGGAAATTATATATATAACATCAAACAATACAAAAATGGATTTTCGACTGCAACCAGAATTACAGATACGAAAAGAGCTGTATCGTATGTTATTAAGTATGTTACCCAAGATTTAGTAGAATGTAGTTTTGGGAAACGTAGGTATTTGCCAAGTAATAATTTAGAAGTGCCGGTTGAAACGTATGCTCTGCTGGACAACAAGAACTTGATGCAAATAATTACAGATATAGAATACAAGTTCGGCGTTAAGTTGTCAACAAATTGTATTAAAACTTATACGATTGATGTTGAAAATTACAACAATATGGTTACATTATTCGAATTTGATACTCCTGCAGGTGCAGGTGATGATCCGAATGATGCCGAGCGTAAAGCTATACGATTGAATGAAATCATGGAGGAATGGTATGAATAATTATTATTTAGATAAGCTTGTAAAACGAGCCAAGCATGATATGTCTGCCCGGTGGCGTCTTGGTGAAATTTTAGCAGAAGCAGACGCTGCGGGTAAGAAAATAGTTATGGATGCAAAAAATAAAACAATAAATATTTATGGTGGTAACAATGAAACTAAAAGAAGCTTATGATGCATTTATATTTTCACGTGAGGCCTTCTGCTCTGACGAGACTGTGAAAAATTATAGTAATACTTTACGTTATTTTACTGATTTTCTCTCTCGATATATGAATTTGAGTTCTGAGGAAATTGATGTAAAAAATATTACTCTTGCTCATTTGAACGAGTATTCCATTTATCTGAAGAATAAGGTGAAGAATGAAGGTCACCCTTATTATCCGGTAAATGAAAACAGAACTGTGTCCTCTCGTACCAGGAAAACATATCTGACAGATATGAAGACCTTTATAGGTTTCCTTCGTGACGAGGGATATATTACTGAAAATATTCTTGCCCGGTTCCGGATGCCCCGGGCTGTTGGTAAGGTTATTGAGCCACTTACTCAGAAAGAAGTTCAGCGTATTGATGATGTATTTTCGGTAAATAAAGAATTCGGGTTACGTGATTTAGCAATCGTTCATCTTCTTCTGGATGAAGGAATGCGCTCCGGAGAAGTACGTCGTTTGAAATTGCGTGATTTGAATTTTGATGAAGGTTACATAGTTATTCGTGATACGAAATGTAATAAAAATCGAATTCTTCCCATGACGGGTGTATGCCGGAAGTATTTAGCCGAATATATTGAATATAAACGTCCTGAGGTTGTTCATGATTTTGTATTCTGCAAAATGGATGAAGGTCCGCTTTCTGCTGATTCAATCAAGAGCGTTTTTGATAGATTAAAAAAATCTTCAAAAATACCGCGTTTATATCCTCATCTGCTACGCCACACCTTTGGCACCAGCTTTGTGCTGGGTGGTGGCTCTCTGGAACTTTTAAAGCACTATATGGGTCATAGTGACATAAGTACCACAGAAAACTATTTGCATATTGCAAATAACTATAGGTTTTGTGTGGATATATATCGCCTTGACCCGGTATTTAAGAAGGAGTTTTATTGATGATTGATACAATTATAGCTTTTATATTTATTGGTGTTTATTTTGTTTTTTTGATGATAGGTATTATCGAACAGATAAAAAACGGATTTTATGATTTTTTCTGTTATTAGGAGGTACTCATGAAGATTTATGATGTAGTTGATAATGTAGTGGTAGATTTTGATTTAGCCAATATAATATCAGTGAATGAAAAATGTTTGAATTTTGGATATGAGAATTTTAATACTGTGGAAATTTGTTTCGAGTCCCGAGAAGCTGCAGCCATGTGTTTGAAAGATATTATGGACGCTTATCTGGATGATACTGAGATTTTTGAAATAACTCAGGATGATAAATGTGGTCCTTTGCCTTTTGAGGATGTAGAGCATGACCCATTCTTGTTCATGCGTGATTATGATTTTTGTCCACTTTGTGGATGTCCGCATGATGATGGTGGATTTAAGGATATCGGAGGTAAGAAATATTTTTTCTGTATGGATTGTTTTGATTTGATTGTTGATTTGCAGGAAACGGATGAGTATTTTGAGAAACTTACTCTTCCGGAGCTGAAGCAGCTTTTAAAAGATAATGCTTTAGGAGGTCTATTAGATGGATAAAATTCTAACTTCACTGAAGGAATTAATACAAGAAGTTTGTGAAGATATTTGTGACAATTATTGCAAATATCGAGATACTGCTGACGAGGATTATATTTGTGATGCCATTCGTGAGAATGGAGCTTGTCCGCTGGATAAACTAAATTGAAATTTGTGGAGGTATGAGAATGGCAAAAAGTAACGCAGAAATATTTAGAAAAATGAGCGACAATGAATTAGCAAATTATTATGTTGATGTGTGTGCATATCATAATGATCAAGCCGTTAAGAAGCAAATATCTATTCGCGTAGAAATAGCTGATAGGTTTGTTGAAAAATTTGCAGATAAACGAATAGAGCATCATTGCTGAAATTGCTATTTTTATAATAGTCAGCTTGATAATTGCGATAGGCTAGGTGGATGTATTTATAATTGATAATTAATATTTCTGGAGGCGTATATAAGTATGAATAGTTTTCTTATTAAAACTACTAATTGTGTAGTGTGTTCAAAGTGTAACGAAATAAAGCATGGAAAAGACATGAAGTATGTGAAATTCATATTTAGTCTTAACTGCTTTGCTTTATGTAGCGAATGTCGAGATAAATATTTAAATGGTAAATTAATGCGTTTTTTGATAAAACCATGTGAATAATAATTTTTAGAGGTGAGGTGATAATATTGGATGAAATATCAGAAGTAAAAAGTTTGCGATGGCTCGCTAATATGTTTCCTTGGGTTGATAATCCTCATGATGATACGGATAGAATGTCAAATGCGATTCATTTGTATTGTACTGCTGGAGCAGATAAAATTGAGCAGCTTACGGCATTGCTTGAGCAGATAAATTGAGGAAATTTGGAGGTTATATGAAGAATAATTCAAAATCAATCCGGATGTCTGATGTTGTGTTGAATTATATTATGTCGTATCCGGGCAACGGATTTAACGAGAAATTTGAAAATATAATTCTCTATGCAATGGAAAGTGAAGAAGCTCGTGCCGAAGAACTAAAGCGCCTTGATAATCTTATATCTGATAAGCGTGAACGTCTTGAAGCTCTTTCTTGTTCTTTACGCAGCTTGGAACCTTTGGTTCAGGGAGCTTTGCATGTGAATAGTCGCATCCGGGAATTAGATGAAAAACTAAAAGAATGTATTAGTGATATGTAATGTATCTCAAAAAATGTGCTGCAGCTTCCTCATCCGGATACTGCTGCATTGTTATTTGAGGTACATTTTATACTTTTTCCGAGTAATAGAAAAGCCTCGAAAATCTAGCATTTTCAAGGCTTTAACGTGCGTTAGAAGATTCGAACTCCCGACCTTTTGGTCCGTAGCCAAACGCTCTATCCAGCTGAGCTAAACGCACATGTTCGAAGGTGTAACACCAACAACATCATTTATTATAGCACGTTCAACCCAAAAGTCAATACCTTTTTCGAAAAAACATTAATTTTTTAAACTATATATGCAATTTAAAATTTATTCCCCAGTCACCAAGTACTGTTTTGTTGCATCATTTAAATCCTCTACAATAGCAGCCACTTCCTGAACCATCACACTGTTTGCCTCACAAGCATCGTAGGTCTCACCGGAGTGTGCAGATACTTCTTCTGTAATAGAAGAAATGGTCTGGATACTTTCCACAATACCGGCATTTGCATTATCCAAAGCCTGAATGGTATCTTCCATCTCACCGGCCTGCTTGCCAATCACTTCCGTACTGCCTGCAATTTTGCCAAAGCTTTCTGAAACAGCTCCCGCACTGACTACATAAGACTGATTGCACTCAGTTACCATATTTACTGCTGCAGACACTGCATTCAAATCCTCGTTCATATTTGCAATCAGTTCCGTAATATTCACAGTAGCGGTCTTGGTTTGATTTGCCAAAGTAGATATTTCTCCTGCCACCACTGCAAAACCTCGTCCTGCTTCGCCCGCTCTGGCTGCTTCGATACTTGCATTCAATGCCAGCAAACCGGTCTTATTGGCAATACCCGTGATGGTTTCAATGATGGTATTCATATTCTCTGCATGAGCTCCCAGAGCATCCATCTTCTGCAGCATAGTGTCATTTGCTTCCGTAGATCTTTCCATCTGCTCTGACATAGTATCAATCTGTTCTTTTCCGGCACTGACACATTCCAATGCCACCTTCATTTCCTCATTGATTTCTACTGCTGTATTCTTTACCTCTACAATATACTGCTGGATATCCTCTGTTTTTTGCAACTGCTTCTGTACTGCATCCGCTGTTTCGTTACTGCCATCAGAAACCTCACCCATAGACTTCTGTATCTGGACCACGGATGCACCGATAGTATTCATCTTATCCGTTACCTCAGAAATACCGCTGCTGACCTTCTTCGACAATTCCAGAGTATCCTGAAGAGTCTTGTCTGCCTTTTCCTTTTCTTCATTAATAATACTGATACGCTGTGCATTCACCTTCGCCAGACATATGGTAGACACAATCATAAAAATACTCACAAACAGAACTGCTGCAATACGGATTTCCAAATCTGCCGTATCCGCCTTCGTATATCCGACAGTCACCGCCGTTTTAATCACATCTGCTATATTGATTGCCATAGCACCGATACACACACCCACAGAGTATTTCACATCGGAAAACAACAGCATCACCATAATCATAGGGAATATGTACGCAAAGGTAAACTTGCTGGTAGTAGTTAACACCGCAATTGCATAAAATACCACATAACCTACCGCCATCACATATTTAATAGCAGCGGTATCCTTCTTTTTCCTATAGATTACAATATTGGCACAAGATGGTACCAAGCACAAAGCCAACATGAAAATCACATATCCGATACTTCTCGAACCCTTCACCAGCTCCAAAATATAAGCAACAGACAAAGTCAATGTTATCACGGAATAACAGGTAGTCGCCATTTTGTTAATATAAGCATTTTCTGAAAATCTCATAAGTACACCTCTTTCTTTTATCTTAAAAATATTTTACCACAAAACCAGTACTTTTGATACAGTTTTTTTCGATTATATTGTATTATTTTTGGCTTTTGTGCTATACTGTACAAAGATTAACTAAGGAGGCTGTTATGTTAGAACTGAAAAACCTTTCTTTTATAGTAGATTCAGAGAATTCTTCTAAAAAAGAGATTATCAAAAACATTAATCTTTCTATAGATGACCGCAAGTTTGTAGCCATTACAGGTCCCAATGGCGGTGGCAAATCTACCCTTGCCAAATTGATTATGGGGATTGAGAAGCCTACCGGCGGACAAATTTTATTCAACGGAACCGATATTACAGATAAGAGTATTTCCGAACGTGCGAAACTGGGTATCAGCTTTGCGTTCCAGCAACCTGTACGTTTCAAGGGTATCAAGGTCAAGGATTTGATTACCTTGGCAGCCGGAGATGCGATTACCACTGCCGGTGCCTGTGAATACTTATCCAAGGTAGGGTTATGTGCCCGAGACTACATCAATCGTGATGTAGATGCTTCTCTCTCCGGTGGCGAATTGAAGCGTATTGAAATCGCTACTATCATTGCACGCAACACTCCTCTCTCTGTTTTTGACGAACCGGAAGCTGGCATTGATTTGTGGAGCTTTAATAACCTGATTAAGGTATTCGAAGAATTCCACGAGCAGCAAAAGTCACTGATTATCATCTCTCATCAGGAAAGAATTTTGAACATAGCGGATGAAATCATTATTATTGCAGACGGTATGGTAAAGTCTCATGGCTCCAAGACGGAAATTCTTCCCGAGCTTTTGAACGGAACCGGAAGCTGCAAATTTTATCAGGAAGTACAGAATTAGGAGAAACGCATCATGGACGCAATACAGAAAAATTTATTGGAACAGATTGCCGGCTTACATGAGGTACCCGCAGGTGCATATAACATTCGTGCCAATGGTGTTTCTGCAGCCCGCAATACTACCGCACATATTGATATCGTAACCAAAGAAGACAAGCAGGGCATTGATATTATCATCAAGCCCGGCACCAAGAAAGAAAGTGTACACATCCCCGTGGTGTTGAGTCAAAGCGGTCTCACGGAAATGGTCTACAATGACTTTTACATCGGAGATGACTGCGACATTACTATTGTAGCAGGCTGCGGCATTCACAATGGTGGCGACCAGGCCTCCAAGCACGATGGTATCCACAGCTTCTTCGTTGGTAAAAACTCTCACGTCCGCTATGTAGAAAAACACTACGGAAGCGGTGACGGCAAGGGGGAACGCATTATGAACCCGGAAACCATTATTCATCTGGGAGAAAACAGCTTCCTGGAGATGGAAACGGTACAGATTAAAGGGGTAGATTCTACCAAACGTATCACTACCGCCGATTTGGCTGCCGGAGCCAAGCTCATTGTAACGGAAAAGCTCATGACCCACGGCTCTCAGTATGCAGAAACTGACTTTACCGTAGATTTGAATGGGGAAGGTTCCAGTGCCAATATTATTTCCAGAGCCGTTGCCAAGGATGATTCCAAGCAACTCTTTTTGGCCAAAATCAATGGTAATAACAAATGTGCCGGACATTCCGAGTGCGATGCCATTATCATGGACAATGCCAAGATTAGTGCCATTCCGGAAATCACCGCCAACCATTTGGATGCGGAATTGATTCACGAAGCTGCTATTGGTAAGATTGCCGGAGAGCAGATTATTAAGTTGATGACTCTGGGACTTTCCGAAGCGGAAGCGGAAGCACAGATTATCAATGGATTTTTGAAATAGAGATACTGAACGGGCACTGCCGGGATAGGTATTTCTCTCACTCACACACCGATGAAAAAACATTCTTCACAAAATGTATGCCACCGGTCGGACTTTCGTCCGCCATTGTCACACATTTTGCGTAGCCTGTTTTTCAACGTTGTATTATGTGAGAGAAATAGCAATCCCGGTAGTGCCCTTGTTCGTATCCTCAAAATATGATAAACTACTTATAGGAGTATAATTTCTAATAATATGATTTTAGGAGAAAATCGTTAAAACATGAAGATAAAGTATTTCATAACTGTATTGTCTATTGTACTGCTTTTGTGTGGATGTGGGCAGAAGGAGGAAATACTTGAGTTTCCTCCTTCTGTGCCGACCACAGTAGCAACGGTGGAACCGACTGTCGCGCCTACCGCCATGCCTACCGAAGTTCCTACTCCGGAACCGACAATCGAGCCTACAGCAGAACCTACCGTGGCTCCCACTCCGGAACCGTTGGCAGTCGCAACAGACGCACCTGCTCATGTGCCGGATATTACTGCGGCTCCCATAGAACAGCCTTCCCCGGTTCCTGTGCAACCGGAAGCTTTCGACGACTGGTACCAACACATGTTAAACACCTCCATTCTCTCTACCGGAACCAATGGGCGCCTGGAAAAATTCATCCAAAAACTAAAAAATGATGAACCGGTTTCCATTGTTACCTTCGGCGGCTCTATTACGGAAGGTGCCGGAGCGGTGAATTTCACCTATTCCTACAGTGACCACTTTGTCAATTCCTTACTACAGACCTATCCCCTGACCAGCGGCAAGTACCATAATAGCGGTTTGGGCGGTACCCCTTCCACATTGGGGCTTATGCGTTATGAACGGGACGTGACGGAAATTTTAGGAGACAATCCCGACCTTGTTATCATAGAATTTGCTGTAAATGATTATGAAGAACCCACAGACGGTCGAGCTTACGAAAGTCTGGTGCGTACCATTTTAGAAAAGGATGAGGACACTGCCGTTATTCTGCTCTTCTCAGTTTTTAAAAGCAAATGGAACCTGCAGGCAGATTACATTCCTATAGGGGAACATTATGGGCTTCCCATGGTCAGTATCAAGGATGCTATTGCTACTGCTTACGCAGGCAATCACTTGAATGACACAGAATTTTTCGCAGATATTTATCATCCGACCAATTACGGACACGAAATCATGTCCGATTGTCTGATGGAATTGATTACCCGTGTTGCCCAAAAAGATTTGACACAGCCCATCACCCCCCTACCGGAAACAGATGTCTATGGTGCGGATTTTATGGATATGCAATTTATCACGGCTACGAACCACGCCGGGGTCACCGTTACTGCCGGTAGCTTTACCGGTCAAGACCGGACTTTACAGACCTTTTCCAGAACTGCCCAAGGAGCTTTTCCGGACAACTGGATGCACCTGCCCGAAGCCGGAGACGAAACCCTCTGCCTAGAACTTACCTGTAAAAATATATTACTGAGTTATAAGCTGAGTAGCTCTCAAAACTTCGGCAAAGCTTCCATATATATCGATGGGCAACTTGTCAGGGAATTAAATGGTCATGTCAATGGCGGCTGGAACAACACAGAAACCGTTCTTCTGCTGGACGAAGACACTGTCACATCACATAAACTAGAAATGAAAATGTCTGAAGGACAGTCTCAACAATATTTTACTGTCCTTGGCATCGGTTATACGCAATAAACAAAACAGAAAGTGCTGCCGCCCACTGATATTCTCAGTTAGGCGACAGCACTTTTATATAACCCTTTTACTTTTTAATCTGATTTAACTGAGCATTCAAGCCAAGCAACTGTTCCTTGGTCACCTTCACGCCTGCGGTACCCATCAGGTTCGCCATACGCACTAAGGTAAAGCCTTCCATCATCTTCATCATACCATCATTGATTTCAAAGCCCATAGCCTTTCCACCACTCATATTCGCCATCATGCCCTGCATCAATCCGCCCAGCACAACGCGACCCTGCTCATTTCTCATGATATCTCCCATCTTGTCATTCAGAGAGAAATATCCTTCCGGAGCTGTAATATCGAACCAGTTCAGGATAGCACCCTTTTCCTTCAAACGATATGCTTCATTGAAGGTATCTACCTTGTTAATCACACTGGTATCCTTGCACTCACCTGCTACTGCTACCAACTCTGTTTTGCCGACATTCGGTACATCAAAGTAGAAGAAATGTACATCAGAGGTTTGCTTGCCCAGGCTCTTGCCGTTTGCGAACAGCTCTACTTCCGGTAAGTTAGAATAAACGGTAACCTTAGTGACATCCTCTACTCTGTCTACATAACGCTTGCCACAAATGTGTACGAAGGGATCATCAGACAACCAAGCCTTGTAAGCATAGAAGGAATCCTTCTTGTACTTACGGTCAAAGGTAATCAGACCCTTGTGGTTCTGTCCGTTCTCGCCACCCTCGTTACGAGCATCTGCACCAAAGTCAAACATATTCCAAACATGAGTTGCCCACATATAAGGTCTGGTGAAAAGCTGTTTAATCAGCTCTTCATGATAATACGCCTGATACTCTTCTGTATAGTCACCCTGCTGAGGATTAGAGGTATGCCAATTCAAAGCTTCACAACCATACTCACTACATCCGATAGGAATATTGGGATGTGTCTCATGGAACTTGTCAAACCAAGGACCATTCATGGAAGTATCTCCGCCATACCATCCGAAATAATGGTTATATGAAACCACATCCGGTATCTGAATATAAGGATCATTCATATCACACATAGATACACATGCAATGGTAGTCAATCTGGTAGGATCCATCTCATGTACCATATCATTCAAAATTCTATGATTCTCTAACAAATCTTCATCAGAACCTGAAATGGTAATTTCATTGGAAAGTCCCCATACTACGATACTTGGATGATTGTAGTTCTGTGACACCAGCTCCTTCATCTGAGTAATGGTATTCTCACGTCCGGTAGGCATATGCTTGGAAATATAAGGGATTTCTGCCCAAATCACCAGACCCTTTTCATCACACAAATCATAGAAATACTGGTCATGCTGATAATGTGCCAAACGAATGGTAGTCGCACCCATTTCACAAATCAATTCGATATCTTCCTCATGATGCTCCGGCAATAATGCATTACCAAAGCCCCATCTGTCCTGATGACGGGAAACACCACGCAAAGGATAGCTTTCCCCATTCAAGATAAAGCCCTTCTCTGCATCAATCACAAAGGTACGACAACCGAAACGAGCACTTACGTTATCCAAAGCCTTGTCGCCTTCTACCAATACAGCTTCTGCTGTGTACAAATAAGGATCCTTCTTACCATTCCAAAGGTGTACATTGGGAATATTCAGAACTACCTTGGTATCTGCACTCTTTGTTTCAGCAATTACATTGCCTTCCTTATCCTTAATAGTATAAACTACTTCCTGATCTGCCTCTGCATTGGTTAAATATACTTCCACTTCAACCTCTGCATCAGCGCCCTTGATTGCCGGAGTTACCTTGATTCCGGGAGCTCCATAATAATCTAAGTCAAAATGAGACTTGCTCACTGCAATAATATTTACATCACGATACAAACCACCATAGAAAGTAAAGTCAGCCATCTGAGGATATACTCTATCGTTTTCACCATTGTCTACAGCGATTACGATTAAATTCTTATCCTGTAAAGCATCCGTCATGTTTACACGCCAAGTAGAATAGCCGCCATCATGACTAGCCAGTTTCTGACCGTTTACATATACATCTGCTGAGGAGTTAGCACCCTTGAGCTCCAGATAATACATATCGGCCTCAGGTAAATCTGCTTTGTCCAGTTCCTTCACATAATAACAGGTTCCACGATAATAATCTGCACCGCCATCCTGTCCATCGATATTGTTCCAGGAATGAGGCAGGGTTACAAAGTCCCATTTGTTACATACTTCTGTAGGTACCTCTGTTGCATTCTTGGTAAATGCCCACTTAAAGTTAAAATTGATTACATTTCTCATGATGACATTACTCCTTTTATCAAAATTCTATCATTATGTTAGCACTGCCCCGAAGGCAGTGCCAATTAAATAACTCTAAACTCTCTTAAAAATTTCTATTCCTTCTCATGCTTCTCTTTCAATGCTGCCACGTTTGCATCTACCTGTTTCTTGTGCAGAGGATACCAGAACCAAAGCACTGCTGCCAATAAGCCAAAGCCAACTGCAGGAATTAAGGTAGAGATATTGAAAATACCGGACAGAACTTCAGGTGTCTGTACCTGTCCCGCTGCAGCTGCTTCAGAGTTGTAACCGATTGCTGTGAGCAACCAGCCTGACAAACCTGCTGCCAAAGCCTGACCCAACTTACGAGCGAAGGAATACATTGCGTATACGGAACCGTCCTCACGGATACCGTTCTTCAACTCAGAGTAATCAATAACGTCGGTAATCAGTGCCCAAGATACCATGGAGAATACACCCAAACCTAACCAGCAAAGCATCTGCAAACCACAATATACCCAAACATTTTCCGGACGTATTATCCAAATGATAATCATCACACCTGCTGCAAAAACATTGGAAACTACAGACACCTCTGCCTTACCGAATTTTGCTGCCAAAGGCTTCGCAAAAATTGCTGCCGCAATCATACCAACCATCATTAACATGGTAGATGCAGACTGTGCTGCTGCACTGTTGTAATAATCCGGATAAATATATGCTGCCATGTTCTGCATGGTCAACTGTGCCAACAACATAACTACAGATGCTGCAATAATAGAAATCAATGCACGATTGGTAAATGCACTTCTTAACATCTGACCAACAGAAGGAGCACTGTCCTTTGTAGCACTTTCCACTACAACACGCTCTGTAATCAACTTGTAGCACAACAAGTAACAAACAATTGCCAGTACAGAGAAAATACCTGCTGCCAATGTCACTCTGGAACCAATCAAGGTTTCCTTAATCGTTCCGTCTGCCAAAGTAATCTTCTCATATGCAATCAAAGGAAGCAGAATACCGATTACCATACCTGCCAGCATACCACCCATAGTACGGAAGGTAGATAAAGACTGACGGTCACCGGGTTCAGAAGAAACTGCCGAAGCCATGGAGCCATAAGGAATGTTAATACCGGTATAACAGAAGGAACCCCACAAAATATAAGTAATTGCCAAATAAGTAATCTTCAAACCGAGCGGCAAATGAGCCAATCCACTCTGATACATTAAAAAGGAGGCAACTGCTACAGGCACACACATGCGTAAAATCCACGGCTTAAACTTACCATTGGCTGTCAGCTTACTACGGTCACAAATACGTCCCATAGCCACATCCGTAAAGGCATCCACGAAACGTGCCAGCATCATGATGGTACCAATGACAGCTGCGGATACACCCATTACATCTGTGTAAAATTTGGACAAAATCATGGTAGACAGGATGAAGGTAAAATCGTTACCAAAATCACCGAATAAATAACCCAGCTTATCCCGCATACCAAAAGGTCTTACTGTTTTTACTTGATTTTCTGCTTTCATAAATATCCCTCTCTCCTTTTGGAAACAAATAAATAAGTAACTGTTCTATGATTATATTTTAATAATTTTTTAACAAAGCCGTGAGTAAGATTTTTAGATGTTTCCGTAATATTTTTATTACCACTTGAAATATACTAAAAATTATACGATAATAGATAAAAATAATACGTTCAGGAGTTGCCTATGTTTTATGATGCAGAATTATCCTTTTTACAAGCCATACTGAAAAATTTCCAACTAAATCCTATTATCATTTCCCCACATACCTATGATATGACCAATATCGACAAAGGCCTTAGAGCCTTATTGGGTCTAAAAGAGGAATACCGGGTTATGAACGAATTCATTCACAATAAAATCAAGGGGAACACCATTTATAAGGCTAAGGACAGTTTTTTCTGCAACTATATTTTTTTACTGCTCCCCTACACAGAAAGCCCCGGCATCCTACTGCTCGGACCATACACCACCACGGAAATCACTAAACATAGCTTAATGCAATTGACCGAAAAATATACGATTCCCGCTCAAATTTTTTCCACCATGGAAAAATACTTTTTATCGGTTCCTTATATACCCGGTGATTCGCTACTGATGGTGCTGCTAAATACCTTTGGGGAAAAAATATGGGGAAATACCAAGAACTTCACCAGTGAATTGTACGAATTTAACCACGTTCCGCAGACATTGCATTTCCCTTTGAATACCGACTACACAGATTCTGCTGACCTCGCTTTGGACATGCAGGTTCTGGAGCAGAGATACCACTTGGAAAACCAGTTTTTACAGGCGATTTCTCAGGGACTGACCCACAAAGCAGAACAGATTCTTACTAACATGTCCGCTCAGGGCATGGAACAGCGTGCTTCTGACCCGGTTCGCAATCTGCAGAATTATTCTATTATTATGAACACATTACTGCGAAAAGCAGCAGAAAACGGTATGGTGCATCCGCTCTACATTGACCGTTTGTCCTCCGATTTCGGTCGAAAAATAGAAGCTGCCACCACGAAGGACGCAGTAAACAAATTACAACGGGACATGATACACAAATACTGCTTGTTAGTAAAAAACCACTCCATGAGAGGCTACTCTCTCTTAGTGCAAAAGGTAATCATCAAAATCGACTCTGATCTGACCGTTGATCTGAGTCTGAATGCCTTGGCTGAATACCTCAACGTCAATGCCAGCTACCTCTCTAACCTTTTTAAAAAGGAAACCGGCAGTACCCTGACAGAATACGTAAACAGAAAAAGGGTGGAACACGGCATCTTTCTGCTTAATTCCACCACTCTTCAGATCCAGACAATTGCCGGCTATTGCGGCATTCCGGATGTCAATTATTTTACAAAGGTTTTCAAAAAATACTACAACAAAACTCCCAAGGATTATCGGGAAAGCATTCTGCATGGCGGTGGCTGATACCACCGCCCTTTTCTTTACTCATACTTATACCAATAGCTTTTGTTCAGCACCATCCACAGCTTCCCGGTTTCCCAATCCGTGGAAATACGCATCAGTTCTCCTTCATCATTATAAAACTCTACATAATTGCTGATACGCATATCCGGCTTTGTTTTACTTTCCTCCAACAGCTCTTTTATCCGTGAGCTGGCATTGTATACCACTACATTGTTCCAATTTACATATTCTACATTGGCTATATTATATCTTTTCACAATACTCCTGACATTCGTAATGATTTCCGCATCCGTCACAGGAGTTTTTTTCGTATAACCGACCTCCAGCGTTCCTCCGGTCAGCCACCATATCTTGCCGGTTCTGGCATCCATACGGAAAGAATAGCTCTTCTCGTCATTTAATAACCATCCTCCCCACTTCCCATCAGAAAAGCTCATTACCAGCTTCATGCCTATCATATCTTCATCAAATAATCGATGTATCTCCTTCAACACCAGCATACCTGCCTCTTTCATGGGCAGGTACCCTTCTTTTCCATATTCATAGTAATCACTGGTGATTTCAAAGCTCTGCTTATTCAGCTGAAAATAATCCTCCAGAGTACAAATGGGCACCGCAGAATAATCAATACCGGTATCCTTCTCCAAAACAGCTGTCTTTTCCGTATTATCCAGCAATACCTTCGCTTCCTGATGCGTGGTTTTACGCTCTATTTTCAACACTTCTCCGGTATAGGCATTGACCTGCACATAATACTCAAACGCCTC
Organism: Acetatifactor sp.; assembly: GCA_045538995.1. Classification (GTDB taxonomy): domain Bacteria; phylum Bacillota; class Clostridia; order Lachnospirales; family Lachnospiraceae; genus Acetatifactor. Next base: position 24,554 of record JAZQEK010000070.1, on the reverse strand, counting down.
CTTAGGATTTTCTCCTTTCAGGAAGTTACATAAGTATCCTCTCCAAATATCCACCGGTTGGGAAGAAGACGCATTTACCAGCACCATCATCAGATAAGCTCCGTCCAGTTCAATATCCTCCAACTCCTGTAGCTCCTTCAGAGCCAGCACTCCGGCCTCCTCCATTGTCCAGTTTTCCTTTTTCAAACTGCCATAGATTCCTCTTTGATACTCTTCCTTCACCGGTTGTCCGCTCCGTTCATAATACTCATCCCAGGTCAATATATTCACACCGGCGAATTCCAGCTGCAAGTTCTCCATGGAGTACTCCTGTATCATGTCTCCCAGAACATCCTCTGTTTGAGACATTTGGATTTTTCCCTGCAAAACCTCTTCTGTTCCTCCTATATCGTCGGCACTCATATACATCCCACCGATTAGTAACAGAATACTGACTGCACAAATACTCAATGCCAACATTACTGTTTCCCACTTCTCACGCATCCGGTCTTTCCTCCTTTCCCTGTTCCTTCGGAGGTGGTATCACTACCGTAACCTTTGTTCCTTCTCCCTTCTTCGTTACAAACTCTATCCGGCCGTCCAACTTCGCCACAATCACCTTTACGATGGACAGTCCTAAGCCTGCACCGCCTTCTGCTCTGGCACGTCCCTTATCCACACGATAAAAAGCATCCATGATTTTAGACAGCTCCTTTTCCTCCATACCAATTCCATAGTCAATGATTTCAAAAAGGTAACCTTCCGCCGTTTCCCGGCTTCGCCATTCTACCTTTGCCCCCTCTGCACTTGCCCGAATGGCATTCTCCAATAAGTTACGGAACAATACAATATACAAATACTCCTCTCCCCAAAGCCGCTTCACATGATGCTGTTCTACCAGCTGTATCTTCTTTGCTTCCAAACGCTCTGCCAGAATTTTTCGCAAATGCTTTGAAATATCCTCCATAACAAGCTCGGTATACTCCACATTTCCTTGTTCCAAGAGTCTCATGGAAAGCAGTTCCTCACTCATCTTATTCAGGCGACGGCTCTCACGCATAATATAGCTTAAGCCTTCATAGACCTCCTCCTCTGAAAGCTTTCCTCTCTGAAGTAACTCTGCATATCCATAAATAGAGGTCAACGGAGTACGCAATTCATGAGCCAGATTATCCATCAGCTGCTGCTTTCCTGCATTTTCCTCCTCCAGCTCCGTAATCTGCTCCTGAATGGTATCGGACATCATGTTGATATTTTCCGCCAACTCAGCGATTTCATCCTTCCCCCTGTAATCCAGATGCTGCTCATAATTTCCTCTGGAAATCTCTGCTACTGATTCATTCAGCTTCTCCAAGGGTTTAAAAATCCTCTGCATCATAAATAATAAAATGCCACAGAGCAAAAAGGACAATACCAAGCTGATTACCACGAAAGTCATCAAAAGCAGTGCCCAAGTCTCCTCGAAATCCACCAGTTCCTTCTGATACACCAGCGTATACTCCTCATAAGGTTCTGCCATAACACGATAGACAGCCACATATATGCGCCTGCCTCCCTGACTGGACCATGCCCGGGACATACCCTGCTCCACTGCTGCCTTATCCATATAAATCAATATGTCCTGACTTTGATAATAATTCTGATAACCTGCCACAATAGCATTTACAATATTTTCCTGCATCCTCCCATTCTTTTCCAAAATCGAAAAGTCATGTACCAGGTTCTGCTCCAAAAAATAACTTTCTCGCTCACATTGCTGCTTCTCTATATCCAGATTATGCCGAAAAATGTAATTCGCCGCTAACAGCAAACCGGCATTCAGCATCACCAGAAAGAGTACCAATGTGGTCAGATAAACCTTTTGCCAAATCTTCATTGTTTTCCTTACCTTTTATAAATAAGCCATACAGTCCTTAAATCTCCAAACGATACCCTGTCTTGTAAACGGTCTTAATGTACTGCTCTAAATTCAGTTTCTTACGCAGCTTCGTAATATGTACATCCACCGTTCTGGTATCTCCCATATAATCATATCCCCATGCCAAATCCAACAATCGTTCTCTGGACAGTGCAATATTACGATTTCGTATCAAGATTTCTAACAAGTCAAACTCCTGCTTTGCCAGCTCGATTTCCACACCATCTCTGGACACTGTACGTGCCTCCAGATTCACACACACATCATGAATACGAATTTCCGCACTTTCCTTCTGTGTTTTCTGCAAGACTAAATTCACTCTTGCGATAAGCTCTAACATCTCAAAGGGCTTCGTCAGATAATCCCATGCCCCCGAGGTAAGACCAGTAATCTTGTCCTCCAGCTGCACCTTCGCAGTCAGAAAAATCACCGGTATCTCCTTCACATATTGCATCAGGGTAAATCCATCTATATGAGGCAACATCACATCCATAATAATCAAATCAAAAGAAGTAGCATCGGATGCCTCCAATACTTCCTTTGCTTTCCATCCATCATATACCTGCGTACACTCATGTCCTGCCAATCGCAGATTCTGCTTAATCAACTGATTGATTGCTTCTTCATCTTCCACAATTAAAATACTAGCCATCTTTTCTCCTCGCTTGCCCTCAAATAGTGCCTGCATGCACCAGCTTCCTCATTCTCTCACATATAGTATAACAGCAAATTATTATGAAGTTGTAAAGAATTTATATAAAAATAAAAAAGTGGCAGAATTCTTAAACTCTACCACTGTTCTCTACAACCTGCCCCTCACACCTTATCTCCAAGGGTCATAGGGGTCTTGTCCCAAATCACGGAGTGTCTCATGATCGTCCGGGTCTAATTTACTATACCATTCATCATACAATTCTCTGGTAAAATCTGCTCCCTCCGGTCTATCACGTAAATAGGTCACTTCACTTTCATGAATTCTCTGTGCAAGTGTCTTGGGTGCAACAGACATGGGCTTCGGAGCCGGTGCTGGTTTCGGTGCAGACATCGGTGTAACACCCTTACTATTTACAAAGGTCGTGTCATCCTCAATAAACAGTTCCGGATGACAGTCCGGACATATTCTGGGTTCGAATCGTTTTGGTAAATAAGCCCGGTTACACTTCATACAGCGAAAACCATATCCTCGCATAGTGTGACAGTTAGGACATTCCATAATATCTCCGTTCACATTGGGCTTCCATACCTTTTTACAGCCCGGACACAAAACCCTGATTTCGCATTCCTGTTCTGCACGTGCATCATATCTTATTCTCATTCCCTAATACCTCCACACTCTCTACTTCTTCATATTCCTCTTCTGCGTAATCCGGCTCAAGAGTATCATATCATTATTATATCATGCGTTTCTGCAATTACAAGTATTGCGAATATTCTGAGCTGCAAAATTTATTTTATGGCATCCCTCTCCAATACTTATCCAGAAGTCCCTTTGCTTCCCAGTCTGAGAGCTGTAGTTTATCTTGTACTCGCTTCAGCGTATCCTCTTTTGACAATCCCAGTTCCTGAAATGCTTCCACCAATGCCCTCTCGCCCTTTTCACGACCAAGTTGAATACCTTCCGCTCTGGCATCCCGTCGCTCCATATACATATGCCAGTTTTCGTCATACTCGAACAACACATTCCCCCGTGCCTTGAAACGATGTTTCTTTAGAAACTCTGCCATCACACCATGCTCGATGCAGTAAAAGATAGCCTCGTCCACTGCCTTCTTCCGCTTCATGCCCTTTTGTAAATTCAACCGCACCTGATGAATGAAGAAAGCATACTCCTCCAGCTTACTACATCCCTGCATCAATTCTTTATTCCGACCATAATTAATATTAATCATCCTCACTACCACCTCCAAGCTCTTCTCTTCCTCTGTTACTTCATAAGCATCTGACAGCTTCAACAACTTCTCGTCCGGCATGTCCTTCTCCCCATTGTAAAATACTACGAAATGGGGCGTAGGCAGCTTCACCTGTGTGCTCCCATAGATATTCTGCTCCGTATAATCCACATACCGCAGATATTCCTGACTGATATAATGCAGGAAACGCAAGGGCATGTTGGGATTATAGGTACTCTGGTGTTCGTACAGGTTAATGGTACCGATTAACATGTACGCCAAATCATTCTTCATGCCCATGTAGAGCACATTATCCATGGTGATAACCTCTAAATCCTCCTCATTCTGATATGTCGTTCCATGCAATGCATTATAAAGCTGTAGCAATGCTTCCTTATCCTTCGCAAAAAGCTCCCGAAACAACCGGTCCTTGACCTTTCGATTGCTACGAAACTCCCAGCCTGACGGAAACGCAAACAAACGCTTCACGCTGCCGAGACTCTTCCTCAACAACCACTTCTTACACATATTCAATTTCCTTTCCGCAGGGAACCTTCCCTGCATTTATTTGAGTATTTCGCAAGGGAATCTACGAATGGACACACGTCCATAGAAACTTGAATTTTGAAAAATAGAACTCTTGCTTGTAATTATCATATCATGACAGGTAAAGAATTGCAACGAAACTTTTCGTTATTCTAAATTCTAAAATTTGCCCTTTATAAAGAGGCAATCCGCCCATGACAGCAGATTGCCTCTCTCTTCGTTACACTATGCTTCTTTTTCTTATAAAACATTCTGTACCTTTACCGATTTCTCCTCGATACCTACTACAAACACTCCCTCTCCAGCCATTTCGCCGGACCATCTTCATTATTGCTATCGCACACCTCATCCGCAACTGCCTTCACTGCTTCCAAGGCATTCGCCACAGCGACACCTCTGCCACAGACCTGAAGCATATCCATATCATTGTAATCGTCTCCAAAGGCAACCACCTGCTCCATAGAGAACCCATAACGTTCTGCTAACAGCCGGATACTGCTAGACTTTGTCGCTTCCTTATTCATTATCATGGCTATCACATTCTCTGACAACCGTAAATACAATTCCTCCGACAGATATTCCTGATATTGCTCCATCTCTTCTAAGGAATGAGCCTCGATAATCACCTTATCCGCAGTCATACCTGTTATCTCAGCAAAGTCTGTAGTCTCGGTATACTCTATTCCCGGCCATATAGTTTCTGCATCAAAGTTGGCATACAACCAGTCATTCACCTCTGCCGCGATGTGAGCCTGAGGTTGTTTCTGCAATATCTTGGCAATCAGAATCGTAGCTTGTTCTATCCCTTTTCCGCCAATCCTATGCTCTCTCTCCATAACTACCGCACCGTTATGAAACGCCCCTGCATCATACTGCACATAGGGTAACCAGTCCCGCACGGCACGCACCGGCCTGGCTGTGGCTATGACAAACTTTATCCCCTTGGCTCGTATCCGTCCTATAACATCCTTGGTGTACTCCGAAATCGTCTTGTCATTCCTTAAATACGTTCCATCCAAATCTGTTACTACCATTTTAATATCCGATATCACCCTTACTGCACTTCCCCTCCATGAAAATAGCACTCATATATCTGTGTTCCTAATTTATAAATCCGCTCATAGCCTTGGAACCATTCCAACTCACCGGATACTTCACACTCATATCGATATTCACCGTTCTCGTAAATCTCCGGACCACGATAGGGCATCTCCTTCGGTACCTCCATCAAAGCTTCCTTTAGAAAATCTCCCGAAAAGTCTTCTCCTATGACCCTGCCGGAATAATTCATGCACCAGATTGGTTTATCCTTTTCCCAAACAGCCTCTTCCCCTGAAAACTTCGCACCGCCAAGATATGTATCATAGTACATATAGTCGTCTTCTGTATATTGCAAATCATGGGATGATGGTCTGGTAGAAGCCACCTCTGCACCATGTGCCGCATAGGTATTTTTCTTGGCTTTTAATAAAAATGTGGTAAAGGCTTCTTCCTTTATCATGTTTGTGACCTCCTTTGATACATCCCTCGCTTGACTACGATTATTTGCCAACACTCTCCAGTATCTTCTTAAACGGCTTCAAATCCGAATACTCCTTCTCCAGCCTCTGCATATTTCGTAGCAATACTGAAATATGACCTTCACACTGCTCAGCCACATAATTCGTAAGTTTTCCTAAATAATCCAGACATTCTTCTCTCCGATATACAGACTGAGAAAGCAATGCCACACAGTAATAATAACCGATAGTGTCAAATCCGCTTAAAATACTGTTTTCATCGGTTGGAAAATACCCTTGCATTGCCGCCAGAACTACATCTATCAGTTCTGTATCCTCCACATATTTCTGCATCTTCTTATAATCCGCTCCGGACACCGGTGCATGAGAACACTTCGTCAGATTTTTACAAAACTGCCAGGTTCTTGCGGCAATCTCCTCTGTTCCTGCGGCCTCCAAAAGTCGCTGTGTCATTTCTCGTAACTTTGCATTACATTCAATGGTGTACTCAAAAGCAATTCTTTTTTCCCGGATTGCTTTCCTGTATTCTATAATATCTTCTACTGTTGGCACAGTTACTTTCTTCGCCATATCACTTTCCCCTTTATTTCCAACTTATCTTATGAAATTGGTAAACACCAGCTCTTCCTTCTCCGGCAAGCTTACTCCTGCCTGTTTACCTGCCTCCATGCATTTCAGCATATAAGCCATATTTCTGCCTAACATACGCATGGTAAGCAAACCTTCCTCATCCTCATACACCTGCTCCGGTGCTGCTCCATGCACCATGTTCCAATAACGGGAAGAAACCACCGGCATCTGACTGATAGTAAAATACTTTATCAGCTGGTCAAAAGCAGCCGTGGTTCCGGCTCTTCTTGCAGATAATACACAGGCTGCCGGCTTCATATAAAAAGTACTTCCGGCACTATAGAACAATCTGTCCATAAAAGCAGTCAAATTACCACTGGCTGCCGCATAATGCACTGGACTGCCGAAAATAAAACCGTCCGCCTGCTCACATTTCTCACGAATTTTATTCACCACATCATCAAATACGCACTTACCGGTGCTACGACAGGTACCACAGGCAATACAGCCACCAACCGGTTTGTTCTCAATCCATACGATTTCCGTTTCAATACCTTCTTTTTCCAAAGTAGTTGCTACTTCCTTCAATGCTACATAGGTACAGCCCTCCTTGTGAGGACTACCGTTAATTAATAAGACCTTCATATTCATTCCTCCTCTATCTTTTCACACAAATCCACATTCGCCCATACACGCCGGATCTCATCACGTACTTCCATTAGGGCGAATCCCAGCAAGTTCCGTCCTCGCCACTTCATTGGATTCTCTGCATTGACATCCTTTTCTGACATACGAATACCCCAAATCGCATCGTAGGGACTTGCCTCCACCAAGATATCATCTCCTGTAGAAAGCAAAAACTCCCGAAGCTCCTTATTTTGGGTAAACTTCATAAAATTACCATTCAGTATAATAGAATACTTCGCCTTATTCCAAATAGTTTCATCAAAGCCACGTACCTTGCGTCCCAAATCCTTAATATTCTTCGGATCCTTGCAATCTAAAATTTCCTGACGCACTTCCTCATCACCAAACAGCTCTGCTTTGTTCGCCATCATAAACTGCTCCATACAGTTATAGGTATGTGCTACAGAATAAAAGTCTGACATCCACCACTGACTGCAGCATCCCTTCGTGATCCTCCCATCAGCAGAAGCATCCGGCTTCCAAAACATGGTAAACTGCTGCTTCACACCCATTGCATAATCTGTCTGTACCTGCTCTAAGGAATACTTATAAGCACCGTTTTTTCTCCAAAGCTGTATTCCATACTTACCATTTACAAAGTCATCATACTCATGCTCATCTTCCCAATACCCTATCCAGGTAATAGGCTCCGGAAAAAGCTCCTGATACTCCTTTTGTTCCTTCTCGCTCAGGACATCGTACCATTTGCCCCATTTCATGATATAATCTTCACCATAACCCATACGCCATCCGATAGAATATCTTTCTATGTGCGGATATGCAATCCATGGTGGCGGTAAAATCTTCTTATCCTTCAACATATTATTCTCCCAAACTTTCTAACCGTTCCTCTACTACACTATCTCTTTCAAACACAATCGTCCCCACCTTATACGGATGGTCATAGAATAATGTCTCTTTTCCCTTGCTTTTGTAGAACATTATCTTGCAGGCAATCACAATATCTGCTCCACCGCCCACAATTAACATGCACCCCATATATAGTGCTGCTACCCAGCCAGACAGAGCCGCCACTATACCGGGAACAATTCCTAACACTATAGTGGGCATCAGGGAGCCCAGCACCATCTGATGCTTTTTCAGAGGTTCCTTACAGGTACAATAGGGCGTCAGATACTGCCAGATAAACCCAAAAGCGATTGCCTTCAGCTTACTTTGGGCGAACATTCCCCATGTGAAGCCGTGTATCAGCTCATGCACAACAATTAATATCATAAACACGACAAGAAACATCCATAACCCTTCCAGACCACCGCTCATTGCCCAGTTGGTTTGGGGATTTAACAATGCAAACAAACCTACCAGTATTATGATAAAAGGTAATGCACTGAAAATAGCCACAAAATTAGCAGCGACCACACTCATGGTCAATTCCTTCATTTGATAGCCCTGCTCTTCCAAACCTGCCCGCAATACCTCAAAGGTAGCCTTCCGCTCTAATTCTGCTTTACTTAATTTTCTTTCTTCCTTCTCTGCCATATGTATTCCCCCTACTCCACCTTATCCAATACCTTCTTATAAGGTGCTATCATGCCCTCATTCATCTGATTGCCAATCTTACCCTTTATCTTCGGGTTGGAAATCAGCATACCTACTAAATACATCTTAATCAACGTTCCCTTTTGCTTCTGAGGAAAATCATACTGACCATGCTCCTTATAAAATTTATGGTCAGCCTTCATCATGCCCTGCATCAGGTAAATCAGATCACGGAAAATCTTCATACCACCGATACCGAAGAAATTCTGAGGCTGGGTCAGCTTTTTCTCCAATGCGTAACTCAGCTTGGCAGCCACAGCATCTACAGATTTATCTGCATCCTGTTCATCGCTTGCCACCCCTGCGAAGAAATTGCTTCCTACTTCGCAACGTCCCTCGACAATCATGCGCAGGTTCTCCTCCTGACTATAATAACCGCTTATCAAATAGCCGATAGGCATACCCATGGTCACGGTTCTGTGACCGTTGCAGAACTGTCTGTCATCATACATTTTAAACACAGCACCCATGGAATGATCCTTGATAGAAAAGGCATATACCATAGCGTCCGCAGTTTGAATACTGTTTCGCAGAAATTCGTCAAATCCATCTGTATAAATACACTTACCGGAAACCGCACAATTAAAGCAGCCCAAACATCCTCCACGGAAAGGATACTCTCGAATATTCACCACTCTACTAGCACAAGGTAATACTGCCTGAAAACGTGCAATCATATTCTGCAAAGGCTGATTGTCCGATTCACAGTCTGTGATAATCACCACATCCTTTTGCAAGGTCTTCTCCTCAGCAGTAGGTACGGTGGCTGCTGTCAAAGGCGGTAACTCTCTTTTCACCGGAAGCGGCTCATATACATCCTGCAGCACATTCCACAGGAAGTACTCCATGAATTGCACAGCCTCCTGCTGACCCTTTTCCTTGGTCAAATCATCCATATCTGCTGACAATCCCCGCACAAACTTCATACCCATATCCTGACAGTTCTCCATGACGTAACGATGCGCCGTTACATCATAAAAATGTTTAGAAGTACTGATTTGTGTCGCAAACTTGTCTGCCACATCTACTTTATGCTCCTTCATCAACTCTATGAACCGATGTAGCTGACAGGGTGCAATAAAGGTGTACACCGGATAGCTGAATAACAATGCATCCGCAGTCTCAATCGCTTCCTTCGCCTTTGTGAAATCCTTCTCTAATGCCTTGATGGTCTGTCCTACATGAAGCACCTCAAACTCACACTCTTTGAATTTCTTCTCTAAATACAACACCGTCTGCAAAGTAATACTATATTTTCCTTTTGGACTTCCGTTTAAAACCAGTATCTTCATGAGTGCCTTCTCCTTTATTTACTTATTTATTTTCTGATAAACCTCCATGGCACCGGCCTTGAAATCCTCTAAAGAACCGCAGTCATCCACTCCATTAGAGGACCATCCCATGATGCCATCCCAGCCATTATTATAGGTATTAATATACATCTCATCACCGCTCATGGCAGGTGCAAATTTCGTAGTACCTAAGGTACCTACTGCCGGACATTCTCCCAGAACACTGGGCTTGGTACCGTCCAGCTTAAAGGCTTCCGGAGACTTGTCAAAGGGGAAACCGTAGAACTGTGCTTCCCACTCATAATAATGGGTAGAATAGAAATCCAGATAGGCGTTCTCATTTGCATACAAGGACTGCAAATACGCATCTGCACCCATGTTTCCGCTATAATCCTCACTATTATACTTAATGATACCGAAACCAACCGTCACCAAAATATCACTGTTTTCATGAATAGCAGCAGCTTCCTTGGCAAAAAATTCACAGATATTGTCCCACGCCAGCTTACCACATTCTGCATTCTCATGAATCCAATCCGGCTCATTACAAAGGTCTATGCTCCACAAGCTGTCAAAATCATCATATCTTTCACAGAAAGGAATTAAATAGTTTTTGATATAGGAATCCATCTTGGCATCATCCTGCACCAGATTTCTCCAAGCCTCATGATTGGCATTGCTATTCTTGAAATGGTCAAAGGACATCAGGGTAGCCATAATGTAAATTCCATTCTCCTGTGCATAGGTAAACAGCTTGTCCAAATGCTCCCAATGCTTGGTAGTGGCACCATTGATATAGCCATCCTTGCTGATGGAAAGTCCTGTGGTTCCATCGCAGGATATCCACACTCTGACTGCATTGATACCGTTCTCTCGCAGAGTGGCAAAATGCTCCTGCCAGAAGCTCTTACTAAAGGTACCGCCGAAGTCATTCCAATTATCCCAGGGAGTATTCACACCATTTATGTACAGTCTTTCTCCATCTACCACAAAATCCGTTCCCTCTACTGCTACACGTCCCGGTATCTGTGAGTTAATCGCACTAAAATCAATATCTGCCGGCTGTGCCAACAATGGATTCTGGGGCTCCTTCGTAGGCTCGACTGTGGGTGCTTCTGTAGGTGCCTCTGTCACCATCGGTGCATCGGTAGGCACTGCTGTCGGAGCCTGTTCACCCCCACCACAAGCACACATGCTGATTGTCATTACCACTGCCATGAGAATGGCACTTATCTTCCTTCTTTTCATATCCTTGCTCCTAATAAACTCATATTTTTTTCGGTTATGTTTATCTTATCATGATAATGACCAAAAAACCAGTAGGGAATTACTCCAATGCCCCCAGCATTCCCACCAAAATCTCTGCGAAACAGCTTCTTGCCTCCTCCTGAGACATTGCATAAGCCAAAGTATCCGGCGGATTGTGAAGTGCGGTCACTTCTTCTCCCGGCAATGTCCAGTTCGAAGAGAACTGGTACAAATACTGCATGCCATCCTTTTCAAAATAAACATAATAATGATAACATTCTTCTAAAGCCTCCTGACGTAACATACGTTGCTGATAAAAGTACTGTACTGCCACTTCCTGACCGGCGATGGTACTACTTTGCTCCGTTCCCAACAGCGCTTTCATAGAGGTTGTGAATGCCGCCATCTGCGGGTCTATGATATCTAAATTCTCACCCATAAGGAGTGTAATCTGTCCATTAGGAGCTTCCTTCAAACCGGTTTGTATGGCTACTACATTCCAATCAGCCACAGTAATACCTCTTAAGCTATCTGCCAGCTTATCCTCCTTTAGGAAATAATCATTCATCCTTTCGAGGCCAACATAGTTCTGACAAAGCTCCTGATAAGAAGCATCATCCATGCTATTCTTTACCATACCATCCTGCATCGACAATACAAAATCGTCACAATCCTTCCCCTCTATGAAACCGGCAGCAACATGATGATACGCTCCATTCTGCGTGTCATAATAAACAGTATCTGTCTCCTTACTCACATTATTAAAAGCTCGGTATGCCTCTATATCTGTGATTTCTTGAAACACAATGGTGCCCGCGGAGGTTTCCACATTTGCCGCCACCATACCAATATAATCTAATTCCTTGGTATCGCTGTATGGATAAGAACTACTATTTTCCTGCTGCGTTCCCTCAGACATACCTCCATTCATAGTATCGGAAGAAACACTGCCACCTCCGGCACTACCACCATTGGTACTGCTTCCGGCATTCATACTATTACTGTTTGGTGCACTGGTGGCATTGTCACTATAGAAAAAAGAACCACTACCCAAGGTTACTGAAATCAGGAGACATGCACAAGCTGCCATAGCTCCCCACTTCAACCATGTGTAATTTCTTCTGACCCTCTGTACGACCTTTGCATCCTCTATGTACTCATCACTTATGAGCCCTATTGCATCTAACAATTTATCCGACTTCAACAAAAACACCTTCTTTCTCTAAATGCGCCAGCAGCTTCCCCCTGGTGCGAAAAAGCATGGACTTTACCTTGCTTTCGCTATAGCCAAACTGCTTACAAATATCTGCCACAGCATCCATATACCAATAGCGGCATACAAATACCCTTCGTTCTTCCTCCTTCAAACCCGCCAGAAACTTATCAATGCTCTTTGCCAGCTCCTTGGCCTCTATCAGCTCATCGATACTCTGATCGGAAGGAATGCATTCCATCAATTCATCCAGAGCCAATGCTGCCTGTCCGCCACCACGCTTCTGTGTGGATTTTTTCCTCCACTTATTCAGCGAAATCCTTCGGGTAATCTTTCCCAGAAAGGCAGACAATATATCCGGCTGATGCGGAGGCATACTGTTCCACGCCCCCATATAAGTATCATTGACACTTTCATCTGCATCTTCGTTATTGTAAAGAATGTTATAAGCGATGGTATAACAGTACTTGCCATACTTATTGGCAGTCTCCTCTATTGCTTTTTCCGAGCGTTCCCAATACAACGCCACGATTTGCTTATCTTCCATGTATTTCCTCCTCCCCCTTATCTATATACTACCGAAAATTTCTGCTTGGTTGCAATATTTTTTGTGATTTTACTTTCAAAAAAGCCTATCCTGTCTGCCAACAGAATAGGCTGGTTTCTAAATCAACTTTCTCAACATCTCCGCACTGCTTCGCATACTACCTTCCTGGTCCGGTACATCAAAATGTTCAATCGCCAAATACCCTGCATAATTCAGCTCCTTTAATCCAGCCAACACCTTCTCAAAAGGAATATACCCGGTTCCGACTGCCACAGAAGCATTATCACCGGCATGCCTATCCTTGCAATGCACATGCACTATCCGGTTCCCCCAAAGTGCTATTACCTCCGAAAGCTCCTCTCCATAATACAAATAGTTTCCTGTATCCAATGTATATCCCAGCTGAGGTATCTGCTGCAGGAACCAGTGAATACCATGTACACCGGAAAGGGGTGAATGGGGATCGTCGAAATCCTCCACTGTTACTACCACACCTTGTTCTTGACCCAGCTTCGCCATGACTGAAAGTTGCTCCTTCATTTGCTGGATTTTACGATTATGATTCATAAAATACTCTATGGCTTTTTTCCTTGGCATACAATACTGCATTCGCTTAAATTCCAAGCCATGTAAAAATCCGGGCACTACCAGCACTCTGTCTGCCCCTACACGCACTGCTGTCTCTATATGCTTCTGACACTTTCCGGACTCATCCTGCTGTCCCATCTCATAAAACTCATAAATACAGCTTATCTTTAAGTCAGCCTGCTTCAAAGCTTCCCAGACCCATTCCTCTTTCAGCAGATAGTCCAAATTAATTTCCACTGCCTCAATTCCGGCCTGTCTCACTCCTTGCAAAAGCTCCTCCAGTGACTTCCCTGTTTGCTGCTTTGCCTGTAATATATGATCGAAAAAAACGGACATTTTCATAGATTCACTTCCTCACATTCCGGAAAATTACGGCTTCCCTGCATAGGTACACAGTAGCGTACACCATTCACAATAATCTGCTGTATCTGGGGGATATAATAAACAGGATACTCCTCATGTCCCGGCTGGAAATAAAAAATCCTACCATAACCTCTGGTAAAGGTACAACCACTACGGAATACCTCTCCCCCTGCAAACCACCCGGTAAATATTACATCATCCGGCTTGGGAATATCGAAGTATTCTCCGTACATTTCTTCCTGTGGTATCTCTATCATGGCAGGCACGCCTGCCGCAATGGGATGGGTGGGTGCGATGCACCACAGCTTTTCTCTATCTCCATGCCTCCACTTCAAAGTCATAGAGGTACCCAACAGCTTCTTCATGATTTTGCTGAAATGTGCCGAATGCAAAGCTACCAGCCCCATACCGCCCAGCACATGCTTTCGCACACGTTCAGCCACCTCATCCGAAAACTCCTCCTGCAAAGCATGACTCCAAATAATCAACACATCTGTCTCCTGCAAAACCTCCTCCGACAAACCGTGCTCCGGCATATCAAAGGTAGCCGTCCTCACTACCATATCCTCTTCCTTCCCTAAAAAGGCAGCAATACAGCCATGAATTCCCTCCGGATAAACTTTTCGTATCCCTTCATATTCTCTCTCATGCTTATATTCATTCCAGACTGTTACACGAATCATGTTCTTACCCATCCTTACTAACTCACTGTCGGCATTTCTTCTCTTTACAAGCACTCTCTCAAAATCTTTGCCACATCATCCTTATCCAAGGCAACATAAGCATATTCCAAATCATTGTACTTAATGGTATCCTCTGCCATCACATCAATCTTGCTGTCATCAATACCGATTTCCGTCAAGGTCATGGGAATACCGCAATCCTTGAAGAACTGCTCGGTTGCATTAATCGCCATATTCGCACATTTGTAATCATCCGCTTCTGTAATATCCCAAACATTGCGTCCGTACTCTGCGAACTTAGCAACCGTTTCCTCCTTTAATATATAACGCATCCAGCGAGGAGTTATGATTGCCAGACCTACACCATGGGTAATATCATAATAGGCACTGAGCTCATGCTCGATGGGATGACAGGTCCAAGCCCCGCCTTTTCCGCTGGAAATCAGACCGTTCAGAGCCTGTGTACTTGCCCACATCAGGTTCGCTCTGGCTTCATAGTTTTCAGGCTCCTTCAAGGCAATCGGACAATATTTGATACAAGCCTTGAGCAAACTTTCTGCAAAACGGTCAGAAATATATGCCGTGGTTGTTTTCTGGAAATACTGCTCAAAAATATGCGACATAATATCTGCGGTACCTGCTGCTGTCTGCATGGCCGGCAAAGTATACAGATACTCCGGATCACAAATAGATGCCTGAGGGATGAAATCATGGGAAGCGGTACCCAGCTTCTCATTGGTCTCCATATTGGAAATAACAGCATTCTTGTTCATTTCGGAACCGGTTGCAGCCAGTGTCAATATGGTCACGATGGGGAGAACCTTACCAATCTTGCTCGCATCTGCCACTAAGTCCCATGGCTCTCCATCATAATAAGTTGCTGCTGCAATCATCTTTGCAGCATCGATGGTACTACCACCGCCAACAGCCAACACTACGTCAACCTTTTCTGCCTTGCAGATAGCCGCACCTTCACGCACGGAGGTAATCTTAGGGTTCGGCTCCACCCCTGCCAATTCAAACACTTCAAAATCTGCCAGAAGCTCTTTCACCTTTGCATACAACCCACTTCTGTGTATGCTTCCCCCGCCATACACCATCAGCACTTTCTTTCCATAAGGTGCTACTAACTCAGGCAGGCAATTCACCTGCCCCTTTCCAAATCGTATATCTGTATACGCATGATATCTGAAATTGTTCATATCAAAATTCCTCCTTTACTCTACCTATAAACCTCTGCCACTACCCTCTCAGCAGGCTTTCCATAAACATCATATCCCCCTTGGTTCTGTGCCTGCTCCAAATCGTACTGCTTTCCAGCCCAGTCCCAAATGGCAAAGCCTTGTACCCAGTCTCGCTTAGCACAAGCGGTAAACATTGCACGATACCAGTCTGCCTGTCCATCCAAATCCACTGGACCTCTTACACTCCAGTCATTCGGTACCAAGTTAGCCCCTTGAGTAGACATGCATCCACATTCTGCAAAGAAGAAAGGCTTGTTAAAATGCTTAACCACCTTTTCAATTCGATCCAACTGATTTTCCCAATCATGTATAGGGTAATAGCCACTGGAAGATATCACATCCACGGCATCCCACCACTTCACATTATGCTCCTGATACTTGTCCGTATTATAAGAAACCAAGCCATGATAAACACCTCTGATTTCCGCTATCAACCTACGCCATTCCTGCTCTCTTCGTTCAGATTGTACCATCTCACAACCGGCGATAAACATTTCACTGCCTGTCCTCTGAGCAATCTCAGCATAATGCAGCTGAAACTCTGTATACGCCCGAAACCAATTGCTCCACTTCGGCTCGCAGGGCACATCCTCATCAAAAAAATTAATATGGGCACGCCAAGTACCATTCTTGCAATTCGCCGTAGGTTTCAAGGCCACCCGCAGCCCCTTTGCCTTCGCATAAGCAATCATCTCACACAGCTCCTGGTCTGACATGGTTGCCTCAGAGGAAAAATCTATCTCCTCCGATTGCGGTGTTTCCTGCAAACCATTCGGTACCAGAATGATAAAATTCGCATTCGTTCTTTTCACCAGATTGTCCAAGCTTTGA
Source organism: Acetatifactor sp. (assembly GCA_045538995.1). Taxonomy (GTDB): domain Bacteria; phylum Bacillota; class Clostridia; order Lachnospirales; family Lachnospiraceae; genus Acetatifactor. The sequence continues at coordinate 7,876 of JAZQEK010000070.1, read as the reverse complement.
TATGCAGCCTTGTCTTCAAATGCACCACATCTAGCAAATGGTGCAAACGTAACTCCCTTTATATACTCCATATTTACGTATTTCCTTTCCAATGCAAAATATGATACAGAGTAAGCATATCATCTATGTGGATATTTTACTATAATAATATAAGGGAAGAAATAGGAAAAATCTATCATGTTATATTAGAGTTAATAATGCTTGTACTTGTTCATAAGCATCTCTCTTCGTCATTTCTATGCTTTCTTCATCATCCAAATCTAAGAAATTTGCCACATCCTTGGGACCGGCATGATTTTCTGAAGCAAATTTACCTGCCAATTTCTCTTTCGCCTCTGTCACAAGATTTTTGCCCTTTACCGCTTCAAACTCTTTTGCTAATTCCTTCACTCCGCCAATATAATGCTTGATGATAAAATATATGTCGTAAGCATCCTTCGCTTTTCCTCTGCCCATTGCCGCAGTTTTCATTATTATGTAGGGAACCACAGCCACGACACTGACATTAGCAACATCTATTGCTCCATCCGGACGTTCTGCTTCCACACTAATCTTCTGTGCCGGAAATTCAAATGCAAAATTACCGCCTGTGGCCTTTAATGCTTTAATGCCCTGTACTTGCTGACTTCTTCTTTTTGGTTGAGTACCACCATACATTCCTGCAAGAATATCCACATCTACATCATAAGAAATTCCGTCCACAATCACTGTCTTCACAAAGGAAAAATACTTCTTCGGATACTCCTCGTAACCATTTTTCTGAAGTATCCTCGACATATTTTGATAGCCTTCATCATGTAATGTCAAATGATTAACCATAATATCTACATCTACACTTCCCACATGACCTTCTTCCGGGAACATCAAATCCGGAACCCAGCCTCCTACCACACGAATTTCTTCTTCATATTCCTGAAAGATATTAACCAGTTCCACTAGAACTCTATGTGCAGCCCTCTTCTGACCTTCCGAATAATCCACGCTGCTTTTCAGATCTTCATCCTTTATCACTTAATAATCTCCTTCCTTAAAACTGCTTCCGCCATTTCTTCACCCCTACTCTTTATCTGCATACAATCCAAATAAATTTGCAGCGGAGATACCACTGCGGAATCACCAATCACTCTGTAATCCTTGATATAAGAATCATTCTCTAATGGAAAAATAACCACATTTGAACCACTATTTACTTCTTTCATATCCAAATAGTTGATTGCTTCCTGAATATCCTCCGGTGCAATATATACGTGCACCTTATTATAACGTACTACCGGCGCATATCGCACGCCTCCGGACAATCCGGTAAGATACGAATCAATTCCCATATCTTTCTTTAAATTCTTTAATCGCTCCTCAATAACAGATATATTGTCCAAACTATAGCAAGAGTACGCCGTCATTTCCTTTTTTCCATAGTCTTTGCTCCACTCCAACAAAAGCGACTCCGGATCTATAATTCTATACCCACCGGATACTTTTTCTACCCACGCATTTTTAACCAGAACATTCATCAGTTTAGATACCTGTCCAATACTGCAGTTTACCTTTTCTGCCAAATGTTTAAGCTTCCATACCTTCGTTACATCCGCAAACAGCTCACGCAAAATACAGGAAGACACCACGGAAGTCTTTTCAAATATAGATACAGACCTTTGCTCTTTGGGTTGCGGATTCTTATTCCCTTTTTCAGACAAATATATAGAATGACCAACAAACCAACAATTTCCGGCATAGTCAAAATAACCCATTCCGTGATTCTCACATATTTGTGCAGTACGCTCCGAAATATATGGAGCAACTAGAATACTGACTCCCTGATTCTTATCCCGCTTTTCAATTAACCTCATAACCGTAGACGGAAACACACTGCTTAAGAAACTAGCATTTATGTCGAACTCATACCCATCATCCATCTCTACAGACGCAATGAAACCATCTTCCGTCCTGCGAACCACTTCATACTTCTGAATGTTTGGTAGCTTTAAAAACTTTTTTTCTACACATTCCAGCCCATCTCTACTAAGTTTCACTCAAATCACCACTTTCACTCTCTTAATGAAATACATTGTATCAGTGAAACATTATTGTGTCAATAGCCATAAAAAATTTATAGAAAAAAAGAGGAAATGCTGATAAATTCAACATTTCCCACATTTTAAACTTACTGCTGGTGACCAATCTTTAAACCACTAAACTAATTTCCCTCATATGATTTACAAGACGAACCTAGCAAACCACCCTCTGCTTGCGAAGCACCAGCCACGCCAGCCCAAACATCATAACGCCGCACAACCAACACAACAGACAAATTACCACTACATTGGGCTCTCCACTGCCCATGCCCAGCCATCTCAAAACAGTAAAGTCCGGGTGCCTCTCCTTCCATTCTGCAAATCCTATTCCAAACATAAAGAGCCCCAGAAATCCCCAGAACATCTTAATACCAAGAAAAAGACGCATTGCTCCCAGAAATAAAATCAATGCCGGTACACACAATACAATGGTCATGAAAATCAAAGGATTGCTTAAAATCGTCCATTCATCCCTTATCAGTACCAATCCTTCTGTGAAATTGGAATATACAGAATCTTTTATATAGCAGATTCCCAAGATACCCAGCATACCTATCAATGTATTCCTCATCCACAACACATAATGTGCCGGAAACAGATATTTCCTAGTTTTCCCCATAGTAAGTGCCTGCATAAAATCTCTCGGAAACATAACAAAACCACCTAATATAAACATGGTAGCCATTGTTCCCATTGCCATAGGCACCTCCATACCACACCAGAAGCCTGCCCCATAATAAAAAATTAATGAACCTATCCAACCCACACCGACTCCAAGCAAAAGAGATATTACCATGCTCCAGATGTTTTGCCTCGTTACCTTATCTGTCTGTTTTAATACACAAATAAATTCCTTCATCCTAACTACCTTTCCCTCTCCGGTCGCAACACCTAAGCCAGCTTCAAATCCGCTTTCATAACAGTTTTCAGGTATACAACTGCCCCTAACAAATCCGCAACCAAGCCACCCAGCAAAAACCATACATTATTTAACATCTCCGCACTTATTTGACCCGGAAACGCCACATCAATACAAATCACTAATATCACAAACGCAACCGCCAAAGCATATGCCAGAATTCCTGCACATACCTTATGTCCACTGAGACTGATAGCATTAACCAAGTACCCGATTCCCAATAAAAGCAAAAAGAACGCAATGATTCCCAAAGGACAAGCTCTTACTGTCTCCATACTCTCATTATTTTCTGCCAATATAGCTATCACAAATAGAATGAATAGCTGCTCTAACACGACCATATGCTGCGAAAAAAACATTCCCAAAGCCGCCGGTCTTCTGCCACTGCCAAAATAAACCAGCATTGTATAATAACCTTCACCCATTCCTATAACTATCAAAACCACTATAAACATCACAAACAAAAGGAATGAAAGTATTTGTTCCACCATTATCGGCAGAGCCTCTATATCCCAAATACCAAAGAAAGCGAGTACTAAAAAAAGCAACAAATATATCACTATTTGAGCCTCATGTCCCCAACCAATCAAAAGCTTCACATTTCTTCTAAATCCCTTCATAAGCTTATGAAACCTCCTTGCCACACATTGCCACAAATATCTGCTGGAGACTCATGGGTTGTACCGAAATATCCGCATCCGCTTCTATGGTTTCTCCCTGCTTCAAAAGCACTGTCACCCCCTTACTGCGTCCCAGCTTCTCCGGATGATAAGTTTCTCTTCCTTCCATTACTTTTTCCACCGCTTCGGCAACACCGCTGATATGACGGGCTCTGTCCAGCAAATCCTGGGTATTTTCCTTCAAAAGAATCTTTCCACCGTCCAGCATAATCACTTCTTCAAACACATCTGCTGCTTCCTCGATGATATGGGTGGAAATTACGAAGGTTCTTCCGCTTTCTGCAAACTCCTCCAACAAGACACGATAAAACTGTTCTCGCATTACCACATCCACACCGGCTACCGGCTCATCCATAAAGGTAAATTCCGCCTTGCTGGCCAGCGCCACTATAATGGTTACCATGGACAACATACCTTTGGAAAGCTTATTCAGTCGTTTTTTCTTATCTAATTCAAAAATCTTTATCAGTTCCTCTGCATAGTTTTGGTCCCAATCAGGCATATAAACAGATGCCATCTTCAAATAATCTTTCACCCTTAGATTGCCTATAAAATTACCTTTACCCACATTTGCCATTGCATGAATCTCTCTGGAAAAGCAAATCTTATCCATGTTTTCCTGATTCTCCCAAACTGCTGTACCGTCCAGAGTGATTTCCCCTGAAGTAGCCGGATTCTGACCGGACATCAGCGAAAGTAAGGTGGTCTTTCCGGCACCATTTCTTCCGATGAGACCGTAAATCTTACCCTTCTCCAACACTAAATCCAGCCCTTTAAGGACTTCTGTTTTCTTGTAACTTTTACATAAATTCTTACAAACCAAACCTTCCATACTCATCTTAGTCCTCCTCCTTGCTTATCATAGCAATCAACTCCTCTTTGGTGATCCCCAGGTTCTTTGCTTCATTCAGAAGTGCCTTTACAAAGTTATCATAAAACTCTTCCCTTCTCTGATTCATAATCTTCTCCTTCGCCCCCATAGCTACAAACATTCCGATACCGCGCTTTTTATACAAAATGCCTTCTTCCACCAAGATATTTACCCCTTTCGCGGCTGTAGCCGGATTAATAGCAAACAACTTGGCGAATTCATTGGTACTGGGCACCCGTTCTTCTTCCCGGATAATATCCCGTAGAATATCATTCTTAATCATTTCACTTATTTGCAGGTAAATAGACTTCTCCTGCGTCAGGATTTCATTCATTCTTTTGCTCCATTCGTCTTTCTAAAATCTCCCCAACTCTTCACAAACCATTATCCAATCAAGCTAATTATTGTTTCTTACGTTATTTGGTTCATTACTTATGTAATTAACCATATCACCAACCAAGTTCATTGTCAATAGTTTTTCTCACTTTCCTACTACAATTTTGCAAAAAACAAGGGAGCTTTACAGCTCCCGAGAGTTTTAAAATTTGCTTAAAGCCTTCGTAACATCTCTTTCTGTGATGATCGAATACACCTTTGCACCATATTTTTCTTCTAACATCTGTGCACCCAAGCCCTGTTCTCTGGCTTCATCATTCGTCAGATCAGCAATCACAACAACTGCAATCACCTCTATGTTCGCCACTTCTTTCAGACGTTCAATCCTCTTACATATGGTCTGTCCTGTGCTCATCAGGTCATCCACAATCACAACCTTCTCGCCGTCTTTAAGTGTATGACCGCATATGATACGTCCTCGGCCATCCGGCTCTTTTCTGTCATAACAATAGTCTACTGTAATACCATACTTGTTAAATAACGAGCATGCAGTAGCCGCTGAAAATGCTACTCCGTGATATGCCAATCCCATAATCACATCAAATTCCAATTCATTTTCTCTGATACAGTCTGCAAAATATTCCCCAATCTTCGCAATCTGAGCGTTCGTGGTAAATTTTTCCGTATCCAAATAATACCCCTTCTTCTGACCATGTTTTAGTTCAAATTCGCCGAGCTGCAGAATGCCGTTGCCCAGCATAAATTTGACAAACTGCTCCTTATAAGTTAAAGCATTCAACCTATAACCCATCAGTTCATCAATGCTTATTCCAAAATAATCCGCAATCTTAGGCAATATCATAATGTCCGGGAGTGCTGAGCCATTTTCCCATTTACTGACAGCCTGACTCGATATCCCTAATACTTCCCCCAACTGATCTTGTGTAGCACCTTTATTCTGGCGTAATCTTTTTATATTCGTTCCGATTGTCATATTTCAGTTTCCTTTCTTGCAATATGTTAAGGCACCTTACATACAAAATATAACATGGACATTCCATAAAAACAATTGAAGCTTCGTTGATATTTTTGAAACCGGTAGTTGAGAAAGCATGCCTTTCTACATAGCAGGGAAGTATCTTTATTATGACAAAAAATAGAGAAAACATTGAATTTATCAATGCTTTCTCTACTCTCGAGCGAATTTCAGTTTCGCCATATACTGCTGGTGGCCGGACTTGAACGCAGGACAGCTACCAGCAAACCCGCATAGAAAGGAGCTTGTTGGGGCGCTGACTTGGGGTGTGTAAACGGAGTGTAAACAATTTCCATTCAAAACAGAGCCTTCATACTCAAAACGTTTAATACTGTAATATTAATTATTCTTTAGTCTCATGTAATCTTTTTGATAACTCATAAAGCTCTTGTATTGTTTCATCTCTATCATATATTAAACCTATATTGTTTTCCGATAAATAGTTACTAATCCGTTCTTTACTTACGTTTTCCATTAAAAGGATAGCATAACAAAGATAGCATAGAATCTATCACTGATAACCTTTGCGTTGTATATTTAGAATAGTACTTTTCAATAATTGTTCTTATTTTTCTATATGGTCTTTCGGAATTTATAAGTTCCAAAGAAAACTTAATATCAAATCCTGCTTTACTCAATAACTCTTCTAACGTATTATCTACGCCTTTATGCTTAATATAAAAAATAAATTTTTCAGAAAAACAATCTGTAGCATAGGCATCAAATGCAGCAACAGCTAAAACAATCGCACCTCGTAATATATCTTGAGATACATTAATTTCTAATTCTTCATTGCTCTCTTTTAACTCTTTTAATTTATTATACAATGTTATTTGTTCTTTGCACCTTTGAATTGTTTTATCAAATTTTTCTTTTGCTTGCGTCATATATACCTCTCTATTAGTTTATACATGCTTTTTCTTTTCTATCTTTACAGAGGTACCGTTCGCCGATACAACTATCATATTAGTTCCAATAGTCATTATGTCATACCCCACACCAATAATTGCATTACCTCCTGCATAAATACAATTTTCTATTAAAGTATTTGTAGCCATTGCTTTTGCTTCTTCCACCTTTTTACCCATACGATTATCTTTTGTTCCACTAAAATCGCTAAAAGAAGCGCTAAACTCAGATAGAAAACCAGTTCCCAAAACAATACTTCCACTCTTAACTCCACAATAATCTATAATATCATAACCTTCAAAATTGTTACCGGTGGTAAGCAAAATCTTAACTTTCAACTCGCTATATTCCTTTTGTATTTCATCATGCTTTTTTTGCTCTTCTATACTTCGAGTTAATGCTTGTTGTTCTTTCTGAACATCTTCAAGTTTCTTTTGCTTAATTTCTTCTATGTATGTGATTATTCTCTTTTCACCATCTGCCAAAAATCCACTTTCATTTACAATCCTAATTACATTAACAAATCTCGTCTCAACTTCTTCTGCGGTACTTACATTTTTGAGTTCTTCTACATAACCGGCAAATTTAAAGTAACAGCTATCACATACCGTGTTATCCAAATGACCTCCTGTAAAAATACCTACCTTTTTTCCACAACATACACAATATTCTGCCATACCGTTTTCTCCTTTAGCCAATAAATTTTATGTCCATATTAAGTTGTATAATTTTTATTAAATTCTTCCTCAAACGGATGCTCAAGTTCTGGTCGTTTCTTCATCAATCTTTTATTTCCAATTTTCATTATGGCTTCCGTTCCCAAAATCTCTTCAATACTATTTAATCTAATCCCAACATACGCACTAATCTCTTCTATCGAAAATCTTGCTTCAAAAAGATTAATTATAAGCATCTTTCGTGTATATTCAGCAGTAAAGTATTCACAGCCATCTACATCTTGCATCTTTTTAATATCATTAAATGATGTAGATACTATGTCTTGTGATATTGCTTGTCCTCCTTCACCTTTCTTTACTAAAATACTTTTTTTCT
>JAZQEK010000069.1:0-65120 GCA_045538995.1 Acetatifactor sp. | reverse complement strand
ATGGAAACTTATTAAGCATACATATAATTTTTCTCAGATTGTGCGAATTGTCTATTGGCACAGAAACTATAATATATCTCAATCCCTTATCATTCAATAAAGTGATTTTGCAATCGTTTTTGTTTATTATTCTGAGAAAATAGATATCTACCCCATCATCCATATAGAAGTCAATTTCTTGTCCATACCTCCATTGATTGCATGGTAAAACATGAACAGGATTAAGCACAATATCTTGAATAGTAATATCTCCGTTGCCGAAATAGGTACTATATTTTTTCTTTTTAAGCTTATATAGAAAATTTCTAATCGTAATCATTTTTATATTATCGTTCATCTTACTGCAAATAGTTTTGTTCAATATATTCTCTTACTTCTTGTATTCCTATTAATTTTATATACTTTGGATATCCAACCATATTATTTACTGAATAGGTCAAGTGAAATATATAATAGATATTAATACCATCTTCATTTCCTACCGCAAATAACACATCATCATTTGAATCACATTTGGCAACTGCATAAATTCGCTCATTATACAGAAAATGTGTTTCCCCAATTTCCTTCTTTAACTCAGCAACAAATGATTTATTTGTAAATGGTAACACATGCCAATTAAACTCTTCACCGTATTTCTTGGCCAAATCATCAAAAACTTCTTCTGCTGTCATTATCCCTCTCTCTTTTCATGATTACAAGTATTCATACCTTTATACTTTTAAGCCCGAAAATATCTTTTGTTATACAAACTGTTTGGATTTTAATCAAAGATAACATCCTTATTTTCTTCAACAAATTCTTGCAAACAGTCACACAATGAAGGAGAGAATTCATAATAAGCAGTATCAGTTTCTACCCAGTCGTCTTTTTCGCCTTCATCAATGGCTTTTTGATAATTATCTGCAATAGCTTTATATCCCACCGACATAATCGCTTCTTTCAATTCAAATGAATTTGTGTCTGGATAACAATCTAAATATCCACTATATCCACCACTATTCATTTCAGCATCATACCAAAAACAAAGAACAGCTTTTCTTTGGATATCTGTCAATGTTGACATATCTTGATAACAAACCTCTTCTATAAACCTATTCCATCTTAAATCTTTTTCATTCATATAAATCCTCCGTAAAATTTAAATATAAATCTCTACAACTTGGGAGTTGTGGGGTGTTTTCGTCCTATTTCCTCTCCCAGTCGCTCTGGCATACTGATTTTTGCAAACATATCCAACTTTTCCGACTATGTTACTTTTTTTCATTTTTCTGTCGGGTGAATTTTATCCCTGATTCCGACTATATTTATTTCTATTGGTTTTAGTCGGTATCTCTTAACATGTTATCCCGACTATCAGTCATTTTCTCCCAATTAATCGGGGATGCATTTGCTCTATCCCCCGACTAATACCATGCTTTAACATTTTAGTCGGTTTTTAGGTGCAATCATTCCCGACTATTCTTAATATTTTCTTGTTTAGTCGGATTTAGTATATCTCTTATTCAAAAGAGTGCGATAACTCCCAATTTTTCTGGTCCCTTTCCAGTTTGGTTGGGATATCTAAGCAACCTGATACCAACTATTCTTGCTTTTTCCTCGTCTAGTTGGTATTTTCTGAAAGTCTCATACCAACTGCTCCAGCTTTTTCCCTTGGTTAGTTGGCATTTCCAAACAAGCACATACCAACTGTTCTAGCTTTTTTCCTTGACTAGTTGGTATTTCCAAACAACTGCATACCAACTTTTCTAGCATTTTCCGCCACAGTTTTGTATTACACACTTTTCCCAGAAATAACACCTTCACATAGTCTTACTTATCCATATAGCCGCCTCCAAAATCTAGCCGCTTCCTTTTCTCTTGAGCACGACATTTTCTTATTTTTTCTATTATATCTTATCTCTTTAACACTACACTTCTGAAAACAAAGTTTGATTTTGATTACCCCTCCATCAACAACAACCGTATGATATCCAGCTCCTCCTGAATACCACCATCCCAATCCATTTCACACACCTGTGTCAAAACCTCTTGAAACACCGCAATATTCTTTCTATCACTTGAAATCAAATATGCCAGCAAGTCAAAGAACACCTTGGAACAAACTATTTTATTCTGTAGGCGATAAACACCCGGCTGTACTTCATAGCCGCCCTCTTTGGGCTCACAATACAAAAGCTCCAACAGTCTGGACGTATTTTCTCTCTGAAATCCCTCTATCAAGAATCCCTTGATTTTTTCTTTATCCGGAATGGTTGCATCCAACTCCTCCAAAATATTACGATACAGGAAGAATGCGTAACGTTCTCCCATCAGCTCCGCTCTTTCCTCCAGTTGCTGATAACTGTATAATTTATGACCATCCAGCTGAAATGCCTCTAATAAGCTTTCAAAAAGCTCCTTCTTGTAAATATGCTCCTTGAAATGCAAATGACCAATCCAGTCAAATATGGCACCATAGACAATTACAAAATAAATAAGCACAGCAGATGCATAGGCACCTTTTTTCGCCCGCTTTATCTCCAACAAACGATTTTTCAATATTTCTGCCATGCCATTGATAAATTCCGGTTCATACTGCCGTTCTAAAAAGTCCTCCCGAACAAAGAACTTTCGCCAGTCTCTAGTACCAAATTCATTATACAGAGCCCATTGAAAATATTCTAAAATCTTAGGGTTCTTATCATGCTTCAGAATAGCCTCCACCTTTGCCACCTGCTCAGGGTCTCTTTTATCTGTATGACGTGCCTCAAAATTCTTTGCAGCTTCGTCTACCAGCTTCAAGAAAGCATCATCTTTGGGAATATCTCTTATGGGCTCCGACCGTTTCTTCCGGAAAGTTGTATCAAACAGCTTTTGCCAAAAATGCTTCTGCATAGTAGCAGCCAGCTTCTCTTCTGCTTCCTGTATTTCTGTCGGTTTTCCTATCTGAACGTTTTCCGGAACGTCCTGCTTCCTTCTTAACTCACCGGCTAACCGCTTATAGGCATTATGTAATTGCTGAAATTCCTCCGGATGTGTTTCCGGATGATACAGCTTGCTTTTTTCCGCATAAGCACGTTTCACTTTTCGCAAATCGTTTGTTTCTTCAATTCCTAAAATATTCCAATCATTCACTGACTTATCACCTAATCATCCTCTTCTTCCAGAAGCTTTGTTATGACATCCTCATTTTCGAAATAGTCCCTGTTTACCACTTTTTCAAGAGCCAATAATTGTTCTATGATACCTTTTTTCGTGCGTTGCACCATGGCGATATCATTCTGCTCCACATGATATGCAAAATCATTCACAATACCGGCTATATAGTCTTTATACTCCGGATTCGCCTGTGCAAACAATCTCTGTCCCCATGCTAAGATATGGCGGTTCTCTTCTTTGTTCTTTTCAAATCGCTGTTCCTTCTCCATATCAATTTTTCTAAGCTCTATTTCTTCATCGGAAAGCTGAAAGCTCTTGCTGACCACCACCATTTCGGCAGTATTGTCACCATACATATCCTGTGCATAAACCTGCAAAACACCATTGATATCATAGCAAAAGGTCACCTTGGCACAGGTATCTCCATTTTCATTTGGCGTCACATCCACCAACAAACATCCCAGAGAAAGATTATCCTTTGCATGGAGCTCTTCTCCCTGAAAAATTTCAAACTTAATCTGCTTTTGATTCTTTTCTAAACCAGAATAAACACCGGACTTAGAGATAGGCAGGATACTGTTTTTCGGTATAATCACACTCATGTAAAGCACCGAATCCACTTTATTGTGATAAGTACCGGTTCCCAGTGAAAACGGGCACACATCTGTCATTACGATATCACAAACTTCTTCGTTTCTGCCGATAATACCGGTTAATACACCTACACCCAGTGCCACCAGCTGCTCACAATCCTCGTCCGCTACCACATCCCGATGAAACAGGGCGGATAAATACTTCTGAATAAGCGGCATCTTACAGGTACCGCCTACCAACACAATGTCCACGATTTGTGCTGTTTCTACACGGGCACCTCTTAAGGCCTCATTGATAACCTCTTTCATTTTCAAAAGTAACGGTGCAGTTACCTTTAATAATTCGTCCTTCGAATATTCCGCTACATACTCCTTCTGTTCAATGGTAGCACGCATGGTTACACTTTCTTCCCGGGAAAGTCCACGTTTTACCTTTTCCGCAATCCACAACAAATTCTCTTTGGTATGCTTATCCAGCTTGGAAAACTTCAAATCAAAGCGTTTGCAAAAATCCTCTGCAAGATAGCGGTCAAAATCCTTTCCCCCCAGCTTATTATCACCGGAAATAGAAAGTATCTCGATAATATTTTCAAAACAATCCACAACGGATACGTCTAAGGTTCCACCACCGAAATCGATTACCAGATAGATGCCCTCACGACCGGTATTGCCGGATTTCCATTGATGATAAATAATGGCAGCAGATGGCTCGTTAATCAATCGTTTCACTTCTATTCCGGCGATTCTCGCTGCACGCTTGGTGGCTTCCCTCTGATTATCATCAAAATATGCCGGCACGGAAATCACACATTCCGTCACGTCTTCCCCAAGTGCATCCTGCGTATCCTCCACCAGCTTCTTTAACAAAAAGGCTGACAAATCTTCCGGGTAATATCTTTTGTGCGCTAGCACGTATTCCTTGCGCGTCCCCATACTTCTTTTAAACTCAGAGGCAGTATATAACGGATGTGATATTCGCCTTTGCTTGGCAATCTCCCCCACTAAAATCCTGCCGCCTTCTTCCAGACTGACCACACTGGGGGTCATGATATGCCCCAGACTGTTCTTTATAACCTCTACCTTTCCATCTCTCCAAACAGACACTAAGCTGTTGGTGGTTCCCAAATCAATTCCGATTAATGCCATAATACCCTCATCTTAACACAGTTTTTTCGCAAGCAAATACTACTACTCACTCACATAATTCACGATTCCAACCAGTTCTCCATCTCTTACGCTGACTGTAGCCTCCTGACCAATAAACTCATTACTCACCCCTATAGGGAATGCATTGGTCATGGTATAATCCTCCAGTTCATACTTCATGCCGCGAATGGTAACTCCTTTGGCTTCCTTTCCCAAACAAAACAAGGAAAAATACCCCTCCAGATTCGCACGAAGCTTTACTTCTTCATCCTTCATGACAAAGATCATGCCACTGCCGTCCATCAAATAGCCTACCGCACCCTGCTCCTTCAAATACAGCAGACATTGAATATTGGCAAGGGTATGCTCCAGCCTGCCGCCGGTAGCACCATAAAGCAGGAAATAATCATACCCCTTTTCCAGGCCTAATCGTAATGCCGCCAGCATATCTGTATCGTCTTTCTCCGGCTTTAGCACAACCACTCGCTCCGGTATTTGCTCCTTCATTGCCAAAATCGCTTCTCTCTGTGCCTCATTCACAGAATCAAAGTCTCCCAGTATGATGTCCGGCTCGATTTCCAGTACACCACAGTAATTAATACCTCCATCCACTGCAATGACCAAATCCTCTTCCCCAACCGAAACATGACCTACTGTCAAATCACCTGCACCGATAATAATACATTTTTTCTCTGCCATAACACACCACTTTCTATTTTCAAAATCCTTTTCATTCGCTATAATAAAACTAAACTATATTTGTGCTTCGTAGTCGCATGTTTTCTACACGCGTACATTATACCACATCCTCAGCCAGAAAGGAAATGAAAATGCCACAACCCTACACACCCGAAGAATTAAAACGTATACAGGTCTTAGACAATCGCTACCGCAAGGCCGCAAAGGAACATTTCACCAATCGTGTGGAACATTTTCTCAAGCAGACAGGCGGCACCTATACCCGGATTACCATTCGTGACCAGAAAACCCGTTGGGGCAGTCGTTCCTCCTCCGGTACCCTATCCTTTAACTATAGGCTTCTCTATGCCCCGCCGAAGGTATTGGACTATGTGGTAATTCACGAACTCTGCCATATCACCCATATGAACCATTCCAAAGATTTCTGGAATATGGTAGCCTCTATCATGCCGGACTATAAAGAAGCCAAACAATGGCTCAAAGAACATGGCAAGGAATTAAACGCCGAGACACATATGAAAAAGCGTGGACTTTTGTAAGACCACGCTTCTTCTTTTTTTACTTATTTTAATTATTTTTTGTTTATCTTTAGCTTGTATTATCTTATTCTGTTTTAGCGATTTTCATCTACATAAAGCTGCACACGGCTCTGAATAATACCCGCTGCATCTCTCGCACTCTTCTGTCCGGAGAAGAAGCTTTCTGCCTCCTCATTCACAATGTTGATAATATTCTGGTTATAATAAGAACGCTTATCTACAGTGTAGATAAAGTTACAAATATCATCTACCTCCTGCTGTGTAAACGGCTCCAGAATAATTTCTTCCCCATTGATATAATAGGTATGGTTATACTCTTCCTTTTCTCCGGTTTCTTCATTAAACCAGTAGGGCTTCTCGGTTGCCAGTTTAGCCTTTGCTTCAAAAGCAGTCTTGGATACCGGCAAACTGTACATTTGCTCACTGGACTGATATTCATCGGTCAAATAGTATCGTACGAAGCTCCACGCCCCATCTATATTCTTTGATTTCGCTGAAATTGCATACAAATAGGAGCCGGAATGCATCACAGAACTGTTTCCTTCCACACCGGGATAACCTACGAATGCAGCCTCTGCACCTAACTGTCCATGTAAAGTATACACCAAATCTCTCACAGTACCGATATAGGTATGCATAAGCACTGCTTTCTTATCGCGGAATACACCCTGCATAGCTTCCCAATCATACTCGTCCCAATAATCCTGCGAGAATTCTACAGGGAAGGTCTTGGTAAACTCTAACAAAGCAATAAATTCTTCGGAGTTAAAATTACATTTTCCGGTATTCACATCTACAAAATCACTGCCGCAGTAAGTCATTATATAACTTAAAACACTGCCTCTCAGCATTTCTTCTCCGCCAAAGGGCTTTACACTGGAATCCTGTGTTTTCATAAACTGCTGGAACTCTGTCATGGTCCATCCGGTTCGCTCTCCTACCATATCCTTTCTGGCAGTCATAGTCTGTACCGTGAAATCCGGAACCACCAGATACAGCTTATCATTAATAGAGAACGCATCCCATACATTCTGCAAAAATTCTACCTTGGACAACTCTGCATCCTTGGCAATGAGCTCCTTCACATCTGCTAAAAGTCCTTTGTTCGCCCAACTGCTGATATCCTGATTGCTTTCAATAATCATAATATCCGGCATATTACCACTGATGATATCATTATTCATCTGGGTCTGTGCCAGCGTATAATCACTCATAGTATTGTAAGTAGAGTAATCCTTTATGGTAATACGATAATTGGTATTGGTCTTGTTAAAATCAATAACACGTTTCTTCACATCATATCCCAGATAATTACATCCCAGTGTAATCGATTTTTTGTCCGGAATATCCTTAGGGTCTACATAGGTAAATTTTGCCACCTTATTCTTGGATTCTGCGGTATCGTAATAATTTGCTACGAAGCTCTTCTCATCCAAAAAGGAGACATTATTCAAACCATAGGTGGCTACATCGGAATTGATGAAATCCATAATCTTCACCGGTTCTGCATCACCTATATTGTAAGAATAAATACCGAAGGAATTGCTTAACAGTAAATCTGTATTCACACCCGGATAAATATTGTAATTCACCATATTACCGGGTAACTCCTTCTTTTCACCCAACACACCTGTTGTCATATTAAAATCACTGATAAAGAACTTCGTCCAGTCATCATTATAGGAAGTGATCCACAGATTCCCATCCTGTTTCTGAATCATCTGTCCCATATTGTTCAAATCAATGCTATCCATACTTTTTCTGGAGGTCACAGTACCCTGTGCATCCACAATAACCATTTCACTGTTACCGCTTAACAGCATGAGTTCTCCATTTTCCTGTGGAATGACTGCTCTGATGTAGAAATAATTTCCCTGCTCATCTGATACATCCGTAGTCCACTGCAGCTCTCCGGTATTGCTCCATCTCATTACATAAAACATGGATTTAAAGATAGGATTGTTCGGGTCGGACATATCCTCCATATAGCTTTCGAAAGAAGCCACTACGGAACCATCCTTTAACAGATGTACACCGGACATGTAGCCCTGTATCTTTTCCATGCTCTCACCCATCGATAATTTGCTCATCTTCTGGTCACTGCCATCCACCTTCGCAGATACCAAATAATAACTGGGGCCATAATATTCATAATCCGGAATTGGCTCTTCAATAATCGGTAAATCTATATCCCCTTCTACAGAAGGAGCATCTGCCACTCCGTCACCATCGGTATCTTCTGTCACAGGTTCCTCTGTTTCGGTATTTTCTTCTACCGCCACATCATTTTCCTCCGGCACCTCTACAGCAAAGCCTGGATCCACCTCCGGCATAACCACTGCACCACGAGGCACGATTCCTTCAGACAAGGAATTGGAATAATCCTCGATAACGGTGTAGATACGTCCATCCGCATAAGCCATGTTATACATACCTACATTCTCCAAATCAATGCCTAAGTCGATTTCTTGTAGTGCATACACAAATTCCTTGGAAGCGAAATTATCTCCGCCATTCTGTGCATTTCCATTGCTGCCGTTCCCGCCTAAACCGGTGGGATTGTCCTTGTTACAAGCACACAAACTCAAGGTCAGCATACCTGCCAGCGCAATCGAAAGCCATCTTTTTCCTTTTTTCATAACAACTCCTCCTCTCATACTGTCACACACTGGTTGTCAATTTACATTCTCTCTTTTATGCTTATGTATCTTACGATACCAAACATTCTCTGCCTTGTTTTTCAAGCCCTGAAAAACACCTTTCACAGTCCATGTTTTACGTCGCCACATTACAATCAGCTTCACCACTATCATCATACACGGGATACTGCCAAAAATCAATTGAAACAGCATAAGACGTGCCAAACTGTCCTCATATGCTCTGGCTACGTTTTCCCAATAAGGGTAAATAATCGCCTTGCCGTTCATGGCTCTGGTACTCAGCTTGGAAATATGCTTGATACGATTCAGCGTATCAAATCGGGTACTGTTTTCGATGATTTCTACTTCCTTTTCCTCTACTGTCACAGCCTTCTTCATATATTCCATAGCAAAACCGGACACCGGATTGGGCATTACGATTTCCAAATGGTTGATACCATTGTTTCTTCCATAACTTTTCAAGGTTTCATAAGAAACATATATCTGGGAAGCATCTAAACCGGCAGCCTCATACAGCTTTCCTTCCGGACGTTTCACCACACCGGTTACAATATGGGTTCTGCCACCGATGGTTACCGATTGCCCTGCCACATCATAGGAACCAAACAGCTTCCATGCCGCATCCTGATCCAGAATACAATAATCCTGCATCAAATCATTTCCGGAAAAATAAGAACCGCTTAATAGCTGCATGGGATGGAACAGGAAAAAGTCCCCTCCAATTCCCAGTGCATCCACTGTTATTTTCCCAATATTACTTTCTACCGTTATTTGACCATCCGCACTGTATGCATCAGCCCACAATCTGGCTCCGGCATTCTCTGACTGAGAAACAATGGAGGCCTCCTTCAATGCATCCTCCAAAGAATGCTCCAGATTTTTAATAAAATCCTCAGAAATACCAGCATTCACGGAAAAGAAGCAACTCACCTGAGACACATCCTTCTCCATGCTCCAACGCTGAGCCATCTGTTGCTCCATTAATGCATTCTTCTGATAAAAGGACACTCCATATAAAACCAAAAAGACCAGAAAAAACAACATGCATACCGCTACAAATAGCAAACTACCGGCAGAGAAGCCTTTTTTTCTCTTTTTCATATACACTCCACCTTTATTCCGGTAATCTTACCTGCTGACCTGCCTCAATGGGCTTGCTGGAGGTCGTAATGACAAACTCCCAACCATACAATCCGCCGGTAATGGCTGACTGGGTATCATCACTGGCAATCACTTCCACATCCACACGGTTGGCAATATAACGATTGCCCAATGGGGAGCTCTTGGATTCTACCACCAGTACGAACTTGCCGTTATTATCTTCTCGAATGGCACTATTGGGTACTATCATATCATAGGTAGAGCTTCTCTGACCTACTGAGACATTGATAGACTGGTTTGCCACTATATTATCCCCACTGACACTGAATACCAGCAGCTTGTTCTGTGCAGGATTCATCTTGTCCGGACGAATGCTTTCCAGTACAATCTGCATATTGTCATATCGCCATGCATTTACCGGCTCTGCCACATCACCGATAGACAGTCTCTTTGCCTGTTCGTTGGAAACAGTGAAGCTCATGGTAAAGCCTTCTCCCTCCGGCTGCATGGTGAATACAATGCCGTCAGAAGGGGTTTCCAAACCGGATCGAACATTTACAGTCATAATGGTTCCGGAGATAGGTGCTGTCACTTCTGCACCGCTAACCTCGGTTTCCAGCTTCGCCACCTGAGCCTTTGCCTCTTCTACGGCAGCAAACTTATCTGCCAGGAAAATCTGGTCATTGATATTCTTCACTGCTTCAGCCAGTGCTGTTTCTTTTGCAGATAGGTTCTGTTGTGCCTTTGTCAAATCCACTTGCACATAAGCCTGTAGCTTCTTCATATTTTCGATATCCGCATTGGAAGCATCGCCCTCCTGCTTATCCTCCAGAGTCTTCTGTGCTCTCTCCAGCTTCAGGGCTGCACCATTGTATGTAGTCTGTGCACAAATAGCTGTATATTCTGCATTTTTCAAATGCTTCTCCAAATTCGCAATTACTGCAGCATCTGCATTCACACTGATGCGATAACTTAACTCCAGCTCCAAAGCAGTCTTATTATTCTGTGCTTCTGTCAATGCCAGCTGTGCCTTATCCAACTCTTCCTGAGCCTTCTTTACGGCTGCTTCTTCCGCAGATATATCTACGGTACTGGCTACAGACGCCCAGGCAATCTGTACCTCATATGCATCGTAGGTATCCTGCCACTTCTTTACTTCTGCCTTGGCAGCTTCTACCTCCTTTTGCAGCTTCAACACTCTTGCCTTATAATCCGCAATACTGTCAGCGGTTCCTGCTTCATTCATAACGACTGCATTTAAAGTTCCGGTAAGCAATGCAGAATCATAATCCTTCTGCGCTGCCTTCAAAGCCTCCTTAGCCGCCTCCAGCTCTGCACTATCTTCCGAAGACAGTACACAAAGCACTTCTCCGGCTTCTACTTTGTCACCTTCACGGACAGCTACGGAAGCAACCTTACGGGTACCTACGATTTTTACATTGTATGGGTCACCGCTTTCAATCATGCCGGTGCCGCGAATCTTCGCTGTAATATTACCGGACTGCACATACTGGGCAGCTACCTCCGGCAAAGAATAATTCATAATTGTCTGTGAGAAAAAGGTCAAAACCAGCATGATACTCAGAAAGATAATCGCTACTGTCTTTACCCATTCCCGCCTTTTTCTACCATTCTCGTTCATCGCCAAACTCCTTCTATTTTCTATTTAACCTTTAATACCGCCCTGGTAGGTGATACCATCCACCAGATAATCCTCACCATATAAAAATACCAGCAAACTGGGGACCATATAAATGGTCGCTACCGCAAATGCCAGTCCTACCTCACCACTGTTAATCTTACTTAAGAATACGGACAAGGGATGCATCTCCGGGTCGGACAGCAAAATCAAAGGCTGTTCTACCATATTCCAATAGTCAATAAAGACCAAAATCGCCGCCGAAGCCATAGCACCCTTACACAAGGGCAGGCATATTCTTCGGAAAATCTGCCACTCTCCCGCACCGTCTATCTGTGCTGCCTCGATAACCGAGGTAGGAATTCGCCGCATGAACTTCGTCAGCAAATACACTGCAAAGGGAGAAAAGATACCCGGCAGCCAGATAGCCCATTTGGTATCCAGCAAATTCAGCCAGTCAGACACCAAATAATTGGGTACTAACGTAACCTGATAAGGCATCAACATCAATATAATATACATGAAGAATACCAGCTGTCGTAGCTTTCCGTTGTATCTGGCGAAGCCATAGGATGCCAGAGCTGCCACCATCAACTGGAACACTACGATAGGTCCTACCAATATCACAGAGTTCCAGAACTTCAACAAATATTCCGGGCTCTTAAACAAAACAGTTTTGTACTGACTAAAGGAAACCATATCCGGTATAAATTTCAGATTTACCTTTTCTGCAATAAATACCTTTCCTCCGGAGCTGGTGGTATTGAATACAGTACCGTAATTGGCTGCAATTTCACCGGCTGACATAAAGGAATTGGTTATGGTTAATACTATCGGTGCCAAAAAGAGGATGGCAAAAAAGGCTGCCAGTATGGTTGCAAAAAATATTTTTACCTTTCCCCAAGCACGCTTTCGCACGGCTCTTTTGTGTGCACGCATTTCGAATTTGGGTGTAGTCATTGTCTTTTTCATCAGCCTTCCACATCCTTTCCGAAATGATTTTCCACCAGAAACAAGATTCCGATGATGATTACCATTGCCATAGACATGAGCACTGCTGCACTGGACAGCTTCTGGTAATCCAGATTCTTGAACGTATTGTTCATAAAGTGCTGTAGCATATAAATGGTATCATACGGATAGTCCGTAGTCAGCAGGTAAATCTCTCGGAATACCTTAAAGGAGCTGATTAGGGACATAATGGTTACAAACAAAAAGGTGGAAGAAAGATACCGTACTTTTATGTAAAAGAAGGTTTGTAAGGCTGTAGCACTTTCCAAGCGTGCCACCTCCAAAATGTCCTTGGGAATACTGGCCAAAGCAGCCATAAACAATATCATGTTATACCCCAAATTCTTCCACAAAAACAATACTACTATTACGATATGGGAATACTCTGACTTCAGCCAGTCGATTTTCTCCACACCAAACAATGCCGTGATTTCATTTACCACACCATTGTAGCTGAACAATACCTGCCAAATTAACACAATGGACGCCACCGGTACCATCATGGGACTGAGGAAAAAGGTACGAAACTGACTTCGAAAAGGCAGCTTCGCTTCCAACACAATAGCCAAAAGCAGGGATAACACCACTGCTAACGGCACGGCAATAATCGAAAACCGGAAGGTATTGGACACTGCTTTTTTGAAAGCATTGTTTCCCATTACATATTTAAAATTTTCCAATCCTACAAAGTTCTGACTGATAGGATTGTCAACCAATGAATAAAAAATTACCACCATAAAGGGTATGACAAAAAATAGCAAAACGCCGAGAAAGCTAGGAGCTATAAATAGCCCCGAGCTTCTCTTTACCTTTTTTAATCTTTTACCGGCCTTACGGAGTTTCTTTTTTTGAATGCCTGACTTTTCCAAGAGGCAATCCCTCCTTAGCTGTTTTCACTCACATAAATCTCTACACGGCTCTGAATAATCTTTGCCACATCTGCTGCGCTCTTCTGTCCTTCAAAGTATGGAGTTGCTTCCTCATTTATCATCTGGAAGATGGTTTCATCGTTCATACCCACAGGCTTCGCAATTTCAATCATATCCCAAATCAAATCCACTTCTTCCTGTGTAGCCGCATAAATCTCTACTTCCCAGTTATCATAGCCCCAGGTCGTCTTGGGGTATTGCTTGGGTTCCCCGTTTTCATCCAGCACGATTTCCCCGTTTTCATCCTTTTCGTACTCAGGAGTCATATCATTTTTAAACATAGCTTCCAATTCATCTACTCTGGAAGATAATCCCCAGGAATAACGATCATTCGCTTTGTACTGCAAGGTGCTTTCTAAGAATTCCCAAGCCCCTTCCTTGTTCCGGCTCTTGGAAGTGATACCGTACATATCTATACCATTCAGGAATACGCCTGCACTGCCATCCATGGTAGGATAACCGATGCAGGTAGCGGGCTCTTCAAACATATAGGTGTACATCTGGAACTCCTGTGTCTGAGAAACATTTACATCACTCAACAATACCTTTCCGGACTGTATCATAGACGGATAACTTTCTTCATTTTCAAAATTGTTATAATCAATCGGCTTGAATCGATTCGCAAACTCCAGTATCTTGAGGAATTCCGGGCTGTTAAAGTTGCAGGTTCCGGTTTCGTAATCAATAAAGCTGTCACTGCTGTACTGCAAGCAGATACGAAGTGCTGTAGGTGCATCCACATAACGTAACAGTTTGGCATCCGGGTGAGCATCAGACAGTGCAATCACATCATCAATGGTCCATCCCTGCTTCTCCCCTACGATAGATGCCTTACCCATAAGGGTTGACATCTGGAACTGTCTGGGAATAGTTACCAGCTTACCGTCTATTGTATAGGCATTTAATACGCTGGGTACGAAATCTTCCTTCTTTAAGGTACTGCTGGCATTCAGATAAGGAGTGAAATCTTCCAAAACACCCTTCTTTGCCAAATTCGTTAAATCCGCACTACCTAATTCAATAATATCCGGAGGATTATTGCCTGTTAAATCCGCATTCATCAATGCAACAGCATCCGTATAGGTGGTTTCTGTCCATTCTGCATTGTTAGAAATATAACTCTTAAATACAACCTTGTACTTATTATTGGATTTATTAAAATTCACCACTGCCTGCTGAAAATTCTGATTGCTCTCATATAGAGTAGCCAGTACGATTTCCTGCTTCTGAGGTATCTTCGCTCTGTCCGTCTTTACCAGCTTCACCAGTTCTTCCGTTTCATCCATGTAATTATGACTATAGACAAGAATGTTTCCATCCTCCGCCACGGAAAAGGACTGAATATAATCACCGGTCAGATAAGAATCAATCCAGTTTACAACCGGTGTGGATTCCTGTGTTTCCAAATCATACTCATACAGGTTAGAGGAGCCTTTTACATACAGCTTACCACCGAAGCTTCGCACCTGTGCATTCATATCCGGCAGATTCTTGTAGGTTTCTCCCAGCATACCGGTTTCGGTATTGATTTCTACCATTTGCAATCCACCATTTCCGGTATTTGCATAGTTTATAAAGAATACCTTTCCGTCCTCCGTTGCGAAAATATCCTGTATCCAGTCTGACTGGGTAGGAATAGACTTTCCAAAGGTACCATCCGCATTTATCACATAAATCAGATTGTTGGAGGCAGCAAACAGCTTACCATTTTCTGCAACGACCATGTTCTGGATATAAGAATTGTTTTCATCCTGAAACATATCCTTCAAATCCACTGCAAATAGCTGCTGGTTGTTACTGTCATACTTCGCCAGATAGGTAGTACTTTTCGTATAATCATACTCCTCTCCTTCCACATAAGGAGGTGATACATAATACACAACATAGAGATTCCCATCCTTATCATGTAAAAAGCTACTCATGCTGGACTCATATCCTTCCAACTGAAACTCCGGCAGCTCCAACACCTTTTCTTCGGTTGGTGCATTCACATCTCTGTATCGAATTTCTGTAGAGGAAGTCTGTGTTTCCTCATCATAGTTATGTACGGTATAAATCAACCTATCCTTCTCAAGGATAGCCTGACCACGGTAAACATAATTTCCCTCATTATCCTTGGAGGAAATATCAAAAAATTCCGGAACATACGCATACTCTGTCTTTACGATGCCTTCTGTATTGCTTCCGCTATTACCCGGGGTATTTCCGTTACTACCATTTCCTTCTGTATTTTTATCGCCGCAGGCCATCAGGGAAAGTCCCAATATACCTGCCAACGAAACAGCTACTGCATTTCGTAAAAATTTAAAACTCTTTCTCATCAACTGTCCTTTCCGAACAGGCAACAAAATTCACCTGCTCTCTAAAATGTCTTATACCGAATTATTCTTCGTAAACTCTCACTCCTTAAGTATAATACATATTACTGAAAATTACACCTTAAGATTTTATTAAGAAATTTAACACTAATCTTACAATATATTTAAGTATTTTCACTAATATAGATTTCCATACGGCTCTGTATGATATCCGCCACCTCCTGAGCTGTTTTCTGCCCTGCAAAGTAAGCAGCGGCTTCCTCCTGCACCATAGTGATGATGGTCTTATTATGTACTCCTTGTGCTTTTGCACCGGAAAACATATCCCGTATCCCCTGAATATCTTCCTCGGTAGCCTCATAAACCTCACAAGACCAACCGCTGCTATCAGACCAGTTACTTTTGGGAACTATGATTAAGTTTCCCTGCTCATCATACACCGTATTTCCCACATAATCTTGCTGATATTCCGGTTCCATAGCCTTCGCGAAGTATTCCTCCAGAGCGGAGGTTCTGGTAGGAAAACCACCATAATCATCAAACTTCTTATCACTTAATACGCTTTCCAGAAAAGCCCATGCTCCATCCTTGTTATCACTACGGGAACAGATTGCATACATTTCCCAACCCAGCAGTGTCACCGTCGGACTTCCATCCCCGGTAGGATAACCTATGGTTGTAATAGGTTCTTCGAATATGGCCTTTGTCACCTGATAAGACGTAACGTCCGTCAATACCTCTTCCACTAATACGATATTATTCTTCTCCAAATCCTCATGGAGATTTCGAGACCCCATACCATATCCGGTGAAGCTGTTGGCAAACTCCAAAACCCGTATAAACTCCTCACTATCAAATTGACAGGTACCCTTTTCATAATCAATAAAGGCATCACTGCCATGCTCCAGACAAAATGCCAAAGCATTGTCCTTAGTCAAAAAATCCAGTGGATTCATAAACTTTGTATCCGGATATTTTTCCCTCAGTTCTATCAATTCCTCTAATGTCCACCCGCTCTCTGCTCCTACGATGCTTGATTTACCAAAGAGTGCGTGCATCCAAAACCGCAAGGGTACAGTTACCTGCTTCCCATCTATCTGATAGGCTTCTAAAATATCTGCTTCAAAATCCGTCTTATTTGCTAATGTGCTCTTTTCTAAATAAGGAGTTAAATCCTCCAATACCTGACTGTCCGCCAGATTGTTCAAATCCAAGTCCCTCAGATTAATAATATCCGGGGCATCTCCGCTGATAATATCCAGATACAATTGTGTCACGGCATCATCGTATACCGTATCTGAATAATTGGGGCTATATTCATAATAGGCCTTTAGCTGCACCTCATAGGTATCATTCTTACGATTAAAATCGATGATTTTCTGTTGCAGCTGTGCATCCTCCCCTGTAAAGCTGGCAAGGGTAAGTGCCTGCTTTTCTTTTACTTCACTGCGCGGTGTTTTGGTCAGGAAAATCACCTCCGGATCATTCTCATAATCATCACTTACAAGAGCCAGACGACCGTCCTCCAACACCTGCAACGCCTGAATATAGTTTCCGTTTACATAGCTGTCAACCCAATTCAATACTACAACAGACTCCTGGGTTTCCAAATCATATTCATAGAGCTTTCCGGTACCTGCATATAGGAGCTTTCCATTGCCACCATCTGCAAAGAAACCATTAGATGCAGGAATATTTCCATAAACAGCCTTTACCTTTTCACTCTTTTTATCCAGCTCTATCAGCTCCATATGCGTATTATGCCGAACAGCAAACACTCTGTCCTCTCCCATGAGAAACAGATTAGACACAGCCCCTGTTACTATCGTGGCTTCCGGTTTCAGCCTCTTATCCAGCACATATATCTGAGCATCACCTATACTTAAATATAAACTACCATCACTATCCACTACCATGCCCGATATCCATGGAATATCACTTGTTTCAAACAACTCATTCAGACAAATGCATTTCTCCTGTTCCCCCTGTGCATTATACTTTATCAGATGCATCTGCTGTACCTGATAGTCAAAATACCCACCTTCCTCATACCAAGGGGAACTGCTCCAGACTACATAGAGATTGCCATCCTCATCCAAAGTATAACAGCTTAACTGATTATCATATCCCTCCAAAGTGAAACTGACCGAAGGGATATGTACCATTTCCATATCCTCCAACTCACGATATTCCAGACTGGCTATATTTACCCAGGTTTCTGCTTCCTTTTTGAAGTGGAAATATCGGTAATATAATCTTCCATTTGCAAAAAACGTTTCTCGTATACCGCTGTCACCGAAAGCTTCCTTGTCCATGGACAGAAACTGCGGCACCCACACAAACTCCTCTCCCGGCACCAGACTTCCTTCCACGTGGGGGCTCTCATCCTCTTGTCCACATGAAATGAGCATAACACTTAACAATACTGCCCAAATAAGTGTTATGCTCTTTTTTCGAAATTTGAAATGTTTCATAAAACTTCCTCCACACTTATTTTGGTAACTTAAGTATAAGACAAGTTCGCCCAAATGTGTTTTAAGCTTCTTTGAAGAAAGTTTAAGATTTTATTAGGATTTTCTTAGGATAGTATAAGCTACTTCCTATGCCCACACCCTGACACAGTATTTTATGGTTTCGATTTACTCAGCCACTACTTCCTGCTTCACTGCCGGACCGGCAAGGAAACGTCCGGCAACCATCACTACCACTGCAATCACTACCACAATACCATATGCCAAATCGGTTTCCGGTATTTGCTGTGCGATAGGCTCTGCAAAGAAGGAAGAAAATCCGTTAAATATCATATGTCCTAAAACAGCCGGCAGGATGCTCTTGAAACGATATGCCAAATAGCCAAGCACCATACCCAAAATAAAGGCATAAGTACCCTGAATAATATTCAAATGGAATACACCAAACAAAAATGCCTGTATCGCATTTGCAATCCAGAAAGCCAGCTTACGGTTTTGCAAATCCGCAACTGCTTTCTTTGCATAATGGAAGGTCACTCCACGAAATACAAATTCCTCTCCAAAAGGTGCCAGACATACGGCTGCGATAGTCGGCAGCAGGCTTTCTCCGAAGCCGGCACTTTCCATCAGGCTTTCATAATTCTCCACGATGCTTTCCGGAATAAGCGGATATACCAAAACAAGACCATAATTTGCCACGAAATTCATGCCTAATGCAATCAATACCATTGCTATGATGTGCTTGGGCTGCAATAAATCCTTATAATTTACCTTTTTCAAGCTGGGCTTGCCACAGCCGAAACGGTACCAAATCAAAAAGGTGACTAAAATTAAAATATGTGTGACCACAATCGTCACAGGCATGATTCCTTCTATCGCTTCCATGCTCATCTGATTGATGGTATCCATGTCCGATATTCCCTGCATACCTGCTTTAAAGCCAGCCGTAAAGGTAGCCGGAAATACCATAATAATCGCCGCTACAAACTGCACTACCACACTTGCCAGAAACACCAACAGGCACATTCCCAGCCAACCTAATCTTTTTCCTACACTCATTGTTCCCCTCTTTCTACGCATATGCGTCATAAAAATTAATCTACGGATTTTAAGGACTCCGTCATACTGATACGCTCCAGCTTACCCGACATCATCTTATTTACACATAGAGCAAAGAACATGGTCAATGCCACACTGTAAACATAGCTGATGGGGTTAATGTGTACATCAAAAGTGACCATATCGATTTTGATGCACTCCATAATGAAACGATGCAGTACTACACCCAATGCTAAGCCTACCATAGCTCCCACAAAAGTCAATAGGACATTTTCCCTAAAAACATAAGTGGAGGTCTCTTTTTTATAGAAACCAAGTACCTTAATCGTGGCAATTTCTCTCACGCGTTCGGTAATATTAATATTGGTCAGATTATAAATAACGATAAAGGCAAGTGCCGCCGCACAGCCCAACACCAATAATACGATATAGTCCAAACTGGTCATCATACTGGCAAATCGTTCTTTGATATCCTCATTGATGGATACTGCCATGACACTGTCTGCCTTCATCAATGCTGCTGATAACAAATGCATGTCGGTCTCTTCCGTTACATTCAGATATATGGATTTATACGCAGCATCACCGATTTGTTCGGCATAGGTATCCGGATGAATATACACATAATTGTATACAAAGTTTTCCATAATACCGCTGACCGTAATTTGTAACGTATGATAATCTTCATCCTGAAACTCTAACACATCTCCGATTTCAATATCATATTCCTTTGCCAGCTTATGAGTGATAACACCCTCGCCCACTCCGGGAAGCGGAATATCTGCCCCCTTCATGGTATGCATATGCACGAAATCATCTAACAGTTCTGCATCCTTGGCGGTTACCAGATAGACCGTTTTCGCACCGTTTTTCGCTTGATAATCCACAGAGGTCTCCAAAACCACACCGTACTTTTCCAGACTCTGTCCTAAAATCTCCTCCAGTTCCTCTTGACTATCTTGGTCAAAGCCATCCTTTAAGGTAATACTCATATCGTACAGGAATATTTTACCATATTGCTTTTCCAATACACTGGCAATAGAATCCTTCAAACCAAAGGCTGCCAGCACCAAAGCCCCACAACCGCTGATACCGATTACCATCATAAAGAAACGCTTCTTGTATCGGAATACATTTCGAATGGATACCTTTTGCAAAAACTTCAGGCGTTTCCATAGAAAAGGAATTCGTTCTAATAAGATACGTTTGCCTGCCTGCGGTGTCTTGGGACGCATCAGCTGTGCTGCCACCTCATTCAATTCCTTTCGACAGGAATACCAGGTAGTACCTACGGAACACAGTAAGGATACCGCCAGAGAAATCAGTGCCATCTTCCAATCAAACACAAAGTGAATGGAACCCATATCATACATCATACCGTAACAGAACCAAATCACAAAAGGGAATACTACAATACCGATTAAAAAGCCACCGATACAACCGATTAACGCGGCACTTCCGCTATAGAAAATATATTTTCCCATAATGGTTGCCTTACTATAACCCAGAGCCTTTAAAGTACCGATTTGGGTTCTCTGCTCCTCTATCATACGGGTCATGGTAGTCATGCACACCAAAGCCGCCACCATAAAGAAGAAGATAGGGAATACCGTAGATACGTTTTCTACAATATCCGTGTCACTGTCAAACATAACATAGCCCACATTGGTATCTCTGCCAAGCAAATACTGTTCCGGTTCTTCAATCTCTTTGATATCCTCTTCGGCTTTTGCAATCTCAGCTTCCGCATCGGCTATTTCCGCTTCAAATTCTGCCAAAGCTTCCTCATATTCCTGTAAACCGTCCAGATATTCCTGTTCACCGTCCAGAAGCTCCTGTTCCTTTTCCGCCAGCTCTGCATGACCATCTTCCAGCTCCTTACGACCGTCTTCGATTAATTTCTTGCCTTCCTCCAGCTCCTGCTTTCCTTTTATCAGCTCCAGCTTACCATCATTGATTTGTTTTCGACCGTCCTTAATCGTGTTCCAGGCATCATTTAGCTGAGTTTCTCCGTTAGCCAGCTCTGCTTTCCCATCCGCAATTTGCTGTTTAGCATCTGCAATCTGTTGTTTACCGCTGGCCATCTGTGCTTTGGCCGCATTTATCTGTTTGCGACCGTTTACCAATTTGGTTTTATTTTTCTCCAGCTCCTTTTTACTCTCCTCCAGAACACTTACGGTAGCAGCCAAGGCTTCACGTTCTGTGTCAATCTGCACTTGAATATAATCCGGCACCATTCCTAAACGGTCCAACCACTCCTGTTCCTGTGCCTGAAGCTCCTGTTCTCTCTTTTCAACCTCAGCCAGACCATCCTTCACCATCTTTTCCATAGATGCAAACTGCTCTTCGCCCTCTATCAACTCCGCTTCACTGGCTGCCAGTTGCTGTTCTCCGGCCAGCAATTGACTTTCCTGCTTTTCCAGTTCTGCCTCTCCGACCTCCAGCTCTGCCTTAGAAGCTGCCAAAGTTTCTTTTCCGGACTGATAATCTTGGATACCGATTTCCAGCTCTTTTTCCTTTTGAGCCAGAAGCTTCTCGTTCTTGGCTATGG
Source organism: Acetatifactor sp. (assembly GCA_045538995.1). Taxonomy (GTDB): domain Bacteria; phylum Bacillota; class Clostridia; order Lachnospirales; family Lachnospiraceae; genus Acetatifactor. Next base: position 43,263 of record JAZQEK010000069.1, on the reverse strand, counting down.
TTTTTTCTGCCTTTGCCAGATTCTTTTCCTGCTTCTCTATCTCCGCCAAACCATCGGCGATTTCTGCCTTGGCATCTGAAATCTGCTGCTTACCGTCTGCAATTTCCGCTGCGGCATCATCCAGCTCTTTCTTCGCATCTGCCAGCTCCACTTCTGCCTCTTCCCTGGCATCTGCCAACTCCTGTCTGGCCTCCGTCAACTTTTCATTTGCCTCCAAAATCACATTCTCATAACGTTGCTTCCCCAAATCCTCCAGAAAAGCCTCCCACTCCGGCTCCTTGGCATCTATATAAGCATCATATTCCTCACTGTATAAGGTAAAATCCTCTGTCAACTTCACATACAGCTCCGTATAGGCATCACAGTCAAAGCCCTCCGGTAATAAATACATAAATCCGCTGACCTTACCATTTCCAATAGCGGAATTACCACGCTCAAACTGCACATAAAGCGGAGAATTCACCACACCTACAATCTTATATTCCGTAAAAGCAAAATTTTCCAAATCCTCCTCTGCATTAGAAGCGGAAAGCTTTAACTTCTTTCCTATATATTTCTTAGAAAACATGCGGGAATCTACCACACATTCGTTGGCATTTTTCGGCAAACGACCGGCCAACACCTCTAATTCATTAATATCTTTAGTAATACTATAAGCCTTGATAACATTGGCACTGCCATCCCCGGAGGATTGACACAGAATATCAAAGCTATACGCCCCCTGTACTGCTCGCACGTCCGAACGACGATTCACTTCCTTCACAATATCGTCATCAAAGCCCAGTGTACAAATCAAGCGAAAATCATAGAATTGCTTTTCCAGCAAATAGTTATCTCCAGTTTCCAGCATAGCCGGCTTGGTAGCCTTTAATCCTGCAAAGAAACCGACACCCAAAGCCACAATCGCCAGTATGGCCAGATATCTGCCCAAGCTCTGCCGTATTTCCCGCAGGGTGGATTTCATCATCATTGACTTCATAAATATGCTTCTTTCTTTTTCCTCTACCTATAGAATGCAGAATCGTCTGCGTTACTACTACCATTCAATATCCGCAATATCCACAATATGGTCGTTCTTTACCATGCTCTGTATGGTTCCGCTTTTCACGGTAATCACACGGTCTGCCATGGCTGTCAAGGCCTGATTGTGGGTAATTACAATAACAGTTTTGCCCTTTTGACGGCAAGTATCCTGCAAAATCTTCAAAACCTGCTTACCGGTATTATAGTCCAAGGCTCCGGTAGGCTCATCACAAAGCAAAAGCTTGGGGTTCTTAGCTAAGGCTCTGGCTATGGCTACTCTCTGCTGTTCTCCGCCGGAAAGCTGAGCCGGGAAATTGTACAAACGTTCTCCCAAGCCTACCTCTTTCAAAACCGTAGCCGCATCCAAGGGTTCCTTACAAATCTGAGCCGCCAGCTCCACATTTTCCAAAGCCGTCAAATTCTGTACCAGATTATAGAACTGGAACACAAACCCTACATCATGTCTACGATAAGTGGTCAACTGTCTTTCATTATAAGCTGACACCTCATTCCCATCCAAAAAAGCCTTTCCGGAGGTCAAGGTATCCATACCGCCCAAAATATTCAAAATCGTCGTCTTTCCGGCACCGGATGCACCTACAATAACGCAAAACTCTCCTTTATCTACGGTAAAGTTCACATCATGCAGTGCCGGTATCTCCAGCTCACCGGATTTATATACTTTATTCACATCCTTAAAGATTACAAAGCCTTCCACAAAAAGTCCTCCGTATCTGTCTCTTTACAACATATCGACATTTTACAACATTTTTAATCATAACACAAATTTTCACAAGTTTCGATATAGTCCGACAGATTTAACATATTTTTTATAATTTTATATATTAGCACACAGAAAAAAAGATGCAGAAGTCTTGTTATTTTCATAAGACTCTACACCTTTTGTTACATCTATTCTTCTTTCTTCATAGCCAGCTTATGGATTTCCTCTGTGGCGAAGGATATCTTGGTAATCACATCCCGCTTGCTCACATAGCACCAGAAGCTGTCATCCGGTATGGAAATATCGATACAATCCCCTCTTTTGTGGTAATCATATTCAATGTGCATGCTTTCCAAACTCTTAGCCCCTCGCACCAATATATAAGGCTCCCCATAATAACTGCACTCCAGACGTGTCTCCGTAGCTGTTTGAATAAATCTTCCTTCTCCCTGCTTGTAAAATCGGGTAGAACCGGGCAGAGTTTCTACTTGAACTATATCTTCGAAATAATAGGTTCCGTCTTCAATTTCCTTACGGACACATTCCCTCTCCCAATTGCTCCAATCCGGAATATGCGGGAACTCAGTCTCACCCTCCGTAGCATGCAATCTGCCGTATTCGTCCATTTCCCAAGACTTTTTACAATGCTCACACCACAGTCTCGTTCCTTCTGAATGCATCTGCCCTTCCGTGCCACAGGCAGCACATTTGTACAACAAACTATGAAGTCCTTCCGCACGCTTGGGATGGTCAATATTTATCTTATTCTCATACTGCCACTTGAAGTCATCATACCGGAAGTTTTCACGAATACGGGTATTGATTTCTTCTACCTTCAGGGTCTTGGTTTCTTCGGCAGTAATAATCTGTACCATTTCCGCTTCTACATAAGTCTTCTTGTTCCTCTTGTTCCACTGGGGACAGGTGACAAAATTTCCGTGGATACGAAGCACCACTACCGGTACTCGTAACACCTTCGCAATCTTTCCTACGGAATCGGGCAAGTAAGAGGTACAGCCATCCAGAGAATATCTTGCCTCCGGAAACAATGCAAAAATACTGCCCAATTTATCCACGCAATACTTAATATTCTTTACCAAGTGAACATCCGTTACAAACTTACGGGTACCCAGAACCCCCAGATGACGCATCAGTATTTCAGTATAATCCCGAAATCCTTCCAGTGTCATAACATTGTTCACCGGATAAGGGTGGGTAGCCATAGCCATAATATTAAAATCCACCATAGAAGAATGGGTAACCAAAAGCAAATAGGGCTTCCCTTCTATTTCCTCCATCCCAATCTTCTTTAACTGAAATCCTCGCTTTTTCAAATCAGGCTTAGAAATAATCAGCTTGGCAACCCCAAACAGAAATCCCGGCGGATTCGGTTTCTTCGCAAAATCAAAGTGTCTTACCTTCTCCTTTGTAATACTCATTTCACTGTCCTCGTTTTGTGATATATTTCTGTTGAAATCTCTTTTTCATACAGAGCATTTCGTCCGCATTTTCTACTATTCCACCTTCTTACAGAGCGGAAACCTTATCTCTTGCTACCGCATAGACTGCTTGCGCTGCCGGAGCTATATGCTCCATATTTCCGCAACGGTCAATTCCGTTGGAAGTCCATGCAAAAGTCCCCTGCCAATCATTCTCATAGCAGCCCATATAACAAGCAACAGTGTCCATGACTTTGGAATTTTGCTGGTCACCAAGCAATCCATGTGCCGGAAACTCTCCTAATACTACCGGCTTGTCCGTAAGGATACCAAATGCCTCCGGTGATTTATCAAAAGGAATACCATAACCAGGTGCCATCCACTCGTAATAGTGAGTGGAATAAAAATCCATATATGCTTTTTCGTCTGCGAAACAGCTCTGCAAAAATGCATCACTGCCACAATCACCGAAATACTTCTCACTATTGTATTTCACAATAGCGTATCCGATGGTTACTAATACATCACAGTTTTTATGAATGGCAGCAGCCGCCTTTGCAAAGAACCGGCACAAATGCTTCCAGTCAATCTTGCCTGCTTCTTCGTTCTCATAAACCCAATCCGGCTCATTACACAAATCGATACTCCACAACGCATTATAATGACCGAATTTCTGACAGAAGGGAATCAGGTAGTTTTCTATGTAAGAATCCATAGCGTCTTCATTCTGCACCATTGCTCGCCAGCATTTATAATTCTTATTTTCGTTTTTAAAATGATCAAAAGACATAAGGGTGGCCATGACATAGATACCATTCTTCTGTGCCGCTTCAAACAAGCCCTCCACATCCTTCCAATGCTGCGGGGTAGCACCCTTCACAAAACCGGTTTCATCTATTTCAATTCCCACATCCCCGCTACAGGTAATCCAAACACGGGAACTATTCATTCCTTTTTCACGCATTTCCCGGTAATGTGCATCCCAAAACTCAGGTTCAAATTTTGCTCCGAAATCATCCCAATGCTGCCATGGCGTGTTGGCTCCGTTCATCCAGATTTCCTTACCGTTTACGAGGAATTTCTTCCCTTCAATATATACTCTGTTCTGTAACATAAATTCCTGCTCCTTTATCTTCACCAATATCCTTTTCCTGCATTCCATGTAACAGCAATCACTTGAGTTCGTATCTTCTCGTGATATCGAAACTTTTGCAGCTAAAATATCATGCTCATTATAGCATACTGCTTATCCCTTTGCATAGTCTTTTCTTCCTATAGAACGATGTTAAGTTCCCTATTGCCCTTTGAAGTATATAGTATGAATAAGCGAATTGGGTTCGTCAAAAATCAGTTGCAAGCAATCCCTTTTTCCTGTAAACTAGGCATGAATATGTATCATTTCATACATACAGAAACGGAGAACAATTATGACAGAATTAGAAGAATATTACAATAAATTTAATGAGGAAAAGCGTCTGAATTCCAGACACGGACAGGTAGAATTCCTTACCTCTATGAAGTACATTCACAAGTATATTGATACATCTCTTCCTCCGTCTGATTTTCAGATTCTGGATATTGGTGCCGGAACCGGCAGATATAGTGTGGCGTTAGCAGAGGAAGGCTATGATGTAACCGCTGTGGAACTGGTAAAATATAATCTGGGAATTTTAAAGAAAAAAAACAGCTCCGTAAAAGCCATGCAGGGGAATGCTCTTCACCTAAAGAAGCTCCCGGATAATCAATTTGATTTAACACTGCTCTTCGGTCCCATGTACCATCTGTTCGGTTTTGCAGACAAGAAAAAGGCACTTTTAGAAGCCAAACGTGTCACAAAACCGGGAGGTACGATTCTGGTAGCCTATTGTATGAATGAATACAGTGTATTAACTTATGCCTTCAAGGAACGACATGCGTTGGAATGCATGGCACAAGGACGCTTCACGGAAGACTTTCACACCATTTCCGCAAAAGAAAATCTGTATGATTATGTACGCTTGGAGGATATTGATGCACTCAATACCGCCTGTGACCTTAAACGTATCCAAATCCTTTCACCGGATGGTCCCGCCAACTATATACGTCCCTTCCTCAACCAACTGAGCGAAGAAGAATTTCAGCTTTTCCTTCAATACCATCTGGCGACCTGTGAACGTCAGGACTTAATCGGTGCCGGAGCCCATACCCTTGATATCCTTCGAAAATAATGCAGTAACATATGCTACTCATTATATAGAAAACCCGTAGATGCGATTGCTTCTACGGGTTTATGTATTCTTATAAACTCTTTAATTTGAACTGTTCAATCTGTTCTTTTAAGGTTGCGGACTGTGCCAACAGCTCCTGACTAACTGCGGAAGTTTCTTCAGCGGTTGCGGAGTTATTCTGAACCACTCCTGAAATCTGTTCAATACCATATTCTACCTGCTTCAGCATATCTGCCTGAGAACGGGATGCCTGTGCAGAACCCTTTGCTGCTGCGGCAAACTGTGTCATATTGGCAACTACCTTATCAATAGCTGCTGCAGTGGTATTCGCTATGTCATTACCATGGTCGATTTCTTCCAGTGCTTTACTAATCAATTCTCTGGTATTTACAGCAGATTTCGCACTATCTGCAGCAAGCTTACCAATCTGGTCTGCTACTACTGCAAAACCACGTCCTGCCTCACCCGCTCTGGCTGCTTCGATAGAAGCATTCAACGCAAGCAAATTGGTCTGAGAAGCAATGTCTTCAATCGCACCGATAATCTCTTCAATTTCCTTGGAAGTAGCAGAAATTCTATCCATTGCTGCGGTTAACTCCTGCATATCTTCACGGCTACCACGAGCTTCTGCCTCTGCCTTACTCATACCTTCTGCAGCCTTTTCAGCTGTTTCGGCACTTTCTTCGGAAATATTGGTTACATTTTCAACAGTAGCTGTTAATTCCTGTATAGAAGCCGCCTGGTCAGTAGCACCTTCTGCCAATGCCTGTGCACTGTCTGACAACTGCTGTGCACCGATTTCCACCTGTTCGGAAGATTCACGAATACTTTCCAAAGTCTCACTTAACTGATTGCTCATGGCACGCATACTGGAAAGCAACTCTGCAAAATCACCTACATATGCCTCTTCATCAGCAGTATCTGCGGAAAAATCACCCTCAGACATCTGAGACAAAATAGCCCCCATATCTGAAACAATGCTCTTCAGATGCTTCCCTGCATCACGGAAATTCTCAGATAAATCGCCTAATTCATCCTTACTTTGATAAGTAATCTCAAAATCAAGCTTACCATCCTTCAAATCCTTTGTAGCATCCTCTAATTCTTCAATAGGATCTCTCAATACCTTTGTCAATGCTTTTTGATAAAAGGCACTGATACAAACACATGCAATTACTGCCAGAACGATAACCACGATCAAAACCAGAGCAAGTATGGAAGAAACGGAAAACATTCTCGCTACAGCTTCCGTCTTTTCCGGTACATAATTTTTATAAAAAGTATAATACTGTGCCAAAATAATTAACAAACCTAAAAAAGCAACAACAGACGTAACCACAAAGGATGTCACTATCTTATTAAAGGAGGAGCTTAACTTTCCTTTAATCTTCTTATCTTTTAATTTTTTCTGAGTCTTTACCTGAACCTTATCCCACATACTCATGCTGTGCAAACCTCCTTGTTGTAAAATTGTGTCAAATATGTATATATATTTTATCAAATTTGTCCTATAATGGCAATATGTTTCTGAAATTTTTATGCATGTTTTACAACAACGGTGCCACTATTTTCATAAGACTACCCACTATTCTATAAGAGAGTTTTTCGTTGATAATATCCTTTTTGGTAACACGATGACATTTCTTCAATGTTTCCTGAAAATCCTGCTCTATCTCCCCAATACATTCTACTTTGTACAAATAAGCCGCACATTCAAAATGATGGTACAGACTTCGATAATCCAGATTGATGGTACCCACTACAGCCTTACAATCATCACTGATAAAAACCTTGGCATGCACGAATCCCGGCGTATATTCATAAATCTTCACCCCGGCTTCTACCAGAGCCTTGTAATGGGTTTTTGCCAATGCATAAGGTGCCATTTTATCCGGTATCCCCGGTAAAATAATCTTCACCTCCACCCCTCTCTTGGCTGCATATTTCAATGCATGCTCCATTTCCCCATCCAAAATCAGATAGGGAGACATAATATGTACATACTTACGGGCATGATTCAGAATATCAATATACACACTCTCTCCGGCTTTATCTTTATCCAAAGGCCAGTCTCCATAAGGAAGTACATACCCCTTTGCATTCTTTCTTTCTCCGGTGGAATAATTCAAAAATTTATAAAATTCCGGTTGTTTTTCTTCTACATTCCACATTTGTAAAAACATCAGGGTAAAGCTTTTCACTGCTTCTCCCTTCAACATAACGGAAACATCCTTCCAATGTCCATAACGCTTTACACGATTGATGTATTCATCCGCCAGATTGATACCTCCTGTGAAAGCCGTATGACCGTCTATCACTAAAATCTTACGATGGTCACGATAATTATAATGCGTAGATACAAAAGGAGAAACCGGTGCAAAGGCTTTACATTTGATTCCCAACTTTGCCAATCTCTTTGGGTAATCGTGGGGAAGCAGATTAAACTCACAGGTACCATCATACATAACACGCACTTCCACTCCGGCATCTGCTTTTTCTTTCAGGATTTCCAGAACCTTTCCCCACATAAGTCCTTCATCAATAATAAAATACTCCAAAAAGATAAAGTGTTTTGCTTCCTTTAATTGTAGCAGCAATTCTTCAAATTTTCGCTCACCAGAAGGCAGATACGTCACCTCAGTTCCGTCATATATAGGGAAACATCCGGAACGATTCAGGTAATGTGTCAGTGCAACTACCTCCGGTGCTTCTTTTTCTACCTCCTCCAAAACCGTTTCATCCTGTAATATGGCAATATGGGTATCCTTTATCAACTGCCCCAAACGAGAACGTAAGGCCCTGTGCCCAAACTCCATCTGGGTAAATACAAACAATAGGGCGCCTGCTACCGGCACAATCATCATGATAATCAGCCAGGTTATCTTTGCTGTAGGGTTAATATCACTGTTGAGCAGATATAACATAACCAACAATGATAAGATGGTTGTAATACCGGTATATTGCGGGAAATATTCATTAAACTGAAATATCAATCCGAACAAAATAAAAAACTGTAAAAGCAGCAATAACAACAAAACACCAAAACGACTGAAGATGGCATGTACGATTCCTTTTTGTCCTTTTTTCAGCAAACGCATTCCCAAGCTGTCGTTTTCCTGTGCTTCCAATTTCTACACCTCCCACACTTCTATCCTTAAAACGATTCATAAACTATAGAAAATATTATAAACCCTACTATTGAAAAACCAACTAAATTTTTATAAAATTTTCTTAAAAAAAATAAAACTACCGACTACTTTATCGATAGTTTTATCCTTTGTATTATTAAAATGTAATATTCTCCAACGGTGTCAGATACTGCACCTTACGGTTCTCCTGCTCCGCCAGATAAGACTGGTCTCCGGATGCATGCAGCTCCTGCAAATACAAATGATGATTCTTCATAATCTCTTCATTATTTCTGCCCAATAAAAGCATGGCAATACTGGAACACTGATCTGCGGCACGCTCCACATAGGTCAAAATATCCATAAAAATCAATCCCGAATTAATGGAACAAATTCCCTGACACAAACGGGAGGTATGTCTGTTCTTTAAAAGCAGAACCATATCATCAATTACTTCCTCTAAAGGTTCGATACGTCTGGTAATATAATCGTTATCATTTTCCAAAGCTTCCACGGTTAATCTCAAAATCTCCTGAACCGCATCACTTAAAATATCCAGTTCTTTCCATGCACTTGGAGAAAATGTCAGTTCAGCATCCTGCATTTTCTTAGCCATTTCATCAAAATTGGTAGCATAGTCACCAATACGCTCAATATCATGAATGCACTGCATCAGCATATTATGATGACGATTGTCATTCTCGGTTTCAATATTGGCAGACAAAGCTATCAAATAATTGTCTGCATTGTCAGCAAAACGATCCAAGCGGTTCTCACTGGTTTCAATCTCTTCTGCACGTTTTGTGTCATATTGTTCAAACTGCTTCAAGCTTAAAGAAACATTTTCCTTTGCCACAGCAGCCATGGTAGCTGCCACCTTTGACACCTCATTCAATGCCAAAGTAGGTGCAATCATCAGCTTCTTATCCAATGCAGCAAGCTCCGGATATTCTATCTCCTGCTTCTTATCATCCTTTACCAGGAAGCATGCCAGCTTCACCAGCAATCCGGTAAAAGGCAATAATACAATCGCAGTAAGCAAATTAAACAGTGTCTGGAAGTTAGCAATCACACCACTATCCACTACACTTTCCCACAAAGCCGGGAAGCCGCCTGCACTGCGTATAATGCTCATAACAATCATAAATAAAACTGTTCCGATACAATTAAATACAATATGTACAATACCGGTTCTCTTGGCATCTTTGGAGGAACCGATAGAACAAACCAATGCTGTGGTTACACAGGTTCCTAAATTAATACCCATAACAATCGGATATACCAATTCAAAGGTCATTACTCCCGTAGAAGACAAAGCCTGCAAGATACCTACCATTGCAGAAGAACTCTGAATAATAACCGTTAATACTAATCCGGTAACAATACCTAACAAGGGCATATCACTAAAGTAAGATAATACATTTACAAACGCATCCGATTCTGACAAGGGTTCTACCGCATCCGTCATGGACATAAGACCCATGAACAAAATACCGAAGCCTAATGCAATGGTACCTACATTTTTACTGGTCTCCTTTTTCACAAACATGACCAGAATAATTCCTAATATCAAAGCTAAGGGAGCCAATGTATCCGGCTTAAAAAAGGCTAATATTGAACCTCCCGAGGAATCAATATCCATCAAACGAATAATCTGAGCGGTTACTGTAGTACCAATGTTGGCACCCAATACAATACTAACCGCCTGCTTTAAATTCAGAATACCTGCACCGATTAAACCAACGGTTAATACAATGGTTGCGGTAGAACTTTGTATTACTGCTGTTACCAAGGTACCGGTTAACAAACCTAAAAATACATTTTGTGTCAACTTTCCCAATACATTTTTTAATACAGTACCGGAACCCTGTTTCAAACCATCTCCCATGATTTCCATACCGTATAAAAACATGGCCAAACCGCCTAAAAGTTTAATCGTAGTCAATAACGCATTCATTTGTAATACTCTCCCGGTGTTTATTCTGCAGCAGTATTTTCAGTCATATTATCTGCAGTGTCGCCTTCTGTTGTAGCTTTTTCTGCATTTTCTTCGATAGCCACTAATTTCCCATGAACCAGATAACGCTTTTCGTCTTCATTTCTGACACAAGTGGACAAAACAATAATCTTGTCATCACTGCTTACGTCTATCTCCCAGTTAAACTGATCCTTAGAACCATTTAAACTTTTCAGATTATCCAGATATTGTCCGAAAACAGCATCATTCTGCATATCTGCATTTAACAACAGATGGGCATCTGTATACTCATTTGCTGCAAATATCTGATAAATTCTGGTATCCTTCTCCGTATAAATATATACATAAGGGTTCTCTGCCAAAAAGTCAGCATCTTCATAGTAATGTAAATTATGGAACATACTCTCATTACGCATATTATGACCATAAATAACCGTCATGTTATCATTGAAATCCTTACTGTTGTACAGTTCCGTAAAAATACAACCGGCGGTAGCAGATTTCTTCTTGGTATTCCTCCTTAAATAGAAAGAAGGATCCTCCGGATGCTGTAATATAGGATAATCTATATTGGTATTCGGAATCGTAATCCATGCATAAATGTGTTCATTTTCCTCTGACTGTAAGCCAGCGAAGTCAATTACTCTTTCTGCCACATTATAATTTTCAAAATCCGGATAGTTTATACCATCCACCACAACATTAAGCGGTTCCGGGGTTGCAGCAGGTTCCGGAGTTGCAACAATATCATCCTCCGTTTTTTCTACCGGTTTCTCCGTAGGCACCGGGGTACTCGTAGGTTCCGGTTTCACTTCCACGTATTGATTCTTGATTTCTTCCAAATCCTGCTCTGACTGTATTCCACCGATAAAGCCGAAAAGTAACCAACCAGCACATATCAGAAAAACGAGAACACAACACCCCATTATCACCGACTGTTTTTTATTCTTTTTTATAAACTCTGTTAAATTCGTCCAAAACGTTTTCATTTACTTACTACCAATCCTCAAAATATAGGAGTATATTTGCAACCCGCGAAGGAAGTACTGTCAATGGATTGCAAGGTTGTCGGAAATTGAACCTCCTCAATTTCCTCATGATTCAAAAATGCTTCCGGTGCAATGTGTTTCACCCCTTCGGGAATGCGAACTACCTTTGCAGTTCCACGGTATGCCAAAAGGATACCGTCACCAACTATGAGGAAATCATTGCCTTGTGTAGCCTGCATGCTTCCATCCAGAAAACTCTTCATCCAAGGTGTATACGAAAATGCTTTTGCTTCGATTCGCACTACACTCTCCGGAATATAAATCTGCTCCAGCTTATCACAATGATAAAAGGCAGCATATTGTATTTTCGTCAATCCCTCCGGAAGGGTCATATTTTCCAATCCGCTTCTGGCAAAGGAAAATGCCCCAAGCTCCGTAGTCCCCTCTTCTAATTGAAGTTTTTTCAAAGAGCTGTCTTCATAATACGTCCAGTCTGCAATCTTTATATTGAGAGGCTCTTGTTCCACGAAATCTTCCAAACGGACCTCATCCCCGTAATAGGTATCCAAATCCGTATTGTTCACCAGAACAACTGCATTGTTCCCTACTATCGGAGCACTTCCCATCACAAAGTTCACATTTTCTTCAACAAATACGGGCAGTGGTGTCCAAACCGGTGTTGCCTGAGGATAGGGTTCCTCCACAATCGGAGGCGGAGTTATCTCCGGAACTTCTTCCTGAGGAAGTCTTTCTTTTCGTGCTAATGCATAACGATAGGGGTAGCTGTACAGCTCAGCCTTGATTTCCAAGTTCTGTATCCCATCGAAAGCGGTATCATGGATATCCGTTACAGATATGGGAATGCTGATTTCCTGCAGACTGACACAATCCCCGAAGGCCATAATACCAATCCGGCGGATACTGTCAGGTATATAGACATTATTCAGCTTAGGACAGGAAGTAAATGTAAAATCAGCCACTTCATAAAGTCCCTCACCCAGAAAAACCGTCTCCAGCTTATCACAGCCCCAAAAGGCATATTCCTCTATCTCCGTCACACTGCTCGGAATGGTGACCTTTTTGATAAAATCATTTTCTTCAAAAGCACTACGTCCGATTTTTTCCACAGTAGCAGGAACAGACACGGTGTTAGCCGTGCCTGTATAACTTACTAATGTAGTTCCCTCAATTACGAAATCAGAGGCGGATGCCCCTGCCGATACCTTCGGCACCAGGACAAAGAGTACTGCCACTGACAGGACCAGTGCTCCAACCATCCATAGCTTCTTCATAATAATCTTACCTCTATTCTTATGCCAAACCTGCTCTCTTGGTATTCTCCTTTACCAGCTTATCCTTCTTCAGGAACAATACCATGGAGATACACAACAATCCAATGGATAAAAACCACTTAGGATGAATTCCATCACCTGTTTTCGGTGTGGAGTCATTGACTACACCGGCTGTCAGATTGTTGGTATCCACATAAATCACATAAGGTGAAAAATGTGTTGCCGTAAAGCTGATACATGGAACTCCCTTTATGGTTTTGAAGGTAGCCGGAAGATCCTTTAATCTTCCGTCTGCGACATATGCTACCTTATTATTACCTGCGTATGCAATCATACTGTCCGGTATCGGTATGGTAATATTGATAGAAAGTCCTGTTGTATCGGTAATCAGCTTCGTTCCGGTGGAATCATACAAGCTGATATCCATCGGGAAGTAAATAATATCACTCAAATCCGTGTACTTAGTCATCAATGCTCTGAGTGCAGATTCTGTTGCCTCTGTACTTTCGGAAATCTTTAATACAAAGTTATCCGAAGAACCATTGACCTGTACCGCCACAACACCCGTGTTAGACAAGCCATTCTTATTAATCACAACGGTGGTACCATTGGTACTGGTGCTACCACCACTATTTCCGGTGCTGCCGGAGGTACCGCCCACATTGCCTGCACTTCCGTTACTGCCGGAGCTTGGTTTATTGTTATTGCTTACCACTCCGCTGCTTGGCTTTGCCTTGTAATTCGCAGTAATCAGAACATCCTTTGCCGGCATGGTCACAACAGTTGCAGTGACATACTTACTGGCAACCTTTACATCCGTAGGATCCACGGTCCAATTGTTAAATTCCTTACCACTTGCCGGATCATTTGCAATTACGATTACCTGCTGTCCTGCAGGATAACTACCGGAACCGCTACCATTACGAACGGTCAAGGTATAGAATACTACCGGTGTCGCCGTCGGTGACGGTGTAGGAGTTGCCGTCGGTGTAGGTGTAGGATTTGTGGTCGTCGGAGGGTTTGTAGTACCCGGCTTCTGTGAAGGAACCGGTGTTGCCGTAGGCTCCGGAATCTTTTCATACTGTGCATAAGTATCCAAATCCTTGGTAATATTGGTAATCGCCGGTCTCCAGCCGGTAAAGATATAACCCTCTCTCACCGGAGACTGAGGTGTAATGGCATCTGCACCCGGGTCTACCTTCTGGGTATGCAAAATTGCATCATTATAATCAATAAATCTGACAATAAACTTATTTTCCTCTGAATCTACCTTTTCATACTGTGCATATACGGTCAAATCTCCGGTAATGTTACTGTAGTCCGGTCTCCATCCGGTAAAGATATAGCCTTCTCTGGTAGGATTGTTTGGTGGCTGTGCAGTACCTCCAACGGCTACTCGGTCCACCTTTAAAACCGTATCATCATAATCCAAGAAGGTTACATCAAACTTAAATTCATCGGAATCCATCTTTTCATACTGAGCATATACATCCGTATCCTCTGTAATACCGGTAATCGCCGGTCTCCAGCCTACGAAACGATAGCCTTCTCTGTCGGGAACGATAGGTGCTTCTGCATCGCCGCCCACTTCCACTAACATGGTCTTCAGTATCGTGTCATCATAATCAATAAAGTTTACGGTTACCTTCAGACTGTCCGGATCAATAGGCTCGTACTGTGCCACGATATTCAAATCGCCGGAAACAGCTTCATAGCTGGGTGCCCAACCCACAAAGTTAAAACCGTCAATAACAGGAATCAACTCTTCTGCAGGCGGAACTGCATCCTGTCCTTCGATAACCTCCTGCTTATCCAAAATGGAACCGTCCATACCCATAAAGTATACGGTATAAGTAATCACGATTTCCTTACTGGTAACATCGATATTGTCATAAATATCTGCATAAACCTTTGCATTACTGGTATCCTCACAGAAGAAGGTAATATTAACACATTCATCCGGATGATTCTTGTTGGTATAGAATGCATCAGGGTCAATATAAGCTACACTGCTGGGAATTTCCAAATAACGTACATTACTGTTTCCAAAGGAATCTGCCCAAATAGACTTACAAGTATCCGGCAGATAAACAGAATACAAGGTACTGGTATTCTTAAATGCTCTTTCCGGAATTTCACCGATTGCAGAATCCTGCAAATTCACAGAACCCAAACCACTACAATCCATAAAAGCTTCCTTGGCAATGGTCTGCACGCCTGCCACTTCCGCAGCTTCAATGGTACTGGAGCCTACTGCCCTGCCTCGAGATTCCAAACACTGAATGATGCCAACCTTGGTTCCGTCTGATGCAGTGCTGTAAACAATACCATTGTCACAGGTGAAATTCGTACCGCCCTGGAAACTTACATAAGACAATTTGTCACATCCGGCAAATGGTCTGATACCCAACTCAGAAACTGTAGAGGAAATCTCCAGGTTCTTCAGGCTGGAACAATCGTTAAAGGCATAATCGCCAATCTTGTAGGTTTCACCATTAATATAAATACTTTCTACATTTTTACAACCATTAAAAGTCTTTGGCAGAATTTCATTAATACTTTGTGTGGTAATAGTCTTGCTGCCCACCTTGGAAAGGTCGGTAATTTCAGCTCCTTCCTTCACTACAAAGAGGTTTTCCTTTACAGATTCAATACCCTGAGGCAACTCCAAATTCAATACAGAATTAATAATCTCCTCTTCATCCTGTGTCAGTTTGTTGCCTGCCTGCTTATTGGACAATGCCGTATTCAAGGACTGTGCCTCTGCAGATGTTACATAAGGCTTGGTTGCATAAGAAGTCAAATCTGCAAAGGTAGGGTAATCTGTCAATTCATTCTTATCCGTATCCGAATTGTAAACTACCGTCAGGTTGCTTGGCCATCCGCTATAATAAGTAATAAAAGTCTTGGGCTGTGCACCCACATTGATTTTATTCACCGGGTCCATAGCATAAGTAAACGGTACGCTATCATAAGAAATCGGACCGGTAAAGGTCAGGCTGGGAACTGCCTGCACCGGATTACTACAATTGGTTTTATGTACTGCTACATCCTGAGTCTGGAATGCATTCAAACCGATACTTTCAATATGTACGGGCTCGCTGAAAATCACATGCTGCAGGTTATGACAGCCTTTGAAAGCATTGTCACTGATACGCAGTACGGAAGAAGGAATATAAACCTTCTCCAGATAACAGTTGTTCTGGAAACTGGTAGAAGAAATTTCCTGTATCTTCGCCGGTCCGATGGTATCGGGCATATCTACTACAGAAAGACCTTCCTCAATATCGCAAAGAATCAACTGATTCGCTGAGGTTACACGATAGGTAGCCTTAGGACTGGTCAAATCACCTTCCGTCTGATGAATAATGATTTCATAAACTTCCTGACCCATATACTTAAAGGCGATGGCATAGTTACCACAGAATTTATGGATCTCAGAGCCATCTTCCCCTTCGAAATAAAATTCTACGGGTACTGTATTTTTAAACGCTTTTACGCTATATGCTCCGCCATCATTAACACTGTTCAGCCCTTCCACAAATGTAGTCATGGGATTCATAACAGTAACAGCCTTCAGGGAAGAACAACCCTCCAGCAAACTGATATCCAGTGTTTCGCTGACATTGTAAGGAATAATCAGCTTTTCCATGGAACGACAGTTTACAAAAGCATGGTTACCGATACTGTTCAGGTTCGGAATACTGTCCACACCATTCAATTCCATGGTTTTTAAGTTATAACAATTTTCAAAACAGAAATCACCAATCTTCTCTACAGAAACTGGATTCACATAAGCGGTCAGATTCTGACAGTTCGAGAAAGCATGGTCACCTAAAATACGCACGTTAGTATTGGAAGGCAGAGTCACTGTCTTCATATTAATACAGTTTGCAAACGCATAGTTACCGATGGTATCCAGACCGGCACCGAAGGTGGCACTCTGAATACTGGTACATCCGTAGAAAGCTCTGTTACCGATACCACGCATATTATCACCGATATTTACGGTCATAATACTACCCTTTTCTTCGAAAATACCCTTACCTGTCACACTGTCAGAGCTGTTGATGTACTGCACCGGAACATCCTGTAATCTCCAGTCATCCGGGCTCACTGCTCTGGTATAATCAGAAACCAATTCAGAACCCCAGTCAGCCTCATCCGTCAGATAAAACAAGGAATCATCACTCTGATTGCCCCAGGAATTAAAGGTTCTGTAATAACAAGGCTTGATCTTATCCGTCGTCACCAATGTAGATTCATCGGGAACCATTACCGGATCACCATTTTCGTCTACCATAGGATTTCCTTCTTCATCTACAGCCTGAATGGTACCCGTATACTGATAATTACCACTGGCATCCAACAGCGGCTCCTTTGCTACATAGAACATGAACTGGTCCTTAGAGTTTACCGCTACATAACCACTACCGGTACTGTTCCCGGAATCATAATGAGCATATGCATCCACGGTATTGGGAATATTCAAAACACCGGAGCCTACATTGGTATCCGCATTACTGTTATAAGAAATAATAACCGCAATCTTATCACCATCACTTACTCCCTTGGGATATACATATGCAAATTCATAAATACCATCACCGGTCCAGTACTCAGGTGCACTGCTGATATCCGGTATTTTACTATCTTCTTCGGTAAGAGTTATCTTTTTCGCAGCATCAATTCCTTCTACTGCTTCCAAAGACTCTACTGGAATTCCGGCAACCACAATAGAAGACACCAAACACAAGGTACCCAATGTCTTTCGAATTCTCTTACGCAATTTTAAGCTCTTCTTTTGCTTTTCTTTCTTAACCATTCTAACAACCATGCCTTTCTTTATTCTGTCATGTATCTATGTACCAAAGTCAATCTACTTTTTTTGCAACTACCACAAAACGACCGTTATCTACGGTATTGTCGCAGGTAGACAATGTCAACAGCTGATCCCCATACTCTGCTGTCACGCCGGTATCATAAAGAGAAAGTGCTGCCATTTCTGCCATATTGGATTCAAATTCCTGCTCACTGTAGCAATCAATGAACTGGTAATATTTGAACACTACCTCTTCTTCCCGGAACACCTTGGAACGGAACACATACATTACTTCGTAGGTTCCTTTTTCGTAGATGGTATCAAACTGTATGGTGGAATGCTTCTTATAAAACTTCTCCGACTCATAGTCATCCAGCTTACCAAACATTCTGCCGCTACGCATATGATGACCATAGACAATCAGGTTCGTACTCCTCTCAATCACATCACAATCCTTATCCAGAAACAAAGCACCGTTTCGATCCTTTTCCTGATTGACATTATGTGTCAGGTAATACTCATTATCTATAGTCTGCATTACAGGCAAGTCTATAAAAACCTTCCCCGTATTGTTATCGGCAATCTTCAGCCATCCGATTAGCTTTTTATTCTTATTGTATAGCTTCTTATACTCATCAAGTATTTCCGGAGCTTCCTTGGAACCATTTGTATAATTTATAACCGGCTCCTGCTCCTCTTCCACCTGAAGGAACTGACTATAATCTTTTTCTTCCTTCATGGCAGCCATCTGCTCATAATTTTTACGGGTGCGGTAATCTTCATAGCAATAAAACCCCACATATAACAGACACAAACTGCCTAACACCGCACACAAGGAAATGAAAAGCTTTCGCTTTTTTTCTCTTTTCTTCAATTCTTCCTGCACATAAGCCTCTACCTGAGCTTCATATGCACTCTTTTTGCTCTTTTCACTTTCTCTCCGAACACCTTCAGCCTGTCGTCCCTGTACAGAATTTCCGGTGCTGCGGTTCCTCCCTGAAGTTCTATTATTATCAACGGTTCTGCGTTCACTAACAATTATCTTTCCGTCAGTACTCTTTCTGATTGGACGGTTTGCAGAACCATTGCTTCCATATCTATTACTCTGTGTCATATTTACTCCGATATATCTAATCCCCCACATCGTGTAGGCACAATAATCTCACTCTACTATATCTATTTTACTATATATGACGATTTATTCAAGTCCTTTTTTCACAAACTTTTACACGACAAATAGGAAATAAATCCCAAAAATATCCAAAAAGAATACGAAACATCGACAAGCCCCCTGCATACTATGAAGTATAAACAAAACTTTGGAGGCACATATATGAGTGACTTAACAGCTACAAATTGCGGATGCAACAATACTTCTAACTGGGGCGGCAACGGTGGTTGCAGCTGGATCATCTGGATTCTTCTTCTGTCCTGCTTCTGCGGTGGCAATGGCGGCGGTTGTGGCTTTGGCAATATCTTAGGCGGCAATAGCTGTGGATGTGGTTGCGATGACAACAACAATTCCTGCGAATGGTTAATCTGGATTCTGTTGATTAGCTGCTTCTGTGGCGGTAACAACAATTCTCGCTGCTGCTAACAACCCGCGTAAAATAGGCCCCGGCGACGGGGTCTATTTTTTCATGCTTTGTCACAATCTCAGGTTTGCTTCTAAAGCAAGTCTTACCGGAATATGATGGAATATAATAAAAAACCGATATCCATAAAAAGGAGGCAATATGGAGGACATAAGACCCTGCAAGGTAAATTCCTTTGACACAACTTTTACCAACAATCATATTTGTATGTTCAAGGTACTTCTGCCCTTTCTCCCTGTCTCCCTGCAAGGAAATCTGGCCATCTATATTAAATATATGGAGCTGCATTATACCATGCAGTATTTTAAGCAATTATCCAATCGCAAAACACATTCATTATTCCCTACGGATAACCCTGCACCCACTGACAACCCCTTCGATTTCAGCAGTCTTTTTGAGGAGCTGCTCCCCTACAGCACACCTTCTCAAAAACAGCAATTCACCAAAATACGAAATCTGTTCGAAGCCATGCGTAACATGCAGGATATGATGGAAATGTTGGAAACCATGAAGGAGCTCTTCCCGGAAGGCATGGGAAACCCGGACGGTGAAACCGGCAGCTTTAACCCAGAGATACTGGCAGCCATGAGCAGCGTGTTTAGCGGTGGAGGCATGGATATCAATGCCATGACGGACTATTTTTCCGGTGGAGACCCGGAGTAGGGAATGCGTAGCTCCCCTTTTGAAAATGGCACATATTGTCTATCAAAGTACTCGCACAGGACATATTGTATTTCTTAGTGTTTTGTTCTATATACAGCAATTCCCAAACACGATGTTTGGGAAAGCCACATCCGGTCCACGGATGGGCCGTATGTGGCGGTTGCGGAAGCAGGAAACCGCTATACCGCAACACTTAGAAATACTTATGTCCGAGCACTGTACGCTGATAGACAGTATGTGACATTTTCAGGAAGGGAGCTACGCATTCCCTACCTATAGTCACCACCCCAAAACAAGGAGGATATATCATTATGGAACAAGCAAACAACCGCCCCGAATGGATGGAGGACGAACTGGTAAAGGATATTCCACCGGCCAAGTTGGAGTTTCTTGGCAAACTCTTTTCAGAGGGGAAAGGGAAAAATCAGAAGCAAATGATGAGTTTTGTCCTACCTATGATGAAGAAAGCAAAAGCCGAACATTTAACCTTTACGCAGGAGGAAGTTGCAGCCTGTATACAGGCTATCAAAAAGCATTCTACAGAAGAAGAATTGAGCCAAATTGACGCACTGCTAAAAAAGAGCAAGGGACAGCATTAAGCTGCTCCTTGCTCCTACCCTATTCATTCCAAATATGCATCATACAATCTTAGGACAACCTGTCATCACACTGTAACATTTTTGCCTATTTTGCCACAATATTTACCAGTCTGCCCGGTACATAGATTTCCTTTACGATGGTTCCGGTCAGCTTATCGCCCAAAGCTTCCTTCGCCTTAGCAATAGCACTATCCTTCTCCTCGTCCTTGGAAATCGATACGGTAGCCTTTACCTTACCGTTAATCTGTACCGCGATTTCCACAGTAGCTTCTACGGTCTTTGCCTCGTCGTATACCGGCCATGCTGTCTGATATACTCTGCCTTCAAATCCGGACATCGCCCAAAGTTCTTCGGTAATATGAGGTGCTACAGGATTTAACAAAGTAAGCAAGGTCTTGTATTCGCCCTTGGTTACAGCATTCTTCTTGTAGAACTCATTGATCAAAGCCATCATGGCTGCAATAGCGGTGTTGTACTTCAAGGTTTCGAAATCACCGGAAACTTTCTTGATGGTCTGATGCATCTTAGTTTCCAAATCAGCACTGTAGTCGTCACCCTCTACTACCAAATCCTGTAGCTTCCAAACTCTCTCAAGGAATCTACGGCAACCCTTTACACCATCCTCACTCCATGCAGCACTCAAATCAAAAGCACCGATGAACATTTCATAGGTTCTTAAGGTATCTGCACCAAATTCCTGTACAATATCGTCAGGATTTACTACGTTTCCGCGGGACTTGGACATCTTCTCACCATTGGAACCCAAAATCATACCATGAGAGGTTCTCTTCTGATAAGGTTCTGCTGTATTCACTACCTTCTGGTCATACAGGAACTTGTGCCAGAATCTGGAGTAAAGCAAGTGCAAGGTAGTATGCTCCATACCACCATTGTACCAGTCTACAGGCATCCAGTATTCCAAAGCTTCCTTGCTGGCCAAAGCTTCCTTGTTAGTAGGGTCAGTATATCGGAGGAAATACCAGGAAGAACCAGCCCACTGAGGCATGGTATCGGTTTCTCTCTGTGCCGGACCTCCACAGCAAGGACAGGTCGTATTTACCCAGTCAGTCATGGCTGCCAAAGGTGACTCACCATTATCGGTAGGCATATAGCTTTCTACCTCAGGAAGTACCAAAGGAAGTTCACTTTCATCAAGCGGCACGAAACCACACTTTTCACATTTTACAACCGGAATCGGTTCACCCCAGTAACGCTGTCTGGAGAATACCCAGTCACGCAGCTTGAAGTTGGTCTTAGGGGTACCGATACCCTTTTCTTCTAAGAACGCAATAATCTTTGCCTTTGCTTCTTCTACGGACAAGCCGTTTAAGAAGTCAGAATTTACCAAAGTTCCGGTTGCCACATCGCTGTAGCATGCATCCTGTACACTCACTTCACTGCCGGCTACTACTTCAATAATCGGCATATTAAACTTCTTTGCAAACTCCCAGTCTCTCTCATCATGAGCTGGCACCGCCATAATCGCACCGGTACCATAAGTCATGAGTACATAGTCAGAAATCCAAACCGGAATTTCCTTACCGTTTACAGGATTGGTTGCGGTTAATCCCTGAATCATTACACCGGTCTTATCCTTTGCCAGCTCCGTACGTTCGAAATCAGACTTTTTGGAAGCCATCTCACGATATGCCACGATATCATCCCAGTTGGTAATTTCAGCCTGATACTTGTCAATCAGGGGATGCTCCGGAGATACAACCATGTAGGTTACACCAAACAAGGTGTCCGGTCTGGTAGTGTAAATACGAAGTTTCTCCTCCTTGCCGGTCAGTGTAAAGTCAACCTCTGCACCCTGACTCTTACCAATCCAGTTCTTCTGAGAAACCTTTACTCGCTCGATATAATCTACCGTATCCAAATCCTGAATCAGTTTATCCGCATACTCGGTAATCTTTAACATCCACTGGCTCTTCACCTTACGAACAACCTCTGCGCCACAACGCTCACAGGTACCGTTTACTACCTCTTCGTTAGCCAAACCAACCTTACAAGAGGTACACCAGTTAATAGGCATCTCCGACTTGTAAGCCAAACCAGCCTTGAATAATTTCAGGAAAATCCACTGTGTCCACTTGTAGTAGTCCTCATCTGTGGTATTGATTTCTCTGTCCCAGTCAAAGGAATAGCCAAGTGCATGAAGCTGCCCCTTGAATCTTGCCACATTGTTCTTGGTAACAATCTTCGGATGAATATGATTTTGAATTGCATAGTTCTCGGTAGGCAAACCAAATGCATCCCATCCCATAGGATAAAGTACATTGTAGCCCTGCATTCTACGCTTACGAGCTACGATATCCAATGCAGTATAAGGTCTCGGATGACCTACATGAAGTCCCTGTCCGGAAGGATACGGGAACTCCACCAAACAATAATATTTCGGCTTGCTATAATCATTAGAGGTAGCAAATGCCTTCTCCTCATCCCATACAGCCTGCCATTTCTGTTCCACTTCTTTGTGGTTATAAGGTATAGCCATGATTTTTCCTCTCTTTCTTCTGTCTCACAATACAAAAGCCCTTTCGCAATCTAGAGACGAAAGGGCTTAAAATTCCGTGGTACCACTCTAGTTCACTTCTGTTTCCTGACACACATCATCCGAATCTGCTTGGTACAGAATCTTCCTATGCACATCCACGAATACATCCGTGCACTTATTACTCTATAACGGGAGTACCCGTTCGAAACTACTCACAAATTAACCTTGCTTTCCCCTCAAAAACTCCAAGGTGAGTTCAAAATCCGTCGCTATTGTCTCGCACCACCCGACAACTCTCTGACAACTAAGGACTTCTACTACTCCTTTTCACAGTTGTTACTTTATAAAACTGTAATCAATTTTATCACTTTTTGACAAGATGTCAAGCAAAAACTAATTTATGCCAGCATCTTATTCGCCACCAAGATTTCCCTGCGAATATCTTCCATGATTTTGTCAATCGGAACAGAAACCGGCTTGCCTGTATAATATCCCTGAATAAAGTCCACGCCCAGACGAATTACCATGGCCAGTTCATCTGCAGTTTCCACACCCTCAGCCAATACTTTAATATCATTCATCCGTGCAAACTCTATGGTATTTCGCACAAACATCTGCTTGTTCTTGTCTTCATGGATATTGGATACCAGAAAACGGTCAATTTTAATAATATGCGGCGAATAACGCATCAAATTCACAATGTTCGAATGCCCGGTACCATAGTCATCAATAGCAATCTGACTACTCTCTGTCTCCGCACCCTCGCCAATTCTTCGGATATTATTTAATTCATCATCCGATACCGTATTCTGCTCTGTCAGCTCAAACACCACATTCTTCATAAGCTTTCCATACTTACCGATTAGATGTGACAAATCCGCTTCATTCAGGAAATATCCCGGTATCGTATTGATAAAGACCTTCTTTCCGCCGAACACCTCTTGCTCCTTCGTGTAGCGTTCCATGACATTAAACAAGGTAGCTTTTTCAATATCATAAAGATGATTACATTCCTTCGCAGCCTCTAATACCTCCAGAGGATTCATGCCGATACTGGCATCCGTACGCATCAATGCCTCATATGCATAAATTTCTCCATTCTTTGCATCTACAATAGGCTGGAAATGATAATGGAAGAGATTTTTCTCAATCAACAATTCCAATGCATTGTAATGCTCCGTACTTGCTGTTTCTTCCTTTAATACCGGACCTGCACCCATCTTTAAACGATTCATATACATTTCACTGTTTGCAAACTTAATGAATCCTTCCACGGAACCTTCCCAGCCGGAAAATACTACCGTACAACCACAATTCACTTCCACAAAATATTCTTTATTACTGTTTCTGTTATATTCTTCATTCAATTGGAAGAAAGATGTTGTAGCATGATTAATGGTATCACCTATGATACTATCATCATTATAATAATTGATGACTACAAATTCATCCTCAGAAATATGTCCTACAAAACAATTCTCCGGATTGGAAATCTTCAAAAACTCTGCCACATTCTTTACTGCTTCCTCTACATCCTTTACTCCGTAATTTTCATAAATATAAGTATACTTCGGCATTCCGTAAACAGAAATGGACAATGCCTTTTTATGATTATGTGCTATAGAGGAAAAATCTTCAAACCAGTCTACTGTTCCCTTCAAATTCGGCAATCCCGTAACAGGATTTACGATGGTCGCAGTCTCTACACTACGCTGCAGATTCTTCTGGCGGAAATAATTCAAGGTCACATTGCAGGCTACATTAATTGCTTTTGATACTCGCTTAATCTTATGACGGCAACTCATAATTTCACTGGTAGGAACCACATAATAACCGCAGACCTCATCTCCTGCATACATAGAGGTTAATATACACAGTGTATCATCTTCCGCCCATCTCTCTACATTCGGAATCATATCCTTCAGTTCCGACATTCCTATCTGGTCGCTATTTTTGTTAGAACGTCTGGAGGTAACCACTAACAATTCATCCGTAAAGTTTCTACCATCTTTTCCTTCTGTCTTATTCATGGCAGATGTCATAAGATCATTGTTAAGACATACCATCGAATTCTCTATAATACATCCTGACAAATTACTATACAGAGAGCTCATGTCCTGAATTCCCAACATTCTGTCAATCCAGTTAAACATGTCTTCTTCATGTGCTTCCATGCTATTCAATGCATTAAATAAATATTCTGCATCCATTCGGAATCCGTCCTCTGTCATCTGGACACAACCACAAGATTCCCCAATCGCCGGTTTATATTTATTATCCATTACACAGCAAGGTCTTCCTTCCTCTAAGATAAGCCGAACCATTCTTATAGTCTGTTCTGCCAATCCGGACAGATTTTCATTACAGGTTGTAAGACTGGGGGTATTATAATTCCCGGCCGGAACACCATCAAAACCTGTCACAATAATATCCTTGGGAACCTTATACCCATGGTTCGTTAATACCTTACACACAGTAATAGCCATGCTGTCATTTGCACAGATAAATGCTTTCGGCATCTCCTTTCGCTCATGTAACAATTGTTCCATAACCGTTTTGGTTGGTTCTGACCAATAGCGTCCGTATCCTACGTTTTTCTCATCAAATTTCAGACCATTTTTCTCTAAAACCTCTTTATAGCAGGCAATTCGTTTTTGTGAATACACATCATCCGGACCATTTCCGGCCATAAAGAAAGTGTCTTTAATCCCATGATCCTCAATCACATGTCTAATAATATACTTGAAGGCATCATCACATTCTTTCATAACGGAATAACAGCCTTCCATTTCTTTATCAATGAGTATAACCGGAACATTATGGGAGTGTGATTTTTCTACAATTTTTTCTACAATTGATTTATCTAAAAAACTCTCTTCATAAATGATAATTGCATCAACAATATCATAATTAATGATATCATAAACAGTTCTTGCACCTTCATCAAAGGAATCTCCATGATAAAAGTCCAAAAAACTATTAAATACAATTAACTTATAACCTTGTTTTTTGGCAAAGCCATGTAATCTGCTTATGTAGTTGGATATTGATGTGTCATAAAGCTTGGTCAGACACACACCAATCACCTTTTTGTTCCCTACCATAAAATGCTCCTCGTAAAATGTGGCAGCGATACCGCTGCCACATATCAATTTTATTCTTCCAGGTTGTTCTCTGCAACCTTTGCAGCTCTGGCTGCAACTTCCTTTTCCTGCACATCGCTCGGTGCCTGCTCATATCTTACAAATTCGTAAGAATACTCTCCACGACCGCCGGTCATGGAACGCAGGTCTGTACAATAACCAAACAAGGAACTCATCGGAATTTCAGCCTCAACCACCTGCTTGCCACCCGGTAACGGATTCATACCAAGCACGCGGCCTCTTCTCTTATTTAAATCACCCATAACATCACCGGTATAAGAATCCGGCACTGTTACCTTTAAGCTGGCAATGGGCTCTAATAATACAGGATGAGCCTCCATAAAGCCTTTCTTAAATGCCTGAATAGTAGCCATCTTGAATGCCATTTCAGAGGAGTCAACCGGATGATAAGAACCATCATAAAGAACCGCCTTCACACCCACTACCGGATATGCAGCCAAAGGACCTCTTTCGATAGATTCCTGCAGACCCTTTTCCACTGCCGGGAAGAAGTTCTTCGGAACAGCTCCGCCAACAACCTCCTGTTCAAATACAAATGCCTGTTCCATATCATTGGAAGGACTGAAACGCATCTTTACATGACCATACTGTCCATGTCCGCCGGACTGCTTCTTATGCTTTGCTTCTACATCAGAAGTCTTCTTAATGGTTTCACGGAAAGCAATCTTCGGCTTCGTCAATTCGATTTCCACCTTATATTCATTCAACAGTCTGCTCACTACGATATCCAGATGCTGGTCGCCCATACCATAAATCAAGGTCTGTCTGTTTTCCGCATCATTCACCACCTTCAAGGTCTGATCTTCGTGAGTCATCTTCTGAAGTGCCTGTGAAATCTTATCAATATCCGCCTTGTTCTTCGGCTTATATCTCATATATGTATAAGGTGTAGATATTTCGGTCTTACCAAACTTAATGGTAGTTGCCTTGGTAGATAAGCTGTTACCGGTTCTGGCTGCGGTCAGCTTCGCCAATGCACCGATATCACCGGCATGCAATTCCTTTACTTCGATAGGCTTGTTACCCTGAAGCACATAAATCTTACCAATCTTTTCCTCAATATCCTTATCCACATTATACAACAAGTCGTCTGTTTTTAAAACACCTGAATTCACTTTTATCAAAGAATATTTTCCGATAAAAGGATCCACGATAGTTTTCCAGATATATGCAGACTTTGCCTTTGCAAAATCATAGTCAGCATGATAAATTTCACTGGTCTTCATATTAATACCGGCTACTTCTCTGTTCTCCGGACTGGGAACATATTTAATAATATCTTCAATCAAGGTATACACACCCTGCATCAAGGTACTGGAACCCATGGTCATGGGAACGATACTGCCATCCCATACGTTAGAACGAAGTGCTGCACGAATTTCTGCTTCTGAGAAGGTTTCTCCGCTGAAATATCTCTCCATAAACTCTTCACTGGTCTCTGCTACAGCTTCCATGAGAGTATCACGGCAAATCTGCAGGTTCGCCTTGTTATATTCCGGAATTTCACACTCCACTACTTCCTTACCAACCCAACGGTTCGCAGTCTCACTGATTACGTTTACGTAACCGACGAACTTCTCATTCTCACGAATCGGTAAATGGAAAGGAGCCAACTTCTTACCAAACAGATTGGTCATATCCTCTACCACCTGGCGGAAAGATGCATTGTCCACGTCCATGTTGGAAACATAAATAATTCTGGGTAATTTATACTTCTCACAAAGCTCCCAAGCCTTGATAGTACCAACTTCCACACCCGCCTTACCATTCACAACGATAATCGCTGCACCGGCTGCACTCATGGCTTCTTCCACTTCCCCTACAAAGTCGAAATAACCGGGGGTATCCAACACATTAATCTTATATCCGTCCCATTCAATAGGTACTACGGAAGTACTGATCGAAAACTGTCTCTTCTGTTCTTCTTTGCTATAGTCACTGATTGTATTTCCATCAGCCACTTTTCCCAATCGAGAGGTAATACCGGACAAATAAGCCATTGCCTCTACCAAGCTGGTCTTTCCGCTGCCACCGTGGCCCAATAAACATACGTTACGAATTTTGTCAGTTGTGTAAATATTCATATGTCTTCCTCCAAATATGTTGTGATTTGGGAATTCTGCCATAGCAAAATTGAAATAACACAAACCCCATGAGGTTATTTTACTAAATTATTAGACATTTTACAAGATAAATTGTTAAAATTGCACACATTTTTATGAAAAAGTTTCAAAAAAACTTTATATTGTATTTCACGCTTTAAAGTGGTATAGTAATAATAGAACAATTTTTACCGGAGGCAACTATGCAAACCTTACATATTGGCTTTATTGGACTGGGGCTGATTGGCGGCTCCATTGCCAAGTCGTTGAAAAAAAATATAGAAGACTTAAAGATTACTGCTTATGATGTGAATGAAACCACCTTAACCTCTGCTACCGCAGAAGGAATCGTGGATGTGGCAGCCACTTCCATCGATGAGCGTTTTTCGGGTTGTGATTATATCTTTCTTTGTGCTCCCGTGCAGAAAAATGATGCCAATCTGGCTGCTGTAAAGGCCGTTCTGTCAGAGAGCAGTGTTCTCACGGATGTAGGCAGTGTGAAAACAAACATTCACCAGCATATTATAGAAGCCGGTTTAGAAAAACAGTTTATTGGCGGACACCCCATGGCCGGCAGCGAACGTTTCGGTTATCAGAATTCCAAAGCCTCTCTTTTAGAAAATGCTTATTATATACTAACCCCTACTGCACAGACTCCTGCCGAAAAATTGGAAGCCTACAAGGATCTGGTGTTGCAGACCGGGGCCATTCCCTTGATTTTAGACTACAAACAGCACGACTATGTAACTGCAGCCATCAGCCATCTGCCTCATGTGATTGCGGCTTCTTTGGTGAATTTGGTGCGGGACTCCGACTCCAAGGAAGGCATCATGAAGATGGTGGCAGCCGGAGGCTTTAAGGACATTACCCGTATCGCCTCCTCCTCTGCTCAGATGTGGCAGCAAATTTGTCTGACCAATACAGACAATATTTCCCGGCTTTTGGACGACTATATCCACTCTCTGGCACAAATCAAGCAGGATTTGGACGGACATCACGAAGAGGAATTATATCAACTGTTCGATGAAGCCAGAATCTACCGTGATTCCTTTATCAATGCTTCCAGCGGACCTATCAAACGCTCTTATGTATTAACCGTGGATATTGCAGACCAGGCCGGTTCCTTAGCTGCTATTACCACCATTCTGGCAGTGAATGGTATCAATATTAAAAATATCGGTATCACCCACAACCGCGAGCAGGAATATGGTGCTCTGCGACTGGAATTCTATGACGAAGCTGCTTTGGAAAAATCCAAGGAACTGTTGCAGCAACGCAGCTATTTGTTTTACGAGAAAAAGATGTAAAACCTTAACGTTTCTCCAACAAACAACAGCAACTCTACCATATTTGCATTTCAAAAGGGCTCCCTACCATCAGGAAGCCCTTTTCCAATCCATTAATAACTATATTTTCCTACCTGCTCATTCAGATTTTCCGAATGCTGTGTATTCTTCTGGGACGCTTCACAGAGCCCTTCGAAGCTCTCTGCTATTTGATTGGTAGATTCCGCCAGACCATGTGCACTTTCTGCAGTCATGGTAACTGTGGTGGTAATGGTCTGCACACTGGCATTGATATCCGAAATATTTTGGGAAATCTGTGCACTCTGTTTCCCGATTTCTGTCATCTGCACACGAATGGTATCGGTAGTATTTCCATACTCTTCTCCCAATGCCGCAAAAGCATCATAATCCTTCGCCACATCTTCTCCCATGAAACGAATCATTTCTGCCAACGCTTCCGTAAGAGCATCTACCGCAGTCAACACCTGACCATTGATATGGTTGATTTCTGCCACCGCACGGTCAATATCATTACTTAACTTTCCAACCTCTGTAGCAACCACCGCAAAGCCTGCACCCATGGCGCCGGCACGTGCAGCCTCAATCTGTGCATTCAAACTCAGCATTCTGGTCTGACTTGCTATAGTACCGATTTCCTCCGCAATATTCTTTACCTGTTCAATCTTTGCCACATCATCCTTGGTCTTTTGAATTCTATCCTGCAAAACCTCTATGGTATCCAATGCATTCTTACGGTTTTCTTTTGCCATAACGGAAGTATCCTGTGCATTAGCATTTGCCTTCTGCACCATGACACAGATTTCTTCCACATTTTGGGCAAATGCCGCAATATGCTCTGCACTGTCTGCCAAGCTCTCCGACAAAGCTCTGCTGCAAATCACACTTTCTTCCATATTGGCACTAATGTCCTGAATCTCTGAATTCATACCGGACATAACCATACTATTGTTCTTCACCGTTGTATTCAGTTCTTCTCCGGCTTCCAGAATATCATCCGTAGACTGTGCCACTTCCTTTACAAGGTCGCGTATCTGCCCTAAAAAGGCATTCATATTCTTGGCAATCTCCTCCAACTCATCGCCGGAGTGAATATCAATTTCACGACGCAAATCTCCGGAACCGCTTGCCAGCTCCTTGACCTTGTCATTTAATTTATTCACACTTCTCTTAAATCTCAACATTACAAACTGAAGCAGCAGCATACTTACCGCATAGGTGACGATACAGGTAACCAACACCAGATTACGCAAAGCCATCATCTGTTCCTCAATCCAATTCGCACTGATATCCACACCTACCACACCAACCACTGCACTTCCGTCAAAAACAGGACTGTATGCAGAAACATGACTTCCCCATTCATCCTGAAAAGGTGCATCATCTGCTGTAGTAATCTGAGCAGAAAACGCTTCTATCAAAGCATCGGTTTCTTCACAAACTTCTCCGATTGCCGCCGGCTCCTCCGGGTCAGAATCCACTACAAACTCAAAATTGGTTTCTCCTACCTGGCGCAGGGTATAAATATACTCAATGTCTGCGTTGTCTCGAAATAAGGCCAATTCTTCAATAATGGTTTCATAGTCCTCAGTTCCTTCCTCACCCACATCGATACCTTGCAACAAATCACCGCTCACATTCATGGCAGCACACTGTGCAATATTCTTTGCATTGCTTTGTATCTGTCCAAACAGAGACTTTTGGGAACGTCCGTAGGCCAAAAAGCCCAGCACTGCATTTCCCACCAGTAACAGCACCGCCAGTATCAGAAACAAACGATTAAAGATACCCATCTTCCGTGTTTTCATAGAAATCCCCCTTTTCTTGATTCTCAATACTAAGATACAGCAAAACAATCCAAAACAGCCTCCTGCCGTATCCAATAATACATCCCCAAAGTTACCGCATCTGCCCGGTGTAAACAATTGATGGATTTCATCCAATGCCGCCGATACAAATACCCAAGGCACTATCACCTTCCACAACAAAGGGTATCCTCTCCCAGACACTTTATGTACCTCATCTGTCAGAACTTCCTTCTCCTCTTTCGCCGGTCCCAGCCAAGGGTACCACATCCCGAACAACAGACAGCCCATCACTGCATATTCCGCAAAATGTGCCAGCTTACGGATTGGATTTTCAAAATACTCTGCCAACCCTTCCATCATCAGCTCAGACCAGCCTTTTCCCGAAAGAGCATTCAAAAATGCCACACACTTCTCGGAAATCATTCGACTGAGGCTACCGGAAGTCTCTCCATCCTGCTCTGAGAAAGAAAAGATAACACCATATAGCATAATTAGAAAAATAGTGGCTATGCTACTAACCACTATTCTCCATTTTTTCGTCCACTCTGTATTCAACTTCTTATTCAAATTCTGTTCCAAATTCCTACTTAATCTCTTCATTGACTGTCTGATAAGTTTCGATTCTGGCTGCGTCCATTTCCGGCATACCGATAAATACGGCACCATACTGGAAATTACCATTAATTAATTCAATTCGTACAATTCTCAGGAACGCATGAATCACTTCCTTGGTCCAAATGGTCAAAAACGATTCATATACATTTCCAATAGACAATGCTTCTGTACAAACAAAACCTACCCCTGTCTTGGAAACATCGGTAATATCAATAATAACTTCCTGTTCCTCCTGTGAATCCAAACGCTTAATCACCAGTCTGGAATTCAACTCTGTTCTTTTGCTTCTTCTTCTCTCTTCCATGTAACCTTCTCCCCATCCGCACTATATCAATATAGTGCTATATAAATGTAGTATATCATGTTAGAAATACAAACTCAAGTCGTTTTTCATTCTTTAACCATTCCATTTGTCACAAACATAGCATCTCCGAAACTAAAGAACCGATAACGCTCCCGCACCGCTTCTTCATAAGCCGCCAGAACATTCTCCCTACCGGCCAAAGCAGATACCAACATTACCAAGGTTGATTCCGGCAGATGGAAATTCGTAATCAGACAATCCAATACTTTAAAGGAATAACCGGGATAAATAAATATCTCCGTATTGTCACAACCTGCATGTATCACTCCATCCGATGTAGAGGCACTTTCTACGGTACGGCAACTGGTGGTTCCGACACAAATCACTCTGCCACCCTTTTGTTTGGTTTCGTTAATAGTCTGTGCAGCCTCTTCAGACACCTGATAAAATTCAGAATGCATATGATGGTCTAAGATATTCTCCTCCTTTACAGGGCGGAAGGTTCCCAAACCTACATGCAAAGTCACGTATGCAATTTTAACACCCTTCTGCTCAATAGCCTCCAATAACTGCGGTGTAAAGTGCAATCCCGCAGTAGGTGCAGCAGCCGATCCCTCATACTTGGCATAAACCGTCTGATAACGGTTCTTATCCTGCAATTTGTGTGTAATATAAGGTGGCAGGGGCATTTCTCCCAAACGGTCCAATACCTCTTCAAAAATACCTTCGTACTCAAAACGGATGAGTCGATTACCTTCCTCTACCGTTTCCAAAACCTCCGCCTTCAGCAATCCATCACCGAAGCTTAAGCGATTGCCGGGTCTGCACTTCTTACCCGGTTTCACCAGAGTTTCCCATACATCACCTTCGTGACGCTTCAACAAAAGCACCTCCACATGGGCTCCGGTTCCTTCTCTCTCTCCAAGCAGTCTGGCCGGGATTACCTTGGTATTATTCAATACCAGACAATCCCCCTCCTGCAAATAATCCACAATATCACGAAAAATATGATGTTCTACTGCTCCGGTTTCTTTATGGAGAACCAACAGCCTGGAAGAAGAACGGTCCTCCAAGGGATCCTGTGCAATCAGTTCCTCCGGCAAGTCAAAATAAAAATCTGATTTCTTTAACTCTGTCATTCGATTGTAGCCTCTTCTATAAAAGCAATGTAGCCGCGATAGGTCTCATACACATCTGCCTTACTGGTTGCCTCCCAGGGAGCATGCATATTCAACACCGCCACACCACTATCAATTACATTCATTCCATACAATGCCAGAATATAAGCAATGGTACCGCCACCGCCTACATCCACCTTACCCAGCTCAGCTGTCTGGAAATTAATATTTCTCTTTTCAAAAATACCACGAAGATGTGCAATATATTCCGCATTGGCATCATTAGAGCCGGACTTTCCTCTGGCACCGGTGAATTTATTAAATACCATACCACCACCCAAGAATGCCGCATTTTTCTTCTCGAAGCATCCTGCATAAGAAGGGTCGAAACCGGCACTTACATCCGAAGAAAGCATGCAGGAATGTGCCAAACAACGACGCACATTTAACTCACTGTACTGCCCCATTAAATTCATGAGCTCTGCCACACTGTTCTCAAAGAACTTAGACTGCATACCGGTAGCTCCTACAGAACCGATTTCCTCCTTGTCTACCAGAATACAACACACAGTACGATTGACCTTCTGCACATCCAAAATAGCCTGCATAGAGGTAAAGGCACATACTCTGTCATCCTGTCCATAGCCCAGAATCATACTTCTGTCGAAGCCTGCTTCTCTGGCCTTTCCTGCCGGAACTACCTCCAGCTCTGCAGACAGGAAATCTTCTTCTTCGATACCATAAACATTCTTCAGAATCTCCAACACTCCGGACTTGACCGCTTCTTTGACCTTTTCTTTCTTGCCATCCGCGTTCTTATCCTCTGTTTTGGTCTTATCAATAAGCAAGGGTCTGTTTCCTACGATAATATCCAGTGCTTCTCCTTCAATTACCTTGGCAGCCTTCTTTTCCAACTGTTCGCCAGCCAAATGAATCAACAAATCAGAAACGAAGAATACAGGGTCCTCTTCTCTTTCCCCGATATTGATTTCTACCGTAGTACCATCCTTTTTCACTACCACACCATGAATGGCCAGGGGCAGAGTTACCCACTGATATTTCTTTACACCACCATAGTAATGAGTGTCCAAATAGGCAAAGCCGTTGTCCTCATACAAAGGGTTCTGCTTCACATCCAAGCGTGGGCTGTCAATATGAGCTCCCAGAATATTCATACCCTCAGTCATAGGTTTTTCACCAACATGGTACATAGCGATGGATTTGTTCATCCATACGCTATACACCTTGTCACCGGCTTTTACCGGTGTATTGCTCTGTATCAGGCTTTCCAGCTTACGATAACCGGCAGTCTCAATGGTGTTGACGATTTGGTGAATACATTCTCTTTCTGTCTTCCCATTATCCAGAAACTCTCTATAACTCTTACACAGCTTTTCCAGTTCCTGAAGCTGCTGCGTACTATACGTTTGCCAAGTATTCTTCTTTTCCATTGTTACCTCTCTTACTACCTCTCATGAAACAATAGCTTTTCGGGGGCTTTATGTTCATTATCCCCCTTCCGATGATTAGCTTCTCAACTCTGCTCCATATGCCTTATTTAACTGCTTCAAAATCTTCTTTACGAAGCCATCCACGGATTCTGCACCAAAAGCCTCCTCCTTAGGAGTGAATACTACGGTAAATGCCATACTCTTCTTGTCTGCTGCAATCTGTCCGCCTTCGTAAATATCAAACAACTTGATACCGGTAATATACTTGCAGGCTTCCTTCATTACCTTCTCGATTTCGCCACAAGTAACAGACTTATCCACAACGATAGCCAAGTCTCTCTGCTCTTCCGGGAACTTAGGAAGCGGTGTAAATACAGGCTTCTTGCCATACCACTGAGACAATACCTTCAAATCCAGTTCCATTACAAACACAGGAGTACGCAAGTCACATTCGTCAGCAATATCATATGCCAGCTTACCGAAATAACCGATTTCCACACCATCACACAATACCTTTGCAGTCTGATAAGGATGCAGGAAGGTATTGGTCATATTCTCATAAGTAAAGCTTACCTGTAAAGTATCTGCAATTTTTTCTGCAATACCCTTCATGGTATAAAAGCTTTCCTTTTCCCCGAAAATACCCACACAAAGTCTGGATTTTTCATCCGGATACTGGGTCAAAGGCAGTTCATAAGGCATATATACGTTAGCAATTTCAAACAATCTGCCTTCCAGATTGCCCTTCTTCTGGTTACGAACCACTGCATTCACCATAGATGCAGCCAAAGTAGTTCTCATCAGGGAAATTTCTTCACTGATTGGGTTCATAATACGGATGGCCTTACGTTCTATTGCATCCTGAGGGTATCTCAACATATCCAAATCGGAAGGTGAGAAGAAGGAATAATGAATGCACTCATACGCACCCACACTACACAGTGCCTTCTTCAAACGAAGCTCACTCTTCTGCTGTAAATTCAAGCCACCGATGGTAACCTGTGCAGAAGGCATAAATGCAGGAACTACATGGTCATAGCCATACATACGGATGACTTCTTCCGCTACATCCTGATAGGTTTCCATATCCTCACGATATGCCGGCACCTGAAGTGTCAAGGTATCATCGGTAATCTGAGGCTGGAAGCACAAATTGGTCATAATCTTCAAAATCTCTTCATTGGGAACCACAATACCCAAACACTTATTTACTTTATCAATGCTGACTGTCAGTTCTCTGGGCTCTACACTGTTACCGGTGTTTACATCCACATGAGTACGAGCCACCTTACCACAGTTCAGCTCCTCAATCAAATGCAACGCTCTCTTCATAGCCATTACAGTTGCATATTCATCCACACCCTTTTCATAGCGGGCACTGGAATCAGAACGCTTACCAACTGCTCTGGAGGTTCTGCGGATATTGTCACGGGCAAACTTTGCAGACTCAAACAATACTGCACTGGTGGTCTCCCGAATTTCAGAATTCAAGCCACCCATAACACCTGCCAAAGCTACCGGCTTCACACCATCACAGATTACCATATTTGCCTCTGTCAAAGTCAAATCCTGACCGTCCAGGGTGGTAATCGGTTCTCCGTCCTTGGCACGTCTCACACAAATTGCATTGCCTTCCAAGGTAGAAAGGTCAAATGCATGCATGGGCTGACCCAATTCCTTCAAAATATAATTAGTAATATCTACTACATTGGAAATCGCATCGATACCAACCAAAGCCAAACGACGCTTCATCCATGCAGGGGATTCACCGATAGTTACATCTGTCACATAATGTGCACTATATCTGGGGCACAAATCCGGACATTCTACAGATACACGGAAACCTTCCAACTCCGCATCAGTCTCTGTGTAATCCAAAGCCGGCATTTTTAACTCTTTTTCCAATACTGCAGCCACTTCTCTGGCAATACCGAAAATACTCTGGCAGTCCGGACGATTTGCGGTAATGGCAATGTCAAAAATCCAGTCATCCAAGCCCAAAATAGGCTTTACATCTGCACCAATTTCTGCATCCTCGGGAAGCACCAACAGACCATTGTAACCGGCACCGGGATACATATTCTCACTGACACCAAGTTCTACACCGGAACAAAGCATACCATGGGATTCATAACCACGTAACTTCCCCTTTCCGATAGTCATCACGCCTTCTACGGTCTTGTGATCCTTTGCAGTAGCATACACGGTAGCTCCTACCAGTGCTGCCGGGAACTTGCCACCGGCTGCTACATTATCCGCACCGCAGCAAATCTGGAAGGTACCATGCTCTCCACAATCCACCTGACAAACATGCAAATGAGTATCCGGAATGGCTTCACAGGTCAATACCTTTCCAACAACAACCTTGCAGATATCCTTACCAACTTCATACAACTCTTCTACTTCAAAACCACAAGAGAACAGCTTATCCTGCAACTCCTGAGGTGTTACATCTATATCTACATACTCTTTTAACCAACTAAGGGGTGTAATCATTTCTTTTTACCTTGCCTTTCTTTGTTAATCATTCAACTGCTTCAATACGCGTAAATCAGACTCAAACAACAGCTTAATATTGTTAATACCATACTTTAACATCGCGGTACGCTCGATACCGATACCAAATGCAAAACCGCTGTATTCATTGGAATCAATGCCACAGTTCTCTAATACCTTGTTGTTTACCACACCGGCACCTAAAATCTCTATCCAACCGGTACCCTTGCAAAGCTTACAGCCGGTTCCGCCACACTCGAAACAGCTACAATCCACTTCTACAGAAGGCTCTGTGAAAGGGAAATAAGAAGGACGAAGTCTGGTCTTGGTACCTTCTCCGTAAATCTTCTTTACAAATACATCCAACATACCCTGTAAATCGCAAAGAGTAATGCCCTTGTCCACTACCAGACCTTCCATCTGGGTAAACATAGGTGAATGAGTAGCATCATCATCGGAACGGAATACCTTACCCGGAGATAAAATCTTAATGGGCGGCTGCTGCTTCTCCATAACATGAATCTGTCCTGCTGAAGTCTGGGTTCTCAACAAGAATTCCGGTGATAAATAAAAGGTATCCTGCATATCTCTTGCCGGATGATCCTGTGGAGTATTCAATGCTGTAAAGTTATAATAATCAGTTTCAATTTCTCTTCCTTCATAAATTTCAAAGCCCATTCCGGAGAAAATATCAATCAACTGATTGCGCACCAATGTAATAGGATGCAGATTACCCTCTTCGGTTTCTACTGACGGAAGAGAAATATCAATCTTTTCTGCTTCGTATCTGGCCTGCAGCTCCTTCTCCTTCATCTTCACATCCAATTCACCCAAGAAGCCAAGTGCCCATTCCTTCAGTTCATTTACACCCTTACCATAGGCAGCTCTCTCCTCCGGAGCAATATTCTTCATTTCCTTCATTAACAAACCGATTTTTCCGGTCTTGCCATCTAAAAATTTCTTCTTGAACTCATACACTTCCTTGGAGGAATTTAACGCCTCCGCACCGGCAATGATTTCCTGCTTAATCAGCTCTAAATTTGCGTTCATTTTGTTCTTCCTTTCTTTTTCCTTCATTCTACGCAATAGAAAGTCCCTTGCACAGAAACCTCTATGCAAGGGACGAATATAATCCGCGGTACCACCCATTTTCCCAAATAAATATTTGGACTCTCAACATGCTTAACGCGCACTCACGTTCCGAACTACTTACCATACCAAACCGCTTCATCCGGACAGCTCCGGTGGGAAATTCAAGCCTTCATCTGAACTTAAGGAAGCTTTCAGCCGGTGACTTCCTCTCTCTGCAAGAAAATGATGCTTTACTATACACCTTCAATGCCTTTTATTATTCTTTAATATCATACTCAATTTAGTGGGAAATGTCAAGGGATATTTGAAGGGCAGACTCAAAAGCAGAGGACACATCACATGCCCTCTGCCCTTCATTTCATCATTTTCTTTTTCATCAAACTATTTACTGCATCTGAGAAGCGTCCACACCCATAGCTGACATTACAGCAATCAACAACAGACCGGACATAGTCTCTTCCAACTCCTCTGCAGTTCCTACTTCAGCATTCTTTGCCTCGTCAGGAATTACCACTGCATCGATTTCCTCGAAGAAACAAACTGCTGTATTGTCTTCTTCAGTGATTACCAACTTGTCAATAAGCTGAGTACCTCTGTTTATGAAACAAGTCAATTCCTGCTCCTGCTCCTCACCAGTATCTCCATCGATTTCCTTTGCCAGCACATCAATTACATCATAAATCAAACCATCCTCATTGATAGCTTCACGATATGTCTGAGAAATAATACTATCGGCATCTATTACCTCTGTAATACTTTCGCCAACCAGCTCTGCTCTATCTGCTTCATCTGCTACAGGTGCCTGCATCCAGTTAGCATCAGTACCCATTTCACCATACAAATATACATTTGCATCATCTGCATATAAAGTAATAATCACTGAACCAAAATCATAAGTCATTCTGCAATTCACACCATCCTGTGCGAAAAGCACATCTGCAGCAACCCCCTGGGTAGAAATGGAGGTAGTCATCATCATTTTCTCAGGAAGGATGTTGTTTCCTTCGAAATAACTGTCATAAGCAATAGACCAATCTGTACCATCATCAGTACCTGTAGTTTTTTCGGTATCATCTTCTACCACTTCAACGCCATCTGCCGGTGTAAAAGTAATATCTCCTGCACTTGGATCGAGAGTGATTTCACCACCCTCTGAACCGGTCATGCCTTCCAAATCCATACCGGAAAGGGCACCCATCATAATCACACCGAAAATAGCACCAACCAAATCTTCCTGAGTTCCTTCCGTTGCAGTAGCTGCTTCAGCAGGAATCTCAATACCATCAATTTCTGTAATATCAAAAACTGCAGGACCGGCCTCGGTATCCACTACCATCTTTTCCATCTTCTGGGTTTCTCTGTTAATATAGCAAAGACCCTCAGTAGCTTCCCCATCGTTATCAGATTCAAAAGTCAGCACATCATATACAACGCCGTCTTCTGTTACCTCTTCCTTGTAACCATAAGAAGTAAAGGTGTCCGTATCCACCATACCGGATTCTTCCATGCTGATTACACTGTCTACATCCTCTTCAGAAGTAATCGGAACGAACATCCAGCTAGTCTCTCCTGCCATCTCTGTACAGGTATATATATTTGCTTCGTCTGCGTAGATATCCATAGCAATACCGCCGAAATCGTAACGCATATATGCCTTCTGGTCAGCAGATGCTACAATCATGCCAAAGGTAATACCATCCTGCGAAATCTCTGTGTCCATCTGGAACTTCTCAGGCATAATATCTTCACGTTCAAAATAACCTTCATAAGCAGTTGCCCATTCACCGGTCGCACCGGTAGGTTCTGTTGTAGGTGCTTCTGTGGGTTCCGGAGTAGGTGCTTCCGTCGGCTCCGGTGTGGGTGCCTCAGTAGGTTCAGGGGTAGGCTCCTCAGTAGGTTCCGGGGTCGGTTCCTCGGTAGGTTCCGGAGTAGGTGCTTCCGTCGGTGCCTCTGTTGCCTGCTCAGAGCTGGGCTGTTCTGATTCCTGTGTTGTTTCACGGTCATCACTGCCTGTTGCCACATCACCACAACCTGTCAAAGACATTACTACCAGGCTCGCGGCGAGTAAAATGGATAATAATCTTTTCTTCATAATACATCCTCCCTCATGATCTACCTCCTGTATGGAGTAGTCGATATGCATGTAATATTAATAAATATACAATAAGGTATGATAGCAGAAAAATGGTGGGTTGTCAAATATAATACTTTATACTATATCTTCCTACTCAAGATACGCTTAATTCTACTAAAAAGTAAGTACATATTTTTATAGTCCAACATAAAATTAATACTTAAAACAATCACACACTCTGCAAAAAATACTAAAGTTGCTAACAGTGCCCAATACAAATAATTTTCTGCATAGTTTAAATATTTATATGAAATTTGAAGTACACATAATATCACCACCATGTTAACTAAAATTTCAACCACCATTCTTTTTATTCTCGCGAGAAAAACTCTACACTGATACATGTTGGCAAATAAGATAATACAAGTTCCTATAAAAGAACCTAATATGACACCCGAGCTTCCCCATTTTCTCATCAATAATAATGAAAAAACTATATTAACCACGGCAGCAATACCACATTGTAAATTCTGTTTATTGAAATTACCGGAAACATTCAATATTGTTCCAAAAGGTCTATTAACTATCTGAACAAAAAATTGTAAAAAGAATAACAAAGCCAATTCATTCCTGATATAATTTATATCTGTGATACCTACTGTGTATATCCTTATAAAACTCAAAATCATACTACCCGTTACCCCCAAAAGAATAGAAGCACATAATAGTGTTATTTTAAAATATAAATTAAAATATTCTTCAATTCTCTTTTTATTGCCCTCTTCAATCAAGTGACCAAATGAATGAAATGGTGCCTGCACAATTGATACTAGAAAATTAAAAATGACCC
Organism: Acetatifactor sp.; assembly: GCA_045538995.1. Classification (GTDB taxonomy): domain Bacteria; phylum Bacillota; class Clostridia; order Lachnospirales; family Lachnospiraceae; genus Acetatifactor. Next base: position 1,929 of record JAZQEK010000069.1, on the reverse strand, counting down.
GATAAATCTGCTGATATAAATTGTAAACACTTGTAGCTGCCAAACCAACGCCCACAGAAATCAATACTAAATCCGTAGAAACAAAAATAGTATTTGCTATCTTTTGAAACAATACATCTGTTGTTCCCTTAATTAACTTTGTATTATAATTACCACTATTAGTAATATAACCAAAATATTTTTTTTCTACTTTTTTACTCAAAAAAATATTTATTAAAAATCCCAAAATATTCAAAGCATATACATCTACAATATTCTCATGATTGAATATCATTATTATTGAGAATATCCAAACTATTGTCTTCGAAGACAAGCCTATTATTAATTGAATATATTCATGATTAGTTCCTTGAAATAATACATTATATCTTGATTGAAAACATAACGACAAAGTTGTAGATAATAGTGTAATGAACAACAATGTATATGTCCTAAAAAAGCCCAATGGACTTTCAAGAAGCTGAAGATAAATTCCACCACACATTGACACGATTATGGTCATTATACTTCCTATTTTTATATACACCTTTTTTGTTGTGTATATAACATCATTCAACTTATCATAATCCTTATTTACACACGGTTCATATACTGCAACAATTGCTGCTGTTGTAAAACCACCTTCCAGTATTGAAAACATACTAACAAACTGTGATAAGGTAGATATTAATCCACTCACATCCGAACCATAATTCCTAATAATCAAATTATTATATATTAAGTTAAAAACCGCAATCACTACACTATTAAGCACTGCCACAATCAATGTAATCATTGTTGCCTTTTTTTTGGATTGCATTGCATCTCCTACTTTCTTAATATTTCACAGTATTTTTCAATACAACAATCACTCAAGTCATATGCATATCGCCAATCCTGTGATATTTCTTCCATACAATGTGAAATATCAAATTTTTCTTGATTTTGCATATTAAAATATCTGTTTGCATATATTTGTTTTAAATTTTTATAATCCAAAAAACCTATTATTTTTCCTCTTTGAGGATCTGTATAATCTAATATATAATTATTTCCATTTAAAATAGTTTGCAGCACAACTGAATGATATCGCATACCAATACAAGCATGGGCGTTATTAAATGTTTCATATAACTCATAAATATTCTGAGGTTTATATTGTACTGTAATTCTTTTTCTCAAATCTTCATTACATATTTCGGCAAAAAATCTTCTATCATCTCCTCCAATAAAGAAAGTATGCATGGGTATTAACCTAACATTATAGTTCTCTGACAGTTTCCTAATCATCGCCCTTACTTTTTCCACTGATAGACCTCTATTTCTCCCATATTCCCTAGGAAAATCCCTCAAATTTATTATAACTTCATCATTCCTTTGTCCTTGCGTTTTTTTCTTATATATTTGAGCAGAAATAATTGCCGGGTCATCTAAAACATAACAATCTTCCCTTCCAGCAATTATCTTGCAATATTCAGCAGATACTTTATCTCTCCAAATCACATCATCACTCAACCATATTAACTTTGAAGCCAATAGATAATATTCCCTACTATATAAAGGTCCTAATCCGCATCCCATTAATACCGTAATTTTTCCCAATCGCTTTGCAATTTCAAAAGCTTTTATTAAAAACTTAATCTCTGCCAGCTCCATAATTGGACCACCACCTACAAGCACATAATCAGAAGCGGCTATAACCTTTTTCATTTCTTTTGTAGACTTTTCATCAAAAATTACAATTTTACACATTGGTGAGTTTTCAAGATATATTTTTCCGTCTTCAAATAATGTCCGTTCTGTAAAAAACGGATATAAACTACCCAAGAAACAAGTATATTCCCCCAAAAGTTGTCCAAAAACAGATAATACTCCATCTAATATTGCCCTATCTCCTAAGGTCTCTGTTCCATACCATCCAACAATACATATATTCATAATTTTTCCTTT
>JAZQEK010000068.1:0-3877 GCA_045538995.1 Acetatifactor sp. | reverse complement strand
AGATTTCTGTGGAATCTGAACTTGGACAGGGGACTTTGGTGAAAATGCAGAAAGAAATCGGAAAAGGAAGGGAATTATGGACCACACAATCGCTTTGATTCGCAAGTCGCACGACGGGGATGAAGAAGCGAGAGTACAGTTAGTGGAAGAGAACGTGGGTCTAATTTGGTGTGTTGTAAGAAGATTTTACGGAAGAGGTGTGGAGCCTGATGACCTGTTTCAGATAGGTAGCATTGGTCTTTTAAAGGCAATCGATAAGTTTGATTTATCCTATGATGTAAAGTTTTCAACCTATGCCGTGCCGATGATATCCGGGGAAATCAAACGTTTCCTCCGGGATGACGGTATGATTAAGGTGAGTCGTTCGCTTAAGGAATTATCTTATAAAGCATATCAAATGCGAGAAAAGATGCAGGAAGAATTACAGCGGGAACCGACTGTGGAGGAGCTGGCGATCGAGATGCAGGTTGACCAGGAGGAACTTGTTATGGCCCTTGATGCAAGTAACGAGGTGGAATCCTTATATAGGCCGGTCTACCAAAAAGACGGCAACGAAGTCGCTTTGTTGGACAAGCTGGAAGAAAAAGAGCCGCAGGAGGAAAAAATATTAAATCGCATGTTGCTAAAGCAACTTTTAGATGAATTGGAAAAGGAGGCAAGGCAACTTATTTATCTGCGTTATTTTGCCAACAAAACGCAGACAGAGGTGGGAAAAGAACTTGGAATTTCACAGGTTCAGGTTTCTCGTATGGAAAAGAAAATTTTGAAAAATTTAAGAGGGAAAATAGATGTATCTTTTGGAGAAAAATAGCCATACTATTTTTTGAAAGAAGGTGGAGTTTATGGAAAAAGCAAAGAAAAGAGTCCGCATTTGTCTGTTGTGTGTTGTTATGATAGCAGTGATTATGGGGATTCTTTATTATTATCACGGATTAAATGAAGAGAGAATTCAGGCAGAGGGCACGCTCGTATCTGCTTCCTATAAGGGATTGAAAAAGTCATGTCAGTAGCAAAGGAGATTCTGTACATCAAGGGGGAGCAGAATGTTGAGGTAAAGCAACAGGACGTCGCTTTGGGAGATTTGCTTTCTATGGAATGTGCGCAGGAACATGTCTTATCCAAAATTAAATCACTTAAGTTTCTTAAGATCCCGGATGCGGGAAAGCATCGATACGTTGTCTCTGTATTAAAGATTATTGAGTGTATTCACAAAGAGTTTCCGAGCTTGGAAATTCAGAACGTCGGAGCCACCGATATCATTGTAACTTATGAGGGGACGAAACAGAAAAATCGGTTGTGGGAAGTGTGTCAGGTTGTATTTGTGGTAGTGGCTTGCTTTATCGGTGCGGCATTTGCAATCATGGCGTTTAATAACGATTCAGGAGTTCCGGAAATATTTGAACAAATTTATGAGCAGTTTATGGGACAAAAACCTGCAGGATTCAATATATTGGAGTTGACATACAGTATTGGTCTGGGCATTGGCATCATTGTGTTCTTTAATCATTTTGGAAAGAAGAAGTTTACAGTAGATCCAACACCGATTGAGGTAGAAATGAGCTTGTACGAAAACGACATCCAGACGACACTGATTGCACAGAGTTCAAGAAGGGGGCAGGAATTAGATGTGGGTAAAACAAGTTCTAATGGCTCTCATCGGTCTTAGTGCCGGTTCCATTGTCGCGGGGGGATTGTTTGGATTCGTTGTCAGTCTCGGCATTGTTTCGGACTTTGCAGACAGAACCGGTACGGCCAATCGGATTGGGCTCTATGAGGATGCAGTTGCATTGGGGGGAATTCTAGGCAATCTGGTGCTTTTATATGAAGTTCCGCTGACAGCCATCTCACCTCTGATGGGAGTCTTTGGTATATTCTCCGGCATATTTGTCGGCTGTTGGGCACTGGCACTGGCGGAAGTACTAAATGTATTTCCAATCTTCCTACGGCGTATTAACGTTACAAAAGGAATTGGGTTTGTGATTATAGGAATTGCTATCGGAAAAGTCTTGGGCGCATCCGTCTATTTCTTTTTTGGATGGTAGAAAGGACAGTTATGAATAAAGAAAAACAAGAACAATATAAAGCATATGTGGAAGAGAAGACACCGAAAAGTAATCTTTTAGTAAATATGGTGAGGGCATTTGTAGCAGGTGGTGCCATCTGTGTGGTAGGACAATTTATTCTCAACTTCTGTAAGAAGCAGGGGTTATCTGAGGACAATGCAGGTGCGTGGACGTCACTGATCCTTGTATTAATCAGTGTACTTTTAACAGGGTTTAACGTATATGGCAAACTCGCACAGTGGGCTGGAGCAGGGGCATTGGTTCCGATTACCGGGTTTGCCAATTCTGTGGCAGCTCCGGCTATTGAATACCAGAAAGAAGGACAGGTCTTTGGTATCGGTTGCAAGATATTTACTATTGCAGGACCGGTGATTTTGTATGGAATATTTACAAGCTGGGTACTGGGCGTGTTGTATTGGATAGGAAAAGTATTTTAGGAAATGGAGGAATAAGCCATGCTAAAGGGAAAACAAAGCATTTTATTTGATGAGGCTCCATATATCATCAGCAGCGGCAGCGTTGTTGGTAAAAAAGAAGGCGAGGGACCACTTGGTCAGTTGTTTGATTTAGTAGAGGAGGAAAATCTGTTCGGGAAGGATACATGGGAGGAAGCCGAGAGTGAAATGCAAAAGGAAGCCTGTCTGATGGCTCTGGGAAAAGCAAAACTCGACCCACATGAGGTTCGCTATCTTTTTGGAGGTGATTTGCTTCGCCAGGGAATTGCAACATCGATGGGATTGGAAGAATTACACATTCCGCTGTTTGGGTTGTATGGTGCATGCTCCACTTCGGGTGAAGCCTTAGCACTGAGTTCTATGAGCGTTGCAGCAGGTTACGGTGAGTATATGCTAGCGGTTACATCGAGTCATTTCGGAAGTGCAGAGAAGGAATTTCGTTTTCCACTTGCCTATGCGAACCAAAGACCACCATCATCTCAGTGGACGGTCACGGGAAGTGGTGCGTTTTTGGTGGGGAGGCAGAAAGCAAATGTGAGAATTGCCGGAGTCACTGTTGGGAAAATTGTGGATTATGGTCTGAAGGACTCCCAGAACATGGGTGCGTGTATGGCACCTGCGGCATGCGATACGATTATACAGAATCTGTCTGATTTTGGTTACAAATCATCTGATTATGATCGCATTATTACCGGTGATCTGGGATATGTGGGACAGAGCATTCTGTTCGACTTGATGCGTAAGCAGGGGAAGGACATTAAGGAAAATCATATGGACTGTGGTATGCTTATTTTTGACCAGCAGACGCAGGGAACGAACGCAGGAGGAAGTGGTTGTGGCTGTGCAGCAGTTACATTATCATCATTTATCTTACCGAAAATTTCGTCCGGTGAATGGAAGAGAGTATTGTTTGTTCCGACAGGAGCGCTTATGTCAACAGTAAGCTTTAATGAAGGTCAGAGTGTACCAGGCATTGCCCACGGAATTGTGTTGGAGCACTGTTAGGAGGAAAGAAATATGGATTATTTATACGCATTTTTAATTGGTGGAGCAATCTGTGCAGTTGTGCAGATTCTATTAGACCGCACGAAAATGATGCCGGGAAGAGTCATGGTTCTTCTTGTTTGTACTGGTGCAGTGCTTGGTTTTTTAAACATTTATCAGCCATTTACTGATTTTGCGGGGGCAGGTGCTAGTGTTCCGCTACTCGGATTTGGCAATGTACTGTGGAAAGGTGTAAAAGAGGCTGTAGACAAAGAAGGATTTTTAGGAACATTTCTTGGTGGTTTCAAAGCTAGCGCGGCGGGCATTTCGGCTGCACTTATCTTTGGATATCTCGCTTCGTTAGTCTTTGAACCT
>JAZQEK010000067.1:0-6038 GCA_045538995.1 Acetatifactor sp. | reverse complement strand
TATGGAATGGCTTTTGGAAATGGGGAATATCGGGCCGGGAGATTTGAGCGGAGCCTGTCTTTATCGGCAGGATTCGGGTGATCTTGATACACATATTAATTATTATCCCATTTATGAGAATGATGCGTTCTATATTGAATTTAGTTGGAGCGAGGAGAACCACAATTGGATGTGGTGGCTTATTCACAATGAGTCTGGAGACCATTGTGATTTGGAAACCGAGGATATAGCGGCATTTGTAAATGCTCACGGTGGAGTGGAGTAATGCTATGAAAAACGCACTGTTTATCTCTGGCAATATCTTTGCCGCCTGTGGCTTTCTGCTGATTGGTATAGGCATTGCTGCCTTCCAGTCACTGACGAGCATATACAAGTACTTATCTCAGTTTGCAACCGTGGACCATCAAGCACAAATCAGTCTCAATACCGTACTCATCATCGGCGGAGCAATGGTTGTGCTAGGCATTGTTCAAATTTTTATTGCCTGCCTTCGCAAAGAAAAATCTAATTAATACAGAAGGACCTGCATCCCAAGTGGGGTGCAGGTCCTTTTGACTTCCTGGCATTTACTGATATAATAAAAATATAAATTTCTCTTGTAACAAATTCATTTTTCGTGCGTTTTATAGGTGAAGGAGGTGAGAAAGTGACCGATTTTCAAGAGGTATACAACCTATATTTTCGGGATGTATACCGATATGCCTTGTCGTTGTGCCAGAATGAGTCAATAGCAGAAGAAATAACCCAGGAGACATTTTATAAGGCACTACAAAAATTGGACAGCTTTGATGGAAAAGGCAAAATTTTTGTTTGGCTGTGTCAAATTGCTAAAAACACCTACATATCTATGTGCCGGAAGGAAAAGCATCTGGATTCAAGCACAGATACGGAACTACTACCAAGCGATGGAAGTATTGAGGAAGAACTCTTTGATCAAGAAACTGCCTTTGCTATTCATAAGGTCTTACATTCGCTTGCTGAACCGTACAAAGAGGTTTTCTCGCTCCGAACATTTGGTGAGTTATCATTTAAGCAGATCGCAGAACTGTTTGGAAAAACTGAAGCCTGGGCCAGAGTCACTTATCACCGCGCGAGACTGAAAATTAGGGAGGAACTGAAGTGAAACTATCGTGTAAAGTAATTGAAGATATACTGCCAATGTATTATGACAAGGTGTGCTCTGAGGATAGTGCAGCATTGGTTGAGGAACACTTAAAATCCTGCACCCACTGTAGTCAAATGCTTTCTGACCTTCGTGACGGCATCGACATTCAAGAGCAGAAGGTGGATGATATTAAGCCTTTAAAGAAGATACAAAATAGCTATAAGAAAATGAAGCTAGGTTGGTTAATCGCGATTATTTGTGTGGTTATTCTGACACCTATTGCATTCATTGTTGGTGCTCAACAGGGTGAGCAAAAGGAACAAGTAGTTGATTATTCGAAAGAAGAAGCCATTGCCTATGCAAATGAATTTATGACCTACTTGGTAAATGCAGACTACACAAAAGCCTACGCTTATTGGGATGTTGCCGGAGAAAAGAAGGATCTGCTAACTGATAACCGCTTTACGGAAGATATTCTTATGAATTTTGAAGCAGATGGATTGAAACAATTCTGTGAGGGTGGAGAAAAACTTGAAACCATAGGCGGTTTTGAGTCATTTGAATTTGTAGAGATATCCGAACCGAATTATGCGAATTCCTATGGAACAGAAGATTATACCGTATCCTATAAGATCAGTTTTGATGGGAAGGACGAAATTTTCTGTGTAAGTGTGACCAAGCATGGAATAAACCATATCAGCTCCGGCAATGGACTTATAAGGCATCCTCTGTCGCATCTTACTCTTTGGGTTCAATGGGTGGTGGATGATTACCAAGGCCGATATTACGATTTTGATTTGGGCCAGTGGGTGGAAAATAATAAAGGTGATAACCAGTAAATTATAGAATTGAAAGACCTGCATCTTTATTGGGTGCAGGTCTTTTTCTTTTACCAGCTACGCCGCACAACTATCCACCTGCGTCAAACGGATTGCATATTTTGAAAATCGGGAATAAAATTTTCTTAAATTCTGATATCGCGCAAAACATACTGCGTCTTATATTTATGAAAGGCCCTTTCGTATCCAGGAGGAACAGATAATGGATGATAAAGCGATTCTGGATCTGTACTTTGCCAGAAATGAGGAGGCAATCACAGAGACTGACCGGAAATATGGCTGCTATTGTTATAGCGTCGCAAACCGAATATTAAACAGTAATGAGGATTCCGAAGAAACTGTCAGCGACACCTACTTGCAGGCATGGAATTCCATTCCACCGAATCGCCCAAACTTTCTAAAGCTGTTCCTTGCAAAAATCACCCGTAATCTTGCTTTTAGTCGTTGGCGCAAGCAAACGGCCGATAAGCGTGGAGGAGGGGAAACAGATCTTGTACTTGAAGAATTAGCTGGGTGCATCCCAGGAACGGAGCAGATCGATGATCAGCTAAATGCTAAAGAGCTTTCCAAGGCAATACGCACGTTCTTAGATACCTTGCCGGAACGCGAGCATGATATTTTTCTTCAACGTTATTTCTTCGTTGATGATGTAGAGACTATTGCGGAACGGTATGGTATTAGACGTACCCATGTAAATCTAATCCTCTCTCGTACAAGAACGCAGTTAAAAACATACCTAACACAGGAGGGCTATTACTTATGAGACGCGAAGATCTTTTCGACGCTATCGGTATGGTGAATGAAGAACGCCTTATCCGGTGTGAAAAGCTTAGAAACCCCTCCGTGACCACGCAAAGGAAGGATATAGGCATGCATATCGGAAAATTTGAAAAAACCGGAAAGACCAGACATATTAAGCGTGTCTGGCTGATAGCGGCTATCATCACCTTGATGACGGTGCTTATGGGTAGTGCTATTGTTAAGTTGGTATCAATGCGTACCGAAAAAACTGGCGTAGTGATACACCATCAGCAAACCCAGCAGGACAATAACGATTCTACTGAAAACAAAGATGATCAAACAACACAAACAACAGAAATCCACGAAGGCGAGAAAGTTGTCTTTGATGAAGTCCAGGATGTGTTCGTTGAATTGAAGCCGTACTATCCGCAAGAAGTGCCGGATGGTTACGCTATGACATTTGTATCAGAAGGGGCACCACTCCAGAATCAGAGAATAGACTATACAAACGAAGCCGGTAGCGAAATCAGATTTTGGATTTACATTGGCGACCCAGCTTCCGTGATTGAGATCTTCGACATCGAAAACAAAACGGATGTAAAGATCAACGGTGAGAAAGGCATCCTATATGAACAAAAAGGCAACACCCGGACGCTTGTTTGGACTGATCCCAAGGAGGGCTTCGGTTTTGCTTTACGGACAGAGGATAGCAATGTAGATATTGTAGCCATGGCAGAAAGCACTGCTGAAGGGGAATATCTGACACCTACTAGGTCTGAGTCTACCGTTAAGGCAGTGAAAGAATTGGGAGACTTTTATCCCGAATACCTACCGGATGGATTCGTTGAGCAGGGTACAATGGGCTCTCCTCTTGCAGAGGGCGGCGGCTGGTATTCCTATGTCCGAAAGTGGTTTGTTAATAGGGAAGATAATAAACAGATCTACCTTGAATATGAATCGTATCGTATCGTAACAGACGACGGATACTCCTATGATCCCAAAGCTGCCTGCGCCACCTTTATGAACAGGAACCAACAGGGAGAGCTGGTAGCGGAGGAAATTCAGATCAACGGTATGTTCGGATATGTCAGAAGAAACCATATAGCTTGGGCCGATCCCGATACGCATGTGGTGTACCACCTGTATTCCGAAGATATTACCGCTGATGAATTGCTGGAAGTTGCACTTAGCATTTACAAAGCAGAATGATCTAAATAGGAAGGCGGCGTAGTCCAGAGGATTACGCCGCTTTTGTTGGTTAGAGAATTTTCAATTTAGCAAGATACTTAGTTTTTGAGACTTCTTAATAAAGGGCCATATTGCGGTTACAACAAGCTCTTGGCTTTCTTTCTGAATACAACAGCTAGGGCAATACATATTGCTATTCCGATAGTGTATGGAATGGCCTCCAGAAATGCCATCCAAGCAGGCGCACTATAACAAGAATGGGCAATACCACAGAGCATATCCCGATAATCAAAGGCCACGACAATACACATGGTGTGGGATAGTAGTACTGCAAGCACACCGAAGATGGTAGATAGTTTTTTCAAAATAAACCCTCCTGACTCATTTTTTCGTGTTCCTCAGGAGTATAACGGCACCAACAACAATAGCTACAATGCAAAGAATCAAAAAAATCCCGTTGCCATCTATTTGAATCATAGACGATTCGCTGATCTGATTGGAAGCAGCAGGATTTAATACAGATAATAGCCCCCAAATTATCAGGCAGATGACGCCTCCGATACTACAGATCAATCCCAATAACCACTTTACTTTGTCGTATGCATTCAACGAACTGTCTTCTACAGACTTTTCTGGAATGTGAATTTGTTCATCGTTATCCTTTAAGAGATAGTCAATGGAAACATTAAAATATTTGCTGATAACGATAAGTTTATCACTTTCTGGTACAGATTGACCTGATTCCCATTTAGATATAGCCTGCCTTGACACGTGTAGCTGTTCCGCCAGTTGCTCCTGTGAGAGACCGCTTTTCTTACGAAGTGAATATAATTTTTCTGATAGTGCCATGTTTCCTCCTTTCGGAATAAGCATACTATTTGTGTTAGTAGAACACTATACACATGTGTATACAATTCCGCAACCGATAGTTGCAACTGCGGTTATAGATTCCTCAAGGGGCATTATATCATAGAAAATAGAAAACTGCACTGACTTTTTAACCCCATGGAAAATTGAGGAGGAAGTATAGTTCAAGCAGGGTTGTGTGTAACAATTTTGTGAACCCTATTGACATTCTTCCTCTACTGGAGTAGAATTATGTTAAACCTCTACCGCAGTAGAGAAAAGGAGGCGTCAATATGGATACACCGAAGATCCATGAAAGTGAATATAGATTTTGCCTGATCATGTGGGAGAAGGAGCCGATCCGCAGCCCGGAGCTTGTCCGCCTGTGCAAGGAACGGCTTGGCTGGAAGGAGACCACTGCCTACACCGTTATGAAGCGACTGGAGGAGCGTGGCGTTCTGAAGGTGGAGAATAAAATCGTTACTTCTCTTTTTTCCAAGGATCAGATCCAGCAGGCAGAACTGGATGAATTTGTGACCAAGACCTTTGAGGGATCTCTCCCTGCATTTATTGCTGTTTTCGGCAAGCGGCAGGCCCTGTCCGATAAAGACATTGAGGAGATCCAGCGTATCATCCAGGGATAAGGAGGTGCTGATATGCAAACCGTATTTCTTGAATTGGTCAAACTCAGTTTGATCGGTTCCTTATTTGCTGCTGCAGTTATGCTGGTGCGGCTAGTATTCCGCAAAGCACCTAAATGGTTGTTCTGTGTGCTTTGGGGCGTAGTAGCGCTGCGGCTTATTTGCCCGGTTTCTCTTGAAAGCAATATTTCTCTGGTTCCGGATCGATTGGCCAGCGGACAGATCATCACTAATGTCGGAAACGAATACATCGGTGATGTGGATATCATCTACGAGAGCAATGCCGGGTACAGCAATGCCATTGAAGCCGGCAGACAACCGATTTACTCCAACGAAGGCTATTATGTAGTCACAGAAAAGGATTCTTTAGAGGCTCCAAAAACAGTAGGGGAGACGGTATATCCTATCCTCTGTTGGATTTGGATAGCCGGTGTTGTTCTGATGCTTGCCTATACTGCAGTCAGTTATTTTCTGCTTCGCAAGAAGATGGAGGAGGCTACCCAGCTGCGAGATAACATCTGGCAGTGTGAGCAGGTAGATTCGCCCTTTGTCTTAGGCTTCATAAAGCCGAGGATCTATCTGCCTTATGCAATCACAGACTCGGATATGGCGAATGTGATCGCCCATGAGCAGGCACATATCCAGCGCAAGGATCACTGGTGGAAGCCTATCGGATTT
>JAZQEK010000066.1:0-4202 GCA_045538995.1 Acetatifactor sp. | reverse complement strand
CCATGGACGAAAATGGTCCGGATATGGATATGGTAGAGCAGTATGTGAATAATGATGCGGCAGTGAAGGGTATTTGGTGTGTTCCGAAGTATTCCAATCCTTCCGGTATCAGTTATTCTGACGAAGTAGTAAAACGTTTTGCAGCATTAAAGCCAGCGGCAGAAGATTTCCGTATTTTCTGGGATAATGCATATTGTATTCATCATTTATACGATGATAAGCAGGACGAAATACTGAATATTTTAGAGGAGTGTGAGAAGGCAGGCAACCCGAATATGGTGTACATTTTTGCGTCCACCTCTAAGGTTACTTTCCCGGGTTCCGGCGTGGCTGCTATTGCATCTTCTTTAGAAAATATTGATTTTATTGAGAAGCAGATGACTGTTCAGACTATTGGTCATGATAAGATTAATCAGCTTCGTCATTCACGTTATTTCAAAGATATTGATGGTATGAAGGCTCATATGAGAAAGCATGCTGATTTAATGCGTCCTAAGTTCGAAGCAGTATTAGATGTGTTGGAGAAGGAATTAGGCGGTTTGGGAATTGGTTCCTGGACAAAGCCTCATGGCGGATACTTTATTTCCTTTGATGCTATGGAAGGCTGTGCAAAAGCTATTGTTGCAAAGTGTAAGGAAGCAGGCGTGGTACTTACCGGTGCAGGAGCTACTCATCCTTATGGAAAGGATCCCAAGGATTCTAATATCCGTATTGCTCCATCTTTCCCTACTCCGGAGGAAATGGCCATGGCGACTAACTTATTTGTATTGTGCGTAAAGCTTGTAAGCGTGGAGAAATTATTAAACGAGTAGGGAAACCTACTCGTTTTTACTATGGATAGGTAATTCGCAGAAGTAAGGTATTACTATATAGAACAGGTCAGAAAGCGAGTTACCGTTTGTGAAAACGAAAGGATAAGGAATAGAAAGATGGAACAGGTAAAGAGACTGAAAAGAGAATTAATCGCTAAGGGACATATCATTGATTATTATCATGATACGGTGCAGGTACCTAATGGAAATATTGCTGTGTGGGATTTTATCGGTCATAAGGGAGCCGCAGCAGTAATCCCGGTGCGGGAGGATGGAAAAATCCTGATGGTACGTCAGTATCGTAATGCTTTGGACCGGGAAACTTTGGAGGTTCCGGCAGGTGGTTTGAATGGAGCAGAGGAACCTACGGATGTGGCAGCTATGCGAGAACTGGAGGAGGAGACAGGGTATCGCTGTGAAAAGGTAGAGTTTTTAATATCTATCCGTACTACAGTTGCTTTTTGTAATGAGAAAATAGACATTTATGTGGCAAAGGATTTAATTCCCTCAAAGCAGCATTTGGACGAGGATGAGTTTATTGATGTAGAGGCATATACTATAGAGGAATTGATGGAAATGATTTATAGCACTCAGATACAGGATTCCAAAACCATCAGTGCGATTATGGCTTATGCACATAAATACTTAAAATAAGACATAAAAATGGTCTGTTAGCATACAATAAAGGGAATGGCAGAATGTAGAGAGTGGTTCCTATGAAGACATGGAATAGGAGAGTGAATGCAACAGAAATCCCTTTGCTTCCTTTGTTTGTATGTTGTGTGGTGGTAGCAATGATAGTTACATTTATACAGAAAAGTGACTTACTGTTACATTCGACGGTTTTGGATGAAGAAACTCTGGGGTTTCTTTTTCGACGAACCGGTGATGGTAAAGCACTTTTTCTTTATGTGGTAAAGGAACGTTTTTGGGTGCTTCTTTTGTTGTTTTTGCTATCCGGGACGTATTTGGCTACACTTTGTGTCTATGGAACTGTTATCTGGTACGGTACAGCCATTGGCACATTGCTTGCTATCGCACTGATGCGATATGGCTTTTCAGGCATACTATTATTGGTGGCGGCAGGCTTGCCCCAATATCTTTTGTATGTTCCGGCTATGGTGATTACTTTACAGCTTTGTAAGGAGAAGCGAGAGCTGAGCAGAAAGCTGTTTTTGCAATTTGGATTGATGGAAATGGTTGTCATAATTGGTTGTTTCTTAGAAAGTTATGTAAATCTGAGATTGGTTGAAAAAATCTTAGAAATTTTTTTTTGATAGAAATACTATATCTAGTAGTCGTAAAAAGACAATCTTCCTTTATTTTGTAGCATTATGCAAAAACACCGAAAAAGCACGGAAAAATGAGCAATTTTGCCGTTGCTTTTCATAAATAAAATCATTATAATAGCTTTTGTACGCATCTATTAAGGGGAAGGTATGCGTGAAAAGAAAGGTAATGTGTGCATGGAACAGCGGATTGAGGAATTTATAGTATATTTACATAATGTGAAGAATACCTCAGAGAATACAGTTATGTCTTATCGCAGAGATTTGAAAAAGTGGGCAGACTATATGAATGAGATAGGTGTTTCCTCAATTCAGGAGGTAACCGCAGAGCATTTGGAAAGCTTTGTTCGTTTTTTGGAGAAAAAAAATTTTAAAGCAGCGACTATCTCCAGAAATATTGCATCTATCAAGGCTTTTTATCACTATCTCTTTAAACAGAGGTTGATTGAGGAAGATATTTCAGATACCTTGCATGCACCTAAGGTAGAGAAGAAGTTACCGCAGATTATGACTATGGAGGATGCAGTTCGATTGATTGAACAGCCATCAGGAGACAAGCCCAAGGATTTGCGTGACAGAGCGATGCTGGAGCTTCTCTATGCAACGGGAATTCGTGTGTCAGAATTGATTAATCTGAAGCTTTCGGATATTAATCTGCAGATGGGGTATCTAATCTGTAGGGATGATAATAAGGAAAGAATGATACCTTTTGGAAATAAAGCGAAAAATGCCTTGTTTCGTTATTTGGAAAAAGGCCGGGATGCCATGCTTTTGGAATACGAAGCAGAGGAGTTGTTTGTAAACTGTTCCGGACTGCCTATGAGCCGTCAGGGCTTCTGGAAGTTGATTAAGTATTATGCCAAGAGGGCAGGCATTGAAGCGGAGATTACACCGCATACATTGCGTCATTCTTTTGCGGCACATTTGGTGGAAAACGGAGCAGATTTAAGAAGTGTACAGGAAATGATGGGACATTCTGATATTGCTACTACGCAGATTTACGCATCCGTAACTAATCATCATTTAAGAGAAGTATATGCAAAGACTCACCCAAGAGGGTGAGCCTTTTTTTCTATTCATATTCTGCAATTGTGTAAATTAATTTTTCGGTATCTTCCCAGCCGAGACAAGGGTCGGTGATGGATTTTCCGTAAACACCGCCGCCTACTTTCTGGCAACCTTCTTCGATATAGCTTTCTATCATGACACCCTTAACCAGACTGTGAATATTGGGGCAGAACTTACGACTGTGCATTACTTCTTTCACAATTCGAATTTGCTGTTTAAACTGCTTATTGGAATTGGAATGGTTAGAGTCAATAATGCAGGCAGGATTTTTTAAGTTCATGCTTCCGTACATATCATAAAGGCGGATTAAATCTTCGTAGTGATAGTTAGGAATGCTCTGTCCATGCTTGTTGTTGGCTCCGCGAAGTACGGTATGTGCCAATTCATTGCCGGTGGTATTTACTTCCCAACCACGGTAAATAAAGGAGTGGGGATGCTGTGCTGCATACACGGAGTTCAACATAACAGACAGGTCACCACTGGTAGGGTTCTTCATACCGGCAGGTACGTCGAAGCCACTGACGGTTAAGCGATGCTGCTGGTCCTCTACGGAACGGGCACCGATGGCTACATAGGAGAGGATATCGGAAAGATAACCCCAGTTTTCCGGATAGAGCATTTCATCTGCAGCAGTCAGTCCGGATTCTTCGATGGCACGGATATGCATTTTTCTCATGGCAATCAGTCCGGCTAAGAAGTCCGGCTTTTTCTCGGGGTCCGGCTGATGCACGATACCCTTGTAGCCTTCACCGGTGGTACGGGGCTTGTTGGTGTAAATGCGAGGGATAAGGATTAATTTGTCCTTTACCTTGTCGTTCACCTTTGCCAGACGACTGATATAGTCGCAAACAGAATCCTCATTGTCTGCGGAACAGGGACCGATAATCACTAAGAATTTGTTACTCTTTCCGGTGATAACATCTCGTATTTCTGCATCTCGTTGTGCTTTGATTTCTGCCATACCGGCGGGTAATGCATATTCTGTACGAATTTCTTCCGGTGTGGGGAGCTTTTGTATAAATTCAAAACTCAT
>JAZQEK010000065.1:0-2620 GCA_045538995.1 Acetatifactor sp. | reverse complement strand
GAAAGAAGAGGAAGATGACATGATGGATATGAACCCGAAAACGGAACGAATCAGAACATTTCTTGGTGTATTAGCAGGGAAAATTACAAAGCGAGTGATTTGCGAACAGTTCGATGTGGAGATTGCTGACTGCGGCTATCGCGAGGACGATTCTTTGCCGGATGAGACGGTGATTTGGAGAACTTTTGAGGGTGTATGGGCTGGAGAGGAAAGAGATTCCCATTACTGGTTTCGTTTTCCTATAGATGTGCCAATGGATGGCGGCAACTATCGATTGAATTTTGAAACCAGTGATAATCAGTGGAAATGGGATGATTGTGATAACCCACAGATGCTGGTATATGTAGATGGAAAATCAGTACAAGCGTTGGATTGGAATCATAGATATGTGTCTATAGAAGGTGGACATCATGAAATATACATTTATGCTCATACAGGTTGCTGGGTAAATGAGGTATGGGCGGATGAGACACGTTCTTTTTTGCTCCGAATACGTCTTACGGAACTTGACTTGGATGTGCAAGGTCTTTATTACGATATTAAAGTGCCTTTTGAAGCTGCAGAGACGATGGATGATGGTGATTATAATCGTGAACGCATTCTGACAATGTTAAATCAAGCCTTGACACTTGTTGATATGCGTGATGGAAGTGTGGATTTTTCGTCTTCCATATTGGAAGCACGTCAGTTTATGGCAGAAGAGTTTTATAGCAAGCTGTGTCAAGAAGGAGAAGGACAGGCAATCTTGACAGGACATGCCCATATTGATATTGCATGGCTTTGGCCGGCACGGCAAGCCAGAGAAAAATCAGAGCGTACTTTTACAACCATGCAACATTTGATGGACAAGTATCCGAATATGCACTTTTATGCCAGTTCTCCTGTTTTATACAAATGGTTAAAGCAGCATTCACCGGAACTTTATCAAAAGATTCGGGAGCGGATTGCAGATGGACGCTGGGAAGCGGACTGCGGTGCATGGTTAGAGCCGGATTTGAATATGCCTTCAGGAGAAAGTTTGCTACGGCAGTTTTTATATGGAAAGAAATTTTTGAAAGAAGAATTTGATATAGATAGTCATATTTTATGGGTGCCGGATTGCTTTGGATTTACGGGTTCTCTGCCACAAATTATGAAGGGATGTGGAATTGACCAACTTGTAACAAATAAGCTTTGTTGGAATGATATGAACAAGATGCCTCACGATGCATTTATGTGGCGTGGAATTGATGGAAGTGAAGTATATGCGTATTTTATGACTGCGCAGGATGTACCACTTTCAGATGGTAAAGGAAATAGGAAGTCTTATACTACATATGCATCGACAGCAACACCATCCCAAGTAATTGGAGCGTGGGAAGGTTTTCGTGAAAAGGAAATTACGTCGAAAGTTCACCTTGCATTTGGTTTTGGAGATGGTGGCGGTGGTCCAAGTGAAGAACAGATAGAATATGTAGACCGCATGAGTCACGGTATACCGGGGGTTCCAACTGCGAAACTTGGTAGTGTGAAGGAATTTTTAAGCGCTATACGCCGAGACATGGATACGCATGCAGACATCTGTCCAAAGTGGGATGGTGAATTGTATTTTGAATTCCACCGCGGTGTATTCACATCCGTTGCTAAGAATAAAAAATACAATCGTCAAGCAGAATTTGGAATGCAGAATGCAGAATGGTTGTCTGTGGCAGGCAATGTATTGGCGCAATCTGAATACCCGAAGCAATTACTCGATGAATGCTGGGAAAAAGTGCTAGAATATCAATTCCATGATATTCTTCCTGGAAGTTCTATACGAGAAGCATATGAGGAAACGGACATTGGATATGCGGAAGTATTTCGTGATATAAAGACAATGGATACGCATATGAAAGAGGCACTGAAAGATTTGTTTCCGTGCGAAGGGACTGTGGTTTGGAATCATACACCATTTATGCAGTCTGCGCCGGTACGTGTTGGAAATGAATGTGTAATCGCAGAAGAGATTCCGGCACACGGATACAAGCTGATTTCCTCTTATGGTGTGGGCAATTCTATAACTGTAACTGAAAATGGCATGGAAAATAACTACATTCGCGTGATGTTTGATGAGAAGAAGCGAATTACTTCTATTTATGATAAATGTCAGCAAAGAGAAGTTATCCCAGAGGGAAGAGTGGCAAATCGTTTGATGGTGTATGATGACATGCCAACATATTTTGATGCTTGGGAAATACGTAGACACTATCGTATGAAGAGTTATGAAATTGATAATGTTAGTGGCTGTGAAGTTGTACGTGATGGATGTCGAAGTGGTCTTAAAATCACAAGAAAATATTTGAATTCAACAGTGAGCCAGATTATATGGATGTATGAAAACAGTGCTATGCTGGAATTTGATACAGAAATTGATTGGCAATGCCAGCAAACACTTCTCAAAGTGGAATTTCCGGTTGATATTAATACGACTCGTGCGATTTGCGACGCACCATTTGGAAGCGTGGAACGTTCTATTACCCAGAATACCACTTGGGAGCAGGCGAAGTTCGAAGTATGTGCCCATAAATATGTGGATTTGTCAGAAGGCAATTATGGTGTCGCTCTTATGACAGATTGCAAATATGGATATTCGTTCAAAGAA
>JAZQEK010000064.1:0-1562 GCA_045538995.1 Acetatifactor sp. | reverse complement strand
CTTTCAAATTTTCATAAGATTTGGACGTCCTACGATAAGCATAAGTGGATTTAAAATTGATTTCAATAGTTTTCTACAATAAATATCCCCCCGCATATAGTGCATTTGTCAAGGAAAAGTAGACACTTAAAAACACCATAGTTTTAGAAGCCCAGTTCGGTCTTGTACTGAACTGGGCTTTTATAGCCCAAGGCGGCCGCAGGTCGACTGTTATTGAAGTAATGTACATACTTGTCCAAGAGTAATGGGACATCATCCGTAGATGCCAACCTGAAGTCAAGATAGAGTTCTTCTTTCATCCACCCATTTAATGCTTCAATTATTGGATTATCTGTTGGAGTTCCCTCTCGCGACATTGACCGAAGTATGTTATAATGTTCGTGGGCCTGGCAAAAAGCCCGTGAGGAGTAGACAGAACCCTGGTCGGTGTGGAAGACTACCTGGGGTGTCTGCTCCTCTTTCTTTCCTACGAGCAGCTTCAGCTGCTCTAAACAATGATAATATGGTTTGTTGCTACCAGGAATAGGTGTTGCTTGATGTGCTAAAATTTCGTTGTTGAAAGTGTCTAGCAGAAGAGTCCATTCCCATGGTACACCTTTATGTTTGAATATGGTCATGTCTGACACAACGATCTCTAATGGCCTCGTTGCATTCCAGTTTCCTTTTACCTCGTTTGGAAACTTAACACTCTCTTCTCCCGGTTTCTTATACCTGTATTTTCTCGCTTTGGAATGAATTCCGGCAGCTTTGCAGCACTTGTGTGCCAGGTTATGTGAAAATATCCAACCGGTTTCAGCAAATACATCGTCTGCAAGGCGATGATATCCATGAGATGGATATTTTTTGTGTTCTGTTTCTAGTAGTTGTGTTAGTAAAATTCTATCTTGCTCATGTCTATTGGGTTTCCCTTTGCGTTTTCTCCATTTGTAGTAACCGGATCGGTTTACATCCATGACCTCACAAAGAAAATTCACTGGATATCTGGATCTAAGCGCATCGATGACTTCGAATTCTTTTCTTTGCCAGTAACGAACTCCTTGGCTGCACCAACTCCTTTCACCAAGTATCCTTTTTTTAATCTCTCGTTTTCGATTTCCAATTTAGCAACCATTAACCGCAACCGTTCTACTTCGGGAAGATTCTTGCTGACATGAAGTGCTGCAAATGGGTTTCCTGGATGTCCTTTGTGGACAAAGGAACTTTCTCCTTCTGCGATATATTTCTTTACCCATTTACAGATCATGCTGCGATCTGCATGATACTCCTTTTCCAAGGTTCTTACTGAGACATGCTCATTCAGGTGCTTGTGGACAATCTCTGCTTTCTGCTCCGGTGTCCATACGCGCCTGGTCTGACCCTTCTTCAATATTACCACCTCCAACTGTATTTTAGCATAAAGAAAAGGTAGACAACATGGTGGTTTTCCATGTGTCTACCTTTATCTTACAACTTCACACGGCCGGTGGTTTGCACTAGCCCCCTTAGGGCTTTTTTCTGGCTGAGCCTTAAGGCCCGTCGAAAGGTCTGCCAACCGCATTCCTTTCACGGGCTGCCCCTAAAGG
>JAZQEK010000063.1:0-3515 GCA_045538995.1 Acetatifactor sp. | reverse complement strand
GCTATTGAAGAGGAGTTCGGTTACATTCTGGACGAGGATAGCAACTATAAGTACTCCCTGTCCGTTCTGAATAAGTTCTACCGCGAAGGCCTGCTGGATCCCGACTCCATTACCACTGACCGTGGTACTCAGAACACCCGTATCGAAGCAGGTTATGCTCTGGCTGGCTGGTCTGGCGTTCCCGGTTGGGAAGCTAAGGGTTACTATCCCGTACATTACGCTGGCGTCGAAACCTACTATAACACTGCTGGTAATGCTTATGGCGTCGTAAATCAGTATCTGGCAGTAAGTGCTAATGCTGAAAAGAATGGCAATCTGGATGGCGTCGTGTCCTTCCTGAACTTTGTTGCTGATCCTGATGTTCAGAGAGTAATTACTTGTGGCCCTGAGGGCGAACTGTGGGAACTGAATGCTGAGGGCAAAGCAGTTTTGACCGAGAAGGGCGAAGGCTGGTGGGTAAATGGCCAGGAAGCTCTGATTGGCGACGAGCCCTATGCGCTGTTTAATACTGCTTGGTTCTGGGGCGGCTGTGAGCCTGCTTCCGATGGCCTGCAGATTGATGTCACCAAGACCGATTACACCATGAACGCAAAGGCTGATACTGAGCTGAACAGAATGTGGCAGGAAAACACCGGTTATGTCAACTATCTGGAGCAGATCGAAGATCTGGGCACTGTTGTGCTGACTCCTTTCCAGAACGATCTGGCCAAGTTTGTTGGCACTCCTTCCGATGAGCAGAATCTGATCATTGGTGCAGCAAAGGAGATCATTGTCAATGCAAGCTGGCAGATGGTTTATGCTGAGTCTGATGAAGCATTCGAGCAGATTTGGGCAAAGGCCGTTGCCGATTGTGAGGCTCTGGGTATCAGAGATATCTACGAGTGGCAGATTGAGCAGCTGACCAATGCACAGGCTATTAAGGCTGAACTGGCAAAATAATTTTCTAATTCTAAGCGCAAAGGTGCTCTGCTTGCAGAGCACCTTTGTGGCATACACTGAGGAAGGTTCACTATGAGAAAATTGCGTGATAAGATGTATACCAATTCACTGTTTAAAAGAGTTATGGTTATGTATGCAGTAGTCGTACTGATCATTGGCTTTTTTGCGTGCTATTTTTCATACAGCAAGGAAAATGCAGAAACAGTAAGTCAGCTCGATATCTCAATGACGAACCTGAATCATGAATACCTAAGCTGCACAGAAGATTTTTGGAGACTCTATATGCCGATTTACCAGAATCGGGATAGTATTTATATGGCGCTGAAAGAATACTTTACGATGGGTGATACTTGGATAGATCATCCGGTGCAGCGGTATGAGCTTGTGTCCGCCCTACAGGTTATCATGAGTAACGATAACAGAATTAAATGGATAGGTCTGTATGCGGGACAAGGGGAAAACAATTGTATTCTTTTCAGCGGAGAAACTTCATTGATTGAAATGCCTACAGATTTTCCTTTTATTGAAGCTATGGAGAATAAAGGACCTTCAATGGAGATTTATGGGAGCGAATTTCTTACCCATAATAAAATGAGGACCAGATATTTTGCAATTTGTGGTGGAACTTCGGATGAGATGAACAACGGAAAAATCATTGTAGGTTATGCTACTGATGAAATATTTTCGAGCTATGCCAGTGTAGAGAAGCTAAGGGATGTTCGTTTTGTTATATCCAACGATCTTGGAGTAATATATGATTCGTTGGACGAATACAAGGACGAATATTTTATGGCACAATGGGAGACAGGCATTTGCAGAAATTCCCAAAATGAGTACGTTTATATTCGTAATTTAGATGACACAGGCTATAGTTATCAGATTTATTCGGAAACGAAAATCAAAGACATGCTGGTTACAAGTCATTATATTACACCGTACTTTATCATCATTATTGCTTTCTTCTGTGTGTTCTCTTTGCTGATGTATCGATATACAAGCCGAGCCATTGTGCGCAATGTGGATGCCATACGATATGGCTTGGAACGTATTGGTGAGAATGATCTGGATTATCGGATCCCACTTGATGGCGAACCTAAAGACGAGTTCCAAAGTATAGCGGATTCAATTAATGTGGTTTCGGGAAGGTTGAAGGAAAATATCAATAAGGCATCCATTGCTACAATTAAAAGAAGAGAGGCTGAACTGGCTGAATTGCAGGCGAAGTTTGATCCACATTTTTTGTACAACACACTTCAAGTAATAAAGGGAAGAGTTAGTGATAATGGCGATGAGGAGACTGCAGACATCATTGTGAAGCTTGCTCAGATTTTCCGGAGTTTTATCGGATCAGATCGATTTGTACCTATTCAGGAGGAAATTGAATTCTGCAGTCAGTACCTATCACTTCTACAGTATCGTTACGAGGATCAGCTGGAAATCGTATATGATATTGATGACGAAATACTTGAATACGGGATTATTCGAAACCTGCTTCAACCAATCATCGAAAACTACTTTATTCACGGAATTGATCCTAATAAGGACGATAACACACTCTTTATTCGTGGCATGATCGTGGATGAATCGTATATTCATTTTGTGATAGAAGATAATGGGTTGGGTATTTCTCAGGACAGAATTGAACAGCTCGCGAATATTTTTGAAAGTGCTGATTCTTCCGGAGATAGTAGTTATGGATTGAAAAATATAAGGAACCGTGTAAAACTGTTTTATGGACAAGAATGCGGCTTGACAGTAAATAGCAACAAGCGTGGAGGCACATCTGTCGAGGTAAGGATTCAGAAGCTAAGCTGTGAAGAACACCAGGGAAGAATGAATGCTCTGTAAGGGAATAGAAAAGCAAAGAGTTCCTTTTCCAATCTATGGCACTTCATTACCGTCTGAGTCCTTATATAGCTAATAGCATGTGAATGCAATTCGGAGAGTGTATCAATATGAAAAATGGCATGGATTGTAAGCAATTTGGAAAACTGCCCTATATATATATGAGTCCGGTGGAGTCTTATGGAAAATCGCCGACGATTATTTTTCTGCATGGTGCCGGAACACGTGGAAAAGATATAGAAGCTTTGGAAGAAAATTGCTTCTTTGGAGAAAATAGTTTCATCAGGAATACCGAATCTACCTTCCTTGTGTTTGCGCCCTTGTGTACCAGAGACTCTTGGTTTGACGTATTTGAGCAGTTGCAGGATTTTGTGAAAATGGTAGCTTCTTGCGCAGAGGTAGATGCCAATCGAATCTATCTCATGGGAACAAGTATGGGAGGCTATGGCGCATGGCAGCTTGCCATGACGATGCCTGAGTGTTTTGCTGCATTAGTGCCAATCTGTGGCGGTGGTATGCGCTGGAATGTGGGGCGAGTAAAATATATTCCGGTTTGGGCATTCCATGGTCTGGAGGATGCTACCGTACCTGTAGAAGAAGGAATCGCCATGGTCAATAAGCTAAACCAATTGGGAGGAAACGCAACGATGACCATCCTGGAGCATACTGGGCATAATAGCTGGGAATATGCCTATGCTCATGAGGAGCTATTCCGGTGGATGCTTAAACAG
>JAZQEK010000062.1:0-3425 GCA_045538995.1 Acetatifactor sp. | reverse complement strand
TTGCATCATAGATGAAAGTCTGAATGGGACGTGTCTTGCGCTTATCTACATTCAATTGATCTCCACAAAGGTAATTGATGTAGAAAGAATCTCCCAGAGTGTTTGTGGCCTCTTTTTCAATCTGTGCCAATTCATGCAGTGCTTCAAAAAAGGCATATTCATGATCTGCAGATCGATATTCAAAAAATTTCACATAATGGAAGAGAACATGCGTTAAAGTAGCCCAGATTTTGGATATGTAATAAAGGTTTAGAAACTTGTGCCGCAGAGGAAGATATTGCTCGTCGGGCAGATCTTCTTTTATCTGTGCTAATTGCTGTAATAAGTCTATGCATTCATTGACGGCATTTTCTTTCTCTAACAGGAGGGAATCTACGGTTCCGCGTTGCCAATTACCGGGGATAAACCATTCACCTGATTCAAGCGCATATTCTTTCTTCATCAGCTCCAGGAAAAAATGATTTTTGCAGTGATTCCATGTTGGGAAAGTGCTGCCTTGGGTAAAGTAGTAACCATTTAAATAAAAGATATGCCTCTGCAGAGCCTCTGTTCGCTCCATCATACGTTGAATATGGGGCCCAAGTGATGCGTATTTAGAATAGAAAAAGTCCTCAATCGCAGCATCAATGCTTTGGCCATCCATAAAGGCTTGCATGATGTGATAGTTGACCTCGTTGACATCACCGAATGAATGGTGTCCTGCCCGGTCGTATCTGCTGACAAAACCACTAGGTGCATGTTTCAGAGAATGTGCGTAATTATTTGAAATGTGGTCCTTCAGCATAATGGGTAATTGACCCTGCCCAAAGTATTCTCCGAAAATATCTGTTTCTACCAGTAAAGGATTATTCTTAATTTTTGAGAAAAATGAATTCGGGGGGAGTGTAAGGGACCAGTCAAACTGTGTCCACTTATCCATAATCACAAGATCCGTGGAGATCTGTGAGTAAGCCTGGGCCATCATTTCATAGTCCTCAGGGATACTTGCAAAAGGCCGTACAATCAGTTCTTTGCCAAGAGAAGTACAACAGTCAAAAAGAATCTTTGTGACATACTGAACTCGTTCGATTTTTCCGAGTTTCTGATGCTTTAGTTTAAGGAGTGGTATTCTTGTTTCATGTAAAGTGAGGATAATACCATCCATTTTGGGATATGTGGCAAAGAAGTCGAATATTTTATGTTCGAGAAAATCACGAATGATAGGGTGAGTGATTTCTACATCACCGAGTTCATTGCATATTTCGGGATATGCTTCGATAAAACCTTCTGGAACCTCCAGTTCATGATGCCACATATAGGTTTTGATTCCGGCCGCATACAGCTTATCACAGACGATATTGACAGAGTGTACACAAGAATTGATGTATTCCAGATCTTTTGCCTGATTAAATTCCGCGTATTTACGGTAGAAAGTCATCCCATCAATATTACCCTTTATAGGGTTATGAATAGGGCCAATAAATTGATAGTGGTTTAGCCTGTTGGATATGGCATACTCTGCGGTATCAAGCATATAGCTAAGATCCAAATCTACAGGATTACACACAGATATCCCACGGATGCTGTCATGAAATTGCATAATGCAAAATTCTCCTCTCTGGATGCGGCTGATGTTATGGTACTGGCAAAATGATGGCTAAACGATTATTTCTAAATCATCTGTAGCCATAGTCAATGGAAGTTTATCAGCAAGTTCATAGATAGAAGGCGTACGCAGCTTTGAGTAGTGATTAATACACAGTTGCTTGATTTGTGACATGTCTAAAATAGGAAGATAATCAGTGGCTGGAAAATGCGCACACTCGCATATAGCAAGGTCGATTGTGCCATCAATTACAGGAAAATCTATGCTGGGGTGTTTTATGTCGCCGCTGAAAAGTACCCGTTTACCTTCTGCTTCAAGCAGATAGGCAAACGATTTAGGACAATGCTGCGTTGGAATTGCAGTAACTTTCAATACACCGTCCTCGAAAACAACGCCCGATACAACTTCATGGTATGCTACCATTTGTTTTTGTACGGTTAGATTAATATTTAGCCAGTTATGAATGATTGGTACTGCATCAATGTTGGGCAAGCATATGGTGGGAGTAGCATTGGGATAGCGCAAGGTAAGCAAATCGATGAATTGGAAAAGACCGTGAGTGTGATCGCCGTGCATGTGGGTGACAAAGACGCCTTTTACGTTATTTGGGGAAATACCACGAGTAAGAAGCCACTCCATAGCAAGCGTACCCATATCAATAAAGTATAGGCTTCCGCGTATATCTACCATGGCGCATGAGCAGCGGCGGTGAGCTTCCGGCGAACCATGACTGCTGCCGATAAAGGTAATTTTCATAAGATACTACACCTCACCTGAATCATTATTTATCTGAAGAAATATCTTCTGCAGGTATTGTCTTTCGAACTTTGCACGGATTTCCATAAGCGACAGTATTATTTGGAATATCACGTGTCACTACAGAACCGGCTCCAATTACAACATTGCTCCCAATGTGAACACCGGGAAGCACGACGGTGTTTCCACCAATCCATACATTGTCACCAATCTGGATGGGGAAAGCATATTCATATCCCTGGTTACGTAGTGCGGTTTGAATAGGGTGATGAGCGGTGTAAAACCCACAATTTGGGCCGATAAATACATTATTGCCAAATGTTATTGTCCCAGGGTCAACAAATACGCAATTGTTGTTTGCAAAAAAATTATCGCCAACATAAATGTTTTTGCCGAAACCACAAAAAATATTGGGCTCAACATATGGATTGGCACCGACAGCTCCGAACAGTTTCCTCAAAATTGCCTCACGTGTTTTTGTGTCAGACGGTCTGGTATGATTATAGTCGAAGCAAAGATCGGCACAAACAAGATGTGCTTCTTCACGACCGGGGAAGGCGGTATCATACATGAGACCCTTCTCACATTTCTGCTGTTCAGTCAAAGAATCCATTTTTACCTCCTGTTATAGAACGACGCCGTCCTTGAAGATAGAGATTTCCCGGTAGCCCTTCTGTTCGGTCTTTGTCTGCTTGCCGGAGGCAACCTCCAGGACCAGTGCCAGCAGATCGGCGCCTGCCTCGTCCAGGGTACGCTGACCGTCAGCCACCACGCCGGCATTGAAATCGATCCAGCCGGACTTTTTGGTGGCCAGGGGGGTGTTGGTGGCGATCTTCATGGTGGGGGCGGGAGCGCCGAAGGGTGTGCCCCGGCCGGTAGTGAACAGCACCATGTGGGCACCGGCGGCTGTCAGGGCGGTGGAGGACACCAGATCATTGCCGGGGCCGTAGAGCATGTTCAGACCCTTGACGGTTACGGCACCACCGTAGCCGATGACATCCACGATGGGCGCGGTGCCGCCCTTCTGGACACAGCCGCAGGATTTGTCTTCCAGGGTGGTAATGCCGCCCTCCTTGTTACCGGG
>JAZQEK010000061.1:0-90053 GCA_045538995.1 Acetatifactor sp. | reverse complement strand
TATAGAAATGTATCGATTTAAGACCGGTACTCCTGCTCGAATTGATAGTCGTTCGATTGATTTTTCAAAAATGGAAGAACAATTTGGAGATGAACGCGTAGTACCATTTTCATTTACAACAAATCCGGAAGATGTGCAAATTTCGCAGGAATCCTGTTGGTTGACTTACACAAATGAGAAAACACATGAGATTATTCGTGGTAATCTGGACCGTTCGCCATTATATGCCGGTGTCATTGAAGGAACAGGACCTAGATATTGTCCGTCTATCGAGGACAAGGTAGTGAAATTTGCTGAGAAGGAAAGACATCAGGTATTTATTGAGCCGGAAGGAATCCATACCAATGAAATGTATGTGGGCGGTATGTCTTCTTCTTTGCCGGAGGATGTACAATTGGCTATGTATCGAACAGTTCCGGGCTTAGAAAATTGTAAGATTGTTCGAAATGCTTATGCGATTGAATACGATTGTATCAATGCCAGAGAATTGTATCCCAGTCTGGAGTTTAAAAATATCAAGGGACTTTTCAGTGCCGGTCAGTTTAATGGTAGTAGCGGATATGAAGAAGCAGCTGCTCAGGGATTGGTGGCAGGTATCAATGCGGCTATGTCTATTTTGAATAAAGAGCCTTTGATACTGGATCGTTCCGAAAGTTATATCGGTGTTTTGATTGATGATTTGGTAACGAAAGATAACAGAGAGCCTTATCGAATGATGACCTCTCGTGCAGAGTATCGTTTGCTTCTTCGTCAGGATAATGCAGACCTTCGACTTCGTAAGAAGGGTTATGAGGTAGGCTTAATATCACAGGAACAATATGATGCATTATTGAAGAAAGAAGAGTTGATTCAGAAGGAAATTGAACGTCTGAAGAATACTACTATAGGTGCTAATAAAGAAATGCAGGCATTTTTGGAAGCTCATGGCAGTTCTACCTTAAAGACTGCTGCATCCTTGGCAGAGCTTATGTGCAGACCTGAACTTAGCTATGATATTCTTTCTGAAATGGATAAGGATAGAGCATCCTTTGCTCGAGAAATTTGTGGTCAGGATTATTTACCTAGAGACGTGATAGAGCAGGTTGAGATAGAAATTAAATACGAAGGATATATCGTACGACAGCTTCGTCAGGTGGAACAGTACAAGAAGATGGAGAAGAAACTGATACCCGAACAATTGGATTATGATGAGGTTCCATCCTTACGATTAGAAGCTCGTCAAAAATTGAAAATGTTCCGTCCTGTTTCTGTCGGACAGGCATCCCGTATTTCCGGTGTTTCTCCTGCTGATATTTCAGTACTGCTGGTATACCTGGAGCATTATAATAAAAAATAGTAATAATATTTTATGAGGGAAAATGAAATGTTTAAAATCAAGACTAAGATTTCATGTTTCATTTTGACAATTGGTTTATCCTTAAATTTATTAGGTTGTCAGAAAGAAACGTTAGAAAATGTGCCGTCTGAAAGTGAATCTCAGCAACAGTCAGATGAAATAACACAAACAATAGTAGACGAAACAGTATCAACAACTCTTACAGAAACAGAAGAAAATCCGGATACTGAAGCAGAAGTGAATGAATCATCCAATCAAGCAGAAAATGAGGATAAATTGCTTCAAAATGATTTTTTTAAAGTTTCTTATGATTCTGTACAGGAAACAGATGATTTTTATAATTTTACCTTTATTTTTACTAATATAAGTGATATTTCCTATTATAAAGGGGATGAGCTTTATCAACCGGGAGAATCATGGGAGAAGGTTGCACATATTCCAAAACATAAATTAGAGGATTATTGTAAAAATTCCAATTATATTCATTACAAACTTTTAACTGCCAGTGTATATGATCCTGATGCACAGGAATTATTTCGCGGTGGAGTACGATTTGATTTAAACGAAGAATTAGAAGTTTACAATTTAGAAATGTTCGTAGATGTTCCAATAGAAATGAATAAATAGAATAGTCAATATATTCAGTATGATTGAAATGCAGTGATTTGAACAGAAATAAATCTAGTTCACAAATTGCAACTAAAATGTTATAGTATAGTTAGGATGGTTTTATTTTGAATACGAATTATGATACAACTCAGTTTGAAAAAGATTTATATGAATTAAGTGTTATATTATCTAAGCAGCAGATAGAACAATTTTTAAAATATTATGAATTGTTGATTGAATGGAACGAAGTAATGAATTTGACAGCTATCACAGACTATGAAGATGTGATGAAAAAGCATTTTATTGATAGTTTGTCTTTGATAAAAACCTTTGATGTAAATCAGAAAGTAAAGGTCATTGATGTGGGAACCGGAGCCGGTTTTCCCGGTTTGGCTTTAAAGATTGCTTATCCTAATTTACAGGTTACTTTGTTGGATTCATTGAATAAAAGAATAAACTTTTTAAATGAAGTGATTTCTAAGTTGGGATTAACTGATGTAGAAACAGTTCACGGTCGTGCGGAAGATTTTGCAAAGCCGGACAAGTTTCGAGAAAAATTTGATTTATGTGTATCCAGAGCTGTAGCAAATATGTCTACTCTTTCAGAATATTGCTTACCTTTTGTAAGAGTAGGCGGTGAATTTATTTCCTATAAGTCCGAAAAAACGGAAGAGGAATTAAGTAAGGCAAAGAAAGCTATATCTTTATTAGGAGGTAAATTCGAAAGAAGTGAAGAGTTTTATTTGCCTGATTCAGATATTTATCGTAATTTGGTAGTTATTAAAAAAATAAAGGAAACACCGAAGAAGTTTCCCAGAAAAGCAGGTTTGCCATCCAAAGAACCATTAGGTTAAGGAAGGTAATACATGAATAATTTAAATTATAATAAAAATACTAAAAACAATAAAATAATTTTATCAATATTAGAAGATGAAAGACAACGAATTGCCAGAGATTTACATGATGAAACTTTACAGGATTTGACACATATAGTTCACCAGTTAGAATTGTTTGGTTTATATATGGAAAGTGATCCTCTAAAGGCAAATATTGAATTACTTAGTATTAAACAGGGAATCAAATCTTGTATTGAGGAAATACGAAATATTATTTTTAATCTGCGTCCCATGTCTTTTGATGATTTGGGTTTAAAAGATACATTTGAATTACTTTTTGATAAGTTAAGACAAACAACAAAGTTTGAGTTTGTGACTGAAATAGATGATGTAGTAACAGACAATCAAATTATACTTTTGTACATTTATCGAATGACTGTTGAGTGTGTAAGTAATGCAATAAAACATTCGAACGGATCTAAAATTTGTTTTACGTGTAAGAGTATTGATAACAATTGTTTTTTAATAATCGAAGATAATGGAAATGGTTTTAATAAAGAAGAGATACAAATGAATAGTAAGCATTTTGGTCTTTCTATTTTGTATGAACGTGTGAATATGTTAAATGGTGATATTACTATTGATACGAATCAAAATGGAACGCGTATTTCTATTGTTATACCGTTGATAGAGGATAATAGCTAAAGGAGATAGTAAATGAGTATTAAAATAATGTTGGCAGATGACCATATATTATGTAGAGAAGGTATTCGTCAATTATTAGAGTTTGATGGAACTATGCAAGTCATCAGTGAAGTAAGTGATGGTATAGAATGTCTTGAAAAATTAAAAGTGATTATGCCGGATATTTTATTATTAGATATTAATATGCCGATGATGAATGGTATGGAAGTATTAATGGAAATTAAGAAAAATAAATATCCTGTGAAAGTTTTGATGTTGACCGTTCATAATGAAGTAGAATATTTGGTAAAGTCAGTTGATATTGGTGTTGATGGTTATATTGTAAAGGATAGTGAATCATCTGAATTGAAGAGAGCTATTAATTGTATTATGAATGGCGAAAAATATATTCAGCCTAGTTTAATTCCTTCCTTAAATAATAGGCTTATCAATAGAGACACAGATAAAGAAAAAATTGATTTACTTACGAAGCGTGAGTTGGAAGTTTTAATATGTGTAGCTAATGGTATGTTTAATAAAGAAATTGCTACTAATTTAAAAATAAGTGAGAGAACTGTAAAAAATCATATTTCGAACATATTTAAAAAGATTGATGTAAATGATAGAACTCAGGCTGCTGTTTTTGCAATAAAGAATGATATTATAAAACTGTATTAGTGATATGCTTAACAAGGAATGTTTCACGTGAAACATTCCTTGTTTTTTAACTCGGTCAGTCAATAAAACACAAGATAATGTTTCACGTGAAACATTCAAACCCCAAGATATTGTGATAGGAGGCGTGAAACATTCCAAAAATGGGTCGTGAAACATTATTTTCAATAGGGAGAGTCGGCAAACAGGGGCATATATATCACGCGTACACTGGATAAAAAACACTTTTCCATAATGTATGCCATTGACCGGACAAGTATGTCCGGCACTGTCACACATTATGGAAAGCGAGTTTTTTAAACAGTGTACTTAGTGATATATATGCCCCTGTTTGCTGATGAGCCTTTAAAAATATATAAATATTTTTATAGCTCGGATTGTACATAGTACATATAGTGGTACAAAATATTATATTAGAATTTCTTTATAGTTTGAACTATCAAAAGTACAAAATTTATATAGATATCTTACTGTTTTAGTGGTATAATTGTTAAGCATGGGATTACACGTGAAACGTAGAGAAGAGTTCCTAGAATAAAGGAGAGGTTATGGGAAGAATTATAGCAGTAGCAAATCAGAAGGGTGGAGTAGGAAAGACAACTACTTCTATTAATTTAACGGCAGCATTAGCTCAGTTAGGTAAGAAGGTTTTAATCATTGATGTGGATCCACAAGGAAGTTCCACCAGTGGATTTGGTGTAGATAAGAATGATGTAGAGAATACACTTTATGAATTAATTTTGGAAGAATGTTCTACAAAAGATTGTATTATTGAAAATGTAGATAAGAATGTTTCTTTGATACCGGCCAATGCGAACTTAGGTGCAGCGGAGATAGAGTTAATCGGTATCGACAGAAAGGAATTTATATTAAAAAATGCTTTGGATTTTGTAGTGGACAAGTATGATTATATTATTATGGACTGTCCTCCTGCATTAAATGTTTTGACGATTAATGCTATGACTGCTGCAGATAGTGTATTGGTTCCTATTCAGTGTGAGTATTATGCATTGGAAGGTTTGAGCCAGATTATTTATTCTATCAATTTGGTGAAGCAGAGAATTAATCCGAAGCTGGAGTTGGAAGGTGTGGTATTTACCATGTTTGATTCCAGAACCAATCTTTCTTTACAGGTAGTAGATAATGTAAAACAAAACCTGAAGGAATACATATTTACTTCAGTGATACCGAGAAATGTGCGTTTGGCAGAAGCACCCAGTTTTGGTATGCCGATTATTCAATATGATTCGAAGTCAGCCGGTGCAGAAGCTTATATAAATCTTGCAAACGAATTAATTCAGAAGAATAAGAAGAAGTAGGGGGAAGATGAGATGGCAGTGAAAAAGGGACTGGGTAAAGGTCTGGATTCCATGATACCGAATCTGATAGGTGATACTACGGAAAGTAAAGAATCAAAAGCACCTGCAGCTGTTAAAGAACAGGGACCGGAAACTTATGTAAAGATTACTAAAGTAGAACCCAATAGAGAACAGCCTCGAAAGTTCTTTGATGAGGATGCGTTACAGGAATTGGCAGATTCAATTAAGCAGTTTGGTTTGATTCAGCCTATTCTGGTGCAGGATAGAAAAACCTATTATGAGATTATTGCAGGTGAACGTCGTTGGAGAGCAGCGAAGCTGGCCGGTTTGAAGGAAGTACCTGTTATTATTAAGAATTATACGGAACAGGAAATCGTAGAAATTTCGTTGATTGAGAATATTCAGAGAGAGGATTTGAATCCAATCGAAGAGGCTCAGGCATATAAGAGATTATTGACTGAGTTTAATCTGAAGCAGGATGAAGTAGCAGAGCGAGTATCCAAGAGCCGTGCAGCAGTAACCAATTCCATCAGACTTTTGAAATTGAATGAAAAGGTACAGCAGATGGTAATCGATGATATGATTAGCACCGGTCATGCCAGAGCATTACTTGCAGTAGAGGACCCAGAAGAACAGTATACTTTGGCTCAGAAGATTTTTGATGAGAAGCTCAGTGTACGTGAAACAGAGAAGCTGGTGAAGAATTTGCACAAAGCACCAAAACCTAAGAAAATGGATGATAAGGCTTTGCAGGCAATCTATCAGGATATTGAAGAAAAATTAAAGCAGAACCTGAGCACAAAGGTAGCAATCAGTTCCAAGGGTAACGGTGCCGGCAAGATTGAAATTGAATTTTACAGTCATGATGACCTGGACAGATTGTTGGAAATTTTAAATAAGTAAGAAATATACATTTCAAGAAGCGGATAAATAGAAAACAAAGGAGTTCCTATGAATAATAGTTTTTTTAATAGCATTCATATGGGAGGCATAGATTTAGGAGTTATTATATTAATATTAAGTATTTTATTAGTATTATTTATAATATTAACTATTATTCTCCTGGTAAAGATAATTCGTATGCAGGGATTCTTAAATATTTTCATGTCCGGTAAGGATGCCATGAGCCTGGAGCAGGATATGAAAACCTTGCATGAAGAAAATAAATATTTAAAGGCATGTGCCGATAGAAATAAAAAGGATATTCGGACACTTTATAAAAAGGCTGAAAAAACTTTTTGTAAAATCGGTCTTGTGAAATACGATGCCTTTCAGCAAATGGGTGGTCAGTTAAGTTTTAGTCTGGCATTGTTGGATGAGCATGATGATGGCTTTATTATTAATTCGGTGCATAGTACCGAAGGATGTTATTGTTACACAAAGGAAATTAAGAAGGGTGTTTGTGATTTGGATTTGGGCAAAGAGGAATCACAGGCATTGTCGATTGCAGTGAATGATAATGTGAGTGAAAAATGAGGAAGCTATGATAAGAAAGAAAGTTGACGAGTTAGTAGGAAATGAGGTATTAGGTAAGCCTCTGATGACCTGGGACTATCAGATTATTCTTCCGGAAGGAGCAACCATTCGTCCTGATTACATTCAGAAGATTAAAGAGTTGGGCGTAATGGATGTTTGGATCGTAGAGCAGACGGCAACATCCGGCAATGAAATCGTAATCTTAAAGGATGATATCAAAAGCACGGTCAATCAAAAGGTAAAGGATATTTTAGAGAGGCATACTTATCATAATAATGAGGAACTGGCAGAGATTTCGGCTACTGCAGAAAATATTGTATTTAATATTTTGGAAGAAGAGCAGGTAGTAGAAAAGATATTTGATATCCGCCAGAGAAGTGCTGATTTGTATGAGCATTCAGTCAGTGTGTGTTCCATGGCTATTATTACAGCCTTGAAGTTGGAGTTGGATAAAGAGAAAATCAAGGAAATCGGTGTAGGCTGTTTATTACATGATATTGGACTAAGATATGAAACCATACCTTTTAGTAATATAGATATGGAAAAGCTCAGTCCCGCAGAAGCCTCGGAATATAAGAAGCATCCTATCTATGGATATAATGCATTGAAGTCGGAAAAGTGGCTAAGCCAAACCAGTTTAAGTATTATATTGTTTCATCATGAGCGATTGGATGGTTCCGGCTATCCGATTAAATCCAAGGATATTCCTCTGGAATGCAGGATTGTCAGTATCTGTGATGCCTTTGATGAGATGATTTGCGGCATCGGTTGTGAAAGAATTCGAGTGTATGAAGCAATAGAATATTTAAAACACTTTAAAAAGTCTAAATTTGATGCTAAAATAGTAGACGTCTTTCTGAGTTTCACTGCTGTGTATCCAACCGGCACTCATGTGATTACCAATGAAGGTGAGGTTGCTGTAGTAGTTCATCAGAACAGAGAGTTTCAGGACAGACCGGTTCTGCGTATTGTGCGTGACAGGAATGGATTGGAATTGAAGCAAGAAGTAATAAAGGACTTGGTAAAGGTCCATAATATTTTTATTGAAAAAGTTATAGATTAACTTGAGGAGGAAACTATGATTGATATTAAGTTTTTAAGAGAGAACCCGGATGTGGTAAAGGAAAACATCAAAAAGAAATTTCAGGACGAAAAGCTTGCTATGGTGGATGAAGTCATCGCTTTGGATTTGCAGAGCAGACAGGCTCAGCAGGAAGCAGATGCTATTCGTGCCGGACGTAAAAAAATCGCAAAGGAAATCGGTGCATTAATGGCACAGGCAAAAAAAGCAGAAGAAAGCGGCAACATGGAAGAAGCGGAAGCAAAGAAGCAGGAAGTGGAAGCAAAGAAGGCAGAAAGCGAAGAGAATGTAAAACGCTTGGAAGAGCTGGAGCTATTGGAGCCTGAGTTAAGAGAAAAGATTAACAAGATTATGATGGTAATTCCTAATATCATCGACGAGAGCGTGCCGATTGGTAAGGATGACAGTGAAAATGTGGAAATTCAGAAGTATGGTGAGCCGGTAGTGCCTGATTTTGAAATTCCTCATCATGCAGATATATTGAACAGAATCAATGGTATTGATAAGGAAGCTGCAGGCAGAACCAGTGGTGAAGGCTTCTATTACCTCATGGGTGATGCTGCCAGAATTCACTCTGCTATGTTGAGTTATGCCAGAGATTTCATGATTGAAAAGGGCTTTACTTACTGTATTCCTCCTTTCATGATTCGTAGTAATGTGGTTACCGGTGTTATGAGTTTCAAGGAAATGGAAGCCATGATGTACAAGATTGAGGGCGAAGACCTATACTTAATCGGTACCTCTGAGCATTCTATGATTGGTAAGTTCCAGGGTGAAATCGTAAAAGAAGCAAATCTGCCTATCGCTATGACCTCTTATTCTCCTTGTTTCCGTAAGGAAATCGGTGCTCATGGAATAGAGGAGCGTGGTGTATATCGTGTACATCAGTTTGAAAAGCAGGAAATGGTAGTATTGTGTAAGCCGGAAGATTCTATGGAGTGGTATAACAAGATGTGGCAGTATTCTGTGGAATTTTTCCGCAGCTTGGATATTCCTGTTCGTACTTTGGAATGTTGTAGTGGTGACTTGGCTGACTTGAAGGTGAAGTCTTGTGACGTAGAGGCATGGAGCCCCAGACAGCAGAAGTACTTCGAGGTTGGTTCTTGCTCTACCTTAGGTGATGCTCAGGCAAGACGTTTGAAAATTCGTACCAAGGGTGAAAATGGTACTTACTATGTGCATACATTAAATAATACAGTACTTGCTACTCCCAGAGGACTTATTGCTTTCTTGGAGAACAATGTAAACGAGGATGGTTCTATCAATATTCCGGAAGCTTTGAAACCTTACATGGGCGGCAAGGAGAAGATTGGTTAAATAAAGTTTGACAGGTGAGATATATTATAAATACCATATGTAGGTTTGAGAGTTGAAGAAGCTGGATATAAAAAGGAGGTGAGAAATTTGCATAAGTTCATGCGTGCAATCGGTTTCAGCGAATATACAAACCGTAAAAAGCTAAAAGAATTGGTTCGTAAGTGTGTGACTTCTTCCGATGAAAGAGAATATACCTTAAATGAAGAGGGTATCATGCTGGGTGAGTTTTGCAAATTTTTTGCCCCGGATATAGGTATTGCAGTTTGCGGAGAGTTCGATGAGGAGGATAAGTTTACTTATGAGTATTATTATCCTTTTTTGCGGGGAGCAGGAGTAACTACCTATGAGGATGTTTCCGTAGAGCGTCATGCAGCAAAGGAATCCTATGCAGGAGCCTGTGATGATTTGAATGTGGGAATCACTCTGATATTCTATGTGCAGAACATGATACCCTATGTGAAAGCCAAATGCTGTGGTCAGATACCTATGAACGGAACTTCTGTGACCATGTCTGCATTGTCCACCAGTGGCAGTATTATGATGCCCATTCAAAAGGACGAAATGCAGAAGAAAAAGGTTCAGAGAGATTCTATCAATCGTTCCAAGCTCATCGCTGCTGCCAGACAGGGGGATGAGGATGCTATCGAAACTCTGACTCTCGAAGATATGGATATGTACTCTACTATTTCCCGAAAAATCCAGAAGGAAGATGTGTTCAGCATCGTAGATACTTACTTCATGCCCTATGGTGTGGAATGTGACCATTATTCTGTTTTGGGAGAAATCACTGCCATGCGGAAGGTGCAGAATATCCTGACAAAGGAAGAAATTTATATCCTGACAATTTGCAGTAATGAATTGACTTTTGACGTGGCAATTAATATAATAGATTTGTTCGGCGAGCCGCAGGTAGGCAGACGTTTCAAAGGAACTATCTGGCTGCAGGGTAACATTAATTACCCGCAGGAACTATAGGTTTTGCTAAGAATGGTTGGACTGTACACATTTTGTACACTATACTAAATGAGAGATTTTTCGTTTCAGAAAACGAAAAATCTTTCTCCATAGGTTCCCTTAGTTAAATGGATATAACAAGCGCCTCCTAAGCACTAGTTGTGGGTTCGATTCCCGCAGGGAACATTCAAGAGCACTGTGTGACTTTATGTCTCACAGTGCTTTTCATAATAATAAGCTTATGGATTTAATAAATTTATTTATCGGCGGTGCGACTTTTATATAACGTAATCCACTCATCCAAGGTAAGTGGCTCATAATCAGAATACATGCAAAAACAATTAATCATATTGCAGGGAATTCGTTGTTCTTCCCCACGGGCGTTGATAGTGGTAGTATTTCTGGTGATTTCCTGAAACTGCTCCAATAATCTTTGGTCTTGGGTGTCATGGACATGACCATAAAGCATATAAGTTTTTGGATTGCCCTCCTCATCCAGTCGATACTGTCCGTTATAGCACATAATCGGATAATGGCAGAGAACCACTTTACGTTTATTATCGGAAAGCTCTTCATAAGGTTTTATCCAAGTAAATCGACTGGTTTGAAAATCCTGCTGCCGCACGAATTTATCATGGTTTCCGGTAATAAGGTATAGTCGCCCATTTAAACGTTTTAATAGTTCACTAGTCTGCTGTGCAGTTCCCCAAGAGAAATCGCCTATGATAACGACTTCATCATTCTTCCGGACCTTTCCGTTCCATTTTTGTATCATGTACTCGTTCATTTCCTCCACGCTTTCAAATCCCCGGTGGTCCATTTTGGTGTTCATGTTTGCATGGAAAAAATGTAAATCTGCAATGTAATATCGCATAGTAATCACCTCGCTACTTTAATATTAGTGTGTGCTATTTTTACTATTCTGTCAACTTAAGTTTGGTATTTTTAAAAATTTTTCTGTAATTTGTGAGAATTGACAGAAAATGGATTTTATAGTATATTATAAGTGTAAAGGTGTCTTTTGTTTCGAAAGGAGGTCGCTATGAGCGGTATTTCCGGTATTTCTTCACAGAATAGTTATACAGCATTAGCCAGTGGATATAGAATCAATAGTGCAGCAGATGATGCAGCGGGTTTAGCCATCAGTGAGAAGCTGCTAAAGCAGGAAAATGGTTTTGATATTGGAACAGATAATGCGAGGGATGGTCAGAATCTGTTAAATGTGGCGGAGGGAGCACTTTCCGGCATACAGGATTCCCTGCAGAGAATCCGTGAATTGAGTATAAAGTCCATGAATGGCTTGTACAGTGATTCGGACAAGGCAGCGATTCAGGGTGAAATCGATGGTTTGTTACAGGACATTCAGAGTACTGCAAAGGGAACCACCTTTAATACTATGAAGCTTTTGGATGGTAGTATGGCTGATATCCATCTGGCAACCAATCCGCAGGGCGGCGGTTTGTCTATTAAGATGGTGAATTCTACCTTGGAATCTTTAGGAATCGCAGATTATAATGTAACCAAGGATTTTGATTTGAATGCAATCGACGAAGCCATTGATAAAATCAGCAGTGCCAGAAGCACATTGGGTGCTCAGTCCAATGCACTGTCACATGTAATTAACTACAATGAAAACAGCAGTTATAATCTGGTAAGTGCTAACAGTCGTATCAAGGATACGGATTATGGCGAAGAAATGATAAAGAAAAACAGAGATGAGGCTTTGGAACAGTATCGTATCTTTGGGATTAAGGCGAAGATGAATGACAATGCCGGCGTTTTGAAGTTGTTGACTTAAGAATAGTTTGGCAGCCACTCCGAGAGGGTGGCTGTTTTCGTCGATGAACAGAAAAAATTACTTGAAATAAAATATATTATATGTTAAGTTATTTATAGATAAGGAAACCAAAGCTACGGCTTACCCTTATAATTAAACTACTGTTATATGATAACAGCCGTCATTAGTGCGAGTAATGGCGGCTATTTTCGTTTTTCCTCGAAGATCTTATAAAGAAGACCTATGAGAGTGACAATGAAGATACCTATTTGAATTAAATCAGAATATGTAACATACATTGGAAACGCCCTCCTTTCTTTCGTCTGGAGGGTAGCCCCTCCGAAAAGAGGGTAAGCCGCCCAGCTTTGGTTTCCCACGAAAGAATTATAGCATTAAAAAAAAATAGGTTACAATACAATAAATTAATAAAATAAATATTTAGTAAAACTGCACAAAAGGTAAGTCCTTAGTGCAGTTTTTTCTTCTTGTAAATTCTCCAAAGTCTCATAAAATCAAGGTTTTTCCAGCTTGTTAATTTCCACAATATCAATTAATACAAGTTCTTTAAGTTTTTATTTGCTCAATCGTCAATATTAATGTTTTGGTTATAAAATTAAATTTAAAATAATTTTTAAAAACCTGTTGACATTTATCTGTTCATGCTGTATATATAACATATAAACAGTTAACAGGAACTGTTTATACAGTAATAAGGATAGGTGAGAGCCATATGAAAATTTTGCAAAATTCAGACATCCCTATTTATCAGCAAATCGCTACACAGTTCAAGGAGGAAATTCTTTCCGGAAAGAGAAAGCAGGGTGAGTACCTGCCTTCCATCCGAGGACTGGCAAAGGATCTTCGTATCAGTGTGATTACTACCATGAAGGCCTACGAGGAGCTGGAGAGACAGGGATTGGTCACCGCTGTACAGGGCAAAGGCTATTATGTGAATGCCCAGGACAGTGAAATGCTGCATGAGCAGCATTTGCGGAAGATGGAGGAGCATTTACTCAATGCAATTTCGGCCGCGAGGATTGCCGGCATCCCGGATTCGGAGATTGTCCAGGTGCTGGAAATGCTGTTATCCGACAGGGAAGGATAGCAGTGATGTGTTGAAATAATGCATCATATCATAATAGGAGCAGGTTCCTATTAGAAGTGAAAAAGAATTCGCACCGGTTTGGGTGCAGAAGTGAGGGGCTTATGAACACAGAAGCAATGATTCAAATGAAAAATGTAACCAAAAGGTTTAAGGGCTTCGAGTTAAATATTCCGGAGTTAAATATTCCCAAGGGATTTGCCACGGCACTAATTGGTGAGAACGGTGCCGGTAAGAGTACTCTGATGAATATTCTGGCGGGAGTGCGTTTGGACTACAAGGGGGAGATCGTTTATTTTGATGGGAATATGAAGGACGAAGAGGTGAGGGAGAATATCGGTTATACCAGTCCTACCAGTTATTTCATGCCACACTGGACCATTAAGGCAGTGGGCGAAGTCAGTGAGCTTTTGTTTGACCACTTTCACAAGGAGCGGTTCGTACAGCTTTGTGAGGATTTGAACATCAGCAAAGAGGATAAGACCATTTCTAACCTGTCCGATGGTATGCGTATGAAGACTTCTTTGGCAGCAGTATTTGCCAGAGATACCAAATGTCTGCTGTTGGATGAGCCGGCATCGCCATTGGATCCTTTGATGCGTGATAAGCTTTGCAGCATGCTTCGGGAGTATCTGGAAGAAGGTAATGGAGAGAAGAGTGTATTCTTCTCCACCCACAATATTGCAGATATGGAGAATGTGACAGACTATTGCGTGATTATGGAACAGGGTA
Source organism: Acetatifactor sp. (assembly GCA_045538995.1). Taxonomy (GTDB): domain Bacteria; phylum Bacillota; class Clostridia; order Lachnospirales; family Lachnospiraceae; genus Acetatifactor. The sequence goes on along the minus strand of JAZQEK010000061.1, from coordinate 76,155 downwards.
AGGTAGTAGAGCAGGGCTTCGTAGAGGATTTGAAGGAAAAGTATATTATGGTAAAGGGCGAGGCAGCAGATGAGGCCAAGGCAAAGGATATCCTGATTGGTTTCCGCAAGAATTCCTACGGTTATGAAGGCTTGTGTCTGGCAGAAAACTTAGATAAGCTGGCCGGCTTGGATATTGCGGTGGAAACACCTACCCTGTCACAGATTAGCGTGGCAGTGATGAAACAGTATTCCAGCCTGAAGGCATAGGAGGCTGCCATGAAGAAATATTGGAAGAGTTATGGAGTGTTTTTGTCCGGTACACTGGTGAAGATATTATTGTTTGCAGCATATCCTTTTGCAGTGATTTTCATGGGGCTTCCGGCACATATAATCGGTACCATGGCCATGGGAAGTGCCATGCCTGGGCTGTTGTCGGCAGGTTCTATATTGGTTGGTGCAGAGCTGATAATGGATATGTTTATATTTGGAGGAATCCTGAACAAGGAAACCAACAAGCTGGAGTATCTGAAAACCTCTCACAGAGGAATACCGGTTTTACGAAAAGCTCTGCAGGCGGATAAGGTTCGTCGAGTTCTGATGATATATTTGCTTTTGACGGTTTTCTATCTGTTGGGTGCAGCGAATGTAAGCTATCTTTCACTCATTAGCTTTACTTTTGCTACTGCAGCAGTAACAGAGCTGATGTTGGTAATCAGCCGCCATATTACGCAAATGAATTGGTTGATACTGGTGATTATGCTGGCTTCTCTGGTGGAGATGGGTGTAGGCGTTCTGGCACTGATTTTACCACCCGTATGTGTGATTTTATTCGTGGTTCTTTATGTAGGCATATTTCTTTTCAGCGAAAAAATCGTAATGAAGAGGATGGAGGAGAGTTACTATGATAGCAGAGCTTAAGCGGACATGGAAGCTGATGAGGTACTCTTATAATTTCAAGATTACTATAGTATGTAGTATTGCAGTGTTGCTTATGGTTTTATTGATGAATGGGTTAGCACTTATTAGTATGGCAGTTGCTGTTAAAGGTTTTATGATGGCCGGTTTATTTTTCTTTCTGGCAGTAGCTATGGGAATTCAGAACAAGGATAACCTGGTGTTTTCCTCTCTGGTGTTATCCTCCCGCAGAAGAAGGTTTTTAGAAATCTGTTTTACGGATATTTATTGTGTGATAGGCAGTATTCTTAGTTATGTTCTGGAATGCATATGTATTTTCTTTTTTGTAAAGGATGCTGCAATAGCAGAAGTAGGAATATCAGTTGCCACTTTATTCATTCTGACAGCTATGAGCATAGCAGTGTTTACGATTTTTTATGGTTTTTATAATAAGTTTTATTTCTTGGCATTCTTTTTGTGTTTTTTGATGTACTTTGTAATCGATATTTGCAGTGAATTGCCATTTATCAATGAATTGGGGAGCATGGTAAATCACAGTAAGGGAATGGCGTTATTGTTGGGAATACTTATCATAACCGTTGCCTCCGGAATTGCCATGATACTACGCAGAGTATTTTACAAAAGAGTCGCCTCTAAATATTCCGGCAGTGTCGGATTGCGAAAGGGAATGGCATAAGGAGAACATAAATAAACAATTAGAAAAAAGCAGGGGGAGATAGTTTATGTGGAAAGAATGGAAAAAGGGTTTTCAATTAATTAAATATTCCTATAATTTCAAGGCAAATATAGGTTTAGGGATTTTTTTCCTGGTAGTAGGAATCTTGATGGTACTGTTAGGACCAAACAGCTTTTTGTTTGGGGCGACCTATGGATACCTGGGTTCGATTATGGTATTGCAGCTTAGCTACAGCTTATTGTTCTCCCAGATGGTGATGGCATCGCCCAAGAAGCGGTTCATAGATATTGATTTTGCAGATTTTTTCAGTATCGCCAGTGCAGTATGTAGTTATTTATTTTTCAGCGTATTTGCAGCAATAAGGACTTATCTTTCACCGGAGGAAAAAGGGGAATACTGCGGGATGTTGATAGTATTGGGTGTTTTGATGGTAGTCTGTATGATTTACTACAGTGTCTGCTATAAAACATTCGTAGTGGCAAGTGTTATTTTTGCTATTTGCTTTGCATTGTCTTATGCTATCGGCATGTCATTTGCCGGAAGAGGAAGCACATTGTCATTGCCGGTGAGTACTATCATAGGTCTGGCGATTGTGTTCTGCGGAGGTCTGATTGCCAATCTGATACGAAAGTGCTACTATCGCAAGTCGATTTCCACACTGGCCATGGGTGCTGTGCTACGTAAGGCCATGAAGTAAAGAGGTTTCTGAGTGCCTGTTGTTTATGCAATGGGTAGGATAAGTGAACCGGAACAGGAAGCCGGGCGTATATGACATAAGTACAGTTGAATTTTCTACAGAGAAGTGATAGAGTGATAAAGTAGACTTTTACAAAAGATTTTAACATGGAGGGAAAAGAGAATGAATTTGAAGTGGAAGAGACCGGACATGGTGCATGAGGCAGCCAAGACCGGTGGCAAGAATGTATTCGTGGAAATCCTTATGTTTTTGGGTGTGTATTTTGTATTACAGATTTTCATGATGGTACCGATTTTAGGCGTGGAAGTAGTGATGTTAGCTATGCATCCGGATTTTATGAAAGTATCTGCATCCGGAGATTTGGCGGCAATGATTGCCATCGAGCAGGAGATTTTGAGTTCGGAAGGAATGATGGTAGTACAGCTCTTTGCCACAGCACTGATGATTGCAGTACCGATGCTGTTCTGTAAGCTGATACAGAAGAGAAAAATGCGTACCTTGGGCTTCAAAAAAGCCGGCATGTGGAAGGAATATGGTATGGGTCTGCTCATTGGTTTTGCCATGATGACCGTGATTGTTTTAGTAGGTGCCGTGACAGGAGCATTGCGTATCGAGTTTAACAGCGGTCTCCTTTCGGCAGCAGGATTGGGTATGTTGTTCTTGTTATTTGTAGGCTTCTTGATTCAGGGTATGTCTGAGGAAGTATTTTGCCGAAGCTATTTTCTGGTATCTGTTGCCAGAAAGAAGGGTAATGTGTGGTTGGGTATCATCGTAAATGCATTGGCTTTCGGTGCATTGCATCTGGGTAATCCGGGTATCACCGCATTGTCTCTGGTGAATTTGGTACTGTTTGGTATCTTCGCCAGCGTTTACTTCGTGAAGAGAGGCAGCATCTGGGGAATCGCAGCCATCCATTCTATCTGGAACTTCGCACAGGGTAATATTTACGGTATCCTGGTAAGTGGTATGAATTTCGGCACCACCGTATTTAAGTCTACTATTAATGAAGAAATGACCCTGATTAACGGCGGTTCCTTCGGTTTGGAGGGTGGTATCCTCACAACTATCGTATTGACAGTAGCTATCGTACTGGCCCTGATGAGCAAGCAGAAGGATTTCGTGGAGGTAGAAGCACCTCAGGAAAATGTAGCTTAGGATAGACGGTTCAGAAAAATAAGACCCTATTCACTTATTTGTACACATGGTAGGTACAAATGGTGAATAGGGTTTTTTGATTCTCTCTACGTTTGGAAATGTGTGGTTGGTGAGCAATTACAAACTGTCTTGCATCGAATTTTTACGATTTTCACGAATTACGATTCCCCACAAAAGAACCACACCTATTACTCCTAATCCTAACCCCAAACTGCCATTTCTCAGAAAACTGTCTTCCGGTAATTTAGGGAACACAATGTACCCAATCATAATACTCAACGCAAACATCAATGTACCTACGAAGGTAACTATGCATCTACGCTTCACTACTAATTTCTTTTCCGCTTCTGCATAATCTGCCACTTTTCGCAAAGTCTCTTTTTCTTCTTTTTCCATAATCTCACTTTTCCTTTCACCATCAATGATTTCCTTGATGTCCACTTCATAGAAATCTGCCAGTTCCACCAGAATGCTCAATTCCGGCATGGTATTACCATTTTCCCAACGGGATACGCTTCGGGAAGAGACACCAAACTTTTCTGCCAGTTGTTCTTGTGTTAGTTCTTTTTCTTTGCGTAATTCTCTTAAAAAACCGCCAATTTTAATCTGGTCTATCATTTTGTTTTCTCCTTTCGCAATCTATTATCGTTGAAATGCCATTGGAAAACCACGTCACAAAGTGAGAAATGATGTGGTTTCCACCGGACAATTATGTCTTGTAGTGTTGCCCTTGATATTGCAATATTGCATAGCCCCTGATTCGCTTATTTGTACGCTGTGTGCACCCAAAGGGCAATGAAGGAGTTATTTTGTAATCCTATAATACAAATAAGCCGGGTATTTGAACTTCTTCAGCAAACTCAGTAAATAAGCATGTTCTGAATTCACCAACTCCAGCATATGCGCATCAATAGGTCGTTTATTATACAGAACCTCTTCATACAGAGCCAAAAATTGTAGGGGTTTTCCCTCTTCCCCAGGGGTATCCGTTTCATAATGCATAACTGCCTTGGCACGTTCCTGTAGCTCCTCCAATGTTTCGTAGGTATTCCGTCGGTAGCCAAGCAGACCCAGAAGCAGCAGATTTTGTTGTATCTGGGAGTGGAATTTTTTTTCTAAGCTCCATCGGCGATAGCGGTATGCGGAAATCATACGGTCTCCCATGAAAAGCAAAGCACCGATGCCAATCAGCAAAAGGAGAATGCTTCCAAGGGTTCGGGGCAATTCCATAGAAACTACATTTTCTACGGGCTCCGGTGTGGGTGTGGGAAGTGGAGCTGCAGTGTTTTGGGGTAGTTCTTCTTCATTTTCTTCCTCCCAATCATCGCTGTCCTCTGTAGTCTGAACAGGAATGGGTTCCCAAGGGGTGTAACGCAGCTCACTGAATCCCGGAGTAGGTTCAAAGGGTATCCAGCCCTTTTGGTCGATGTAGACTTCCGGCCAGGCATGTGCCATGTTGCCGTAAACAGGGATTTCCTGCCCATTGGCGGTAGGGATGCAGAAGCCTTCCACATAGCGTGCCGGAATTCCTTCTGCACGGGAAAGCAGTACGAAGGCAGTGGCAAAGTAGCTGCAAAAGCCCTGTTTGCTTTCCAGTAAAAAGTAGTCCAGAAAAGCCTCCGGTGATTGGATATACTCCGGCAAGGCTCCCGGGGAATCGGTATAGGGGAAAGCACTTAAATAAGCTTCTATGGCTTTTAGCTTTTCGATGTCCGTCTTTGCATCCCGGGTAATATGGTCTAACAGCTCCTGCACTTTTGGCGACAAACGCACAGGTGCATTGTAAACGGTATAAGTATCCTGACGATGTTTCTCCAAATCCTCCGGAGTGAGAGTGTTTTCAAAAGCATGGATGTATCTTTTTCGAACATCCTTCCAAGTCTCCGGGTCTGGTGTCAGAGGCGTTTCCAAAAAGGTATAAAAGATGTCATGGTCTATATTCAGCTGGAAAAAGAAATTTTCATAAGTAGCACCATAACCCTGTAGGTTTTCAAACAACAGCTCCCCATTGGCATCTTCGTAATTCATTTCCTGCATCAGTACCTTCCAGGTCTTTAAGGGGGAAAATACATAGCCGGTACGGAAATCCTCGAATTGAACCTGAAAGGTGGCGGGGCGAATATAATCCGCTTCATGCAGTTCATCAAAAAGGCGGACTGCATAGATGGTCTCCAAAGCATCCAGTTTGCGCTCATAAGGCATTTGGGTATTGGTTTGAGACCATTGATTGCCGGAAAAGCTGTCATAGACCTTGCCGGTCAGGTACAGATTGGTTTTCAGTCCATTGGGCTCCTTTATCCACAGGATTAACCGATTGTTATCGGTTACTTCCCCCAACAGTCGGCCATCCTGTCGAAAACCGCCGGCGGTGGAAAAGCCTTCTTTTTCTCCAAAGGGCAGATTTTGCAAAACCAGTAAATAGGTTTGATTAAAATGCTTGTACAGTTCCTTGGCAAACTGCCAGTTGTAGGGATGTTCCGGTGCAGGAATGAGCCCCAGACATATTATATAAACGGTCAGAAAGGGCAAAAACCACAGCAGAAAGGGGCGATCCGGCGAGCTGCGGTGCTTTTTCCAGCGAAGCTGTATCAAAATCACCAGTGTAATCAACAGGTACCCGATGCTACAGGTAACGGTCAGTTGGGGCAGATTTCTTCGAGTGAACAAATCCACACCCATCCACACAGTAAGCCCCAGAGAAACCACCAGACGCAGAGGGAAAAAACGCTCTGCTACCAGTTGAAAACACAAGCTTATCAAAGTGAAAGTGCACACCAATAACAGGGAATACACAGAGGGTTCCGTATCAGGAGCTTCCGTCAGCCATTGGGAAAAGCCTGCTGCCAGCTGTACGAAGGTATCCTTGGGTATCACGAAGAAACAAAGCACTAAGCAAAGGAAACCGGACAGCGCCGTAATCAGCCTGTTCCGTTTCTGCATGGAGCAGAGTACCATCTGGAGAAAACCGCCTGCTGCAAAAAGAAACAGGTAGCCGGAATGAAAGCCCAGACGGGTTTCGTTTTGGGAAAGTAATATCAAAAACAGCAGGAAACTGCTTGCAACGGGAGGGAAATGTTTTTCCAAAAGCTTACTCATAACAATACCTCCGTTTCTGCGAAAATAGGGAGGACGATGATTTTCTTTCGAGAGGTATTTTCCTGTTGATATTTGTCCGGATTTTCCTCTGTGATAACATAGAAAATCACCTGTGTTCCCTGAAGGGCGATTTCTTCTGCCAGCTGCAGCAGGGAATCATTCAGGGTATGGAAAATACCGATAAACAGCTTGGTATCCAGAAAATAGCCGTTCCTATGACATTCTTCCATGGCAAAAAAGCTATCTGCCTCCGGGAGGAAGGAGATGGCGGAGATTTGTGTATAAAAATCCTCGAAGCTTTGCAGATTGGGGATGGTTTTTTGTTGTAGAGACTGATCCTTATAATAAGTAGAAACCGTAATATTTTTCTTGGCAAAGTACAGGCTCAGTGCCAGCAGCGTTTCCAACTGACGATTTTCCAAAGGCAGGTAATCCTCTAATTTCCGGCTGTATCGCTTGTTATCCAAGAAAATAGATACATTCTGTTTGCCCTCGTCAATGTCCGGGCGCACCTTGAAAAGCTGCTCTCTGGCAGAGAGCTTCCAGTGGATTTTTTTCAGACTGTCGCCTGCCACATAGTCCCGTACGATAACATCTGGTTCTCTTTTTTCCAAAGAAGTGTTCTGGGGAAGAGAAGCAAACATCTGAGGCAAATGACTGATATATTCCGGCTCCGGAATGCGGGGGTGAACGATAGCCTGAATGGTTTCTGCAACCTTATATCGAAGGTGGAAAAGACGCAGAAAATCGGTCAGAATAACCTCCTGTACGCCGATATTGTATTCGCCACGATACTTGCAAATGATTTTGGTGTCATAGCGAAACTCATCACCGGGCAGCAATTCATATTCCTTATCCTCCGGCATACTTTCTATGTAAGAAAAGTCAGAAAACATCTTGATTTTAATTCCCGCAAATCCAAACCAGCATTCATTTTTCAAAACAAAAAAGTAAGGCATGGGCTGCATGCAAATCATGTCGCGGGAGGCAGTTTCCTGGTAGATTTTGAAGTGAAAGAACACAAAAATCAGGTAAAGGTAGGAGATGACCGGAAGCAGAGTCAGGGAAAAAAAGGCACCATAACTAACAGCTCCGCCATAGAAGCTGATGCCTACTAAAGATAATATCCAGAGTATGAACCATAGGATTTTGTTCCGAGTCATATAGGTTTCTCCTGTTTGGGAAGGGTAGTGTGGATTAGGTAGGTACCTTTGCCTTGAGGATCAGGCTGTGCAAAAGCTTGGCAGGGTCTTCCCTTTGAATCCGTGCTTGAGAAGTCAGGGAAATACGGTGCAACAGCACCGGCAAAGCGACTTTCTTTACATCATCCGGCTTCACAAAGCTACGCTCCTGTAAGAAGGCCATACTTTGAGAAGCACGCACCAATGCCAGCATAGCTCTGGGGCTGGCACCCAGTTGAAAGAGAGGTTCCTTTCGGGTCAGGTCCACAATATCTTCTATATAGGTCAGAATGGCTTCGGAAACAGTTACCTTAGCTACGGCGTCTTTGAGTTCCAAAAGCTGTTCTACAGTACATACCGGTTCTACACTTTCCGGAGAAATCCCTTCCAGATGCTGCAAAGCCATACGAATTTCCTGCTTTTTGTCCGGATAGCCGATGGAAAGACGCATCATGAAGCGGTCTAACTGTGCCTCCGGCAAGGGATAGGTACCTAAAAACTCTACCGGATTCTGGGTGGCGATGACCATGAAAGGCTTGGGAAGCTCATATACATGACCATCCACCGTTACCTGCCTTTCCGCCATGGCTTCCAACAGGCTGGACTGGGTCTTGGGGGAGGTTCGATTGATTTCGTCTGCCAAAAGGATATGATTTTGAATCACACCTTCCCGGTATTCAAATTCCTGAGTCTTTTGATTGTATATGGAAACGCCCAACACATCTCCCGGAAGAGTATCCGGGGTAAATTGGATACGTCCGAAGCTGCATTGCATGCTTTTGGCTAAAGTATTTGCCAGAGTGGTTTTGCCGATTCCGGGAACATCCTCCAACAGAACATGTCCGCCAGCCAACAGGCAGATAAGCACCTTGTCCACCACATCCTCTTTTCCCACGAAAACCTGATTGATGGAAGCACGTAATTTATTGATTAATTCATATTGTGCGGTATCCTTTTCCATGAAATATCCTCCCTTTTTACAGCAAGTAACGAAATAATTTTAAGAAGCTATTATACCAATTCTATCATGAATATTCCTATATTTCATTACTTTTTGTAATTTTCCGAACCATTTATTATCGGAAATAGAAGGAATAAGGAATGCTTGGAATTTGAACATATATCGGAAATTAGAAAAGGCACAAAATAAGATAATTAGCCACACAAGTATACCGGTAAAAGATAGTATCACTAAAATACCTGCATCGGTGGTTCCTATAAGGGATTTAACGATAATTGCAACAACTAACAATGCAAAGGATAAACATAGCACAAAAAAATGGAACATAATGCAATGTTTGCGGTATTTCTGAGAGGATTTGTAGGGTAATCCCACACTTGATAGGAGGGCGGGTAAATGGTAAAATAAGAAAAATAGCTAAGCATAAATCAGGAGGAATTCATATATGAAAATCATAGATTTGCAGGGAATCTGGGGATTGTATCTGGATGCGGAGAAAAAGCATACCACACCGCCGGCGTCCAATGATACGATTGTTCTGCCGGACAGTACCGCACATGCACAGAAGGGTGCCGAGAATTTGAAGCCGACACCGGACTACATGACTGACCGGTTTTATTTCGAGGGTTATGCGTGGTATTCCAGAAAGCTGGTGGTAGAAGAAGAGTGGGTGGACAAGAAGCTGACCCTGTTTCTGGAGCGTACCCGTATTTCTACTGTGTACATAGATGGTGTGGAAATCAATACAGAAAATAGTTTGTGCGGTTTCCACGAGCATGATTTGACCGGGAAGCTGGCAGCAGGTGAGCATGAGCTGACTATTCGTGTGAGCAATGTGGATTATCCTACAAAGGGTGGTCATATGACTTCGCCGGATACTCAGACCAACTGGAATGGTATTTTGGGACGTATGGAGCTGCAGGTGCGGGAGTGTGTTTATCCGGAGAATTTGCAGGTGGATGCTAGGTGCCCGGAATGTGTGAAGGTGAGTGCGGATATTTGCGGCGGAGCGAAAGCCGGTGTCAATAATGTGCAGGAAGCAGACAACAATAACTGTAGTTGTGGCGAGGGTCGTAATGCCTGTGCTTGCCAGACAGGAAGCGGCATGGCTACAGTAGTCATCCGCAGAAGCACCGGAGAGCTGCTTCATGAGGGCGTTTATCCTTATGAGAATCAGCGTCTGGAGGTAGAGCTTGCTCTTTCCGGAGAGGATTTGCTTTGGGACGAGTATCATACCAATTTGTTACAGGCTATAGTTTTGGTGGAGAAGGAAAGCATCACCGCTCCCTTTGGTATACGTAAACTGTCTAACGATGGTCGTCGTTTGCTGGTAAATGATAAACAGGTATTTTGGCGTGGTAAGCACGATGGTCTGGTGTTCCCGCGTACCGGTTATGCACCCATGACGGTAGAAGAGTGGAAGCAGGTATTTGCTACTGCAAAGGAGTATGGCATCAACCATTATCGTTTCCATACCTGCTGCCCGCCGGAGGCTGCTTTTGCAGCTGCGGACCAGATGGGTATTTATATGGAGCCGGAGCTTCCCTTCTGGGGCACTATCGCGGCTCCGGGAGAGGAAGGCTATAACGAAACAGAGCAGGCATATTTGGTAGAGGAGGGTTATCGTATTCTGAAGAATTTCGGTAATCATCCGTCCTTTGTGATGCTTTCTATGGGAAATGAACTTTGGGGCAGCATGGAACGTATCAACAGCTTTTTGCATGCTTATAAGCAGGCGGACAGCAGACATTTCTATACACAGGGTTCCAATAATTTCCAGTTCTGTCCGGCAGTACTGCCCGATGAGGATGTATTCTGTGGTGTGCGTCTGGCAGGAGACCGTTTATTCAGAGGCTCCTATGCTATGTGCGATGCACCTCAGGGACATATTCAGACAGATACACCCAATGCGGCACATCATTACGATGACATCATCGCTCCCATGCAGGTCAGCGAAGGGGAAGCAGGCGATGGTTATATAGAAATTCAATACGGTACAGGTGTTAAGAGGGTAAAGGCAGTCAGTGGGGAAGGTGCACTGATACCACAGGTTCCGGTGCTTTCCCATGAAATCGGACAGTACGATTTCTTCCCGGACTTTACGGAATTGGGTCGTTATGAGGGTTCCCAGCAGCCCCTTTATCTGGAGCTCTACAGAGAGCGTATGGAAAAGAGCGATACTTATAAGCAGTGGAAGGATTTTTATGAGGCGACCGGTATCTTTGCCATTGATTGTTACCGCAGAGAAATCGAAGCTGCACTTCGCAGCAAGGAGCTGAGTGGTTTCCAGTTGTTGGATTTGCAGGATTTCCCGGGACAGTGTGTGGCACTGGTAGGTGTATTGAATGCGTGGTTGGAGTCGAAGGGTCTGATAGAGGCAAAGGATTGGAGAGCTTTTTGTAACGATACGGTTATTCTGGCAGAGCTGGAGAGCTTTATTGCAGAAGAAAAGCAGCACATTTCCATGCCGGTGAAGCTTTCTGTGTGCAATTGGGAAGCGTTTAACGGAACGGTTTTGGAATATAAAATTGCTTGTGGAGAACAGTGTCTGGCAGCAGGAACGCTACCGATTTCAAAAGGCAGTGAGCGTTTGCAGGAGGTAGGCATAGTAGAGTTTGATATTCCTGCACTTGCCCAGCCGCAGAAGGTGGATATCCTGCTTCAGGTAGCAGATACCGAATACCGGAATGCTTATACCCTTTGGGCATATCCTCAGGAAGAAGTGAGTATTACCGAGGAAGCTATCTGCTGTGGAGAAAAGAAGGTCTTTATCGCCCGGAGCGAAGGAGCGGCAGCAGCTTATCAGGCAGATGGTGCGGCTTTCCTGTACATTCCCGAACCAAAGGAGGGAGATGTGGAAGGTACTTATTGTACGGATTTCTGGAACTATCCAATGTTCCGTTCCATATCTGAGAGCATGAACCGCAAGGTGCCGGTGGGAACCTTAGGTTTGTATATTGAAAAAGACCATGACATGTTAAAGGATTTTGCCTGTGAGAAGTATTCTACCCCGCAGTGGTATCAGCTGGTAATGCATAGTCACTGTGCGGTACTGGATGGCAAGGAGGATGTGGAAATCATCGTACAGCCTATCGATAATGTAGAGCGTTGTCACAAGCTGGGCATGCTTTACTATCAGGGTGAGATGTTGGTATGTACCGCCCGTCTCTGGGAGATTGCAGAGCATCCGGAGGTGAAAGCCTTTGCTAAGGCACTGGTAGAAGAGATTTGGAAATAAAGTTAGAATAGTATAGGGTGAATGTAGAGACAGGGAGCAAGTGTAGGCTTGCTCCCTTTGGCATGACTACCATTGTATTTTATACTATATTCTGCAAAATTAGGGTGGAAGAAAGTGTAAAAATTGAGTATAATAGTAAAGTGAGGGATACGAAGAGGAGAAGGTCGAATCACCGAAGATAAAATGTTTCGCAAGAAATGATTAAAGGAGAATTTATCGTGAAGAACATAGTCATTACTGTGGAAGTGAACAATTATTGGTTGGAGGAGCAGCAGAAGGAAGGAAAGCTTCCCTTTGAACAAATCAAAGAGGAGCTGTTGAAGAGCTTTACGAATCTCAAGATTCAAGTAAAGGGTAAGAAGCTGGAGGTTTCCAAGGTACGCCAGCCCCAAAATATGCAGGTGAGGGAATTTATTAAGGAATACTTCGCAGAGAATTACCAGATGTACATAAAGGAAGGTGACTTCCGTCTCACCGCCCGTATTTTTGAGGATCCGGATGAGGAGGAAGAGGAAACAGTACAGGAGGAGGGAAGAACCTCCGAAGGGGAACCCCCTGTAACATCCATTCCCGACAGTGAGGAAAGGGAACAGGCTTCTCAGGAGAAGGCACCATCTCAGGAGGCTTCCGAAACCGAAGCTTCGAGTGTAGCGGCTGCAGAACAGCAGAAGGCAGAACAGCCTTCCGGAAAACAGGCAGAAACACAAACAAGCCCGAAAAAAACACAAGCAGCGCCCAATGTTCAGCCCACGCAGGAAACCGCAGCTGAGCCGGAGGACGATAAATACATAGCAATCCCGGCACTGGAGGAGTTTTTGCAGGAGTTGGGAACCATGGCACGCAATGCCAAAAAGTATAAGATTCCGGAAACCATATGGTCTACCAATGTTTTATTGTCCATTGATGACGGGTATGGTATTTCTTCTATCAATGACAGAATCGTAGATTTGTTAAAGAAGCAGGGCTTTACCTTTAACAGTAAGACCCGTGAGGCAGCAGAGGAATTTGTCATTCCTCAGAACCCGGATGCAGCGGATCACTATTGGAAGGAGCTGTTGAAGAGGGTAAAGGAATTCTATACCGAAGAGAAGCAGAACGAAAAGCGTTACAGCAACGAGCCGTTTATTATTTATATTGATATATCTGTTTATTTGAGCGATTTGAACAACAAGAAGCTGTATGATTATTTGTATCAGCTGTTAAAATCAAAGGGTAGCTTCATTTATGTGTTCCGTATTCCTTATGTGGAGCAGGTTGCTTTCCAGAATATGAAGAATATGCTGACAGACATGTTCCTGATTCGTCCTCTGGTGGTGCCGCCTTTCAGTTGTATGGAGATGGTGAAGTACCTGAAGCGGAAGCTGCGAAGCAAGGGTATGATATTGCAGGAAAATGTGGACGATTTGTTGGAGCAGCTGATTGCTACGGAGAAAAAGGATGGTCATTTCAAGGGCTTCAAGAGCGTGGAGCGATTGAGCTCGGATATTGTTTATAACAAGCTGTCCCATTTGCAGGAGGATCAGCAGCCGGTGCTTTCCAGAGAAGATTTGAAGGAGATTTACCAGTTCATTCAGGAGAGTGAGCCGAATCCGGAGGAAATCTTAGGTCAGCTGTGCGGTATGGAAAATGTGAAGCGTACCATCGATGAAATCGTGGCACAGATTCAGCTGTACAAGGAAATGAAGCAGTCCGGCAAGAAGCTTTCCGCACCTACCATGCATATGCGTTTCGTAGGAAATCCCGGAACCGGTAAGACCACGGTAGCTCGACTGGTAGCTCAGATTTTCAGGGAGAAAGGCATCCTGAATAAGGGTTATTTCTATGAAATCAAGGCGAGAGATTTGTGTGGTCGCTATGTGGGTGAAACCGCACCCAAGACCAGCGGTTATTGTAAGGATGCATTGGGCTCCGTACTCTTTATTGATGAAGCTTACACGTTGTACAATGGACATAGCAATGTAGATTACGGCAGGGAAGCTATCGACACCCTGATAACGGAGATGGAGAATAACCGTGACAATCTGGTAGTCATCATGGCAGGTTATAAGGAGCAGATGGATACCTTATTAGAGGCAAACGATGGTCTGGCCAGCAGAATGCCTTATGAAATAGAGTTCCGCAATTATAACAAAAAGGAGCTTGTGGATATATTCTATTCCATGCTGGGCAATGATTTCACTTACACCGACGGCTTTGATTCCGCAGTGAGAGAATTTATTGAGAGTATTCCTGACGAGATGCTGGAGGAGGATACCTTCAGTAATGCCCGTATGATACGAAATCTGTATGAGCGTATCTGGAGTAAGGCAGCTTATCGCAGAAGTATTTCCGGAGAGCAGGAGATGCTTCTCAAAGAGGAAGATGTACAAAGAGCTATATCTGATGCGGAGTTCCATCAGTTATTAGTAAATAAAAAAAGTAAAATTGGTTTTTAGGAGGAAAAGGTTATGGCAGAAAACAGTTTGAGAACATTATTGATTGAGAAGGTTGAGAACTACTTCAACGACAATGATTGGAACAATTATGAGTATGATGATCAGTATTCTATTTTTAGAGCCGGTATCAATTTGAGATGTAAGTTAAAATCCACCCGTATGATGATTGTATGTCTGGATGGTGGTTTGTTGTTCCACTTCCCGATTAGCATTGGTACAGATGATGAGAACGAGATTCAGGTAATGGAATTCGTAACCAGAGCAAACTGCGGTATTAACTTCGGTGGTTTCCAGATGAACGTGGATAATAACAGCATTGATTATACCATGTATATTCCTTGTGAAGAAATCCCCAACTATAACCTGATTGACAGAGCAATCAGTACCGGTATCCACATGTTGAATGTGTATGGTGATGAAATGTTAGCAGTTATGTTTGGTATGAAGAGTGCAAAGGATGCTATCGAAGCAGCTGAGGCGAAGACACGCAACTAATATAGGAAGGTTGAAAACCTATGGGAAAAGTGGAAGATTTTGATGATGATAACCTCCCTGTCGTGAATCCGGAAATGATTTTTACAGATAGGGATAATCCTCGACGTGTGTTCTGGAATGCTTATGACGCATTGGGAAAAGGGGAATTTTATGTCATAAATTACCACGGTTTTGGCGGGATTGGAAAGTCCCGCCTATGTGCTTATTTGAATGAATGTTTGCAATCCGGCATACATCCCGAAACGCAGCAAAAGATATCTTCGAAGTCGCTGATACTGAATTTTGAAGAACTGAAGAATAACTGTGAAAAGGTAAATGTACTGGAGAATCTGGCAAATAAGTTTGAAAATGAGTGTGGTTACCGATTCCCGCTTTTTAAGTATGCATTATATGTTTATTACATCACGGATGGTTGTTCTAAGGATAGTCCGGAAATCAAGAAGCTGCAGGACAATGCTATCGCAGGAACTGTTATGGAGGCTTTTCAGCTGGTTCCGGTGATAGGTAGTGTGGGTAGTGTAGTGCTCAAGGGTATCGATACCCTTGCGGCCTCCATGAAGGAAAAGGTATTAAAGAACAGTGAGACCATCAAGCGCTTGGATCATATGTCCACAGAGGATATCAGTGAGGAATTGATAAAGCTGTTTGTAAAGGAGCTGCGGGAACAGACCCAGGCAGAGTCTGCTCCGGTGGTAGTCTTTTTGGATACTTATGAGCAGCTGCAAAACTATGTATATCAGAAGACCTCTGCCAAGGTTTCCGAGGAATGGCTGTGGACCAGAACCGGTGTCATCCGCCGGGTTCCCAATGTGCTGTGGGTACTGGCAGGACAGAGACAGGTAGACTGGGGCAAATCCGACAGTTTCTGGCGAGATGAAGCGAATATTATTTATGAGCAAATCAGTGAAATCAAGGAAGATGAACGTGTGAAGGACATGCTCATGAAAATTGGTATCAAAGAAGAGGAAATCGTAGACCTGATTGTAGATAAGACCAATGGTGTTCCGGTGCATCTGGCACTGTGTAAGGATACCTATTTCAACCTGAAGGCAGCAGGAATACAACCTACTCTTTCTGATTTTGACATGGATTATACCCAGCTGGCGAGACGTTTCATCGGTGGTTTGAAGTCTCAGCTGAAGGATATTGTGGATATTCTGGCTTGCTTGGAGACCTGGACGCAGGATGATATTGTGGAGATGGATTTCTCTGCGGATTCTTATGAGTATATTATGCAGCTGTCCTTTATTAAGAAGGATAAGGACCATTACAGCATGCATAAATCCGTGCAGGAGATTGTTTATATGGATTGTTCTCCGCTTATCAGAGCCAAGGTTCTTTCGTACTTTACGAAGAAAATACAGGACCCTATGGTGAAGGCGGCGGAAAAGAAGGATTACATACTGAAGAAGTTAGGACTTCAGGCACATATATTGAAGGATATGGAAGCTTCTGCCCAGAAGGAAGAAAAAGGCAAGGAATTGCTGGATGAAACCATGCAGTATATTCAGGAGTATCTGTGGGATTACAATTTCTTCGAGAAGGCAAAGAATATGCTCTGGAACAATGGGCTGGAAGCCTATATGGACGAAGTCAGTAAGAAGAAGCTGGATATTTATATTGTGTATCATAGCGTGCTGAATGGTGAATTTGCTACGGTGAGACATTATATGGAATCCGGTGCGATTTATAAAAAAGCCGGTTTGGATCCCAAGACAACAGGTTTGCTTTACTTTGCACTGGGCTCTCTGGAGAATACAAAAGAAAACTACGCTATGGCAAAGCAGTATCTGGCAGAGGCCTATACCATGCTTTCTGCTATCGGGGAAAAAGAAATCCTGTTGGATGTAATAGAGAGGATTTCGCTGGTCTGCTATAATATGGCACGTTATAAGGACATGGAATACTATTGTCGACAGGGCTTGGAAATGCTGTCACAGGAGCGAATGGATACCAGACGAATTCTGTTAGAAACCGGCTTCTATGTTGACCGTGCAAAGGCTGCCAGAATGCAGGACCATTACAACGAAGCGTTGCAGTGGCTGGCAAAGATAGAAGAAACCCTGAGTATCTATGAAAGCAAGGAAACCGTGGAGAACGATTCCCTTATTCGCAGACATTTGATTGTTTTCGGAGAATATTTCTATATTTATGGTACCAGGTCAAGGGAAGACCTCCAGAAGAAATATGCGGCATTGATGTTGGAGTATGCACAGAAGGCGTACGAGCTGTGTCCTTCTGACAGGAATTATCGCAATCTGGGTGTTTCCTATCGTGATGCAGCGAAAAAGGAAGAGAATTTGGAACTGCGGGAGCAGTACTTTGATAAGTATATTCATATTATAAAAGCCTTATACGAGGAAGCACCTACCAGTGTCCGTTATGATGAAATTTTCTCCGGAAATCGTGTTGCAATGAGTTATTTCAGAGGAGAAAAGGCACAGAAATATATAGCTGTTTGTGAGGATATGCTGCGGAATCCCAAGGAGTATGCGGTTTCCTGGAAAGAAGCATATCTTTATCACCGTTCCCTGTTATCCTATTATCGTAAAGAAAAGGATTGGAACAGTGCAGAGGAAAAATTATCCGAGCTGGAGAAGCTGCTGGAAAATCGTAAGGAGAAGCTGAGTACCGAGAAATATGAGGAATACTTGTGCTGGAATTATTGGCAAAGAGGACTTCTGTACGAACAGCAGGGTCAGCTGCGGGATGCCATTCGTATGTGGGAGAAGGAGCTGGGCCTGGAGAAAAAGAAGTATTTCAAGGATGTACAGAATCAGGACGGTAAGGATTATGCAATCGTATGTAAGCGACTGGCAGATATGTATATGAAATGCGGGCTTACGGATAAAGCAATTTATTACTCCCGAGAGCGACTGGATGTTTATAAAGAGATGCTGAAAGATTATCCGGAAAGCTATGTATTCAGTGTATATGGTGCGATGCAGACCTTGTGCAGATGCTATAAGAAGTACAGGCGCCATGAGGAAATGGTAGCTCTTTGTAAGGAAGTATCTCCTTATTTCTGGGATGCTTATGCAAAGACCAAGGATGGAGAATGGTTGGATTGCCTTTCTTCCACGGTGGATTACATGTGCGATGCCCTGATGTGGCAGGGACAGAAAGAGGAAGCTTTGGAGCATTATCAAATGTTCCTGGCAGAATGTGCGAAGGGTGGCTATACTATTGAGAGCAAGTCTACAATAGAAAGCTTGCAAAATATGATAGATTACCTGAAATGCAGGGTTGCCTGTATCCTCTACGTTCAAAGGCAGGGGCTGGATATAGCCAGAAAGTATCTGATGAATGCAACCTGTCCCTACAGAGAGTTTAAAAAAGCAGACCGGGAGCTGTTCTTAGGCAAGGTAGAAAAGTGTATTCAGGCAGAAAATCTGAAACCTATTTACCTGACCAAAGAGCAGGGGCTGGCATACATTCAGGAAGAACCAGTAGAAGAATAAAATTTAAGTCCCAATTCACTTATTTGTATTATAAAGTATACTTAATCGACAATTGAGGATATTGTGTCCTACAGCGTGGCCTTGAAAAACGCCGGCGCTTGGAATTTTCAAGCATACCTGCGACGATAATTCCTTAGCGTCCGCTGCGTTCTTTCACAGAGCGAGAGCGTCCCGCAGTAGGATATAATATCCTCATTGTCGATAAAACATGTTTTTAGTTACAAATAAGTGAATTGGGACTTTATTTTATTCTTCTGTATAGTATGCCTTCACCCGGATGGACTGGTTGTAGTCTCCGAAGTCCTTGCCGAACAAGGTGCATCCACCGGCGTTGGCAGTGTCTCTGGGAACCTCGAAGCGGAAGGTGAGGTAGGTATTGTAGTCAATCTGCAAATCCTGAATGGTGACTGCCGAGATTTTTTGATTACCGTCGATGAAGCAGCCATCCTGATTGATGATTAAGGTTTTGAGCAAGCCATATTGGTTCAGGCTTTCCGGCCACCATGGGGGGCAGAGATACCCCTTTCGGGCTCCATAATCTCCCGGACTAATCCACATGCCCAGAGGAATACCATTAATAGAAAAGTAAATATCCGAAGGATAATCCTCGTTATACCCAGGGCATTCGGAGGAGATTTCAAAGGAAATCTGCAGCTCGGTCAGACTCTGACCGGGCTGTAAATGGTTAGGGAGATTGTATTCCACGAAACCGGTACTGAACCACAGGATATCCGCATCAAAACGTTCCGGGAAGGAAAATACCCGCACGTCATCAAAAGCACCGATGATTTCTCTGGCAGTTGACAGTCCGCAGGTAGGCGTGATATTACAGTTGGTGTAATACCCTACCCGGATATCATCCGTATAGCAGAGGCGTTGTTCCTTTTGCGGTGCCATGTCTATCATCAGTCGTTCATAGCGGGGACGCACCAGCTTCATGGTGCCTCTTTTGCCGGAGGTAGTACGAATCTTTACTAACCCGGCTTCTTCTAATTTATTCACATGCATGGAAATGGCACCATTGGTGAGACCAAGGGCGACTGCCAAATCATTCATGCTTAAATTGTCATTTTCATAAATCATTTCCATGATTTTCAAACGCATGGGCGTACTAAGTGCCTTAAAAACCTGTTCCGCCTCCTGCAAGGAGTTGAAATGTAACATAGTCAATTGCTCCTGAATTATTACTATACGCAGTTCTTATTTGTACCCTTGACACATACTATAGACAGTTGAGAATATTATATCCTACTGCGGGACGCTCTCGCTCCGTGAAAGAACGCAGCGGACACTAAGGAATTTTCGTCGCAAGCATGCTCGAAAATTCCAAGTGCCGGCGTTTTTCAAGGCCACGCTGTAGGACACAACATTCTCAACTGTCAACAGAACAACCAATAGGTACAAATAAGAAATGTCGGTTTAGGTACTGATGTCCACCTCATCCCAGTCCTCTTCCAGTATCAGCCAGTTCAGCGCTTTGTGGCGTTCCATTACCACACCGCCGTCCATTCCGGCAGGTGCAGGCAGACTGTGAATACGTGTGTCTACACAGGCCCAATCCAAACGATAAATCATATCTGCCTCATCCAGTAATTCTGCATGACTGCGAGGTTTCGCATTTGCCACCAGAGCATCAATGCTTCTGTTTTCACGCATAATTCTCACGATACCCGGCACATCACAAATACGATCCGGGAAGAACAGCTCCGGTTCATAACCCAGTGCCCACAGCATCACCATCAGAGGCTCATACTGCCAAGCGAATTGAATCTGTTCCTGTTCGGTGGAATGGTCGTTTTCCAAATAAGCCTTTTCCTTGGGAGAGAAATATTTGTCTGCTTGGAAGTCTGCGATAATGGGTTTTACGAATTCTCTCGCCTCGGCAATAGACATTTTCTCCCCTAAAAGGCATTCGCTATACAGGGCTACAATCAACAAAGCTGCGGCACGTCCGGCGATTTCCTCGGTGCTGCGGAAATGTGCAGTTTCTTCCGTTTCTACTAAGGGCAACCATTCTGTGACGAAGATATGGCGGGCACGGAGCTTTTCTAAGGTGCGGTCACGACGTTGCATTGCTTCCGCAGGAGCACCCTGCCAATATTCCGGTGCAGTAGGTGTTTCATAAGGCATGAACCAGTCCAATTCGCTGGAACCGTTTTTCGCGATAACAATGTGTCCGTCAGCATCAAGGACAGTAGTTGCCTCATCTGCCAGAGCCAGACCATTTACCCGCTTACATACCTGAAAGATAAGTCCCCAGACCATAGATTCCGTAGTGGGATTTTTCGGTCCCGGATAGGTATATTTTAATACGATGAAGCCCTTGGAGCGAAGCAGTTGGTGAATCGCATTGATTTTAATATCTACCAGCTTGGTTTCGATACTATGTACATAACCTGCGATGCCATTGGCCTGCTTCTGAATGTATTCGGCACATTCCTTGCCCAAATTGGCACCAAAAGTAATAATTTCAATGTCTAAATCACCATTGTGAAGGGTGCCGGAATTCACACCGCCACCGGCCAGCTGTGTACCTACGATAGCATCAAAGGCCGCCAGCATGGCATCACTGTTATCCTCGTGACAAAGGATGAAAGCGTCCTTCTCTATCTTTTGATTCGGATTGCTTTTCAAGGATTTCAACTTATCAAGTAGTCCCATTTTCATATCCCTCCCATGAATGTATCCCCTTATTGGCAGGCAAAACTTGCCATGTCAGTAGAAAGGGGCGTTTGTTTTATTTTCTATAACATAATTATAGCGACTATTAAAGTAAAGTCAACAAAAATGGTTGACATTTGTATTTTTCCATAATAAGATAAAGACAGTTCAAAAAATAATAAAATAGTTTAGCGAAAACTAAAACAATGAGGAGGTTTCTATGGCAAAGCTATATGTAAATCCTAAGCGTCAGCTGGGACACTTGAATCCGGAGCTTCAGGGACATTTTTCAGAGCATTTGGGCAGATGTATTTATGAGGGTTTATTCGTAGGGGAGAATTCCGACATTCCCAACACCAATGGTATGCGTAATGATGTGGTGGCAGCATTGAAGGAAATGCAGATTCCCGTACTTCGTTGGCCGGGTGGTTGTTTTGCGGACGAATATCATTGGAAGGATGGTATCGGTCCCAAGGAAACTCGTAAAAAGATGATTAATACACACTGGGGTGGTGTAGTAGAGGATAACAGCTTCGGTACGCATGAGTTCATGGAGCTGTGTAAGCAGCTGGGCTGTAAGACTTACATAAACGGTAATGTAGGAAGCGGTACCGTGCAGGAAATGAGTGAGTGGGTAGAGTACATGACCTTTGAGGGAGTATCTCCCATGGCGGATTTGCGTGCGAAGAACGGTCATCCGGAAAGCTGGAAGGTAGATTATTTCGGTGTAGGTAATGAAAGCTGGGGCTGCGGCGGCAATATGAACCCGGAGTATTATGGTAATCTGTATCGTCAGTATCAGACTTATATCCGTAATTACAAGGCGGATGCACCGATTTTCAAGATTTGCTGCGGACCCAATGCATCGGATTATTATTGGACCAGAGATGTATTGGAGACCACTTATAAGCATGCTCCTTGGGCACATGGCTTTATGGATGGATTATCCCTGCATTATTATACTGTTCCGTATACCTGGGAGAAAAAGGGCAGTGCAACCGGCTTCGATGCGGATGCTTGGTATGCAACCATGAGCAAGACCTTATTCATGGAAGAATTAATCCGTAAGCATGGTGCGATTATGGACGAGTTCGACCCGGAGAAGAAGATCGGCATGGTCGTGGATGAGTGGGGAACATGGTATGATGTGGAGCCGGGCACCAATCCGGGATTCTTGTACCAGCAGAATACCATGCGTGATGCGTTGGTGGCAGGTATCAACCTGAATATTTTCAACAAGCATTGTGACCGTGTGAAGATGGCCAACATCGCACAGCTGGTAAATGTACTGCAGTCCGTGATTTTGACAGAAGGGGAGCAGATGCTTCTGACTCCTACTTATCATGTATTCAATATGTACAAGTATCATCAGGATGCTGAGCTTCTGGACAGCTATGTGGAAACCGAAGAAATCGGCATGGGCGAGTGGAAGGTACCGAACCTGACAGAGTCTGTATCTCTGGGCAAGGACGGCAAGATTCATGTGACTATGAACAACCTGTCTATTACGGAAAGCTATGAGATAGAAGCGTTGTTTACCGAGACTGCTCTGAAGGCAGTACAGGGAACCATCCTGACCAACAAGATGGATGCCCATAACACCTTTGAAAATCCGAATGTAGTACATCCGGAAAGCTTCGATAAGGTGGAAGTGAGCGGCAATACCTTGAAGTTCACCATTCCGGCATGTAGTGTGCTGCATTTGGCGATTGAAGTATAAGATTACACAAGTAAGCCCCCTCTGTGATGGAGTCTGTGAGAGGAACAGATTCCGGCAGAGGGGGTAATTTTTTTTATCAAATTTATTTCACAGGAGGGATTGCCTATGCGCAACAGGAAAAGTATTACAGGAGTCGCTTTTATCAGGCACTGGCAGATGTGAAGCTGTTGGAGACCGGAACCGACTATGACAAGCTTCCGGACATGTGGACCATCTGGATATTGCCCTATGACCCATTTGGACTGAATTATATGTTATATTCCGTGAAAAATAGGGTGGAAGAAAGTGACGAGATTGAGTATAATGATGGTGTAAGGAAGCTGTTTCTGTACACCAAGGGAGAGAAGGGCGGAACCAAGGCCCTGCATGACCTGTTGTCCTATCTGCAAAACAGCAGGGAAGAGAACGCGGTGGACGAGGAATTGTTAAAGCTTCTTTGCCAAGAGCAATGGCGGAGAAGGAATTCCGAGAGAAGCTGTTTGAGGAATATGGATTAAAGCCGTAGTAACGGCTATATATGTTATAAAATAATATTTTATTAAAGGGGGATTTGTTATGGTAAGTACAATATCTATTTTATTTATGGTTATCACGTTGGTGATAAGCTTGATATTACCTGTGGTGCTGTTTATTATTTACGCGGTGGCAAACAAGGGGAAGGGAATTATCAGTGCATGGTTTCTGGGGGCAGCAGGCTTTTTCGTGCTACAGATGCTCATTAGAATACCTATATTGAATGTATTGAGTATATTGCCCGGTTTTCTGACTTTTGTGGAGCAGAATTATGTGTTATATGTTTTGTTATTAGGATTTAGTGCAGGATTGTTTGAGGTAATCGGTCGCTTTGCGGTGGCAAAAATCATGAGTAAGAACCTGACTTACGAAAGAGGAATTGCGGCAGGTTTGGGTCATGGCGGCATAGAGGCTATTTTGTTGGTAGGCATGACTTATATCAACAATCTGCTGTATACCGCGATGATTAATAGTGGTACCTTTGATACTCTGGTGCAGCAGACCGCAGCCATGGGCGTGGATGTGAGCAGTCTGCATACAGTGAAGGCGTCCTTGGTGAATACGGCACCATATTTGTTTGCATTAGCCGGTTATGAGAGAGTATTAACTATGATTTGTCATGTAGCAATGTCCTTACTGGTGTGCTATTTCGTAGCAAAGAAGCAGACCCTGAAGGGCGTATTGATTTCCTTGGTGTTACATACGATTTTAGACACTGCCAGCGGTCTTATCAGTGGTTTGAGTACACCTTACATGGGTTCTGTGATTTCCCAGAATACCAGTTATGTGTTGATTTATAGCTTCCTGACTATTATGGCAGTGGTGTGTGTACTTATTATCCGAGGCTTGAAGAAGAGCTTTGTAAGGGAGTAAGTGTAAGAGAAGAAGTATTAATAAGTAAGAGGTTACGGAGGAACCCCAAATGGCTTTCTGGGACAAATTGTTTAAAAAGAAGGAAGAAAATATTGTTACAGCACCGTTGGCGAAGGAGCCACAGCAAGCCAAAGTGGACAAGGCGCTTCTGCCTTCCGAGGTGAATACAAAGTATCCGGTATATTTTTCCTTATCTACCCAAGAGGAACAGAAGCGGATTATTGAATTTATACGTCCTATAACAGACAAATGGCAGGTAATGAATTTAAAATTATCCTATGGTGTCAGGGTGGAAAAAGCAGATTTGTTTATGGTTAGCTACAGAACCCTAAATGAGTGTGCCAAGGATACCGGAAAAATGCTTTACCGGAGGCAGTTTGTGGTTTTGCATAAGGGTGAATGTTTAGAGGCTTCTTATACCAGTAATAATCTGCATGATGAGGGAGAATTGGTTTTTTCTGTACCAAAGGAGCTGGAGGAGCCTTTGAAGCAGGCTATGGATTTCTATCGGAACTGGCAGGAGCATAAGGTTTTTGAAAAAGCCTGTAAGGAGCAGGAACCATCTATTGATACCATGAAAATAGATAATACCTTGAAAGCTCCTTTGTTCAAAGAGTTTGAAGTTTATGAAGCACAGCAGAAGCAACAAAAGCTGGCACAGAGGAAGGCTGTTGAAATCAATAGTGAGGAAGCCGCCAAGGAGTTGTTTTTCTCCTGTCAACCTTATAACAAGATGAAGGAAGAATATACCGAAGAAACAGTGAAAGCCTTTGAAAAGTTTGCTACCGGTGAAAAGAAAAAGGAATGGGTTATCGAGGAATGTAAACAGATACTAAAAAATATCATACAGGGTGACCGGGAAAACGTATATGAGAAGCTGGAAAAAATCAATGGGAAATGCAGTTATTTTTTAGGGTCTGCCTCAGATGCCTTGGCAGAAGATTATACGCAGGCTTGTAAGGTGCTTTTTGCAGATGGGGAAAAACGATTTGTAGTTTGTATTCACCAGTATCTTTCCTATCTGAAAAACAGTCCAAACCCTGCCGTGGCAAAAGAACTGTTGGACATGACGGAGAAATATTACAAAGAAAAATATACCGAAGAGTATGAACGGGGAAGCATCGGTACACATCCGCAGAAATTTAAAAGTATTTGCTGTATGCTTCGCGGTAAGATGCGGGAAACATCTCCGGCAGAGAATACAGAGGAGTATCAGTTTGTTGAGATAAAGGAGGATAACCTTCGACAGATTGTCCTTTGGTATCGAAAGAAATACAATGATGACGCAGCAGTAAAAGAAAGCATTGCTGAGTTGAATTGTGCCTATGGAGTGGAAAGTGACGAGTTGTTTTTGACAGCCCGTTGCAATGCGGCAGACAGTTATTTTTTGCAGGAGTGGGATCGTTTCTGGTTCGTGGCTATCTTAAAAGAAACCGGAGAGGTTATGGAGTTTCGCTGCAGGCGGGAAGCAGAGGATGGCGGCTTCGTTGCGGATTATTTCGGCGGTTCTTCAAAAGAGCATTGGTCTTTGTTAGTATCTGCGGTAGAATATTACCGAAATCTGCCGGAGCGGAAACTATTTTTTGAGGCGTATATGAGAGACCATGAAGGCGTGCAGATTGCTGATTGGATGAAAAATGCCCACAAAGGATTGCTCTCTAAATTCAAGAGACATTATGAGAAAGAATATAAGCGTGTAAATGACAATCCGCTAAAAGATATTCTGGTAAAAGTGGTGGATTTGTGTGAAGAAAAGGGTCCGGTTTATGGATATAAAAATACCATAATAGGAAAACCGGTTACGGCTGACGAAATCACTGCGTGGGAACAGGAGCAGGGGATTGCACTACCGGAGCAGTATAAACAATTTTTGCACTTTGCCAATGGTATTCAGTTTTTCGGCAGTAGTGAATATATCTCCGGATTAAAGGGTCTAAGAGTGTCTGATGAATACTTGGATGCGGACTATATTTATATGGGTGAAATGATTGGTGACGGAACCATGATTTGTATGTCCAAAACAAATGGCAGGATATATATTGCGGATCATGGTGCATATGAAGATAAGGGAGAGTTTGCTGATTTTTTGGAATATTTTGTAGACTTCCTAAAGGAAATGTAACAGGTTCGCAAGCTAAGCTTGCGAACCTGTTACATTCTTTTCTTTCTCTATTTCTGTCCGAATAGTTGATGATATTGTAGGATTTTATATTTCTCCAAAGCATCCGTAGTATGGCTCAAAGGATAGTACTGCCGACCACTGTCGAACATTCCATTGGCAGTTATCACCGGCCAGTCCTCCATCAAATCCAGCAGATAGTTAAAGTAGGCATCATCGGTAATGCCGCCGGAGTGCAGGGTCAGGGCACCCAAATAATTCAAACTGATGTCCAATCCTGTGGCTTCCGGGATGTCGTAGTTGGCCCAGATGACAAAGGGCGTTTTGTACAAATTCATCTGCTTATCCAGCTGGGATAAGCCCTCCGTTTGAGCACAAACCACATCATAAGTGAGGGCTTCATCCAGCTTGGGCTGGTGGTCACCGTACATGCAGATAATGACCTTTTCTTCCTGATTGGCAAAGTAATTTACCAGCATCTCAAAGGCTTCGTCCGACTTCTTTAAAAGGGACAAATACACATCCAGCTCATGATTGCTTACATTGGTAGCGGAGATGGTCTGCTCTACGTCTGTCCAAGTGTAACCACCGTGGTTTTGCATGGTCACATTGTGGAAGAAGAGCTTGGAGCCGGGTGCTTTTGCCTCATAAAGTTCGATTACTCTTTGATAAACCGCTTCGTCGGAAATTCCCGCATGCATGAAGTCTTCTTGGGAAAAATCCTCCATCCACAGGCTTTCGTCAAAGCCTAAATCTTTATACACATTCACGCGATTCCAGTTGGTGCGGTTTTCCGGGTGGATGGAATAGCTCTGATATCCTTTTTGTCCCAAAGCGGAAACCATGGAAGGCGTAGAAGCGGTAATGCATTGCTGGTAAGGATAATACCCATGAGGCAACCAACCTAAAGTACATCCGGTCAATACCTCGAATTCCGAATTGGCGGTACCGCCACCCAGAGCAGAAACATTCACATATCCACGGAGGGTATTTTCCTGCAGGGAATTCATGAAAGGGAGGCATTCCTGATTCAGTTGCAGATTCCCCCATACCCGTAGGTCCGCAAAGCTTTCATTCATAATCATAATCACATGCGGCTGGTCTACAGAGGGTTCCGGCTGCTCATAGTCTGCCAGATAATGCTCTGCTGTCTCCGGAGAATATCCCTCCGGTATTTCCACACCGCCCTGCACCAGTTCCATATAAGTAGAAACCAATAGTCCGTTGCTGTGAAACAGTCCGAAAAAGCCATTTTCCGTGAGAATATTGCGTTCTTCCCAGAACTGCATATTGCGGAATACACTATGAGTACCTCCGGCAATCACCAAGGAAGTCCCTATTCCAACCAGATGGATTATCATTCGGTTGCGGCGGGTTACCTTAGGAGGAAGCGTAAGCTTCGTTCGAGCCGCCAGTGCTACGAATAGGATGGCAAAGCCCCATGCCACTACCATGATATTACTGGGAGTCAGGTCATAGTTGCCCACCACCCGGGCCACGGTTTGAAACGCCTGTATATCCTGAAAGGAAAATGCTTTGCCGCGATAGGTATAGACAAAGTAATTTACGGAATACAATAGGGTCAGGAAGGAGGCCGTGGTAATGATTCCTACCCGAAAGGATAACGTAAACAGTATCAGTACGAGCTCTAAAATATAGGCCATCACAATATTATAAAAGTGAGCGGCTTCTGCCACAAAGGTCGTTTGGGCAGTCATTTCTTCCAGCCAGGTGATGAGGAAGTAGGGCATAGCGGCACTTACTCCGATTCCCAGCCATAGTCGCAGCTTCTTGGGAATAGGCACCATAATCGCTACCCAGGTCAACGCACCCAGCAGAACCAACAGTTTCTTGTAATTGTATCCCAGACCCACAGGGAAAACAAAGAAGAACATCTCCAGTGCTATCAGGAGTGTCCCTAATAAAAGTCTTACTTTATGCTCTTTTATCCATTTTGGTATTTCTTGCATGGTAAACGAACCCTTCTGAAAATTGATTTTTATGCATATATATGATACATTATTTTTAGCAAAAAATACAGTAGTAATTCGGTAGTAATTTAGAAATGTATTTCGGGTATCTTTGTGGAGGGAATTTTTAAACATGATAACTGAGAGAAATAGGATAAAAAACAAAAATAGCAGAAAAAAGCGAGTAATCTTCCCGGTGTTGACTATCCTTCTGGTGCTGGGCGTGGTTTTGTACGTTCTGCTCAGAGAAGAGGAGTATGTGTACACCAGCGGTCAGCCCATGGAAATGGATTATTCCTGGGTGGAAGATACCCATTCCGTCTGTCACGCCTTCGGTGGTATCGGAGAATATACCTATACCAATAGTCTGGAGGCTTTTGAGCTGAATTATGCAGCGGGACATCGGGTGTTTGAGGTGGATTTCATGCTGACCTCGGACAATATCGTGGTGGCCGGACATGACTGGAATACCTTTTATCAGTTTACCAATCGAACCTTGGCGGAGGGGCAGGAGGCAACACCCTTAACTCTGGAGGAGTTTCAGGCTTCTCGTATTTTCGGGCAGTTTACCCCCCTTACCTGGATGGATATTGCCAAGCTCATGCAGGAATATCCGGATATTTATATTGTGACAGATACCAAGCATGTAACGGACCCTATGATTACGGATACCTTCAGCCAGTTCGTGAAGGAGGCAAAGGAGCTGGAGTCCGGCTTGTTCCATCGTATTAAGTCTGTGGTGAAGGGGGAGGACAGTATTTTAGACCGTATTATTCCCCAGATTTATAATAATGAAATGTACGATTTGATTTATACGCTGTACCCTTGGAAGTCCGTGATTTATACCCTATATAATCAAACCGTAGAGGAATTTACCTATGAAAATGTGTATGATTTCGTAAGCACGCGTAATATCAAGGTCATCACCACCTTCCCGGCGCGTGCGGATGAGGAATTCATCGGAAAAATCCATGATTTGGAGGGGTATGTGTACTTGCATACCTTTAATGAAGCAGAAAAAATCGAACCCCTCATAGAGCAGTATGGCATACAGGGAGTGTACACGGATTATTTGACACCCGGGCAGCTGGCGGAGTACTTTACAGCTGAAAGATAATTCCTACAACAGCACCAGTGAGTATCCAGAATGCCGGATGTAGCTTTTTGAATTTTTTCAGGTTCATTGCAAAGAAAAAAAGGATTACCAGAGCAATGGAGAAAACCGGAAACCGGAAGCTTCCAGCCTCAGCGGTAAAAAGGGTGGTCTCCCAGATACCCAACACTGCAGTCGCAATTAATCCGGTCACTGCCGGGCGAATGGTATAAAAGGTAGCCTTCACATAAGGATTTTGGCTGAAATTGTCCAACAGCTTGGCAATCAGGATAATGACAATCAGGCTGGGTAATACCAAAGAAAAGGTGGCTGCCATGCCACCCAATATGCCGGCAGCATTGAAGCCTGCATAGGTAGCCATATTAATACCGATGGGTCCGGGAGTACTTTCGCTGACTGCCAGCATCTTGGCTACATCAGCCCTTTCGAACCAGTCATGACGAGAGGGCAAATCCATCAAAAAGGGTATGGTGGCTGGACCGCCGCCAATGGCAAACAGTCCAATCTGAAAGAATTCATAAAACAATTCCCCAAATACTCTCATAGCTGTAATCTCCCTGTTTTGTACAAAAGAATACCTAAAATACCTGCCAGAACTACCAGAAGTACGGTAGGAATGGGGGTAAAAACAGACAAGGCAAAGGCAGCACCTGCGACCAGCCAACAGACAGCAGATACCATGTTTTTCTTGGACATGGTAATCACAGTATTTAAGAGCAGGGCACAAACCACTATTTGAATACCACCAATGGCGTGTGCCACAATAGTATTGTTCATAAATTGTTCCAAAAACAGTGCCAAAATAGAGATGATGATTAAAGAAGGGCTTATCATGCCCAAGGTGGAAAAAATGGCACCGGGAATGCCCCTCTTACGATAGCCTACAAAGGTAGACACATTCACAGCAATGATACCCGGGGTACATTGCCCCACTGCATAGTAATCTATCAATTCCTCTTCCGATACCCAGTTATTTTTTTCTACCAGCTCATATTTCAACATAGGTAACATAGTCAGTCCGCCGCCAAAGGTCAATCCGCCGATGCGAAAGAAAGCGGTATAAAGCTTGAAAAGTTCTTTCATAAGGTTTCTCCGTTTTCGTTAGTTTGGGGTTATTATAGGATATATTTTGCACAGTGACAAGATGAGAAAGAGTTTTGTCAAAAAATTACCCCAAAAGTACTATAAATCTTGGTGTGCCTTTTTCAGTGGGAACATGGTATGGTAGGGTTGTAGCGGTTTAGCCATGATATAAAAGAAGAACACAGCAATGTTTTGAGGTTTTTGAGAAGATGGAGCGTGTGGCAAACCTACTTTAAAGATTGTAAATGGAGGATGAAACCATGAAATTTAGTAACGGATGTTGGCTGCAAAAAGAAGGCTGTGGCTGTTTTGCACCCACAGAGGCATATTTTGTAAAGGTTACCGACACAGCGGTGACTATTTGTGCACCTACCACACATATTACCAATAGAGGTGCCACTCTGGGCGGTATCAACCTGACAGTGAAGATTACTGCTCCCAGAAAGGATGTTTTGCGTGTACAGACCTATCATCATCTGGGCACTGTGAAGAAAAATCCGGAGTTTGAATTAAATATAGAGAATTTACCTTTGGAGACTACCGAAGAGGAAAATTTAATAACCATTAAGAGCGGTTCTCTTGCTTTAGAAATCACCAAGAAGCCTTGGTCCATGACCTATAAGAGAGACGGTAAGGTGATTACCAAGAGTACCGGCAAGGATTTGGCGATTATGAAGACCGACTGGAAGGGTGATGCTTACGACAAGGGTGATTTGACAGATACCTATATGCGCCAGCAGCTTTCTATCGGTGTTGGTGAATTGTTATATGGTACCGGTGAAAGATTTACTCCTTTCGTAAAGAACGGTCAGAGTATCGATATCTGGAATGCAGACGGCGGTACCAGTACCGAGCAGGCTTACAAGAACATTCCTTTTTATATTTCCAACAAGGGCTATGGTGTACTGATTAACCATCCTGAGAACGTTTCCATGGAGCTGGGTACCGAAATGGTGACTAAGGCAGAGTTTTCCGTAGAGGGCGGCTATTTGGATTACTTCTTATTTAGTGGCGAGTCCATGAAGGATGTACTGGTGGCTTATACCGACGTAACCGGTAAGCCTTCCTTACCTGCACCCTGGACCTTTGGTTTGTGGTTGTCTACCTCCTTTACTACCAATTACGACGAGGCTACCGTTATGAGCTTCATCGATGGTATGCTGGACAGAGGAATTCCGCTGAGAACCTTCCACTTTGACTGCTTCTGGATGAAGGAGTTCCACTGGTCTGATTTTGCATGGGATGAGAGAGTATTCCCGGACCCGGCAGGACTTTTAAAGAGAATTAAAGACAAAGGTTTAAATATTTGTGTATGGATTAACTCCTACATCGGACAGGAATCAGCCCTGTTTGAGGAGGGTATGGAGAAGGGTTACTTCATTAAGCGTCCTACCGGCGAGGTATGGCAGTGGGATATGTGGCAGCCCGGCATGGCAATCGTAGACTTCACCAATCCGGAAGCTTACAAGTGGTTCCAGGATAAGCTGGAGGTGCTCATGGATATGGGCGTGGATTGCTTCAAGACCGACTTTGGCGAGAGAATCCCTACCGATGTGGTTTACTATGACGGTTCTGATCCTAAGAAGATGCACAACTACTATACATATCTTTACAACAAGTGTGTATATGAATTGTTAGAGAGAAAGCGCGGTAAGGGAGAGGCAGTATTGTTTGCCCGTTCCGCAACTGTAGGCGGCCAGAAGTTCCCTGTACACTGGGGCGGTGACTGCTGGTCAGACTACGAATCCATGGAAGAAAGCTTGCGTGGCGGTCTGTCCCTGTTAATGAGCGGCTTCGGTTACTGGGCGCATGATATCGGTGGTTTCGAGCATACCTCTACCGCTGATGTTTACAAGAGATGGGTAGCTTTTGGTCTGTTGTCCTCTCACAGCCGTTTGCATGGCAGCCAGTCTTATCGTGTGCCTTGGGTTTATGATGAGGAGGCAGTTGATGTAGTTCGCTACTTCACACGCTTAAAGGCGCAGATCATGCCTTATTTGTACGAGGCAGCCATCGTGGCAAATCGTGACGGTATCCCTACCATGCGTAGTATGGTTTTGGAATATACACAGGATAGAAACTGTAGCTATCTGGATAAGCAGTACATGCTGGGTGACAGCCTGTTAGTAGCTCCTATCTTTAACGAAGAGAGCATCGGTGAGTATTACTTACCGGAAGGCAAGTGGACCGACTTCTTCACCGGTAAGGTTTACGAGGGCGGCAAGTGGTACACGGACAAGTATGATTACTTAAGCCTGCCTCTCATGGTAAAGGAAAACTCTATCGTGCCTATGGGTGCCCATGATGACAGACCGGATTATGACTATGCAGAAGGCGTAGAGCTTCGCATTTATGAATTGCAGGAAGGCGCAGAGGCTGTGAAGACCGTATACGGTATGACAAACCAGGCAGAGCTGACTGTAAAGGCTGCAAAGGCAGCAGGCACCATCACTATCGAAGTGGAAGCTTCTAAGGCGTATACCATTCGCTTGATGAACGTAATGGCTGCAAGTGTAGAAGGTGCAGAAATGATTATTGAGGGCAACGATACTGTACTGAAGCCGAATGCAGGAAAGATGGTAGTGAGTTTATAAGATTGGGATAGAATAATAAAGCAATATAGATATTTAGGAAGGACTGGTTCAGAGGAGAACTGGTTCTTCTTTTTTAGGTAGCATGCCCCGTATGAGATAAGGCAACAGCCCCTATTTTTTCATCGGTGTGTGAGTGACAAAATAGGGGCTGTTGCCGTGTTTCCGGTGGAACTGTGTCTCTCTTGCAAGGACACGCTATGGCACCGTAGTGTTAATCCTTTCCCCGAATGGCCCAACGCATCTTCGTGCTCTTTGCACGGGAGTTTCGGGCACATTCCTCTGCGGAGGGACGGATGACGTCCTTGCAGACTTCACGGTAGATACCGGCTTTTTCCAGCTCCTTAAAGGAACGTTTCACCAGACGGTCTTCGCCGGAGTGGAAGGTGAGAATGGCTACCCTGCCGTTTGGTGCCAGTACCTGAGGCAGCTTTTCCAAAAAGGTATACAATACCTCGAATTCACTGTTTACATCGATGCGGAGTGCCTGAAAGGTACGGGCACAGGACTTTTTCACCGCTTCTTCCCGCTCTGCCTTTGGTACATAGCACAAAGCCTGCTCAATCACCTGCTTCATGTGGGTGGTGGTTTCGATGACCTTGCCGTTTCGAAACCATTTCATGACCGTGGCAGCGATTTCCTCTGCATAGGGCTCGTCAGCATTTTCCACCAACATACCTACCAATTCTTCTTCGGTGACTTCCTTCAGTCGCTGTGCGGCACTGGCACCCTTCAAGGGGTTCATACGAAGGTCTAAGGGTCCCTCCACCTTGTAGGAAAAGCCGCGGTCCGGATTGTCTATCTGCATGGAGGATACGCCCAGGTCTGCCAGAATAAAGTCAAATTTCCGTCCTGTTTCCTTCACAATCAAATCCATGTCGGCAAAGTTCTGCAGATGAATGGTCAGAATATCTTCCCCGAAGCCCTGTGCGGCCAGACGTTCCTTGGTCTTGGCAGATTCGATGGGGTCTACATCGCAGGCGTGAATATGCCCCTGCCCATGCAGACACTGGAGCATAGCCTTGGTGTGTCCGCCATAACCCAGTGTGGCGTCCAGACCAACCTGCCCCGGTTGAATCTGCAAAAAGTCTATGATTTCTTTGACACAAATGGAGATATGCATTCCGGCAGGAGTGCTCCCCTTCTGAATGACCTTTTCGATGGTGTCGGCGTATTTCTCCGGATTGTGCTCCTTATACTTTTCTTTATAACTTTTCGGATGTGTGCCGGAGTAACGTACCCGGCGTTTGTGCTGTTTTTCCTGTTCCATATGATTCATTTCCTTTTCTTTCTACCCCAGCCTACGGAAGTAAGGGAATGGGGCAGAAGTATTGTTGATTTTTTATCGTTGTTTCCGGGCTTTTTCTACCCAACTCCGCGCCATGCCCTGCTGTGGTAAGAGAAAAGTAGGACGTCTGAGGGAGAAGTTCTACCCAAAGAAGCCCCAATCCCCGCCATGGGTGGAAAAATCCAAGTCAGAGTTGGATAAATATAGCAAGCGGGCTTCCAACCCATCTTACAAAAGTATACCACAACCTATCCCAAGAGAAAAGTGTGTCCTGCGATAGGGAGGCACTTATGGCAGAAATCCCTATATCTGCTTTACAGTACCCTATGAAAAATGCTATGATATTCGTGATATTTGATGTTGGCAGTAACCATTTTCGCTGTTCGGATGGCAACGCCTGATAGGGTAAAGACCCCTATTCAGACAGATGCATTGACGATGGGAAATTCCGCTGCCGGAGGGGGAAGAAAATACGATGAGGACAACGATTTATATTACGAAGCAGTTAGTTATCTTTCTACTGTTTCTGGCTTTTAATATATATGTGATTGTGCAGGGTGTGGAGGCACGCCAGAGATACGGGGAACGGACAGAGATTTCTAAGCTGAGAGCGGAAAGCATAGAAAGTATGGAAGCCGGTGACTTTGTATACGGAAGCTTTGATTCCTTTGTGGGGAATAGCGAGAGTGGTCCTTTCAATGGTACCCCCGAGGTAATCGTTGGGATGGCGGCAGATTACCACTTGTACACTATACCTACCGGAAACGGTCAGTTTGTCCGGATTTGGATAGGAGACTTAGACAGGCTGGATGTACTGGAGGAGTATGACAGGGGCTATGGTGAAGAGATTTCCTTCGAAGGAGAACTGCTGAAGCTGCCTATGGACGACCATTATCTGGATTGGTGTTCGGGGGTGGAGCGTGAGGATTTCGCAGCAGAGAAAGTCATTCCGGAGTATGTGATTCGAGAGGTCAGCTTCGAGAAGAAGAAGGAGATTCTGGATGCCGGTGTCGTGCTGTTGGTGGTAACAGTGGTACAGCTGATCAGCTTAAACGGTGTTATCAGTATAGAACCCATACCTCAGACAGGAAAGAAAATGCCTTACAAGGTCTATCAGCTGAAGGATGCACTGGAATCAGAGGAGAAGCGTCTGCAAATATTGGAAAGGCGACTGTATCAGTTGAAAAAGGATTGCTTCTGGCAGATACCGGTATTGTTAATAGGTGTCTTTATTATAATTAGCATGCCTTTTATTGAGATTGCCTGGATAGGGATTGTACTGATATTGTATGCAGGCTTGCAGATGATTACCTATTACTTAAATGCAGGTTCCCCGGGAGCGGAACGGTTGATGAGGCTCTTTGACAAGGCATCTCTGGCTCGTCAGATACAGGAAAGTGAAGAGCTGATTGACCAAATGAGAATACGGATGGAGGATTTTTCATGAAACATGAGCCCTGGCGTTTAGCCGGATTTCTAAGCAAAAAGAAAATACGAACCCAGCTGTTTTCCGTGTATTTCGTGGCGGTATTTGTACCTATTCTGGTGGTAGGGATTTACCTGACCTCGTATGTTTCCCGCCTTTTGAACAATTATTATCAGGAGTCCATACAGGCAGAAAGTACTCGTGTACGAACCCTTTTTTCGGAGTTGACCACTCAGCTGTACAAAAAGACTACGGACATTCTGTTTGATGAGGAAATCATTCGGATATTGACTACTACGGAGTATCCTACGGAAAAAGTGAATACCTCTTCTTATTACAATGTGGAGCTGAACCAGTTGATTCGTTCCAATGTGGAAATAGAGGATATTACGATTTATACGGACAATTCCTATGCAGCGGATTATCTGCATTTTGCGGAGATTACTCCGGAGCTGGAGCAGACGGACTGGTTGCGGAGAGCCAGGGAGAGCTCCGTTAGCTTTTGGACTACCATGGAGCGAGTGGATGCCAATGGCAATTCTCACTGGAATCTGTGTCTGGTGCGAAGAGTGCCGGGAACGGACAGTGAGAATCCGGCAGTAATGGTAGTGAGTATGGATGATATTTATCTGCAGGGACGTATTAACAGCAAGAAGTACGGTATCCGTATTATTACAGAGAACAACAAGGTTTGCTTCAGTTCGGCGTACCGGGATTATGGACAGTCCGTGAATCTGGATATTGACTTTGACAACAATTATTTCGTACAGAACGACAGCTATTGGCTGAATGGCAAGAAGGTCTACTATAATATTTCTGCTCTGAATATGTACCAGACTGCCAGCAACACTTATATTATGAGTACCAGTGACAGTGCGTATTATGAGATCCGTAAAATCACCATGACCTGTGCATTGATTGCCTTGGCGGCCATGCTCTTGCCCTTGGTGCTGATTCTATTTTTCACCGGCTATTTTTCCAATCGAGTAACAACTCTGCGTCGGGAAATGAAGAAGGTTAGTAATGAGGAGTACGATATTTTGCCGGATTTCCACGGAGAAGATGAGCTGTCGGAGGTATTCTCGGATTTGCAGATTATGGTGCAGAATATTAAGGAAAAGGATGCCAAGGTATACAGTGCCCAGTTGCGTGACCAACAGTTGCAAAATGAACAGCAAAAGATGGAGATGAAGATGTTAGCCAGTCAGATAAATCCCCACTTTTTATACAATACATTGGAAAGTATCCGTATGCAGGCATTGACCAATGGAAACCGAAACGTAGCGAACAGTATCAAGCTGTTGGGAAAATCCATGCGTTATGTATTGGAAAATACCGGAACCGGCTTCATCACGCTTATGAAGGAGATGGAGTACATAGAGACTTATCTGCAAATCCAGAAGCTGCGGTTCGGTGACCGAGTGAATTTTGAAATCGCAGTGGAGCCCCAGTTAGTGGTGCAGGATCAGAAGATATTACCATTCCTGCTACAGCCGGTGATAGAGAATGCCATCGTGCATGGTTTGGAGGAAATCACGGAAAACGGACATATCCGCATTGACATAGAGCAGGATGGAGAGTTTCTGGTTGCTACTATTTCCGATAATGGTGTGGGTATGAACGGAGAAGAACTGTCCAAGCTGCGGGAAAAAATTCGCAAGAATACCCTGAATGCCAGCAACAGTATCGGCCTGGGAAATATAGACCGACGTATCAAGCTCTGCTACGGCAAGGAATACGGGCTCCAGATACAAAGCACGAAAGGGGAGGGAACCCGAGTTATTTTACGTCTTCCTATGGAAATAGAAGCCGAGTAGTGTAAAAAATGCATGCATTCATGTAAAATAATGCGTGTATTAAATGTAAAAAAGCTTCTGTTTCTTTTTGGACAAAAAAACGATAAAATTTAGAATGTAAACATATAAAGTGCTTATACCACGACAAGTGGATGGGTACAAAAAAATAGGAGGGTTTATTCATGAAGAAGAAAATGAAAAGACTTTTCGCCTTTCTTCTTGCCAGCATGATGATGTTCTCTACATTATCATTAACAGCATCTGCTGACGAGGACGGATACTTAATGTATCTTGGATACGGCGGAAACAGCGATTGGGGAATGCAGTACAATGCACCCGATGCAGCTGACAACGCAGGCGATCTCGTAGCTACTACCGCTACTGTAAAGCCCGGCGATACAGTAACCATCGGTTTGGAATTCCCTGCAGCACCTGATTGTACATGGTGGATGGCACCTGTATTGGTTGCTGAGAACGTTACAAATGTGGATTACACCATTAACAGCATCATGATTGACGGTACTGATGTACTGGCAGATGTTGATTTGGCAGCAGGCGATGCTTGGTGGTACGAAGGTACCGGTACATACTCCAGCGAACAGTCTATCCGTTTAGCTGGTGGTTACAATGAATGGGGTACCAAGTACATGGCAGCTGGTCCTTCCGGCTTCACAAAGATTGAGTACAACATTACTGTAAATGCAATTGATGCAGCAGCAGCTTCCGCAGGTGCAACAGTTGCTTCAGACGCAACCTTTGATATGTTCTTAGGTTACGGCGGAAACAATGACTGGTCACTTTGCTACAATTCTCCCATTAGTGAGGATAACAACGCAGATATCGTAGCTACTACCGCACAGGTAAAGGCTGGCGAAACTGCTACCATCGGTTTGGAATTCCCCACAGCACCTGATTGCACATGGTGGATGGCACCTGTACTTGTAGCAAATACACCGGATGTATCTAATGTAGATTATACAATTAACAGCATCATGATCGATGGTGTTGATGTACTTGCAGATGTTGATTTGGCAGCAGGCGATGCTTGGTGGTATGAAGGTACCGGAGCTTACACTGCTGAGCAGACCGTTCGTCTTGCAGGTGGTTACAACGAATGGGGTACCAAGTACATGGCAGCTGGTCCTTCCGGCTTCACAAAGATTGAATACAGCATTACTTTAAATGCAGTTGAAATTACTACCGGCGGTGCAGGTGCAACTGAAAGTACAGAAAGCTATCCTGCATTCATCGCTATCGGTGCTGATAAGACCGAAGGCGACTGGTATTACAGCTATGATGGTGGCAATGTACCGGACGGTATGACCATCACTTCCGGTGAATTAAAGAGTGGCGAAACCACTACTCTTGTAATTAACTTTGACGAACCTGTATTTAAGACATGGTATGTTGCACCTTGCTTCATCACTCCTGATTCTTCTTTGATTGCAAAGGAATCTACCTTTGATGTAAAGGTTTACTTAGATGGTGCAGAAGTAACTCCTGATTTCGCAGCAGGCGATGCATTCTGGGCAGAGGGAACCGGTTCTTATCCCGCTGAGCAGGCTGTTCGTATCGCAGGTGGTTACAATGAATGGGGTACCCAGTACATTGCAGCTCCTGCAGGCTTCAAGGAGATTAAGTACGAAATCACTCCTACCATTATGATTGCAGCAGCTGAGGAAGCTCCTCAGAACGAATTTGATCCTAACGGAACCTATCATGCATACCTTGGTATCCAGACTGCAAACTATGCATTCCGTAATGCTTTTGATGATGCAAATTACGGTTTGGATGCAATCGGTGCAGAGAAGTTCGACCAGATTAGCTTTGTAGATGGTACTGATTTAATTTCCATGGGTGGTGACTTTACTGACGTAGAGATTAACGGAAACGGTACCTACACTGTTAAGGTAGAAGGCTTTGACTTCAATGGCAAGACCCCTACCGACCTGCCTATGATGGGTGATGACGGCAGCTTCAACTTGTTGTTCGTTGCTACTGATTTACCTGTAAATGATGCAGTAGTTATTTCTAATGTAACACTTAAGATTGACGGTAAGGAAATCGTTACTAAGGATACAGCTTTCTTAGACGGCGACTCTAAGGAAATCCAGAAGGTATTGCTTGCAAACATCTGGAATAAGGAAATCGAAGCACTTCCTTACTATCCTATTCCTGCAAACAGCGTAGAAATCACCTTCGATGTGAATGGTTTCGCAAATGATGCAGTAGTAGCAGAGCCTGAAGTTACTCCCGCTCCTGAAGCAACAGAAGCTCCTGCTCCTGAAGCTACCGAAGCTCCCGCAGCAGATCCTACTGCAGCTCCTGCAGCAGATCCTACCGCTGCTCCTGTAGCTACAACTCCTGCAGAAAAGAGCTCTAACACCGGTCTTATCATCGGTATTGTTGCAGCAGTTGCTGTTGTAGCAGTTGGTGCCGGCGTAGTAGTAGCAAAGAAGAAAAAGAAATAAATAATATAAGCAGATAACTGCTTTGGGAAGGACCCCCGCAAGGGGGTCCTTCTTTTATGGAAATTTTACAGAAAAAATCAAAAAAGAGAATTAAAAAGTGCTGTATTTTCCGTTAAGTATTTGCGGTATTTTTCAAGCAAAGCCTCTTGTATAATAAGAGTAAAGTTAAAAGTATGGGTAATGTATCTATATTATCCAAAAACGTATGAAAATACGGTTATAGGGAGGTAACAAATGAGTAACAAATTAACAGGAAGGGAACGGGCTGCTAATATTATTTATTATCTAAATCGATTAGCAATCATCTTCTCTATCGTAATGATGTTCTTCCCGGGTATTAATCCGGCAAAAGTATGTGGTTATATCAACAAAAACATGTCTTTATTAACCACAGGTACATCTTACAGCAGACTGATTGAAGAGTGTACCAGAGCCTTTCGTCAGGGCTGGGTAGTAGAGTCTTCTTTCCAGCTGTTATATTATGCCAGCATGATTACATGTATTGGTATTGTCATAACAGTAGTTTGCGGATGTATGTCACTTGGTAATCTGAAAATGAAAAAGACCGGTAACTGGTTTGCCATTGTTGGTTCTATCGTACAGATTGTAGGTCTTGTAATGATACGTAACGCTTATTTGCAGATTGCTGCAACCAGCAGACCGGAAAAGGTAGAGCCTATGTTCCAGACTACAGGTTATACCTTGTTCATGGCTTCTGCCATTGTGGTATTGGTAACAACCGTGATTATTCAGCTTTTGCTTCCGAAGGTGC
Organism: Acetatifactor sp.; assembly: GCA_045538995.1. Classification (GTDB taxonomy): domain Bacteria; phylum Bacillota; class Clostridia; order Lachnospirales; family Lachnospiraceae; genus Acetatifactor. Next base: position 35,467 of record JAZQEK010000061.1, on the reverse strand, counting down.
CGAAGGATATGAAGTTTGAAATGCTTTCCAAGTATAAGCTTTTCCTGATGTTCCTTCCCTTCATTGCATTGTGCTTCGTATTTAGTTATTTGCCTTTGTATGGTTGGAGATATGCATTCTTTGATTACAAGTCCGGTGGTACTCTTTCCGCAGACAACTTCGTAGGCTTTAAGTGGTTTACCCAGTTGTTCCAGAATGAAGCAACCAGACGAGATATGGTGAGAGTGCTTCGTAATACCTTGGCTATGAGTGGTATTGGTATTGTGACCAGCTGGTTGCCTATGGCATTTGCCATATTCCTGTCAGAAATCAAGAGTACCCGAGTGAAGAGATTTGTTCAGACCTTTGCAACTATTCCGAACTTCATCAGCTGGGTTTTGGTTTATGCGATTGCATTTGCTATTTTTGCGACGGACGGTTTTTTAAGCAGTATTTTATTGAATATGGGCGTTTTGGAAAACGGCTTTAACTATTTGATGCCTACTGACCACATGTGGTTAAAGATGTGGGCATGGGGTACCTGGAAGGGTCTCGGCTGGAGTGCCATTATTTACATATCCGGTATTGCCGGTATCGACCAGCAGCTTTATGAAGCAGCAACCGTAGACGGGGCAGGTCGTTTCCAGAAGATGTGGCATATTACCGTGCCCGGTCTGATTCCTACCTTTATGGTATTGTTGCTCATGTCTGTAGCAGGCGTTTTGAGTAATGGTATGGATCAGTATTTGGTATTTGAAACCAAGAACAATATCGAATGGTTGAATGTATTAGACTTATATGTATATAAGCTGGGTATTAACAATGGTGCTATTCCGTTGTCTACCGTAGTAGGTATGTCCAAGTCCATTATTTCTGTAGTGCTTCTCTTCCTTGCGAACGGCATTTCTAAGCTGGTTCGTGGCGAAAGTATTGTATAGGAGGTGAGGAGAAATGGCAAAGACTAAGCAGGAAAAAATTGACGCTAAAAAAGAAAAAGAATATTACAAGAAGCATAAAAGTCCTTTCAAGGCAAAGCCCGGTGATATTGTATTTAATATTTTAAACTATACATTTTTCATCGTATTTACCTTAACATGTATTTTCCCTTTCTATTACTTATTTATCAATACCATTTCTGCGAACGATTTGGTAAGAAAGGGTGCTATCAACTTCATTCCTCAGGGAATACATTTTGATAACTATACCTCCATGCTGCAGGCAGGAGAAATTTCACAGGCGTTTTTGGTATCCATCGGCAGAACTATTCTGGGTACCTGTTTGATGGTACTGGCTTCCGCTTTTGTAGGTTATCTGGTAACCAAGCAGGAAATGTGGCACAGAAAGCTTTGGTATCGTTTTCTGGTCATTACCATGTACTTCAATGCAGGTTTGATACCTTGGTATTTGAATATGTCTATGTTGGGCTTAACCAATACCTTTATGGCATATATCATTCCCGGTATCGTGGCTCCGTACAACATTATTTTGGTAAAGACATATATCGAGTCTATTCCGGGAGAGTTGGAGGAAAGTGCCTTGATAGACGGTGCTTCCTATATGACCATTTTCCGCAAGATTATATGGCCTTTGAGTAAACCGATTCTGGCGACCATCTTTATCTTCGGTGCAGTAGGACATTGGAACTCCTTCACCGATTCCCTGATTTTGATGCAGGGTGCTCCGGAATACTACACCTTGCAGCACAGACTGTACAATTACTTGAATCAGGCATCGAATATTACGGCGATTGCAAATCAGGGTATTTCCGATATGGTGGCAAGCAGCTTGATGAATGCAAAGGTTATTAAGTACACGATCTCTATGATTACCATTATTCCGATTTTGATTGTGTATCCGTTTATGAACAGATATTTTGAAAAAGGTATCATGTTGGGTGCCGTAAAGGGTTAATCCAATGTAGATAGAAAAAGGAGGATTTATTATGAAGTTTAAGAAAGTACTTTCTTCCATTCTGGTAGCAGCCATGACCATGGGCTTGCTGTCCGGCTGTGGAAGTACAACAACTACAACTCCCGGTACCAGTGGCAACAACGGCGGCGGTACTGTACAGGAAGGTAGTAACGGTGGCGGTGCTGCTTCCGGTGAAGACCCCATTACTCTGACTGTATTCAGTGAGTTGGCAAACTATTCCGGTGAAATGCAGGGTTGGTTTGCAAAGATTATGTTAGACAAATTTAACGTAAAGATTAACTTGGTTGCTGCCGGCGAAGGTGTTTATGAGACCCGTATGGAAGACGGTGACTTGGGTGATATCGTAGTTTGGGGTTCTGACGGAAAGAACTACCAGCAGGCAGTAGAAGCAGGACTTCTCTTTGACTGGGAAGAAGATAATATTTTGGCAGAGTACGGTCCTTATATCGTAGAGAATATGCCTTATGCATTAGAGAAGAACAAAGAAATTTCTGCCATCAAGGACGAAAACGGTAACGTAATCAGTGGTGGTGATACCATCTATGGTTTCGGACATAACGTGGCATCCAGTGCAGAAAATCATGAAGCATTCTTCTATACATGGGATATCCGTTGGGATTTATATCAGCAGTTAGGACATCCGGAAGTAAAGAATCTGGACGATATGATTGTTTTGTTTGAGCAGATGAAGGAAATCTGTCCTACCGATGACAGTGGTAATCCTACTTATGCTATGAGCTTGTGGCCTGACTGGGATGGTAACATGGTAATGTATGTAAAGTCTATGGCAACTGCTTATTATGGCTATGATGAAATGGGTCTTGGTCATTACAACCCTACCAATGGTGAATTTTACTATTCAATGGACAATGACAGCCCTTATTTAGAGATGTTAAAGTTCTTCAACACCATGTATCGTAAGGGATTGTTAGATCCTGACTCTATGACTCAGAAGTATGACCAGATGATTGAAAAGGTTCAGAACGGTGGTGCATTCTTCTCTATCTTCAACTACGCAGGTAGTGCAGGTTACAATAGTGAGGATCACATCGCAGCCAACAAGATTATGAGAAGCTTGGTTCCTACAGAAGCACATCCTATCGCTTACGGTATGGATATCTATGGTGGTAACCGTGTTTGGAGTATTGGTGCAAAGACCCAGTATCCTGAATTGTGTATGGAAATCATCAACTACTTATGTACTCCTGAAGGAAGACTTACCATGGAATATGGTCCCAGAGAGCTTTGCTGGGATTATGATGAAAACAACAAGACCTACTTCACCGATTTTGGCAAGACCTGTGTAACTGACAGAACTACCATGATGCCGGAAGAATGGGGCGGAGCTACCTTTAACGATGGTGCATTCCAGATTAACAATACTACTTGGTCCTTGAATGACGTAAACCCTGAAACCGGTGAGAAGTATGACAAGGAATTCTGGGCAAGCTATCAGTCAGCAGAAGGTCTGAATGAAGCAGATAAGGACTGGAGAACATTTACCGGATGTACTACAGTAGAAGAATATATGGAAAACACTGATTATGTGGTTGATATTGCTACTACATGGGCAGAAGGTAAGAGAAGTGCAGAATTGGATGTAATCTGGAATCAGGTGAAGGAATGTATCGTAGAATACTCTTGGAAGGCAATCTATGCAGAAACCGAAGCAGATTATGACAAGTTCGTAAAGGAAATGCAGGGTAAGGTAAGAATGTACGACCCTCAGCAGCAGTGTAAGAAGTGGTGTGAAGAAGATGCAGCCAGAAATGATGCATTGCAGGCTCCTCTTCGTTAGTTAAAATATTTATAAGGCTGTCCTGAGAAAAAGGGCAGCCTTTTTAAAAAGTCGGAAGGTTATAGTATGAAATTTTTTAGTGTAGACAGTCCCTTTTATAAATTTATGGTAACGCTTTGGGACGTAATTAAATTGAATTTCCTATGGTTGCTTTTCAGTCTTCCTATCGTGACTATGGGAGCTGCCACGGTAGCGGCCTTTAGTGTGACCAATCGGATGGCTGAGGATACGGAAGGTTATGTAGGACATCAGTTTCTGGATGCATTCAAGAAAAACTGGAAGCAGGGCATTCCTCTGGGACTGCTGTTTTGCTTTTGTTGTTATGTAATGTATCTGGATTTGCAGCTGTTTCAGGCAACGGATTCCGTTTTGGTACAGGTATTCAGCATCATCACCTGTGTATGGTTTATATCTGCCTTTATTTATGCCTTTCCCTTGTGTGCCAGATATGAAAATACCATAAAGAATATCCTGATGAATTCTATACAAATTACCATACGATATTTTCCCAGAACTATAGCATTGGTAGCGGTTTTGGCAGTGGAGTTAGTTCTCTTTATGTTTAATACTACCACCATGTTCTTTTTGCTGTTAATCGGACCCATTTGTATTATTTTCACCATTAGCGGTTTTGCAATGTATATTTTCCGACGAATTGAAAGTGATAATGAAAGTAGAGAGGAGAAGGAAGAATGAAAGGGAAAAGACTTTTTTCTAAGGCTTTGGCAGGGGCGTTGACCTTGGGATTGCTTTTGGGCAGTGTGAATGTTCCGGTGCAGGCTGCTCCCGTAGAAGGTATCGGAGCCACCCAGACCGTATCTGCACAGATGCCTTTTCGGGTACTCAATGCCAATGAAATGGTAGCAGAAATGGGTACCGGCTGGAACCTGGGTAATACTATGGACGGACATACCGGTTTCACTCCCGGTGAAACCATCTGGCAGAATGAGGAGACTACCCAGAAGCTGATTAAGACAGTACATGATGCAGGCTTTAATACAGTGCGTATTCCGATTACCTGGGGTACCACCATTGATGATGCCAATGGCTATGCCATCGATGACAAGTGGATTAGTCGTGTACAGGATATCGTAGATTATTGTGTAAACATGAATATGTATGTCATCATCAATATTCATCATGATGGTGCAGAGCAGTCAGGTTGGCTGCGTGTAGGTGCAGAGGATTTGCAGCCGGTGAAGGACAAGTTCGCAGGTGTTTGGAAGAACATTGCAGAACGTTTCAAAGACTATGATGAGCATGTTATTTTTGAATCCATGAACGAGGTAGTTGGTCCTAATGATGATATCGATGGTATTATCAAGGATACTCAGGTTATCATGGAGTTGAACCAGATTTTCGTAGATACCGTACGTGCTACCGGTTCTAACAATGCAGAGCGGTGGTTGTCTGTTCCGGGTCGTTACACCAATATCACCAATATGACCCGTGAAGAAGCAGCCTTCTGGATTCCGAACGATACAACAAAGAATCGTTTGTTCGTGGCAGTACATCACTATGACTGGTTGTTTGGTCTGGCAGAAAATACTAGCCACAAGACTTGGGATTTGGCACAGTTTAACACCATCAGCGGAGAAATGAAGAAGCTGGTAGACAAGTTTACTTCAAAGGGTATCCCCGTTATCATGGGTGAGTATGGTGCGATTAACAAGCAGAACACCGTAGAGCGTGCATATCATATGGAAGGTATGAACCGTTTGTGCCAGTTGACCGGTGTCGTTCCGGTATACTGGGATCAGGGTTGGTATGACAAGAGTATGAACCCTGACTACAGCTTTACCCTTTTTGACAGAGCCACTATGGAAGAGACCTACCCGGAAATCATCGATGGTATTCTGAGAGGTTACTTCTTTGACGGTAAGATGGATTTAAGTGATATCACTAAGGAGCCTACCGTGACACCCATTACGGATTTGGGTACCTATGAAGGTATGGTAAGTACTACCGTTGGTGAGGTTGTAGACATTTCTCTGGCAGAAAATGTGGAGAAGAGTGCATACAACGATGTGGTTATGTGGAAAAGTGCAGATGAAACCATCGCTACCGTAAATCCGGACAATTCCGATAAGAGTGTATGGGCAGCAAACATTCATGCAACCGGTATCGGCAGAACCGTAGTAACTGCTTATTCTCGCAGTGGCCAGGCAGTGTTGGAGATTCCGGTAGAGGTAAAGGCACAGGCAACGACTAACCCTTGTACAGATATTATTCCGGAGCAGACCGCTTATGAAGTGACAGAAGGTCAGTATTTGTACTTAAATGTGTCAAAAGCACCTGCGGACAGCGATGCTTATTTGACCTATCGCTCTTCGAATCCTGAGGTAGCTACTGTTTCCAAGATTGGTAAGGTAGTAGCCAAGAGCGCAGGTACCGCATATATCATCATTACTTCTTCCGACGGTATTACCCGGCAGATTCCGGTAACCGTAAAGGAAGCAGAAGTAAAGGCAGAGATGTCTCTGGCATTGAATGTATACTTTAACGATAATGATTTGAGTTATTTCAGCAATGAATATGGTCAGCCTATTACCGTTTCCGAGGATGGTCAGTACACCGTGAAGTTTGATTGTGCTACCGATTTGTCCTCCAAGGCAGGAACTGCAGGTGTAACAGGCCTGAACAATTTGACCGCTATTTATATCAAGGATCATAGTGTTACTCTCGGCAATGCCAAGAAGTCACCTTTGGTAAGCTGTGATATTATTTATGATGAAGTAAAGATTGATGGTGTTTCTTATAAAGTAAATATGGATGCTCCCAAGGCAGCTATGAAGGCTTCCGGTATCTTCGATACCAATGACCCCATTAACTCTTGGGACGGTTCCGTAATCGAGGAAGTTACCGTAAGCAATCATGTATTGAACTTTAGTGAGTTGGAAAATCCTCAGACAGCAGAGGTAACCTTCACCCTGTCCAATCTGGTATTTGAAGAGGGTGCCGGTGTAGTAGAAGCCCCTGCGGCAACCGCTATCGAAGCTGTGGAAGCAGAAGTGTCTGTTACTAACGAAGCACCTGCAACCGTTTCCGTAAAGGTAACTCCGGCAGGCAGCAGCAAGGTAACCTTCGTATCTTCTGATGAAAAGGTAGTTTCTGTCAGCAACACCGCAGTAGCAGATGCATCCGGCGTAGCTTCTGTAGAAGTATATGCAATGGGTGAAGGCAGCGCCACCATTACTGCTTATACAGAAAATGGTTTGACTGCATCCACTACAGTAAATGCATCCTTTGTAGAGCCGGAACCGGAAGCAACTCCCGAGCCTACCGAAGCACCGGAGGAAAGCAAGGAGCCGGAAAAGGCAGAAGCAACTCCGGAGCCTACCCAGGTACCTGCAACACAGCCTGCAACCAATGACACTGCAGAAGAAGGCAGCAACATCGGCTTCATCATCGGTATGGTAGCATTGGCAGTAGTCGTATTCGCAGGCGTATTCTTCATCACCCTGAAGATTGCCGGCGGAAACGGAAAGAAGGACTCTGAAAGCAAGTAATTGTCGGATGTAATGTCCGGTGACGAATGCCTTGGTTTGTAACAACAAGCAAGGTGTTGAGTTTCATTGAATACAGCATAGATAAAACGGCTATCACGTGAATGTGGTAGCTGTTTTTTTACGAGAGGAAGTGAGCGGTTTCTTTTGGGAAAAGGGCTGCGAAGTACGATAGAGGCGAGGGGCTGAATTTTGGAGGTGGTATTGGTAGATAAATAAGAAGTTATTGTGCTCTTTGGAACTGAGACGGTAAGGTGGTATCTTACAGACAAATTTTTTTGCCTAGACCGCATTCAACTACATTTTATAGTAGCTAACGGATAAAACATCCCTACAACTCCCAATATATGAAAGTGTTTATGCATTAGTAATACTTTCCAAAAGGGGAGTACTTTTAAATAAGATTTCAGGCAATCTATTCTCAAATAAGCATCAGCATGCTAAAATGAAACAAATAATTGGTATCCGAGGGAAAAATGAAAATACTATTTATCAATTTACCATATCATGGTCATGTAGTACCTACAATCGGCCTCGTACAGGAACTGATAAAACGAGGCTGTGAAGTGACCTATCTCATGCCTTTTGGATGGGAAGAAAAAGTGGCAGAAAGCGGAGCGAGCTTTTACGGCTATGACAATCATAAAAAGCTATCAGAGCAGATAAAGAATGCCTACCGTGTAGCGGATAATATAATAAGTAGCTTCGATTGTGTCATTTATGAACAATTTTTCTTTTTAGGAAAGCATCTTGCAGAGAAACATAATAAGCTTGCAGTAAGGATTTTTACGGCACCGGCTACAAATGCTAAATTAATGCAACAATTTATTACTGCAAAGGGCCCTTTGTCTATTTTCCGACATAAATGGATTGCAAGAGCATTTACAAAGGATATTGCAAAAAACATTCCCTTAAAAACCGACAACTGGCTGGATGAAATTGTATATAATCCCCCTGAATTGAATCTGGTGTATACACTTCGGGAATATCAGCCATATGAGGAGGATTTTTCAGGGGCACAATACAAGTTCCTCGGTCCATCTATCTATGAGAGAAAAGAAACAGGATTTGACTTTGTAAAAGAAGAGAAAACCATCATATATATTTCTTTAGGAACGGTGGTAAAAGGGGCGGTTTCCTTTTTTCAAAACTGTATAGATGCTTTTCGTGAGGAACCTGTCGAGGTGATAATATCCGTAGGGCAAAAGTTTGACAGGAAAAAACTTAACAATATCCCGCAGAACATACATATTTATCCTACAGTACCGCAAGTGAGCGTTTTGGAGATGGCAGATGTATTTGTGACACATGGTGGAATGAATAGTGTTTCGGAAGCACTTGTCTCCGGTACTCCCATGGTGGTAATTCCTTTTTCTTCTGACCAACCGGTAAACGCACGATGTGTGGAAAAGCTTGGAGTTGGAAAGGCACTGGAGCATAAGTTTGTCAACAAGGATAGCTTAAAGGATGTTGTTTTTTCTGTGCTGAAGGATAGTCAGCTCAAAAGTAATATTGCAAAAGTGCAGGAGTTGATAAACCAAGCACCCGGAAACAAAGGTGGTGCAGAACTGATTATGGCTTACTATGAGAGAGGTAGGAAGCATCCGTATTAATAGAGAGAGCCTCCCGTTCAGAGCCCACGCCCGAAATCCTATGGATTTCGGGCTGTGGCGTTCCGCCAAATAGTGAGAAGAAAGAAGACCGCTTCTTGAATGCGAGCATTCAGAAGCGGTCTTCTTCTTTCTCACTGCTTGGCTCTGAACGGGGAACATTTTACAACTTGGTAACAAGTTGATAAGAAGGGCATGACAAGGAGGTTTTATGATTATGCACAGAAAGAACGAGAACAGTTATGCAAAAGATACGCATAAGAAAAGAGGAGAATGTTATGGCACAGGTGAAAAGCATGAGAGCAGGCGGGAAATACATAAAGGTTGGTATTTTTTTGGCAGAAATCGCTATTATTGCAGTGATGCTGTTAGTGGTGTGGAAGGTATTTCAGACTACGGAAAAGGTGGAGGGACCCAATATCGCCGATATATCCAAGGACGATATTATTATCAATGAACCGGTGAAGAACAATAGTAAAAAGCAGCCGACAACCGGTACTGCAACCGGAAGTGAAGCAACGCAAGATGTAAAGTCAAAGGGCTATTGGAACATTGCTCTTTTGGGTGTGGATGCTACTAAAAGTGAGCAGCTGTTCAAGGGTAGTCGCAGTGATACCATGATGATTGCTTCTGTGAATTTGGATACGGGCGAGATCAAGCTGGTTTCCGTGTACCGTGATACCTATTTGAATAAGGGCAATGATACTTACGGAAAATGCAACGGAGCATACAGTGTTAATGGTGCGGCACAGACCATGAGCATGCTGAATTTGAACCTGGATATGGATATTACGGATTTTGTAACAGTGAACTACCATGCAGTAAAGGAATGCGTAGACGGCATGGGCGGTATTTATATTGATATTGACAGCGAAGAGCTGAAGCATATTAACAATTATCAGGTGAGTATCATTCGTGACACGGATATTCCGAAAAGTGAATATGTGGAGCTGAAGGAGACAGGATATCAGAAGGTAAACGGTTTGCAGGCAGCTGCGTATTGTCGTATCCGTCAGACTAAGGGAAGTGATTTCAAACGAACAGAGCGTCAGCGTGAGGTTTTAAAAGCTATGGAGGTACGCGCAAAGCAAATGAGTCTGGCAGAACTAACGGACCTGGCGCCCAAGGTGTTGAAGTATGTTTATACCAATATTGATACCGGTGATATTTTGGAACTGGTGAAGAATGTAAACAATTACTCTATCGTAGAAGAAGCGGGCTTCCCGACGGAAAGCTTGCGCACCACAGCCACTTTGGGCAAAGCGAAGGGTAGCTGCGTCATTCCCTTGGATTTGGAGCAGAATGTAGTATGGCTCCATGAATTCCTCTACGGAATAGAGGACTATCAGGTTTCCGACGCTGTGAAGGAATGCAGCCGGAGAATTGAGAAGGATACCGCTCCTTACTTGGAGTAAGGGAATAGTATTGGATAAGAGCGAGGTTTTATTCCTCGCTCTGTCCATATTTCTTGCGGTATTCTGCGGGACTTTCGCCCACGTACTTTCGGAACTTCTTGTGGAAGTAATCCACATTTCGATAGCCCACCTTCTCAGCGATTTCATATACCTTGTAGGCATTGTTTAGGAGCATTTCCTTGGAATGCTCGATACGCATGTGGTCGATATAAGAGTTAAAGTTCTCGCCCACGGTTTTGTTGAAGATTTTGCCTAGATAAGCACTGTTATAGCCAAACAGCGGTGCTATGGTCTCCAGTTTAATATTGTTTTGATAATTATGCTCTATGTAATAAAGAATATCATCAATGATATTGTTGCGGGACGGATTGCCCGTGGCATTCATCACCATCTCAAACTGCTCTGACAAAAACTTGATGATTTCATACATATAGTGCTTGGATTCAATAATATTGATCACCACGGAGTTGCCGCTGAAGGGGATGGAGCTGTTTGGATAAAGAATGGACATCCGCTCCTTTACCTGCAAATACAAGTCCGTCAAAAACAGCTTTACCTCCGAGATGTTGTTATCTACATTATACAAATATTCTTCCAGCTGGTATAAGGTCTTAGCCACATTGTTTCGGTTAAAGGTCTGCAAATAACCTACCAGATAGTCTGTGGTTTCCTTTAAATATTCCGGGGTAATGTGCTTGGTATTGGCTTTTACATCCGGCAGCTCATCATAGCCCAGAGTATGCTGTCCCTGAATGCAGAAAAATCTACGTTGGATTAGGGTCAGGGCATCCTGATAGGAAAGGTGCACGTCCATCAGAGAGGTAACCGGTTGTCCATAGGCCAAAAACAGTGTGTCCATGGGGCTGCCTTTCTGCGGGGGATTGCTGCCCTGATAGTGATTCAAAAAATCCTTGAAGCGGCTGAGTGCGTAATCACCCTTTAGCAAAATAATGTTTCGCTGGTTCTCAACAAAATGGTTAAAGGTATGCTCTCCACGATTGGTGACACGCAGCAAATCTGCAAAATTGTAGGTAAGTGTTTCGTTAGACTTGCTGAAGTTTTCATAAATTACAATTTGATAAGCATCGGCAGTCAGCTCCAACTGGTCGATATCATTGTCCTGTAACAGGGCTTCCAAATCCGGAGAACCCACCAAAATATCATGCAGGATAGCATCCTTGGCCTTTTGGCGAATATGCTCCAAATGATACATCTTGCGATATTTTTCGTCCAGAACAGCCTTTACCTGACGCACGGCAACCAACAATTCATCTTCATCAATAGGCTTGGTCAAATAGTTTTCTACACCATAACGGATAGCTTCCTGTGCATATTTAAAGTCAGAAAAGCCACTGATAATAATGAATTTGCAAGGAATTTCCTGCTCATAACAGTGCTTCACCACTTCCAGTCCGGTGATTTTGGGCATACGGATATCCATAAGCACCAAATCCGGTTGTAGCTGTCGAATCATCTGCAGTGCAGTTTCTCCGTTTGCAGCATCTCCGCAAACCTCGAAGCCTTCTTCTTCCCAGTCCATTATGCAACGTAAGCCGTTTCGAATAAATTCTTCATCATCTACAATTAAAACCTTGTACATATGCGCTCCTGTCCTATTTTTTCATGGCTTTAGTATATAAGAATTCACAAAAGTAGTCAAGAGCGGAGGTTTGTGGTATGATAAAAGAAATCGTGAGGTGACGGGCATGCATTTGGACTACTTTGCGAAAATTGTGTGAAAACAATTTACTTTTTTCCCGAAAAAAGTTATGATAAATAAGTTGAGACCGTAAAGCAAGTCTCAACAAGAGAAGTAAACCTAATAATCAAGGTGAAACGATGAGAAAGGAGACATGAAGTTTATGTCTAAGAACAATAAAAATAATAAAAAAACAGCTCCCGAAGCGGTAGAGACCCAAAAGGTACAGACCAAATACGACAAAAAGCTGCAACGACGCAAGGAAGAGGCAGAGCGTGCCAAGAAGGAGCAGCTGAAAAGCAGAATTACTACCGGTGTGATAGTGGTCTTGCTGGCGGCATTTGTACTTTCCTTCCCTATCCGCAGTGCCATTGCAGTAAACGGAGAGTACATTTCTGTGAACGGAGAGAAGATTACGCAGGTAGAATTTGACTATAATTATGCTTTGGCAAAGGCAAGCTATTTGAATATGTATGGCAGTTACCTGTCCATGTATGGCATGGATATGTCTACCTTGGATAGCCAGCAGTACAGTGAGGATTTGACCTTTGGTGAGTATTTCGAGCAGATGGCAGTGGATAAGATTACCGATACCAAGGCTTTGAAGGCAGCGGCAGAAGCAGAAGGCTTTACCTACGATACTGCTGAAGAGTATCAGAAAACCATTGCCGATATGAAGGCAGCCGCAGAGGCAGAAGGTGTGAGCTACAAGCAGTATATGCAGGCGATTTATGGACCTTTGGCTACAGAAAGCAGATTGAAGGATATTATTCAGGAAACCCTTTATACTGCAGCTTACTTTAATCAGAAGTCCGATGAAATGATGCCTTCTAAGGAGGAGATTACTGCTTACTATGAGGAAAATAAGGACGAGTATGATTCCATTGATTATCATATGACTATTGTGGAAGCAGAACTTCCTACTACCGCACCGGACGGCAGTGTACCTACCGATGAAACCGGCAAGGAAGTGGCTTACGAGCCTACCGAGGAAGAAATTGCTACCGCTATGGCAGCTGCCAAGGAAAAGGCAGACGAAGCAGCCAAGACCGTTGCACAGGACGGAGAAGCTTATACCAATGTAAACCTGCAGATGTCCTATGTAAATGCTTTGATACAGGACTTCCTGTTTGACGAATCCAGAAAGGTTGGCGACACCTATGTGGCAGAGGATACTACCTACAACCGCTATTTGGTGGTTTCCTTCGATGGTCGTTATCTGGATGAAACACCTACCAATGATGTGCGTATGGTTATGTCCACAATCACTCCTTCCGAAGCGATGCTGGCAGAGTGGAAGGGCGGTGAAGCGACAGAGGAAAGCTTTATTGCTTTGGCAAATAAGTATGATGAAGCCGGAAATGCAGACGGTTTCGTAGAGAGCTTGGCCACCAGCTACATGCCGGAGGAAATGAAGGCATGGCTCACCGCTTCCGAGCGTAAGGCAGGAGACACCTTCGCCATTGATGTAGAGGGAGATGCCAACTATGTAGTGTACTATCTGGAGCCCAATGATCCGGGCTGGATGGTAAATATCCGCGGAGAATTGCTGAATGAGACCCTAAATGATTATCTGGAGGAAATAAGTAGGGATTATGCGGTGGAAGACCCTAAGGGCAGATTAGAGTACCTGAAGGCAGAAGCAAACAGTGCAGAATAAAGGATGAGGAGAACGGCAGGGAGGCTGAAGGAATTTGGCACTCTGCCGGTTTCTGTTAATTGGGTCATTGATTAAATTCCAGTTTTGCGGTATGCTCTTAACATATGCATATGTAACACAGAAGAGGAGACATTACAACTATGAAAAAAGTATTGGTTTTGGATATAGACGGAACATTGACGAATTCCAAGAAGGAAATCACAGAGGCTACCAGACAGGCCATCTGGCAGATTATGGATGAAGGACATAAGGTGATTTTGGCTTCCGGACGTCCCACTCCCGGTATGCGTCGCTACGAGGCAGAACTGGAGCTGGAGAAGAGGGGCGGCTATTTGTTGTCCTTTAATGGTGCCCGAATCGTAAACTGTCAAAGCGGTGAAGTGGTTTACCAGAAGTTACTACCATTAAGTATCGTACCGGGGTTGTATCAATATGCCAAGGAGCAGGGTGCAGGTCTGATTACTTATCTGGGCGATACCGTGATTTCTGCCTTTGAGCCGGACGAGTATGTGGAGCTGGAGGCACGTATCAATGGGCTGCCCATTCGAGTGGTGGAGGATTTCGTAAGCTTTGTGGATTATGATATTAATAAGTGTTTGTTGACAGCTCCCGTGGAGCAGGCAGAAATCATAGAGAAGGAGCTACAGGCACGTTATGGTGACATGCTCAGTATTTATCGTTCAGAGCCTTTCTTCATCGAGGTAATGCCCCAGAAGGTGGACAAGGCAGCATCCTTAGATAAGATGCTTCCTTCTATCGGCATGGGACAGGAACAGGCAGTGTGTTGCGGAGACGGTTTTAATGACATCTCTATGATAAAGTACGCTAAAGTCGGTGTTGCCATGGGCAATGCACAGCCTGCGGTAAAGGAAGCTGCAAACTACATCACTGCCAGCAATGATGAAGATGGTCTGGTGGAGGTAATTGAAAAGTTTTTCAGAGAGGATTCGTGATTCATATATGAAGATTTTGTTACCGGAAAAGGTAAAATTTATCATTGATACGATTACGGAGGCAGGCTTCGAGGCTTTTGCAGTAGGAGGCTGTATTCGTGATTCTATTTTGGGCAGAGAGCCCAATGACTGGGACATTACCACTTCTGCCAAGCCGGAGCAGGTGAAGGCGCTGTTTCGCCGTACCATTGATACGGGAATCGCCCACGGAACGGTCACCGTTATGCTGGACAAGGAGGGCTTCGAAGTAACCACCTATCGGATTGACGGGGAGTACGAGGACAGTCGTCATCCCAAGGAGGTCACCTTTACCTCTAATCTGGTGGAGGATTTGAAGCGTAGGGATTTTACCATTAATGCCTTTGCCTACAATGATACAACAGGACTGGTGGATGCCTTTGATGGTTTGCAGGATATTCAGGACGGTGTGATACGTTGTGTGGGCAATGCCATGGAGCGTTTTACAGAGGATGCACTGCGTATTTTACGAGCCATTCGTTTTTCTGCACAGCTGGGTTACACCATAGAAGAGTCTACCCGAGAGGCGATTACGAAGCTGGCACCGAATCTGCGCCACATTAGTGCGGAGCGCATTCAGGTGGAGCTGACCAAGCTATTGGTATCTCCTCATCCGGACTATTTGCGATTGGCTTATGAAACCGGCGTGACCGCAGTGGTACTGCCGGAGTTTGACGTTTGTATGGAAACCCCTCAAAAGCATCCGCATCATTGCTACAATGTGGGAGAGCATACCTTACATTCTTTGGGAGAGGTGCCGCCCCAAAAGGAGCTGCGTCTGGCCATGCTGCTACATGATATCGGCAAGCCTGCTACCCTGAAGGTGGACGAGGACGGAACCACCCATTTTAAAGGACATCAGCTGATAAGTGCTCAGATGGCAAAGGAGATTCTCAAGCGACTTCGCTTTGATAATGATACCATGTCTACTGTTATCAGACTGGTGGAGTTCCATGACTATGGCAATGGCGTGAAGCCGGATTTACGATTTGTCCGAAGAGCTGTGAACAAAATCGGTGAGGACATTATGCAGGAGCTCTTTTTGGTACGTAGGGCAGATGTGCTGGCCCAGAGCGACTACCAGAGGGAAGAGAAGCTGGAGGCACTGGAAAGCTGGCAGCAGCTTTATGCAGAGGTGCAGGCAAAAAAGCAGTGCGTTTCCCTGAAGACCCTGGCAATAAACGGCAGCGACCTGATTGCTCTGGGCATGAAGCCCGGTAAGGAAATGGGCGAAGTGTTACACCAGTTACTGGATTATGTTTTAGACCACCCGGAGGAGAACACCAAGGAAATATTATTAAGTAAAGTTCAGTTATAATTCACGCTTCCCCTTCATAAGATAGGACATAAGGAATTGCGGAAGGATTTGGAGCGAGAGCGTGCCTCAGTGGAGTATTCCTCATGGCAGATACACCCCATACCCCCTCCCCGCAATCCCTGATTGTATATCTTGGGAGGCCGGAAGCGTGAATGATAAAGCAGTGACTCTGTTGGAGCAATATGATATAGAGGTACTCCGCACCAGAAAGGGGCGGGGCGCCATCCTGTGCGAAACAGCACAGGGAATTTTGATTTTTAAGGAATATGCCGGAAACGAAGAGCGACTGGCATTGGAAAACAGACTGTTACAGCAGATTGCCGAACAGGGAACGGTCAGAGTGGATGCCTTGCTACCCACCAGGGAGGGGGCTCTATTTGTCAAGGATAAGGATGGCATCAGCTACATTTTGAAAACCTATTATGAGGGCAGAGAGTGTAATATTTTCGACCGAAGTGAATGCCTGACCGCCATGCAGCTTTTGGCGAAGCTGCATAACAGTATGGAGGCAGAGGGAGAGGCGGAAGCAGTGAAGCTGCGTACCCCTTTGCAGGAATACGAGAAACGGAACAGGGAGCTGACCCGTATCCGCAGCTTTTTGCACAAGAAGGGACAAAAGCTACCCTTTGAAAGGCAGCTTAACAGTGCCATGGATGCTTATCTGGAACAGGCCAGACAGGTCACCGAGGACTGGCGGGAGTATGAGGAGCGTTTGAGCTGCAAACAGAACGGACAGCTATGTTTTCATGGAGATTATCAGTATCATAATATCATCCTTTATGAAAAGGAATGGTATGTGGTGAATTTCGAGAAATGCCAGAGGGGCAGTCAGGTAAGCGATATTTACCTGCTGATGCGCAAGCTTTTGGAAAAGAGCAGCTGGTCTGTCAGTCTGGGCAGGGAACTTTTGGAGGCTTATCGGCAGATACGCCCTATCAGCGCCTACGACTACATTGATTTGTACTATCGGTTGGCATATCCGGAGAAGTTTTGGAAGATTGCAAACTTTTATTATAACTCCAGAAAGGCTTGGATACCTGAGCGGAACATGGAGAAGCTGGATAAGGTATTGGAACAGGAAGCAGCCAGACAGACCTTTTTAGAGGAGGTTTTCCGGCCGGAGCTGTAGAGTTGCCTTGAGGGCAGAATGTGAGGAAAGAATGAAGAAACCAAGGATAAGTATTTTCATCAGCAGCATACTTTTCATGCTTTTGTGTTGTGGTTGCGGGCAGCAGCCGACGGATAAGGAAACCATGACACAAGAGCCACAGTCAGGCTACGACCATATCGGCAGTGTGGATACTTCGCAAGAGCCCCAGACAATAGTTTATGGTCCGGACAGCTATGATTCGGAGGACATTGCTATTTTGCTGAATAAAAACCCGGAGGAAAATACGGTCACCCTTTATAATATGGAGGTGGATAAGCAGTATACCCTGCAGGTGACAGGTACCAGTACTCTGTACGACAAGTATGGGGAGCCCATTGCTTTGGGGCAGCTGCAGCCGGGAGAGATTGTAGAAGTGACCTTTTTAAAGGATATCAAACGTTTGAACAGTATGCAGATTTCGCCGGAGAGCTGGAGCAATACCGCCATCAACCGATACGAAATGGACTGGGAGAAGAAAAATCTGTTGATTGGTGCAGATGTGTATAATCTGCCGGAGGATGTGGTGATACTATCGGGGGGTAAGGTAATCGAGCCCATCGATTTGAATGCGGTGGATACCCTTTCCTTCCGAGGCAGGGGAAATGATGTGTACAGTATCGTGGTGGAACAGGGACATGGTTATCTGCGTTTGGAAAATGATGTGAATTTTATCGGCGGATTTATCGAAATCGGACAGTCCATCATACATAAGATTCAGGAGGACATGCTTCTGGCGGTGCCGGAGGGAAGCTACGAAGTGCTTATCAGTTGCAAGGGCGGTGGTGGCACCAAGCAGGTTACCATCGGACGTAACCAGGAGGTAACACTGGATATCGGAGACTTGGAGGTATCTTTGGTGCAATATGGCACGGTAGTCTTTACTACCACGCCGGAGGAGGTTACCCTTTACATTGATGGCAATAAGGTGGACATCAGTGCTCCCATCACGCTGGAATATGGTATTCATCAGTTGATTGCCCGAGCCGAGGGATACAAAACCATGACCAGTTATATTAAGGTGGGACAAGCTTCCGCCGAAATCAATCTGGAACTGGACGCAGTGGAGGAAAAAGAGGAAGAAGAGGATGACGAAGGCTACAAGGTGCATATCGATGCTCCCGAGGGTGCAGAAGTATACCTGGATGGCAATTATATCGGTATTGCTCCGGTCAGCTTCAAGAAAGAAGCCGGAACCCATACCATCACCCTTCGCAAGAACGGTTACGAAACCCGCAGCTACACCATTGCAGTGGATAAAGAAGAAAAGGACGTGTCCTATTCCTTTGCGGATTTGGTAAGTACTTCCCTGTATAATGGTCTGGGCAGTGACTTGGACAGCAGCCTGAATCATACCGTGGGTGGTGTGCTGGATACCATATTGTTTGAGTAGGATACCATTCAAGAGGTCTTAAGCACTTTATAAAAAATTCACCATCTTTTTAGCACCTCTTTGTTGTATTTTTGCTGACATTCTTTTATGCTGTATTCAGCAGGGGTGCTACAAAAAGAACAAAGGAGAAATGAGAAGGAAATGAACCATATAGCAGAAAACCCACCGGAGCTTTCGCAGGAGATGATACGACAGTTTTGGGAGAATTCCCAAAAGGTAAAGCAGTTGATGACCTATTATAATTGTGCCATGCTGGAGATTGAGACGAAGTTTCGCGTGTTGAATCAGCAATTCTCTCTGGAGCAGGACTACAATCCTATCGAAACCATCAAGACCAGACTGAAGTCTATGGAGAGTATCATGGGGAAGTTGCAACGCAAGGATTTGCCCGTGGAGCTATCTTCCATTGAGGAGAATTTGCATGATGTGGCAGGGATTCGCGTGATTTGCCCTTTCCTGAGTGATATTTACCGATTGGCGGATTGTTTGCTGGAGCAGGATGATGTGCGTCTCATAGAGCGAAAGGATTATATTAAAAATCCCAAGAAAAACGGCTACCGCAGTCTGCACCTTATCGTGGAAACACCGATATTTTTGCAGAATGAAAAACGTCTGATGAAGGTGGAAGTACAGCTTCGCACCATTGCCATGGACTTTTGGGCCAGCTTGGAGCATCGCATGCGTTATAAGAAGAATTTGGACGACAGCATACAAGAAATGCTGGCACAGGAATTGATGGAATGTGCGGAAGAAAGTGCAAATTTAGACGTTCGAATGGAAACTGTAAAAGATTATATTGAAGAGAATGCGTGTAAGTCCCATAAATACAGCAAAATGCCTTGACAAACCTTTTGAAAAAAGATATATATATATTTAGACGTTTCGATAATTTAGAATCTGTCAATAAATAAAGAGAATATTCGTATAGGAGGAGTTCAAAATGAACAAAACAGAATTAGTTGCAGCTATGGCTGACCAGGCTGGTATGTCAAAGAAGGACGCAGAGAAGGCTTTAAAGGCATTCGTTGACGTTGTTGCTGAAGAATTAAAGAAAGATGGTAAGGTACAGTTAGTAGGTTTCGGTACTTTTGAAGTAGCTACCAGAGGAGAGAGAGAAGGAAGAAATCCTAAGACTAAAGAACCTATGAAGATCGCTGCTTCTAAGGCTCCTAAGTTCAAGGCTGGTAAGGCTTTAAAGGATATGTTAAACGCATAATTTAGAAACGTATTTGAAAGGGCTGTCGCTTTGCGTCAGCCCTTATTTTGTGCGTAAACAGTGAGCCAAGCGCGTGCCTGCACGCGCGACCCGGAAGGGATAGAGCTACGTGCCTGCTTGCAGGGCTAAGGAGCTCTACCCTTTCCGGGATGCGGCTGCTATGGCAGACGCATTTGGCGAACGTCGCAACAACGAGCAGCCGCGCTGCGAGTATGGAGGTGAATATTATGAGACTGGATAAATATTTAAAGGTGTCCCGCTTAATCAAGCGCCGCACCGTAGCAAATGAGGCTTGCGATGCCAGCAGAGTTATGGTGAACGACAAGCCCGCAAAGGCTTCCACACAGGTCAAGGTGGGAGATATTATTACCATTGCTTTCGGAAATAAAGAAGTGAAGGTGGAGGTATTGGATGTGCAGGAAACCGTGAAGAAGGATGAGGCCAAGGAGCTGTTCCGTTACCTGTAGATACTGATACACATGCTTATTTGACCAGAGATTGGTGACATTGTGTTCTACAGCTCCGGCGTTTTTCAAGGCGTGCTGTAGAACACAATGTCACCAATCTCTGTACCGCAGACTATCAGTACCCCCCAACAAAAGGCATATTTCCGGGAAAGCTTTCATAGAATGAATAGAAGTAAGCCTGCCTGCGACGAGTAATTTGGGGTCGCAGCAGCCGTCATATAGGGGAGCTTTTATGGAAAATATCAATAACCCAAACAGCAGAACACATAAAATCACCATGACCAATCGACATACCTGCCTGATTAGCGGAGTAAAGGATGTGCTGTCCTTTGATATTCACGAAGTATTGTTAGAAACGGAGCAGGGGATGTTATCCATGAAGGGGGACGATTTGCATGTGAGCCGATTGTCGCTGGATCAAGGGGAAGTGGATGTGGACGGCAGAATCGACAGCTTGATATACAGTGAGGTGTCCGGCTTGGGACAAAAGGGTGAGTCTCTGTTCGCCAAGCTGTTCCGATAAGTATGAGTAGAGACACGATTTTCCTGCTACAGGCAATGGGTGCAGGTGTGTTGATTCCCTTTTTGTATGACTGGCTGCGTATTTTTCGCAAGGTAGTACCACATAAGCAGTTTGTGGTATCGTTGGAGGATTTTTTCTTTTGGGTTTTTTGTGCCATTTCCGTGTTTCTGTGGATGTATCGGGTCAGCAATGGCAGCATGCGCTGGTTTGCAGTGGCAGGTGCATTGTTCAGCATGTATTTGTACAAAGCGTGGTGGAGTGAGTTTTTCGTGAATATCTTGGCAAAGCTGCTGAGCCGTCTGCTGGGGATTTTGAAAAAGGTACTGTACCGACTCACGGCACCGGTTCGCTTTTTCGGCAGAAAAGTACATACCTTGGGACAAAAGGTCGGCAGACGCAGAAGGAAATTCTTAGAGAATCTCAAAATATGGTTGAAATCTCGCTTAAAAGCCCTTACAATAAGAGTGACAAAGAAATAAATCAGGAAACGAGTAGAGGTTTGTATGGAAAAGCAAGCGAAAAGAGGCAGAAGCAAAGCCGCCCATCGAAAGAAGCTTCAGAACCGTTTCAGCATGTTTTTGGTGAGTCTGGTGGTACTGGTTCTACTGATAGTAGTAGGGATTCGCTCCTATGGATTGACCAGGCAGCGGGAAGCACTTCTGGCGGAAAAGGCGGAATACGAAAGCTTAATAGAGGATGAAAAGCAAAAGGCATTGGAAATCGAGGAGTATGGGAAATACACCAAGACCATGAAATTTTATGAAGAAATGGCTAAGAAGAAGCTGGGTCTGGTATACGAAGACGAAATCATCTTTTTGCAGGAGGATTAGGACTATTTTGTGTGAAGCAGGATAGTCCTTTGTTTTATCAAAAAATGTCTTAAAATTATTTGATTTCTACTCCCCATTTTGACAAAAAAGACTTTCTGCCATGGTTATAATAGTCCCTATCGCATAGGTGGAGAGGATGAGGATTATGATAATGGGAAGTAAGGACAAGCAGTCCGGCAGAGAGGCAGTAGTTGCAGATTACAGCAGACGAAGACTGATGAGCTATGCAGATTCTTTTCGGGAGCTGGCAAGCAGTCTGAGTGTTACATATGAGGGAGAAAGCTTGGACAGACAACAGATACTGGAGAGACAACATTTGCAGGAGAAGCAACGAATATTATGTGAAAATCTGACAGAGGTTTCCAGAATACTGTTACAGATGGCTATGGAGGTGTTTCGGTTTTATCCGCTAAAAGAGCGTTTGGAAAAGAAAGTGGTACATGCCCTGCGGATGGAAAAAATACTGGTATCCGACATTTTTTATATAAAGAAGCCTGATGAGAGGGAGGAGCCCGGAAGATGTCTGGGTGTTTGCATGCACTGTGAAAAGCCGGGAGGGTATACGGTGAGTGATGTGGCGGATATGCTGTCCGTTCTTTTGGATAAGAGGCTGATGCCGGGAGTGAATAGCCCTTATCTGGTGGAAAAGGAGGAACAGTATTATATTTTTGTAGAAGAGCCTGCGTTTGTGGTATTGCCCGGCTATGCCAAGGCGGTGCGGGAAAATGAACAGGTTTCCGGGGATAATTACTCCATTGTGGAAACCGTGAGCGGACAATGGACGGTTTTGCTTTCTGATGGAATGGGTTCCGGGGAAAAAGCATGCCGGGATAGCGAAAGAGTTCTGGATTTGATGGAGAAGCTGATGGAAGCAGGGTATGACCTTGCCACAGCCATTCATTTACTCAACGGAGCCTTGACAGCATCAGAGGAGCAGAATATGTCTACGCTGGATGTTTGCAGTGTAGATTTGTACAGTGGTATGTGTGAGTTTCGTAAGGTGGGGGCAGCTACTACCTTTTTAAAAAGCAATACCTATGTGGAACAGATAGCCATGAACAGTCTGCCTTTGGGAGTGATGCAAAACCGGGAAGTCGAAGTGGTACGCAGAGAATTAATCGAAAATGATTATGTGATTATGGTAACAGATGGTGTGACAGAGAGCTTGGCTATGGTCGGCTACGAGGATATGCTGGGCAGTTATTTGGAGGAAATGCAGGAAACCAACCCCGGAGAAATGGCACGTAAAATTCTCCAACTGGCACTTCGCTACAGCGGTGGACGCATCTTAGATGATATGACAGTGGTAGTTTTGGGGATTTTCCGCGGAAGATAAGGTTGATTTTTGCCGCTTTACTGGGTATAGTAGAGGTAGTGGAGGACCAATTCACCGGGATGAACTCTAAAGGCACATCCCAGTGAATTGGTGTCGGAGAGCACAGGCGGATGGGACGAGGCATGCAACAGATTTTGGAGAAGCAAGTAAAGGAATATTGTGACAGGCATCAAATGCTGGAGCGTGGCGACAGGGTGGTGCTGGGAGTTTCCGGAGGGGCAGACTCGGTTTGCCTCTTATTTGTATTGCTGGCACTTCGCAGGGAGCTGAACCTACAGCTTCATGTGGTGCATGTGAACCATGGAATTCGTATAGAGGCAGGAGAGGATGCTGCTTATGTGAGTGCTCTTTGTGGAGCTCATCAGGTGCCCTTTTACTTGTATGAAAAGGATATTCCTGCTTTGGCGAAGGAGTGGAGCTGTTCTGAGGAGGAGGCAGGCCGGCGGGTACGCTATGAGGCTTTTGAAGAGGTATTACGGCAGCAGTGTTGTCAAAAGATTGCGGTGGCACATAACAGCAATGACCGGGCAGAGACCATGCTGTTTCACTTGTTTCGAGGTACAGGGTTGACCGGTCTGGCAGGCATACGACCCGTGAGGGGACAGATTATCCGCCCGCTTTTGTGTGTGGACAGAGCACAAATCGAGGCATATCTGGCAGAGAAGCAAATCAGCTATCGGCATGATGCCACCAATGATTGCGATGATTATACCCGCAATAAAATTCGTCATCATATATTGCCTTATGCAGAGCAGGAAATTGTGAAGGGTTCTGTAGCAAATATGACGCGTACGGCGGATATTTTGGCAGAAACTGAGAATTATATAGAAGAGCAGGTGCAAAAAGCTATGGAAGCCAGTGTGATTGAGGAAGAAGGTGGCAGTAATCAATCAGGCTATCGAATCCACAGACAGACATTCCTACAAGAGCATGTTTTGATACAGAAGCGATTGCTGCTACAGCTTTTGAAAAAGCTTTCCCCCATGCATAAGGATATTGCTGCAGTACATGTGGAAGATATTTTGTCACTGTTTACCAAAGAAGGAAATCGCAGCATTCATCTTCCTTACAACATCCGGGGCAGCAGGCAGTATGAGGAAATCGTTTTGGAAAGGCAGATGCAGGAACGGTCTGCCGACAGCTTTGAGCCGGTTACCATAGACTCTGCCGGACTATCGGAAGAAGAGATTTGTGTTTCTCTGAATAAGGGGCAAAAAGTGTTTTTTTCCTTGCTTAATTTAGAAAAAGAAGGTATAAATTGTAAAGATATTCCTGAAAATCAGTATACGAAATGGTTTGATTATGATAAAATAAAAGAATGTCTAACGCTCCGAACACGTGAAACAGGTGATTATCTGAGCTTGAAAGGGCAGGAAGCATTACAGCATAAAAAATTAAAAGATTATATGATTTCTGAGAAGATTCCGAAAAAGCGCAGAGAGGAGCTGCCCTTGCTTGCTGAGGGTAGTCATGTGCTATGGCTGGTAGGATATCGTATCAGTGAATATTACAAAGTGGAGGCGTCTACGAAAAGGGTTTTGCAGGTGCGTTATAAACAGAGCAGCCGTAGAATAGCACCGGAGTAGGCGGAGAGGAGAACATATGGCAGAGCATATTAGAGTACATTTGTCAGAAGAAGAGGTAAACAAAAGAATTCGGGAGATAGGCGAGCAGATTAGCAAGGACTATGAAGGCAAGGAACTGCATATGATATGTGTATTAAAGGGCGGTACCTTTTTCATGTGCGAGTTGGCAAAGAGAATTACCGTACCGGTTTCCTTAGATTTTATGGCAGTGTCCAGCTATGGAGGAGATACCAAATCCAGCGGTGTGGTTAAGATTGTGAAGGATTTGGATGAATCCATTATGGGTAAGGATGTTTTGGTAGTGGAAGATATCGTAGATTCCGGAAGAACCCTGAGTTATTTGTTGGAAATGTTGAAGGAGCGTCAACCTGCTTCTTTGCGTCTTTGTACATTGTTGGATAAGCCGGACAGAAGAGTGGTGCAGGTACCGGTGGATTATACCGGGTTCCAGATACCGGATGAGTTTGTGGTAGGCTATGGTTTGGATTATGCACAGAGGTATCGTAATCTTCCGTATATCGGAATAGTAGAATTTGATTAATTTTTAGGAGGCCGAAATTGAGAGAGGGCAAAGGTTTTCATTCATATATTTTTATTATTATATTACTGATGTTCGTGCTGTTTGCCATGAACCTGATGAAGAAGCAGGATAATGATTATACACAAACACAGCTGATTGCGGACATGGAGGCAAAGAAGGTAGAGCAGATTTATATTTCACCTAACAGTGAGGCGCCTACCGGTTATGCAACGGTTATTTTTGACAATTATGCTGAGAAGGTTTATGCAACGGATATTCGGGAATTGGAGGGAATTATTCGTGAGCACGGATATGAACCGATTATCGAGGATATTGAGCGGGATGGCTGGTTTATCACTTATGTAATGCCCCTGCTTATGATACTGATTATTTGTGCGTTCTTCTTTATGATGATGAATGCACAGAACAATGCCAACAGCGGTGCCGGAAGCAAGATGATGAACTTCGGAAAGAGCCGTGCTAAGCTGTCCTTTGGTGATAACAAAGTGAATTTTGGAACGGTAGCAGGTCTGAAGGAAGAGAAAGAGGATATGGAGGAAATCGTGGATTTCCTGAAAAATCCTGCCAAGTATACTGCGGTAGGAGCCCGAATTCCCAAGGGTGTTCTGTTAGAGGGTCGTCCCGGTACCGGTAAAACCCTGTTAGCCAAGGCGGTTGCGGGAGAAGCGGGAGTTCCCTTCTTCAGCATTTCCGGTTCCGACTTCGTGGAAATGTTCGTAGGTGTGGGTGCCAGCCGTGTACGTGATTTGTTCGCAGATGCTAAGAAAAACGCACCCTGCATCGTCTTCATCGACGAAATCGATGCTGTTGCCAGAAGACGTGGTACTGGTATGGGTGGCGGTCATGACGAGCGTGAGCAGACCCTGAATCAGTTGTTAGTGGAAATGGACGGTTTTGGTGCCAACGAGGGTATTATCGTGATGGCAGCTACCAACCGTGTAGATATTTTGGATCCGGCGATTTTGCGTCCGGGACGTTTCGACAGAAAGATTACCGTAAGCTCTCCGGATGTGCGAGGCAGAGAAGAAATCCTGAAGGTACATGCCAAGAACAAGCCCTTGGCAGAGGACGTGGATTTGGAGCAGATTGCTCAGACTACCTCCGGCTTTACCGGTGCGGATTTGGAGAACCTGTTGAACGAAGCAGCCATTGCAGCAGCCAAGGATAACAGAGCCTTTGTGAAGCAGGAGGATATCAAGAAATCCTTTATTAAAGTGGGTATCGGTGCCGAGAAAAAGAGCCGTATCGTATCAGAAAAGGAAAAGAAAATCACTGCTTATCATGAAGCCGGTCATGCGATTTTGTTCCATGTGTTGCCGGATGTAGGACCTGTATTTACGGTGTCTATTATCCCTACGGGTATCGGTGCAGCCGGCTATACCATGCCGCTTCCCGGCAAGGATGAAATGTTCTGGAGCAAGGGAAAGATGCTGCAGGATATTATGGTTTCTCTGGGCGGACGTATTGCGGAGCAGATTATTTTTGATGATATTACTACCGGAGCTTCCAGCGATATTAAGAAGGCTACCCAAATGGCACGCAGCATGGTGACCCGTTATGGTATGTCTGACAATATCGGTGTCATTTGTTATGATGACGATGATGAGCAGGTGTTCATCGGACGTGATTTGGCACATGCCAAGTCTCACAGCGAGGCAATCAGCGGAGAAATCGATAAAGAAGTGAAGGCAATCATCGATGATTGCTATGCAAAGGCAACGGAGATTATCAAGAAGTATGAAAATGTCCTCCACAAGTGTGCAGAGCTTTTGATACAGAAGGAAAAAATCAGCCAGCAGGAGTTTGAGGCATTGTTTGAGGCATAAGACCGGAAGGAAAGCCTTGCTATTGGGAGGTTGGTCAGACAGTAAAAGACAGTGAATTTGTGAAAAATGCACAAAAACAAAGTGGTCAATTTGTAAAGTTTGTGAAGTTTGAGGGTGTTCAAAAACGATTTCCTATGCTATTATAATACTCGTAACCCCCCCAATACATTATATAGTTTTTTGCTATACCCCATAAGAAAGAAATACCTTCTCTAAAAAGGACAGTCAAGCGACTGTCTTTTTTACTTTGTATGGGTTTTCTGCTGGTTTCGCTATGCCGAAGTGTATTCTTGTCTAGAGTGAGCAGGTGTTTTTGTCGGTATGTTCATATATTAAACTGCGGGTTCACTTCACAAGGCGATACTGCCTTGTTAAGATATGAGTAGGATAGGAAAATGCAGAAGCCACAGAGTGCAGAGGAGATAGGGTTATGAGAATGGAGTATCGGTTTGCAAGAAAGAAAAATATTTTTTCCTGGGAAAGCGATTGGATTCGCCTCATTTTCTCTGAGCCCAGAGTGTATGCACACCGCAGTGGTTATTCGAAATGTCGCGGGCAAGAGGATATTGTTTCTACCTGCTATACCTTGCAGGTTTTGGAAAAAAGGGGGAGCAGGGGGAAAGAACGTTGGATGAAGGCGGTGGATGTAACTACCTTTGATTTTCCCGCTTTGGAAACACTGCTTGTTATTTTGGAGTATTTTCTGAAGGCAGAAAAGCCGGATAAGCAATGGTCTCGGTTTTCTGCAGGGGATAGGAAAAAGCTGTATTCCCTGACTTGTAATACCGGTGGCTTTTATAATGAAGATTTCTTCGAGGTGACCAAGAATATTCGCTTTCGGCCGAAGCGCGAGTGGTATGAGCTTTATGTAGGGCAGGCATCCGGTATTCGTAGTACCAGAGGAATGCGTATTGAAGATTTGAGTAAAAACGATATAGAGCAGCTGAAGATTTGTATAGAGGAATTTTTGAAGTATGCTATAGAGTGCTATAATACGGAAAATAGACAAACCATTGATGTCTGTTGTGCGGCTCGTTGTGTGGTAGAGGGTAAATTGTATACATATGCCAAGAATGAAACCTATACGGCGGTAAACTATGCTACTCTCAATCATATATTTATTCCCGGAGATTATGTTTCCCGAGGAGAGCTTATGCATTTTGAGGAAGAGGATTACTATTCCGAGACCTTTGGAGAGTCTGCCATTATAGAGCTTACGGAGACAGAGCTGGTGTTGGAGGATGGCAGCAGGCTTCCCCTGGACAGGATTGTAAGTATGGATGTACGTCCTACGGAAGAGATGTTACATTATAATCAGGTAAGGATTACAGAGGATTTTCTGGCATTGATGACGAATGCGGAGAAGGCGGATTTTGCACAAATGACAGAAGAGGAGCTCTATTTGAAGTATCATCAGGCAATTCGCAACAGAACACAGATGTATCGTGAAGAGCATAACTTTCCACAGACCTGTGAAGACCTGCGGGAAAATGTACACCGGATAATTCGAAAGATTATCCATGATATAAAGAAACAGGTATGATATTTTATAAAGAAGCAGATGCTGATTTCTGCGGGGAGTAATTGGAGCCCTGTGACGGAAAAGGTCATCTGCTTTTTCTTTTCAGCAGGCAATGAGATATTGGAAATTCCGCAAAGCGAGTGGTGTAAGTATCAGCAACCATAAGAAGTTTTATTCATATTTTACGTGTATAGGAAATTCGCCCTAGAAAAATGGTGCAAAATAGAAATACATATGGTAAAATAAACAGATAAGGGCAGAATGTCTGTAATGATACAGCAAAGTATAAGGAGGTAGCTATGTCTTACAAGATTTTAAAGATTGATCCGTACCTGGAGAATTTTGAGCAGGATATTAACCTGCGCATGGATAACTACAAAAGAAAAAGAAAAGAGCTTTTGGGTGAAGAGAAGAGTCTTGTGGACTTTGCCAATGGATATAAATATTTCGGCTTCCATCGTACGAAGGGTGGCTGGGTATATCGTGAGTGGGCACCGGCTGCAGAAGCCATGTATCTGACAGGGGATTTTAACAAGTGGGATGCACAGGGCTGTCCTATGAAGAAGCTGGATAATGGTGTGTTTGAGGTGGAGCTGAAGGGCAAGAATGCCTTGAAGCCCGGTCAGAAGGTACAGGCTATTGTGGTACACAATGGTCAGCAGCTGCGTAGAATACCTCTATATGCCACCAGAGTGGTGCAGGATCCGGAGACCTATTTGTGGTGTGCGGAAATTGAGGAAACGCTGGAGCCATACGCTTGGACCGATGAGAAGTTCAAAACACCGACCACTCCTTTTATTTATGAGTGTCATATCGGTATGGCACAGGATAAGTATGATATCGGAACCTATGCAGAGTTTCGTGAAAATATTTTGCCCCGTATCAAGAAGCTGGGCTATAATGCCATTCAGATTATGGCTATTATGGAGCATCCGTATTATGGCTCCTTTGGCTATCAGGTGTCTAATTTCTTTGCGGCTTCCTCCCGTTACGGAACCAGCAAGGAGTTGAAGGAACTGATTAATGCAGCACATGAGATGGGTATTGCAGTGCTTTTGGATGTGGTACATTCTCATGCGGTGAAGAATACCAACGAAGGTCTGAATGAGTTTGACGGTACTGAGTACCAGTTCTTCCACACAGGTGACAAGGGCAATCACAGTGCGTGGGGCACCAAGCTGTTTAATTATGGGAAGAACGAAGTGCTTCACTTCCTGCTTTCTAACCTGAAGTATTGGATGGAGGTGTTCCATTTCGATGGTTTCCGTTTTGATGGTGTAACTTCCATGCTGTATTTGGATCATGGTTTGGGCAGTGCGTTTAGCAGCTATGATATGTATTTCTCCATGAATACGGATACAGAAGCAGTAACTTATCTGCAGCTGGCAAATGAGTTGATTCATGAATATAATCCCAAGGCGATTACCGTGGCAGAGGATATGTCCGGTATGCCGGGTATGTGTATCAAGATAAAGGATGGCGGTATCGGCTTCGATTATCGTCTGTCCATGGGTGTTCCGGATCTTTGGATTAAGACCCTGAAGGAATGCTCTGATGAGAACTGGGATGTTTTCAAGCTTTGGTATGAGCTTACCGGTCGCAGACCTCAGGAGAAGAATATCGGTTATTGCGAGTCTCACGACCAGGCTTTGGTAGGTGACAAGACCATTATGTTCCGTCTTTGTGATGCAGAGATGTACACCGGTATGAACAAGTTCGGCGGCAATCTGGTAGTGGATAGAGGAATTGCTTTGCACAAGATGATTCGACTGCTCACAGCTTCTTTGGCAGGAGAGGGCTATTTGAACTTTATGGGTAATGAGTTCGGTCATCCGGAGTGGATAGACTTCCCCAGAGAGGGCAATGGCTGGAGCTATCATTATTGCAGACGCCAGTGGAATCTGGTAGATAATAAAGATTTGCGTTATTGTGAATTAAATAAATTCGATCAGGCAATGATTCGTTTGTTGAAGAAGGAAAATGTATTAAAGAAGACTGCCGAGAACAGGTGGATGCATCAGGATGACAAGATTATCATTTATAATAGAGGAAATGTAGTATTTGCATTTAACTTCCACCCGGAGAAATCCTTCGATGGTTATTTCATACCGGTTCCGGAGGAAGGCACTTATCAGGTGATTTTGTCTTCTGATGATGGCACCTTTGGTGGTTATGACCGTGTGGATAAGAAGTATGAGTATCAGACTTGGACAACACAGGATGGATGGATTGGCTTCCAGTGCTATCTGCCCTCCAGATGTGCCATTGTATTAAAAAAGCTATAAGAACTCCTAAGAGAGGATAGAACTTTATGAATCTAGAACGCATAAGGCGAAATCAGAACAATCAATTATATATAGCAATGATGCGTCCCGTTTTTGACAGAAGGGGATTGTTTAGTGACACTACGGAGGACTATGTGAGTCCCATGGAGCCGGAACCCAATGAAGAAATAACCCTTCGTTTCCGTACGGCAAAGAATAATGTGGACAGAGTATTTTTCGTAACCAAGGGTCGTAAATATCTAATGACCAAGGCAGAAACGGATGAGTGTTTTGACTACTATATGATAAAATATCAGCTGGGAGAAGAGAAGCTTAGTTATCACTACGAGGTAGAGACCGGTCGTGTGGCAGTGGTTTTCGATGTGCGCGGTTTGGTAAGGGATGCTAATGAGTATTATAATTTCGTGGTGATTCCCGGCTTTAAAACGCCTAAGTGGGCAAAGGGTGCCGTAATGTATCAGATTTACGTGGATCGTTTCCGTAACGGTGACCCTACCAATGATGTGTTAACAGGAGAGTACACTTATATTAATGAGCATGTGCATCGTGTGGAGGATTGGTACCGTAATCCGGCATCTATGGATGTTCGTGAATTTTATGGTGGTGACTTACAGGGTGTATTGGATAAGATGGACTATCTGGAGGATTTGGGAATAGAGGTTATTTATTTTAATCCTCTCTTTGTATCACCCTCCAATCACAAGTATGATATTCAGGATTATGATTATATCGACCCTCACTTCGGAAAAATCATAGTGGATGAGGGAGAGATATTACAGCCCGGTGAGAGAAAAAATTCTCAGGCTACCAAGTATATCAGCCGCGTGACCAACAAGGCGAATTTGGAAGCCAGCAATGAGCTTTTCATTAAGGTGGTGGAAGAGGCTCACAAGCGAGGAATGCGTGTTATCTTAGATGGTGTATTTAATCATTGCGGTTCCTTTAACAAGTGGATGGACCGTGAGCGTATTTATGAAAACGCAGAGGGTTATGAGAAGGGTGCTTATGTATCAGAGGACAGCCCTTACAATGATTACTTCGACTTTCGTGGCGGCGTGTGGCCCTACAATCGTAACTATGATGGCTGGTGGGGACATGATACCCTGCCGAAGTTAAATTATGAAGGTTCGAAAAAATTATATGATTATGTTTTGAAGATTGCTGCGAAATGGGTTTCTCCGCCCTTCAATGCAGATGGCTGGAGACTGGATGTGGCAGCGGATTTAGGACATTCGCCGGAGTTTAATCATCAGTTTTGGCAGGAGTTTCGTCGGGTAGTAAAGGAAGCGAATCCGGAAGCGGTGATTCTGGCAGAGCATTATGGAAATACCCGTGAATGGTTACAGGGTAAGGAATGGGACACTGTTATGAACTACGATGCCTTTATGGAGCCAATCACTTGGTTTTTAACCGGTATGGAGATGCACAGCGATGATTATCGTGAGGATTTAATCGGTAATGCGGAGAGCTTCTGGGGTGCCATGAAGCATCATACCTCCAATTTCGCTATGCCCAGCTGGCTGGTAGCCATGAATGAATTGTCCAACCATGACCACTCCCGCTTTTTGACCCGTACCAACCACAGAGTGGGACGTATTAATACCATTGGTTCCGAGGCTGCGAACCATGGTGTGAACAAAGCGGTTTTCCGGGAAGCTGTTGTGATGCAGATGACTTGGGTGGGAGCACCTACTATTTATTATGGTGATGAGGCCGGCTTGTGCGGTTTTACCGACCCCGACAATCGTCGTACCTATCCTTGGGGCTATGAGGACTGGGAACTGATTCGTTTCCACAAGGATATTATCAAGATTCATAAGGAATACGAGGCACTTCGGACCGGTTCCATCAAGTATATGGATGCAGATTATAATTATCTGGCATATGCCCGCTTTAACCGCAAGGAGCATTTCGTTATCCTGATTAATAACAATCATTATGAGATGGAGAAGACCGTTACTGTCTGGGAGGCAGGTACGCCAAAGGAAGGTACTATGGTGCAGTTGATTTCCACCTTTGAAAATGATTACTCTACAGAACCGGTAGAGTATCCCATACATGCCGGCAAGATAAAGATTACGTTGCCGAAGACTTCGGCAGTGGTACTGAAATTTCAAGGAGAGTAAGTATCATGAGAATTGCAATTTGTGAAGATGAGCAGATTTTTGCTCAGGAGTTGGCAACTCACCTTCGAACTTTTTTCCAAACGAAGGCTATTGAGCCAAGTATAGAATTTTTTGCGAACGAGGAGGCAGCCCTAAAGATGTGTCAGGAGGTAGCCTCCTTTGATATTATCTTTATGGATGTTAATCTTGGTGGTCGGCTGGATGGTGTGGACATTAGCCAAAGATTACGGGTAATGGCACCGGATGTGCCACTTATCTTTATCACCAGCTTGGAAAATCGTGCCATTGACGGTTATGATGTGAATGCTTTCAGCTTTATCATAAAGAAAAACTTTGTGGAGAAATTGCCCATAGTTTTGGAGAAGCTGTGGAAGCAGTTATACATGACAAAAGCATTTACGGTTATAGGAAAGGATGAGGTGCATGTTCTTCCTGTGAAGGATATTATTTGGATAGAGTCTGATGGGAGAAGCAGTCTCATTCATACAATAGAAGCAGATTATACAGATGCTCGTTCTATTCAAAATCTTGCCCCTGTTCTGAGCGAAGCGGATTTTATAGAATGCTTTAAATCGATTTTTGTAAATATAGAAAAGATAAAAAGTGTAAATGCAGATACGATTACCCTAATAAATAATCACAAGCTCCCTGTCAGCCGACGCAATCGAAAAAGGGTTATGCTGGCAGTGATGAAAAAGGTGCGTGGACAATGAAGAAAAAATCTCTTCCTTTGCAGCTCATATTGTTTGTTCTGGCTGTGACTATTTTAAACGCCATCATTTTTTATTATATCAATTGTTCTGGTGGTGCATTACAAAGTAAGGATATATTTGGGAAAAAATATGTCTACACCATGGAGGATATCCTCTTGCAGGAGAGTATTTTAAAGAGTCTTCCTTCAGATAGAAACGAGGCAGAACTGTTTCTCAGACAACAGTTACAGGATTTGACTATTGAGTATGAAAGTAATCCTGATTACGATACAGAAGGCGAGGTCTATATTGCCTTGCAAGATGCAAAAGGACCCTATGAAGCAGTGTTATCACAGTTGGTCTATATCAAAGACTATCCGGATTATGTGCTTGGTATTGCAGAACATGCAGAGGAGCTTTTAGAGCTTGACCTCTATCAACAAAAAGGGTGGCTTCACAATAATATTATTCAAACCCGCAAAGATTTCTACGGTTTGGAGGGAATTACGCTTACCCCCGTCACAGAGGCGGGCTATATGAGTTTGATAAATTACCGCATCACGGATATCTTCGCGCTGCTGTTGACCTTGGGGGTGGTATGGATGTTGGCACCCTCCAAAGAGTTGTCAGTCAGGAAGCATTATATTACCCCTATTCTGATGTGGTTAACAGGTGTATGTTTGATGTATCTGTTTAATGCAAGTATGGTTGATGCATACATAGGATTACCGGAGTTTTCTGTTGCTCTGCAATCGTTACCCCCTTTTCAAAGCTGTCCCTATCTGATAAGCTGTGGCTCTTTATTGGTCGTGTGTATGCTTGCAAAGCTGGCAGCTTGTGTGGTGGTTTTTTGTATAGGCTTGTTTTGCGTTTCCTGCCACAAGAGATTGCCTATTATTGTTGCGGTAGGCTTGGTGGTTGTAGAATTGTGGCTGGTTTTTTGTGGAGACCAAGGTGGGATGTGGGAGCTACTCAGGGAGCTTAATTTGTTCTCTGCTTTTGGTGTGGAGCGGTTTTTCCTACGATATTTGAATTTGGATATTGGTGGACAGGCAATCTCTGCACTGACTATGTTTACTGTGTTTCTGGTATTACTGGTAGTTATAGTTGTTTTTGTTACCATTCGGCGTGTGAGTGCTTATACCAGAGAGGTTCAAAGTTTTGTCGAGCGAGCTTATTATGATGAGTTGGATCGCAGACATGAGGAAACCAGAAAAATCCGTCACGATATGAACAATCATCTGTTAGCATTAGGTCTTTTGATAGAAAAGGGGGACTTAACCAATGCAAAAACCTATATTGGGGAAATTTCCGAAGAACTGGATCAGACTATTATGCCGGTACGTACAGGTTCAAATGTATTAGATGCACTTATCTGGCAAAAGCTGCGTCAGGCTCATATGCACAACATAGATATTCAGACAGAAATACATTGTTCTGTGAAGGATAGAAATATTTCAGATTATGACTTGTGTGGTATTTTCGGTAATATTTTAGACAATGCCATGGAGGCTGTGACAGGCATGGATAAACCGACGATACACTTGTTTATCAGTAATCAGCTGAATATGCTCTATATTTCCTGTAAAAACCCTTATCAGGGAGAACTCAAAAAGCGTGGTGAGAAATTCTTTACCACTAAAGGCGATATAGAACATCATGGATACGGCATTGTCCGCGTGAAGGAGATTGCCAAAGCCTATGATGGGGAAGTAAATATCTCTACAGAGGATGAACACTTCCTTATTGAAATTCTTTTGAACAATAAATAACCGCTTCTGTCAGATTTTAAACCGCTTCTGCTGAGGCGGTTTCTTTTTTGGAGGAGATTTGATATAAAGAAGAGGTACAGAGATAATAACAAGGGTCGGATATCTGCAATGGTCAAAGTGGTTTGTGGCAATTCATCCCCTTGTTTCAACGACAAGCCTCTTTTGGACTTTATATATTAGGTGATTGCGAAACAGATTTATAATCTCGGTTTTAAACAGAAAAGAAAGAATGTTGACAAGATTACAAAGAAAAACTGGCTGTGTGGATAGTTCAGACGCACTTTAATAAGCCTCATACTTTATGAAGTTAATGCATC
>JAZQEK010000060.1:0-16308 GCA_045538995.1 Acetatifactor sp. | reverse complement strand
CATATCCTTGTAATATTTCCTCATACCTTTATAATTCAAACCATATATATAATGGGAACATTTTTCACAATGTTTATTAACTAGCTCCTTTAAATATTTAGTATTTTTATGAAACAAACGATACGAGTCTTCTTTCAATACATCACCAAGATCTTTACTATAAGTAGCACAATAGCCAATTTGGGTATCTGGTGTTAACGTAACCCATTTCTTACTTGCACATTCACAAGGAGAATATCTCTTACCTTCTTTAATAAACAAATATATACCGTAATATCTAAATGATTTTTCGCTTTTGGCTTTCTTGTAAAAAAATTCAGCAGTCATCATTCTAGCTTCTTCATCATTATAAATAGTAAAATCATTCAATCTATCCTGATTGTTAATACGAACATTTTCAGTAGCAACATTATATGATACATCTACTCCAAACTCCTTAGCCCAACATTCCAATTCCTCAATTCGATAAATATTATATTTAGTAATAGTGCATATTGCATTTAAATAATCACAATATTTTCCTTGATTCCTTCTAATCTTTTGAATAGTACAAACAGCATGACTCCAAGCTCCTTTTCTGCCACGCATAAAATCCTGCATATCTTCGACGCCATCAATTGAAATTGAAAGATTTACATTTATACCTTTACTATTACACATTTCTTTTATACAAATTAACTGCTTTAATATTTCCTCCGTATAATAACCATTGGAAATAAAGTAAAACTCCTTTAACGATGGAATTGCACGAATAATTGCAGCTATACATTCCTTCAAATCTAATCTTAAAAATGGCTCACCCCCATTAATCCCGACTGATGTTACTTTTTGATATAGTTCATTCTGTAATACTTTTTCTAACTCTTCCGGAGAAAAATGA
This sequence comes from Acetatifactor sp., assembly GCA_045538995.1. Lineage (GTDB taxonomy): Bacteria > Bacillota > Clostridia > Lachnospirales > Lachnospiraceae > Acetatifactor. The sequence continues at coordinate 15,428 of JAZQEK010000060.1, read as the reverse complement.
GGTTTATTGACCAAATCATGCATACCGCACATAACACAATCAAAATTACACAAATAGGTAATAGGTAATTGAATTGTGGTTGGATATCTTTGCATTTTATGTCTACATTCCGGCAAACAATATCTAAAAAACTTAATCCTACACTTTACTCTTGCTTTAAATAAGCTATATTTCTTCTTAAATGCCATTATCCTTCTCACATGAATCTCCTAATAGTTTTTGATATAATTTCAAATATTCATTTGATACAGTGTCATACCCATACTTCTCAACAACATACTCTCTCGCATTTATTCGCATTTCAGTTTTTTTACAACAATAATCAATCCCTTTAGCCATATCTTCTACTTCGAATGGTCTAGCCAAATATCCATTATATCCGGATACAATCATATCTGGCATTCCACCAATATCGAATGCTACCACAGGTGTACCACACGATAAAGACTCCATAACAGTATTTGCCAAATTTTCTTGTGTGGATGGAGCCACAAACACATCTGCTGCTGAATAGAATAATGTTAATGAATAATCATCATGTAAATAAGCTATTGAGATTGTTTGTATGCCATCAATCACTTCACCCATTCCACCTAAAATAAGACATGCATACTTCTCTTTATCTAATACACTCAATGCTTTTTGCAAATATGAAAATCCTTTCCTTTTATCGGTTGTAGAATCCATAGCACCAAATGCAATTAATTTTTTGTTCTCTATATTAATATTAAATAAGTTGCGTGCCCACTCCTTATTAGTTGGCTTATAAACATTTATATCTATACAATTTGGAATTGTTATACATATCATGTTTTTTAATATCTGACTAGATTCTGCACATTGAGTAATCCACCTGCTACAACCCACTATTGAAATATCTATATTATGTAATGCCTTAATCTTTTGTTGTTGATTCCACCACGCAAAATCTTTCTTCCTTTTACTATTAATCTGTTTACAATTTCCACAATAATCTTTATACTTCTGGCAATTATTATCATAATGACATCCTCCCGTAAATGGATGCATATCATGCAATGTCCATACTACCGGCTTATTAAGCTTCGCTATTTCCTTTAAATCAGTAAGATTTAGCATTCCATCTGCGACCCAATGTAAATGGATAATATCTGCATCTTTCACCTGTTGCAATTTTAAAATATGCATTGTCTCCAAATCTGTATTGAAGTAATATTGCATTTTTCTAACTCTAAATGGAATGTATGAAAACAACTTATGCAAAAACCATTGTCGAAACTGCTGCACAGCACTTCTTGATATTCCTTTTCCGGAAATCAAAATTGAATCAATTGCTCCATCCAAAGCATTGTTAATTCTCAAAGCTGCTCTATATGCACCACCATCATTACCTGTAACCAAATGAACAACTTTCATATACCACTCCCCCAACAAATATTCATCATTCTACAAACACTTTTCCTCTAATTTTTCCATATGTACAACTATACAATTTAGCCAAACATCTATTGTGAGCAATAATTTTATATATTCTATACTTTACATTCGAGATAATTGTTACTTTTCCCTTTATACTCTCACATGCAAAGCCATATTTCTTTCCAATTCTACTATTTTCAGCATTAGACAGTTCAATATTTCGTGTTGACACACCTTCCATATCATAATTTACGACAGGAATATTTACACACTTAAATGTATAATTCTTCATATACATATGTAATAGCCAGTCATAATCTGCACAAATACGATAATCTGTATCGAAAAGCTTTTCGTCAAATAATTCTTTAGATGCAAAAATCGCTTGATGACAAAAAATCATACGTTTTTTTAATTCTGCTATGTCAGTATGACTTTTCTTTATTCCAATATAACCTACAACTCTAAAAATCTCACCTGCTATAACATCAACATTCTCACTACTATATACAGCAAATTGTTCCAAAACCTCATTGCTACAATAGACATCTCCAGCATTTATAAAATTAATCCATTCACCATTAGCCCTTGAAACCCCTTTATTCATTGCATCATAAATACCATTATCACGTTCAGAAACTACTTTGACTTTAATTCCTATATCTTTAAATTTCGGTGCGTATTCATTAATGATTTGCATAGTACCATCATTTGATAATCCATCAATAATAATATACTCATAATTCCGATATGATTGATTCAGAACAGACTTTATAGTCTTCTCAATTCCTTTTTCAGCATTATAACAAACTGTAATTATTGTAAACTTCATAAATAAATCAAGCTCCAAATTTATGTTTTAACATTCTAGAATAACTCAATACCATCAGTAACACTATCCACTTTTTCCGAATCAAAAAAGCATATATTTCCTGTTTTCGACTGGAATATTCATAACATCCTTTTATGGAAAATCGTTGATACAATTCATCCTCAAATAACTCCTGAAACAAGCTATATCGTTCTCTCCACGTCCTCTTTGACAAATGTATGTTATCCCAATCCCTTTCTGCCGTTTCCAACCACAAGTCTGCTTTTGCTCCCTCTGGCACACTCTGCCCCACCAAAGACTCCACTGCTTGAAAATACCACTTTCCTTGTTCTTTTCCTTCCCAACTCTTAGTATTCATTACAGATTGAGGATTGTAACGATAATTATAAAACGGTTTATTTATAAAACACACACTGCTTATATATTGCAAATAGCGCAGTACGAAAACCATATCTTCACCGATTTTTAATCCGGAAATAAATTCTAACTGCTTCTCCTGTATTAACTGGCGGTTAAAGCACTTTCCACATGCACTTCGCAAATCCCCATACCATTCCTCGCCATGCCACTGTGACTGTCTTAAGGACACTTCAATCATTCGCTGAATTTCCGCACAATCTGCTTTAATGACAGTAATTTCTCTTATACAGTGCCTCTCAGTTTCAAATGCTTTATAATGATTACAAATATAAAGATCTGCATTCTGGTTACATATCATTTTGTTTAATTCTGCCAAATAACTTTCCTCCAGCCAGTCATCAGCATCCAAAAACAATACCCAATCTCCAATTGCCTGCTTTAATCCCAAGTTTCTGGCATCCGATACTCCGGAATTGTCCTTTGTTAAAACAGTAATCCTTTCATCCCTTTCGGCATACTCTTCCCCTATAATAAGGCTATTATCTGTGGAACCGTCATTGACTACAATCAATTCCCATCCGTTGTAACGTTGATAAATAACAGACTCTATAGCCTGCCTTAAATAATTTTCACCATTAAAAACAGGTATAATTACAGAAAACAGCATATCTTCATTGTTCATTCCCTATTCAATCCTCTTTTTTTTGTTCTGTAGCCAAGTCAACACATACACAAGAGAATACAACCGATGTATAATAGCAAAATGATATATACGTTGTATCCATGTATAATAATTGACCGGATATTCCTTCAGAAGGACTCTCACCTCAGTATTCTTACAAATATTTTTTACTCTTTCTAACGCAAGCCTTCTACCATTTTTATTGCCATAAAAAACCTCTAATTTTAAACAGGTTCGAATATTCCCAATAAACCTATTTTGTAATCTTTTCTTTGCCATATCAATATCAGTAAAATTATATTTCAATATCTGTTCCTGCATATATTGATACATATCCAAAATCCTTTGTAATCTATCAGAAGCATAACAATGTGTAAGTGATTCACCATTATAGCAGTAATGATACAGCGGAATTTCTTCCACAAATACTCTGTTACAATACCGTAAATACTCCGTATTAAATGCCAAATCCTCCCATATTAATTTTCGCTCGGAAGGAAAGCACAACCCATATTGTTCTATAATCTCTTTCTTATACAGATTTGTCCATACAGAAACACACAAATCATCCTCAGCCTTACCATGCCTTCCCAACATATGCAAATAGATAATATCCGTAATATCTTGTCCACAATATAAGCCTGCTTCTATCGGCAATCCTCTGGGTATGTCCTTATAGTAATGATTTGCAAGCACCATATCCGCATCCTGTTCAACAATATCCTTATAAAGCAATTCAATAGTATGAAATTCCAGGAAATCATCCGAATCCACAAACATAATAAACTTACCAGTAGCATTGTTCAGTCCACAGTTTCTGGTTATACCCAACCCTTCATTCTCTTTGTGTATTACCCTTACCCGTTTGTCCTTTTTGGCATATTGTTTACATAATTCCAAGGAACCATCCTCAGAACCATCATCTATCAATAATATCTCCATATTTTGATATGTCTGACTCAATAATGTTTCCATACATCTGTTCAAATATTGTTCTACATTATAAACGGGTACAATTATAGAAATCAAATCATTCATAATTACTTTCTTCTTCCCCTTAAAACCACCCCAAAAGTACACCAAACTTCAAAACTAATGTTCCTTTATAAGTGCTTCGCTTGAACTCCTTATCTTTGAGTATTCTTAATTTAGCTTTCCAATCCTTGCTACAAACACTCAAATCCGTTAAAAATAACTTATCCTCCTCCAGTAAATCCCCATAATATTTCAAAAGATATGAACTTACATTTGGATAAGAATGACCCTGAAATGTTTTTTTCATCCGATATCGAAAACCAGATTCTAGAGTTCCTTCACCAGTAACACTTTTATCATATCTTATCCAGTAATATAATACTTCATCAATATAATAAACCCTTCCAAACCAATAACATAATAGACCGGCCCATAAATCATGTGCCATATCCGGTACATCCGGCCAACATTTGCATATAAGCTTACGTAATGCCTCATTAAAAAAAGTTCCTGCACCATAGTTATATGTTTGAGTTAAAGTCATCTTTTTACTTAACTCTTCCACACACAATATTCTTACCTGTTCTTCCAACTCTTCTAATTGTTCATTGCATCTACTCATTCGGCAATAGACCAATTGAGGGAGCATTATATTTTTCTCTCTTTCCAAGACAGAAATGCACTTTATTAATTTATCTTCCTTCCATATATCATCCTGATCGGAAAATGCATAATATTCAGCCTTTATTGCATTCGACAAAGCATACCAAAAGCTTTTTGCATATCCTACATTATTTCCTTTTAGTAAGCTAATATTATATTCTGGATGTTTCCTTTGATATTCTTCTATCACTTCAACTGTCCTATCTGTACTTCCATCATCCCTTATACTTAGATTAACCGTGACATCCTTTTGTGCAAAAATACTTTCTATTTGTCTTTCTATATTCTTTTGCCCATTATATGCAGACATCACAACTGTAACTGTCATTTATACACTTCCTCCCAGCAATCGAATATTTATCTAACTAAAGAATAACCGAACACTTAAGATTATTGTCTTTCTCAGCAAGGCTACTGATTTGACGCGCATAGCAAGTTGAATGGAAATACCACAATTTTTGCAGAAGGCCAATAATTTATATTTTCCGCCCAGAATTCTTCCATATTCCATGATGTCCTTTAATCGCACCTGTAGTCTTACCCATATACTTTCCGCATCAAAATCAGAATTCCTTTGCGAGAAGTTCTGTAGTATTACGGTCTGCATCTTATAAAATCTACGCTGTGCTTTACGCTGGTCATAATAAAACTTATGATCCACCTGATCCAAAAACAGCCTCTCATCATATCTATAATTGTTAAGTACACTCTTTCTTACTGCAGTACCACTATTTATTGCGTTATATTCCGTATCACTTATTTTTTCCTTCACATCTGTTATAAAAGAGTTTTTTAAAAAACCGGCTCTGTTAGGTGACCAGATTTTTTTGTCGTTTCCTATGATGATTGGAGTAAATATGTCACAATCCTTATACATAGAAACCGCCATTTCCAATTCATCAAAATATTCTTGAATTATAGCTGTATCATCGTCCAAAAAAATCACAACACCATCTTCCACTGGCAGCTGTTCCAAGAAACAATTGTATGCCTTCGAAAGTCCTGCATTTCCTCCCATATTAATGTATATCCATTGATATTTAAGTGCATATAATTCATTGGAATTCTGAATAGTACTATTATCCAAAATATAAATTTTAGTATTATGCTGCCTTATCCCTAATAATTGCTTACAGGTCAACGACTCTCTAATATCTTTGTTATATAATACAACCCCAACATAAAAATTCATCTCTTATTTCCCAAAAACCCTTGCATACTTATCGCAAATATAATCCCAGCTATATGCCTCTTCTATTCTACTTTTGGCTTTCTTTCCCATCGCTTCAATGCTTTCAAATTCCAAACCTTCTACTCTGTCAATCAAAGTGGCTAAATTTCCATCTTCCTTATTCCAATAAAAAGCTGCTTCCCCTGCCACTTCTCTATTGAAATCTACATCTAATATTAAATTTAAATCTGTACTTCCTAATGCCTCCAAAAGGCTCGGATTCGTACCTCCAACTTCATGTCCATGAAGATAACCATATGCATTCTCACGAATTTTTAATAATAATTCTTGATTATACACCGTTCCAACAAATCGGATTCTTCTATCAGCACTAAAGGTAATCTTTTGTTCAAGTTCTTTTAGATACTTATCATTTACATTTGTTATAATAACCAGTTCATATTTACTTCTACTTTTCATATATTCACGAAGTATTATTTCATAATTATTTTCTGGCACAAATCTTCCAACCATCAGATAATAATGTTTTGGTTCTATTTTTTTTTCTCTATACCAATTTATTAATTGAATATCATTATCCAATAATCGACTTTTCCTAACTTCAGCTCCATATGCAATGAAAGTAGTCACCGGATTAACTCCACTAATCCCCCTCCCATCATATTCTTCATGGATATATTGTTCAATAATACACGAATCGCAAATAACCAAATCGCAATACTTTACCATTCGCTTTTCTGAAGCCTTCCAATATTTTCGAATCGGTCTATTCCACTTCGCACGTTTCCATTCATGTCCATCTGGATTCAAATATATTTTTCCATCTAAACCATGAATTATATCGTAATATCTTTTAATAAAAGGTCCAATCCGGCAAGCCATAATATAAACAATAGGCTGTGCAATATTTTGTTTTTTTATAATTTTACAACATTTTTCTAATGCAACAATATCATAAAAAATAGCTTTTGCTGCTCCTATATTGGGAACTCTAATTTTAAAACAATGTGCATTATGATAAATAAACTCATTCTTTGAAAGACTTACTGTTCCTTCTAGTTTTGTTTCATCTATACAGCCTTCTCCATTTGCCTTGCAGGCCACATGATATTTAATCCATTTATCATTTTGGTGGTATTCTGTTAATTTATTAACAAAGGTTTCATATCCTCCATATGTTCCCAAACCCTTAGCACCAATCAGAAATACATGTTGCACGTTTATCTCGCTCCATTTCCTTTGCAAATTGTTATAATCGTCTTCAATATAATCTTCACATCCAGTCCCAAATTCCACTTAGCAATATATTCCGCATCCATCTTCACGACCTCTTCAAACTCTTTTACATCGCTTCTGCCGCTTACCTGCCACAAACCGGTAATTCCCGGACGTATAGACATTCTTAAACGATGATGCAGTGCATATTTCTCCCACTCATCCACTGTTGGAGGTCTGGTCCCCACCAGACTCATATCCCCCTTCAGTACATTGAAAAACTGCGGGAACTCATCAATACTGGTCTTTCTTATGAAATGCCCGATACCTTTTATGATACGCGGATCATTTTCCAACTTAAACATCATGCCGTCTGCCACATCATTCTGTTCCAAAAGCTCCTTTTTCCTTTCCTCAGCATCTAAATACATACTTCGGAACTTGTACATCTTAAAGGGCTTTCCATTCATACCGATACGGGTTTGACTGAAAAAGATTGGTCCCGGAGATGCTATGAATATTGCCGGAGCAACAAATATTGTCAATATAACAGTTAATAAACAACCAACAAAACTACCCACAATATCTATCAGTCTTTTTGCAAGCATATCTTCTTCTGACATATCATTCACACTGACTGTCATTACGGTAGAACCTGCCATATTCTCTATGTATTGCTTTCGATGATAAGGATTCTCAATACCGTGTAGCTTAAGATGTATAGTCACCCCCATCTCGCTAAATGCATCCAGCATCCCCTCAGGCAACCTATTGGTGTCCTCTATATCCATATAAAGTGCATCCACCCAATTACGGCATACATACTCCACCACATCCTGCTCATTTGCCACCACTTGGATTTCCTGAAACTGCTCACCCTTAAGATTTTCCCCTAAAACAACCAGCCCGGATACTTTATATTCGTGTGATAATTGATTTTTTACCTCTAAAACATTCTGTACTCCGTCAGAAGTTGTTATTAACAAAACGGATTTCTTCCCCGTTTTATTCTCATAATATTTTACCAAAAAAGTCTTTAAAACCAACCTACCCACATACGAAAACAACAGATAGAAAACACCTGTCATAATCATAGTCATACGGGAATAAGCTTCACCACTTTTCACAATAAACAAATAAAAAATTCCAAATAATGATACCAAAACAGCCTGCCGAAATGTAGCAGCAAATTCCAGATAAAAGCCTCTTTTAAAAACATTTTTAAAATTATCACCAAACACAGCACTCATTAACTGTATCAATATCAACATCAATATTTCATTAAAATACAAACTCTGCTTAAGTGGATTACTCATACCATGTCGAAGCCAATACGCACCAAAGAATGCTAACAATAAACAAAGCAAATCCATCAATATGAAATTCCAATGCTTCATCCAAGCCTTCTTTGTTTTGTAATTCATATAAACCTCTCTTGTATCCCCATTCTAAACACTTATCCACTTTGCATAATTTTACCCCTTTTCCCCCTCCATGTCAACGAAAAGCACCAATACTTCACATCTCCTGTGCAAAGTATTGGTGCCAATCTCTTTCACCATATTATAACTTCTTATAAAACTGTTCCTTCTCAAAACCTTATCGGCTCCACATCCTCTTCCAGCACCCGCATCTCGTACTCCGGAAACGCCTCTATCAGTTCTTCCAAACACCACACCGTCTCATCCACAATATCATGTGCCAACATCACAACCTTCTTTCTGCCCAGTGTGCTTTCTTTGGCATTCTGTATCAGCTTCTCCGCCTTCGGGTTCTTCACTGCATCCTCCAGGCTGGCATTCCAATCATGATAAATATAACCTTTTTCGGTCATTTCTGAAATAATTTCCTGATACACCTTCTTATTATAGCTGTTGATGCTGCCTCCCGGGAAACGAAATAGCTTCGCGTCCACACCTGTCGCTTCATAAACCGCCTGTCTGGCTTTTTCAAAATCCTCCAGATAACTGTCTGCACTTACATACAGCTTTTTATAATCATGATGATAGCAATGAATTCCTATGGTATGTCCTTCGTCCACGATTCGCTTCGCCAATTGCGGATTTCTTTCTACATTTTCCCCTACCACGAAAAAGGTCGCCTTAATACCTTTTTCCTTCAGAATATCCAGTACCCGTTCTGTATTTCCTGCCACCGGACCGTCATCAAAGGTTAGATACATCGCCTTGGGATAAAAGTACAACTGTACACCATCTGCAATCCCCTGCGCCAATCGTTCACAATATTCCTCTTTCTGTAGAGATGTTCTCTCTTTCTCATTACTTAAAAAGCCTGTTTCTATGAGGCAGGAAGGCATATTACCTTCTCGAATGACATACAACTCCTCCTCTTCCCGAACGCCTCTATCTCTTGCCTTGGAATAAAGCACAGTATATTGCTGCACCAGTTTCGCCAGTCGTTCATTTTCCTCAGATGATACAACCTTCCCCGAAGCACAATACCAAGTTTCCACTCCATGTGCAGATTTCTCCCCACAGGAATTCTGATGAATACTGATGAATGCATCTGCCTGCGACCGATTTGCTGCAGCCACTCTTTCTTCCAGTGTCAGTTCCCTATCATCCGCTCTGGTCAAAACCACTTCAAAACCCATATTCTCCAGCTTTTTCTGCAATAGCAACGCAATCTCCAGATTAATGCTCTTTTCCTCTACGCCATGGAAGCTACAGCCTTCATCCTCTCCGCCATGTCCCGGATCAATAGCTATCCGATATTTTTGTTCCGCTTCCTGCTCATTCCTTTGCACGATAGCTGTTTCCGACGTTTTCAGACTATCACACTTCACTGTATCCTCACTCTGAATAACTTCAACCTTAATCCCCTCTGTTACAGGCATACCAGTCACTACGTTTCCACCGGTTCCTTTAGATACAACACCTTCCACCTCTGCCAGTCTCTCCTCAGCCCCCACCGGTAGTTTCTCTACCGGTAGTAACGACTGAGAAACAAAGGAGGATATGGTTTGTGCATTGACGTTTCTCTTCTCTTTATCCCAGCTTCCTAAAACCACGCCGAAGCAAACACAAAGCAGCATGACAACCGCCAGTGCGATCCGGTGCATCCACCGGTCCCTGTTTCTTTGCCTCTGCTGCTTTTGATACCATGCTGCTTCTTTTACGTACATTTCTCTGTCTCCCTCCGAACTGCTTATATCTGTCCAAATTCATTTATTTGAATTTCCTATACATAAGCATATTCGAAAGGCTCATCAAATCTTCATATTATTTGCATAAAATTCGCATCATCTTATGAAATTTTTAAAAATAATTCCTGTATCCCTTCATAAAAACCAATAGTCACTACGGTACTGTTCTCATCCATCCCCGGGAAGCGATATTTCAAAAAGTATGGGGTAGTTTCCAGCAACGGATTGTCTGTCTCGTATGCTGTCATCCCCTGCAAACCCAAGTAATCACTCCATTTTTGCACGATTTCCTTTGGCTCCAACTCCTCCCACATAGCCTCAATACGAACATAAAATTCATATATCTTTCCGGTCTCTGCATCCACATATACATCCAGTAATCGGTTAGACTTGTCAGCATTCTGTTGGCTGGTGGACAGGCTCACCTTCCACACGGACATATTGCTTTGCGGGTCCAATACATCAATCGCCGAATACAAGGTCGCACTATAGGCATCTTCCGTTACCTCCCGGACTTTCTGCGGTAATATTCCCAGCTTCTTCAAAGTCTCCAATTCCTCATTGCAGGCATCAAATATCTCCGCCTCTTTGATTTCCCCTTCTCTCGGTTCCTGATAATTCACCACAAACGCATAGCTTCCTGTCAGCTTTTTTAACCCAAACTCCTCTGACTCCACTCTGGTCTTACGGCTTTGTTCCGTTTCCGGCAATATCTGATTTTCCAGACATTGTGATAAAATATACAACTTTTCATTACTGCTTAAGGTATAACGAAATCCTGTACCGCTTTCCTCTACAGGCTCTGCAATAATTTGATTTAAGGAAGACTTATCTCTATACTGTGCCAATCGTTCCGGCCCCCAAATCAAAAGTGCCAACAAGAACAATTCCCCCAGAATAATCAATATATTTCTTACATGCTTATTCATGCTCCGGCACCTCCTCCCATGGAATGAGGAAACTGAAACGACTTCCTTCCCCTACCACACTTTCTATTTTCAACTCACTATTGTGTAATTTCAAGATTTCCACACAAAGTGCCAGCCCCAAACCTGCACCATTCCTGCTTCTGGAACGCGACTTATCCACCATATAAAAGGCACCTGTTATCTTGCTGCATTCCTCCGGCGGAATTCCCACACCATAGTCCTTCACTGCAAACAGATAGCCCTGTTCCTGCTTTCTGCCCACGATTTCCACACGTCCACCATCCTTGGATGCTTTACATGCATTGTCCACCAAATTAATCATAACGGATTTTAACAAATCAGTCTCTGCCTTAATCATTGCCGGCTCATATTGGCAAAGGATCTTCACCTGTGCATTGTCGCTATACAATTCCTTTAAATACTTAAAAATCACTTCCGTATTTAAGTTCTGCTTTTCGATATCAAACCGCTTGGTGACAATCAAATCCAGCAAACGAAAGGCCATGGTTTCCAGACGTTTTCCTTCTGTATAAATATAGTTTACAGACACAAATTGCTTTTCCTCGTCCAGTTTACGGGAACGCAGCATATCCGCATAACCGATAATGGCTGTCAGCGGTGTTTTTAATTCATGAGAAAAGGCAGCAATAAAGTCCTCTCTGGCTTTGACCTCCTCTTCCAGCATCGTGATGTTTTTTTCCAAAACATTGGCCATCTGATTAAAATCATTGGTCAGTTGTCCCATTTCGTCCGAACTGATCACCTTGGCACGATAACTATAATCCCCTGCCGTCATCTTACGGGTAGCCTTGGTCAAAATACGAATGGGTTTCGTCAGCCAGGTACAAATCAAAAACAGAATGCCGGTTGCACAGACCAATACCACCAAAATCACCTTACGATATACTGCAAATCCCTGAGTACGCTCCTCAAACACCTGTGTAATATCCTTCATGGTCTCCAAATACAAGACTCTGTCCAAAGCCTCCATGCGGGCACCGGTTTGCACATAGTACTTATCCCCTACCGGTATCACACGATAAATACGGGTATCCTCTGTAATCTCCATGAGAAAGTCCATTTCCTGTACAAAACCTTCACTGGCATACAATGGTTCCTTCCGTTCATTTGATATACGAAGCAATCTTCCTGCTCCCTGACCACCTTTTTCCAGATTGTGTCCTATTTCCTCTATAGTAGTATCCTGTAACATATCGTATCGGGAGGGAATATTCAGTGCTGCTGTTTCAAAGGCAAATTGTAAAATACTGCTGTCATCCATGGCTTGTCCCACTTCCCGCTCCATAGATGTCTGAAACACAAAATTCACAAAGATATAACCGCCGATACTAAATGCAACAGACATTATGGCTATATTCCACAATAATATTTTATATAGAAACTTCATAGTCTTCCTTTCCGCCACTTATATTTCCAAACGATAACCTACTTTGTATACCGCTACCAGATTATGCTCCCATGACATCTTTCGGCGAAGGCGCTGTACATGCAGCTCCAGTGTACGGCTGTCTGCAATATATTCATCTCCCCACACCTTTTCATAAAGTGTTTCCTTAAACAGTGCTACATTTTTGTTTCGAATAAACAATAAAAGCAACCCGTATTCCTTGTTCGTTAATACCACCGGTTTCCCTGCCTTGGTAACTTTTCTGGCTTCCGTATCCACTACTACATCGCCTACCTGCAACAACTTCTGTGTCTTACGAAATCTTCTCAGTACCACCTCCACACGTGCAACCAGTTCTACCACGTCAAAAGGCTTTACCAAGTAGTCCTCTGCCCCCAGCTTCAATCCCTTTACTCTATCCTTTACCTCATGCTTCGCCGTAATAAAGATGACCGGCACCTTAAGCGGTCGAATGTATTCCATAATATCATAACCATCCGCACCCGGCAGCATCACGTCTAAAAGTATCAGGTCGAATTCCTCCTGCTCGATTAAATCAATGGCTTCCAAGCCATCCTGTACCGTCTTGCAGCTATAACCGGCCGCAGACAGATTCATATCTATCAAATCACAAATTGCTTTTTCATCATCCACTATGAGTATCTTTATCATTTTATCTTTTGCTCCGCTCCTGTTAATGTATATTCCTCTTCAATATTCCAGCCCCAATATCTGCGAATTTCACGCACGACATCCTCCATTTTGAGGGTGTCTGTAACTTGAAAAGATTCTTCAAACTCCACATCCACATCAAAACCACCGGTACGCTGGTAATAAATAGCACAGTCACTCTCTACCACCAATTCTCCACTGGGCATCTCCGTACTATATCTGGCTAATACTGCCAAATCCTTCATACCGTCTCCGTCCAAATCCTTACAGGCGATTCCCCTTAAGGAATACAGATTATCATAATCCTCCATGGGCTGAAAGCTCCATACAATATTTCCCTGGTCATTCACCAGATAAATCATGAAAATATCATAATCTCCCATACTAAAAGTTCCCGGCACCACCGTAAGTCTTCCCAGCTTTTCAAAATTCCTTGGATAGCATTGTTCCTCGATTACATTAAAACCATTGTCAAACAGCTCCTGTGAAGTAGTTGCCGTATATAAAAATTCCGCAGATTTATCATCCCTCACAAAAGAAATAATACATCTTGCACTTTTATTCATACTGAATCGATTGATTTTTTCCGAAATACGGTAGTCCCTGTAAAATCCACCCTTCCTCTGAAAAAGTACATCGCCTACCTTGTAGGAAATCCCCTTCATTTCTCCCTGCTCATTCTCACAACGGGTGATCAAAATAATATCTTTCAGATTATCATGATTCACATCCAAAAACGATACCGCCGCAATTTCCTTAGTCGGCTGTTTCATTTCTCCCAATATTCGGTGATTGGTCTCTAATTGATTGGTTTTAAACAATATTTTCCCTTCGGAATCCTGTACAAAAACTGCCAATCGATTGTATTTCACATCCATAGCCGTGAAGAAGAAAACCTCTTGCTCTCCAAAGCTTTCAAATATTACCGGAAAGCTTTGTTCTTCTATAACATCAAAACCGTTCTGTTCCACATCCTCAAAGCTTTGTATAGCTTGAAATCTTTCCATATATTCTTCATATTGCTGACGTACACTGCTTCCTTCATAGGCCCTTACCGTTAGGGGAGCTACCAGCAAAACACATAATATCCACCCCAAAGCTATTCTCTTTCGCATATCCCAACCTCTATTTTTTCATAAACTGTTCCCACGAAAACACATCACACCAAGTATACCACCTTTTCCCATACTTTTGGGCATCATTTTTGCATCAAAATAGCTCCCGTGTCAAAACACAGGAGCCATTTTATCTATTTTAATCTCTCACAATTAAAATCTACTCTATTTCCATTATTTTACCAGACGAACGGTTTCTCTGGCAATTGCCAATTCTTCATTAGTAGGAATTACCATTACCTTGGTCTTAGAGTCCGGAGTGGTAATCTCAATATCCAAACCACGCTTATGATTTGCTTCCTGATCTAAGGTAATACCCAGATATCCCAAATATTCGCAAACCATATTTCTTACCAAAGGTCCGTTTTCACCAACACCTGCAGTAAAGCAGATAACATCTACACCATTCATAGCAGCCACATAAGAGCCAATGTACTTAGCTACACGATAACAATAGGTTTTTAACGCACGAACTGCATGTGCATCACCGGTATTAAAACCATCCTCAATATCACGGAAATCGGAAGAAAGGTTGTTAGAAAGACCTAATACACCGGACTTCTTATTCAATACGCTTACGATTTCTGCAATACTCTTGTTCTCCTTCTGTGCAAGGAATTCAATGATAGCAGGGTCAATATCACCGGAACGGGTACCCATAATCAGACCCTCAAGAGGAGTCAGACCCATGGAGGTATCCACACACTTACCGTTCTTTACAGCAGAGATACTTGCACCATTACCCAAATGGCAAACGATGGTCTTTAAATCTTCATAATTCTTGCCGAGAACCTCAGCAGCCTTCTTGGATACATAAGAAT
>JAZQEK010000059.1:0-4547 GCA_045538995.1 Acetatifactor sp. | reverse complement strand
TGTTATCCATTGGTTCCCCTTATAGTTTTCATTTATTAGTGCAGTCGCTTGGTTTTTTACTCGCGTACATTATACCATAATCCTTACATAACAAAAAGACCACTTACCCGAAAAAGATAAGTGGTCCGTCATATATTATATATTACGCTTCCTGCACTTTATCCTTAGCATACAACACCTTGATAATAATAGGTGTGGAAATGCTGGAAATAATAATCAGTAAAATAACTGCTGTAAAGTAAATCGGATCCAAAAGTCCTACGGAAAGACCTTTTTGGGAAACAATCAATGCCACTTCTCCACGGGTCATCATACCAACACCAATCTTCAAGGAATCATGCATACTAAATTTGCAAACCTTTGAAATAAAACCACAACCGATGATTTTGGTAAGTAGTGCCACCAGTACAAAGCAAATAGAGAAAATCAAAATATTGGCATTCATACCACTTAAATCTGTTTTTAAACCAATTCCGGTAAAAAAAATCGGTCCGAATATCATATAAGAATTGATATCTACTTTTTCTTCTATGTAATCATGATCTTTGATAGAGCAAAGAATGATACCTGCTACATAAGCACCTGTAATATCTGCGATACCGAAAACTGCTTCTGCGGTATAAGCCAATGCAAAACAAAGTCCCACACTCAGAATAGGAATACGTCTGGTGTGCGGATATCTTTTATCCAAAATATTAAACAGCTTATAAAGAACAAAGCCTACTACAACAGCCAACACAAAGAACAGGATAGTAGAAATCACTACCTTGCCGGGATTTGAGTCCGGATTTTCAAAACCGATGACAAACGTTAATACAATAATACCGATAACATCATCGATGATAGCAGCACTGAGGATGGTGGTTCCTACCTTTCCTTTCAGCTTGCCCATTTCCTTTAATACCTGTACCGTAATACTTACGGAAGTAGCTGTCATGATGACACCGATGAATACTGCCTTATAAAATTCCGTACTTCCCATAGGCGGTACACCATAGAAGCCCATATAAAGCAGAGTACCTCCAACCAAAGGAACAAATACACCGAAGCAGGCAATGACAAAAGCCACCGGACCTGTCTTAATCAAATCCTTCAGATTGGTTTCCAAGCCGGCAGAAAACATCATCAGCACTACACCGATTTCCGCCATTACTACCAAAAAGTCTGATGGCTCTACCAATCCCAAAATACTGGGTCCTATCACCAAACCGGCCAAAATCTCACCTACTACAGAAGGGGCTTTTAACTTACGCACGATTATTCCAAAGGTTTTGGCAAAGATAATAATAATGGCCAAATCCCGAAAAATTTCAAAAGTTTCCATAATACAAATACTCCTCCATAATATAAAGTTTATACTTTTTTTAGATATCACCTCAACTAATTTAGTCCTTATTTGTAGAGAAGTCAAGAACTTTGTGAATTTTTTATCTAAATTTATCAAAAAAACACGAGAGACCTTTCCTAGCCTCTCGTGCCATTAATTATTCCTCGTTGTCTTCCGTATCTTCCGTAGCTTCTTTCGGGAAGTTAATTTCCTTATCTACTTCTTCTTCCTGATTTTCCTCTACCACATCCTCGATATCATCAATTCCTACTTCTTCATTTTCCGTAGAAACCTTTTCACGAACCTTTGCAATCTGTGCAATGGTCACATTGTCATCCAGGTTCATCAGCTTCACACCGGAAGTGATTCTTCCCAAAGTAGAAATATCCTGCATACGGATTTGGATAATGATACCTTCCGTCGTAATCATCATGATTTCGTTCTCGTCGGTTACTGCCTTTACACCTACCAAGTCACCTGTCTTTTCGGTAATCTTGTAGCATTTCACACCCTTACCGCCACGGTATTGTACGGTAAATTCTTCTAACATAGTTCTCTTACCCATACCATTTTCAGATACTACCAGTAAGGAATCACCCTGACTCTGTAGCTGCATACCGATGATTTCATCAGAAGGTGACAGGTTCATACCGATAACACCCATAGAAGTACGTCCGGTAGCTCTTACGTCAGTTTCCTTGAAGCGGATACACATACCCTGCTTAGTGACTAAGAAGATTTCACTTTCGCTATCCGTGGATTTTACTTCAATCAATTCATCATCATCACGCAGATTAATAGCAGTCAAACCATTCTTACGCACATGCATGTATTCCATCAAAGGTGTCTTCTTCACGATACCATTCTTGGTAACCATGAACAAGTTCTTATCCTCTGTGTATTCCTTAATCGGTATCATAGCAGAAATCTTTTCACCCGGTGAAAGCTGCAACAAATTGATAATTGCAGTTCCTCTGGCCGTTCTGCCTGCTTCCGGAATTTCATAAGCCTTGAGACGATATACTCTACCGTAATTGGTGAAGAAATTCACATAATCATGTGTACTCATCATGAGTAAATCTTCGATATAATCATCTTCAATGGTCTGCATGCCCTTGATACCCTTGCCACCACGATTCTGTGCCTTGAAATTATCAACGGTCATACGCTTAATATAGCCTAATCTGGTCATAGCGATAACAGTATTTCCTCTGGGGATTAAATCCTCGTTGGAAATATCCGTTTCATCATAACCAATCTTACTTCTTCTGTCATCACCAAACTTCGCAGCAATGGCTACGATTTCTTCCTTGATAACGCCTAATAACAGCTTTTCATCTGCCAAAATAGCCTTTAATCCTTTGATTCTTTCTACCAACTCCAAATGCTCATTTTCCAGCTTTTCTCTTTCCAAACCGGTCAATGCTTTTAAACGCATATCTACGATAGCCTGTGCCTGTACTTCGGTAAGCTCGAAGCGTGTCATCAAGCTTTCAATAGCTTCCTGCGTATTTTTACTTCCTCTAATAATAGAAATCACTTCATCAATGAAGTCCAAAGCCTTTAACAGACCCTGTAAAATATGATCTCTTGCTTCAGCCTTGTTCAAATCATACTTGGTTCTTCTGGTAACTACATCCTCCTGATGGAGCAGGTAGTATTTGAGCATATCCAAAAGATTCAAAACCTTAGGCTCATTGTTCACCAGTGCCAGCATGATAACACCAAAGGTATCCTGCAACTGTGTATGCTTGTAAAGCTGGTTCAAAATAATATTCGCATTTACATCCTTACGAAGCTCGATAACCACACGCACACCTTCACGGTTAGACTCATCACGGATATCGGTAATACCTTCTATCTTTTTCAGCTTCACCAGCTCTGCAATCTTTATAATCAGGTTCGCCTTATTTACCAAATAAGGAATTTCTGTCACAATAATCTGGCTCTTACCATTGGGCAAGGTTTCAATATTAGTCACCGCACGCACTCTGATTTTTCCACGTCCGGTTCGGTAAGCCTCTTCACAGCCGGCAGTACCCAAAATCAACCCGCCGGTAGGGAAGTCAGGAGCCTTCACAATCTCCATAACCTCTTCAATAGTAGTTTCCTTATCCTGCTCTACCTTATTATCAATGATTTTTACTACTGCATTCACTACTTCACGCAAATTGTGAGGAGGAATATTGGTAGCCATACCTACCGCAATACCGGTGGTACCATTTACTAATAAATTAGGATAACGACCCGGCAATACTACCGGTTCCTTCTCCGTATCATCGAAGTTCGGTACGAAATCTACGGTATCCTTATTGATATCTGCAAGCAGCTCCATGGAAATCTTGGACAATCTGGCTTCGGTATAACGCATAGCCGCTGCTCCGTCACCGTCCATGGAACCGAAATTACCATGACCGTCTACCAAAGGATAACGAATAGACCATTCCTGTGCCATATTTACCAATGCACCATAGATAGAACTGTCACCATGAGGATGATATTTACCCATAGTATCACCGACGATACGCGCACTCTTACGGTGTGGCTTGTCAGGACCATTATTCAATTCAATCATAGAGTACAAAACTCTTCGCTGAACAGGCTTCAGACCATCTCTTACATCCGGTAGGGCACGAGCTGCAATAACACTCATGGCGTAGTCTATGTAGAAGGTTTCCATTCTTTCCTTCAGGTCTACTTCCTGTATTTTATCAAACACCGTGTCTTTGTCAAAAATATTATCGTCCATATTTCCTCATTTCTGCCTTAATAAAGGCGTACTCTAATGCTATAATACTTAAAATTATTAACCTGACTTCGTAATTACATGAAAAATGATAATATAATAAATGATAATCATAATGGTAATCGGGAAGAATATAATAGCCAGTGGAATGGATAAAGCATTGGTAGTTAAATTACGACCCTTTATTATCTTACTCCAAAAACTTTCTACATAAGCTTCCTTTTTCTTATCAAACTTATAATAATTATCTCTTCTGGCACAATAGGATTTTGTCCACAATACACCATCTTTTTCTTCTTTGTTTGTGTATACATTATCCATGAATTGCTCATTTTCCTTCAAGGATAATAAAGCTTCCTGATTCACAGGCTTTACGAAATGAACTTCTTTTATAAAATATTTTTTCAAGAGAGGTTTCATGTTTTCGTATAGCTTATCTGTATCTTCTTTTTCTACACCATCGGGTAAAAAAAC
>JAZQEK010000058.1:0-2512 GCA_045538995.1 Acetatifactor sp. | reverse complement strand
TTCCGAAAATATACCACATCAAAATCTTAACAAGTACGCAGCCACTTCCGGTAAACCAATCATTCATAGATTCACCGTCAAAACCTTTTTCCAAATCATAAGAATATGAATTTGGCATGACAAACGGTGTATGTGTAAGATGTTCGTGCGTCAGTGGTAATACCTTCTCGAGTTGTCTCCATGCCAATTCTGCTTCTCCTAATTCAAATAATGCCCATATAGCAAACATAGTTGCATGGATATAAGTAGCTCCGTTTTCAGCAGTGCCCCTCGGCAAATGCGTGATACGTCCAACTTTTTTATTTTCCAAAGCAAAATATGGCTCAAAAGTTTTATATCCATACTTACTGTCTAATCTTTTAAATGCCTCTAGAATATCTGGCTTTAGGCTTTCATCTGCTTCTATCATACCTGACAATATCCAAAAAGCATTTGAGGTAAGACCATCCCGATTCTGACCATCATTATCACAAAAACTTCCGATTTTATAGCCATAATCATCGCCCCATCCATGGATAATCTTTCGCTTACCATCTTCATTTATATCCACGGCATATTTCATTAGACCGTCAGAAACCTTCCGCGCCAACGCCTCATATTCTTCTGCCTTATCAGGCATCTCTAAATGATTCATAATTTGTATCATTTCTCTAAGGTTCTGATAGAACTGCAAGGTCGCCATAACAGACACACCCGTTCCATACTCCTTGCTTTTATCATTGGATTCTCCCAATCCATCCAGGGCATCATTCCAATCCCCATACAAAATATGAAGACAATTTGTTTCCTCATCCAAATTAGAAGATAAGTATTCCATAATTTGAATCACATGAGACAACACACTGTCTCTCTTATTGCTGAAAGAAACTGCTCGTCCTTCATAATGGTAATACCCACACTCTTCTTCTAAAATGGAGTAATCCCCTGTCACAGCAAGATAAGTATAAATTGTGGAGATTACCCAAACACCCTGATCAATAAATGGACGCAAATCCATGACCGGAAGTGCTCCTTCGTAAGCCGGATATGAATACTGGCGCGGTGCTCTCCCATCATCGCCAATATAGTTTAATGCCTCTAATATTTTCCCGCGACAATAATCCGGAATCCACATCAATGCAGCTTCCAACTGTTGAAAGATATCGCGAATACCGATTAACGCACCACCATAATTTTTTGCTCTAGAGCAAAACTCAACCTGACGAAATACAGATTTCACAAAACGGTCAAAAGCCATATCCTCTATTCCATCTATCTGTACATCTTCGAATTCCATGAATGGAATATCTCTGCCAAGTTCTATCTCTTTATCGTATAATAACGCATCAATTTCTGGTGTACAAACTACTTGATTTGCATCTGCCTGAGCCTTTTCTTCATTATCTTGCGAGATTGCTACTGTATAACTAATCTCGTAAGACTCATACGCAGCCATATGTAACGGAACGATACTCGCCGCAACTGCGTTGTCTGTAAATTCCGTATACGTTTTTCCTTGTTCAAAAGTGCCATTTTGCAAAGAAGTAGAACCATTTACCGTATTGTGCATACTGCCCGCGAAATCGCTATAGGAAGTAGTCGTATGCATTGGTCGCTCCTCTTCACTAATTGACACACATGCACTATAGATATGGCAATCACTTCTAAACACATCCTCTATCACTCTAAACTCGAAGCCTTTGGTGGTGTACTTGCATGATTTAAAAAATTTGGTTCCCATATCGTCGCTAAATGCATTCCGCAAAAGTGGATTGAAATAACTGGCAACATAAGTATCTGCCTCAGCCTCTCCATTCACCAACCTCACACTAAAACGAAGATTTTGCTTTTCATCTACAAACATTCTGACACAACTTGTAAAGTCTTTTGTTTCTGTAAAATAATAAACTGCTTCTGGAGCAAATACCACATACCGCCTGACATCTACTTCCATAGGGACTTTCCCAGCACCTGTAAGAGAGATCGGAAAATACTTACCGCCTATTTTTCTTCCTGCATAAAAGCACAGATTCGGAACGTGTCCACCGAAGTAACTGTCCAATACAACATTAAAGGTGCCTTTTAAAATCTGTAACCCACCGGATGCATATGCCCAAAGCGTCAGCCCATCTTTAGAATATGGATATCGGCTGTCTCCAAATGGGCGTTCAAAGCAGACCACTTCTGATTCACTCAAAAACCAGCAATTTTCCGGTAACTTATTCTGAACATTCGTTTTCTGATTTTCTTGTAGCAACCGCACTTTTCCCTGCAGTTCATTCATTCTGTCCTGAAACAACATACTCTTACTGCTACTCCTTCGCAAATATTTTAAATGTTACAACTTCAAAAGGTTTGATCGCAAACGGTAATTCCCCCTGCCCCATGCAGAATTCTTCCAATTCTTCTTCCAGCATGTTGCAGCGCATCACTTTCTCTACTGGGAATCCAAATGAAAGTTTTGCATTGGTTCGCGTATTGCCAAATTCATAAGCACGAACGATAATAGCTTTTCCATCTTCCGATTGCTTAA
>JAZQEK010000057.1:0-3952 GCA_045538995.1 Acetatifactor sp. | reverse complement strand
CTTGCCACCAACCAGCTCCAGCAATGCGGTGGCATCCTGGGTGTACTTGCCCATAATTGTGATTCCTCCTATATATTTTTCTTTCCGCTAAGGAACTTGTTTGAACAAGTTCCTTATGGCATATTTATAACATACTTGTTTAAACAAGTCAACAGCAAAAAAGTAAGTTTTTTCCTGCATATATTCAATTCAGTGCAATACACAAAACCCGTATTCATATTTTGTTCATTATCCCTATAACCTACTGTGTTCTCCTTTTTTCACTCTATCAACGATGTATTTGCACACTTGATTTTCGATGTCGCTTCCGATATACTATAGATGTTTAGACAAGATCGAGGAGATGTTTTCTTTGCCAAAGTCAAAGTTTGAAGAGATCTACAGAGATCTGAAACGCAAAATCCGAGAGGGAAAATTCTTGTACAGCGAGCTTCTCCCTTCTGAGAATACATTGATCGGTGTTTACGAGTGTTCACGCAATACAATCCGTCGTGCCATTGCCGGATTGGTAGAGAATGGTTATGTGCAAGCTGTTCACGGTAAAGGTGTTCAGGTTATTTATCAGCCTTCTGAGAAAACCAATTTTACCGTTGGTGGCATCGAATCCTTCCAGGAAACTGCAGCCAGAAACAAAATGACTTACCGTACAAAGGTAGTTGTATTTGAAACCCTCACTGTGGATGAAACCTTAGCTAAGGAAAGCAGTTTCCCCGTCGGCAGCGAAGTACTTCACATCCTTCGTATTCGTAGCGTAGATGATAAGCCGCTGATTTTAGACGTCAACTATTTCCTGACCTCCGCGGTTCCCGGTCTGACGAAAGAAATCGCAGAAAAATCTATCTATACTTATCTGGAACAGGAACTGAAAATGCAGATCGTCACCAGCAAACGCAGAATCACGGTGGAAAAGGCAACGCCTCAGGACCGGGAACTGATTTTTATGGACAGTTATAACTGCCTGGCTGTGGTGACCAGCAATACTTTTAATTCCGACGGCGTGATGTTCGAATACACCCAGTCTCGCCACCAACCGGAATATTTCACGTTCCACGATACTGCTACCCGAAAGAAGGCGGCAAATTAACAGATAAACGCCTTTGGCTTTTCCTGGCCAAAGGCGTTTCTTATGTCTACATTCCGTCAACCGATTCCAGCTGCGCAGATTATAATTCTATTGCAGCATAAAATAATGATTGTGAATATCGAAAACGAAAAATCCCATCTTACTTTTGCAGTAAGATGGGATAAAGAATTTCCAAGCAGGATATACGCGCTACAAAGGTTTCTTCTTATGGATGAAGGGTAGTCATTGTCTCATAACATCCAGCATCATCCTGGCACCCAGGCGAAAGCTGTTCTGAAACAGCAGGCACTCTGCCATAGCCTGAAATTCCCGCACACAGTCCTGGTAACGGGAGAACAGGTCCTTCTGTGCATCTGTCATGGTTGCAAGCAGCTTTTCTTCATTCCGGCTGAGCAGACGGATAAGCTCCCTATATTCCTCACTGGGGCTGGCATCATATTCTGCCGGATCAAGATTACCATACCAAAATTCTTCCAGAATGTTCATGTACATGTCCTCCTTCGTATTGATAATATCATTATATCGAAGGAAGGAGAAATCGTCGAATGTGCCATAAAACACAAAAATTCCCGGCTTTTGAGGCCGGGGATGAACTATTTCAGGGTTATTTTGCGTGGTGCTCCTCTATCAGCTCACACATGGGCCAATAGAGCAATACTACATGGCGCTTTTTTCGGTTGATTACTCATAAACAATGGCCCCCTGAACCTGCATAATAAGGGTATTATAGCAGGTCAGGGGGCTTTCGTCGATAGATTTTATGGAATTTCAGCGAAACTGTAGGCCTTGTGTAGTCATGCTTGCGTACAGAAGGGATTGTTATTTGGGCAGATTAGGATAAAGCTGAATCGACAGTTCATCATCCTGAGAACGATATACAGTAACTTTTTTCAGAACCAGCTTCCAGAGCTGATTTTTCTCCAAAATAGTGAGAATGTCGTAGTTGTCCAGAATATGCTGCGTAGTAGGAATAATTTGTAGGGTGGTCTTTTTCTTTTCGTTACCAGCATTTTGCTGTTGTACCAACTCTGCTTCGGAGGATTGGAGCTGTTTGATCTCTGTTGCTAAAGTGGCATTTCGTTTTGCAAACATCTCCACGGAATATATTCCCTTCTCCAGGTATTCACAAAGCTTATCTTGCTGTTGCTGGAGTGCAGTAATTTGCCCACGGATAGCTTCCAGGGAAGACTCAATCGGGTCGATAACAGGCTGCTGATCGGAATTGATCTGGAGAACGTATTGCTCCAGCCATTCTTCCATCGCATCATAGATATAATTTTCGACAGTATCACATTTGATCATTTTGCAGTCACACCCTCTGGTGGGGCATTGATACCAAGGGATGCAGCTCCGATCTTTCTTCGGTGTTTTCCGCTTCATAATCGCGCCGCATTTACCGCAGATCAGAATACTGGCAAAGGGATTCCGTAACTGACGATCTTTGTGATTGGGGGTGTGGTTTCTCTTTTTTTGTGCTGCTTTCGCCATGTTCCATTGCTCCTCTGTGATGATAGGCTCATGCCGTCCCTCGTAAAGTTCGTAGTCATCGTTTAGTATCCGCTTTTTTGCAAGCATACCATCCTTGACAACACGCTTCACAGGTTCTCTGCGCCAACGGATTTTTCCAAGATATACTTCGTTATTGATTATGTTGGCAATCGATGTTTGCCCCCACTCACCGATACGAGAGGGAATATGCATTTGATTTAATTGATAGGCAATCGTATTATAGCCGATACCCTGCTTGCCGTACATTTCAAAGATCATCTGGACTACCTTAGCTTCTTCCGGTTCAATGCACAAGCTGTTACCTTTCTCGCCGGGAAGTTTGAAGGCACGGTAGCCATAGGGAGCCATAGAACCCATGAATTTTCCTTCAGAAGCAGACTGGTTGCGGCCTCTTACCAGTCGTTTGTTAATGGTTTTCAGTTCATACCGGCTGAACATGAATTTCATATCTGTGTACTGTTCATCGGAATCATTCTGCAAGTCGTAAGTCTTACCGGGGGTGATGATTTTACAGCTATTCACCTGCAGAACCTGCATGATATGTCCTGACTCCAGGGAAGATCCCCTGGAAAGTCTTTCAATATCCATACAGACCACACCAGCATACATACCGGTGTTAATCATATCTAGCAAACGCATCATTTCAGGACGTGCATAAAGGGACTCTCCGGATACAACTTCCTCCAGAACTTCCGCAACATGTAGTTTCTTTGCTTTGCAAAAATTCTCCAAAATTGTCCGGTGTCTGCTCAATGTTTCTTTAACAGACACATTTTCATAATCCGTATCCATTCTGGATTTTCGCAAATATATCAAGTACAGATCCAATTTGTACACTCCTTTCGAGAATCATTTTTCTTTCATTGTATTTTCAATAAACGGATAGGACAAAGGTGCGGCCATAGTAGCCGCACCTATCCTAGTGATCAAGCTGCTTTATCTTCAGCCTCCGATTGCATAGCGGCGCGAAGGGCTGCATCCGTGACCAACACTGTGATTTGAGATAAAATAGCTTGGATGTCGTTGTTATCCATATCGGAGCAGTAATTGCTGTGAATCTCAATCTTAGGTTCCATGATCACCGCGCCTCTCTGCTACGCTGCCGCTTTTTCTGATAGTCGGACAGCAATTTCAGAATGGTTTCCTGAATCCGGGCAGCGGTGTAGCTTTTGGGGAAGAATTTCCGTAGATCGTCCACCCGGAAGCTGATTTTATCCTGCTGGTTGGCCTTGGGTTCCCGGAGGATGTCGAAGATCTTGTCCATGTTCAGGTCACCGGCTTGGCTCAGCTTCTTGAGTTGGATAGCCTGGGAGAGTGAGGGGGTGCAGTCCTCGCTCTCCATGGTTTCCAGAAGGTCAC
>JAZQEK010000056.1:0-1808 GCA_045538995.1 Acetatifactor sp. | reverse complement strand
GGGTATTATCCTTGCTACAGGTGTGCAGCTGACACTGAATGCGTGTCTGCCGCAGAAGAGTGCCGATCTTCGGGCAATGGTCATCGCGTTGATTCTGGTTGCGGTGATGACTTTTTTTAAGAAAAAGCTGAAGAAAAAGATTTCACCCATCAGTCTGATCATGATCTCTGCGGTACTGGGCATTGTGCTTTACGGATTTTAATGGAAAACACGGCATGGATTTGATATGTACCCAGTTTTCTGGACACTATCATTTGAGTTGAACAATTAACTAGCCATCATGGATGCTTCCCTGAATTTAGAGGGAGGCATCCATTTTGTTTTGGCCTGGATTCTCCTGTTGTTATAATAATCGATATATTCCTCCATTGCAGCAGCAAAGGATTCAAAAGAGGTATACTCTTTTTCTGATCCATAAAACATCTCATTCTTCAATCTGCCGAAGAATGTCTCCATAATGCAGTTATCATAGCAATTGCCTTTTCTGGACATGGATTGAATAATCCCATGCTTTTGCAGTTCCTTCCGATATGTTTCGTGCTGATACTGCCAGCCTTGATCAGAGTGCATGATCAGTCCTTTCACAGAGGGAAAACGCTTAAATGCTTTTTGAAGCATATCCTTAATTTGTTCCATATTGGGACTGAGAGAAAGATTGTAAGATATAATTTCATTTGAATTCATATCCAGGATCGGAGAGAAGTAACATTTTCCCCAAGGCAGCTTGAATTGTGATACATCCGTTGTCCACTTTTTCAGAGGTTTTTCTGTACTGAAATCTCTATTGATGATGTTGTCTGCAATTTTACCTATTTCACCTTTGTAGGAATGGTACCTCTCCTTGGGCCGCTTACCGGCCAGCCCCAGCTGTTTCATAATTCGCTGAATCCGTTTATGGTTTACATGAAAACCGCGATTCAGAAGCTCCTGGTGTACTCGTCTTACCCCATATCTTCCTTTGTGCTCATAGAAGATAGTGGTGATTTCAGAGGTTATATCCGCATTCCTCTCCTGCACTTTATCTGTCTTTCCAATCTCATAGTAATAGGTTGACTTTGACAAACCCATTGCAGGCAGTAAGTGCTTTAGTGGATATCCTTCTTCCCGGAGTTCTTTGACGAGCGCTGCTTTTTCGCCTTGAGTTGCGCAGCGTAACGTTCTTCTCTCAAGGCGATTTCTTTTTTTATGACGGCGATCTCCGCACGCATTCGTTCATTTTCTGCTCTGAGCCGAATCATCTCTTCGCGCTCTGAAGGGGTCAGTTCTGCCGGTATAACTTTCTTCTTCATATCAGGCTCCTTGGGTGGCCGTCCTTTTCGTTTCGCGACCAATCCCTCATACCCATTCATTTTATATCGTCTGACCCATTCATACAATAGCCTGCTTTCAATTCCTGCTGAAATCGCAACCTCTCTATAGGATTTTCCAGCCAACACCTGAGCAACAAACGCATACTTTTCGTCTGCTCCCCATATTCTGTTTTGTTCTTTATGTTGCAAGTTTTCTGCTCCACCTGCATCTTCCTGCCGAACCCATATACGAATCATATCATGGAATGGTTTATCTTTTATCCCTTCTGGTGTATCTGGCCATTTCCCTTGGCGATACAGATCCACACACATTAACTTAAATTCGTAACTGTACTTCATAAAATTACCCCCAATACTGGGTGTCCAGTATTGGGGGTACATATCAGTGGTGACCACGCCGTGTTTTTTGGCTGCAATAGTCTGAAAACGGTCATTCTGGAGGAAGGTGTGACGGCAATTCCGGCGAACCTGCTCAGAACCGCACCGGCAATTGAGACG
>JAZQEK010000055.1:0-62038 GCA_045538995.1 Acetatifactor sp. | reverse complement strand
AAGATACAAAATCAACGTTTTAGAAGAACTTAAACAGAAGGGTTATACCTCTTACACATTGAGAAAAGAAAAACTGCTTGGAGAGTCAACCATCCAAAAACTCCGCGGCGGCTTGCCGGTTTCGTGGGAAAACCTTGAAGTGCTTTGCAGACTTCTTGATTGCAACATCGGTGACATCATCGAGTATATAAAAGAGGACTAACTGTAACGAAAAGGGTGCTTTGATTTTTCGCTACAAAAACGGCGTGTTTTCGTGCGCTTTTTGCTACTTTTCCGGCATCTGCGAACTGTAACGAAAAGCAGATGTTTTATGAACACGCAAAAATGCGGATTCTGCTTTCCCGAAAATTACTTATAACAAAAAGAAGTACGTATATAATCTACATAATAGTACGGCGCAAACCTTCCTTCTGTTCTTTCGTGGGAATGGTCTGCGCCGTTTCTTTATTCATTTGTCTGTGGTTACGGTCTGAAGGTTTTTGATTTTAATTCCTTTGTGATGCGCTTCATTATTTGGTCGCTTATGTACTTTTGCGCCTTCTCACCTTCAAATATCTCGCGACATCCGTCAATGCCGATGCGCGTTATGCTCTGAATATCATATTCAAGTACGTGCATAACGTCTTTGAGTGCTTGCTCATACGCTTGATATTGCGCTTGTAAAATCATTTCCTTGATTTCTTCCATCATCTGCGCGCGTTCTTCCTTGAATACCTCTTTCGCGATTTCTTTCATTTCCGCGCGGTGTTCTGCGGCTCTGCCGCCGTGTCCGTCCTACGTGCCAACAGACCTTGCAATTAAATTCTCCATTGTTTTATCTCCTTATGGGTGGGGGTAGGTTTAGAAATTCTGCAAAAACGAACCTTCACGCGAGGGTATTACCTGCTTCTTTTTCCTCACGAAGTTGTTTTTCTACTTCGTGTAAGCCACTCGTTATTACTGCGTAAATATACTCTTCGGGAAAGTATTTTTCAACTTGCTTCATAAGATATGCCGCTTTCTTATCGCTGATATTCCCTTTCTAAATCCACGTGTATAACGTATTAACCTTCACGTTTAGTTTTTTGGCAATTTGCTTGTAAGTTACGTTTGTGTCTTTCATTTCTTTTAGCATCGCAATAAAATCTTCTTTTGTGTAAATAATGTTCATAGTCCTCTGACTCTCCTTAATAAATTTTCTATTGAATCTGTTTTTTCAACAAAACAGATCTGATTATTTTTCGGCATCGCGCCGTCAACATCCTCTTCCATATCCGCTATTGCGGCAAGGTCAATCTCATCAACCTTCTTTGGCTTCGGCGGTTGGCGTATAACCTTTATCGGCTTTGATTGCATCAGTAATATTTGCTCTTCAATCTTCGCGCATATCTCGGAGTTGCGCGCTTTCTTCTTGCGCTCTTCCTCGCGCGCCGCTTCCATCATCGCATTTACCTCTTCCTAAAACGGCTTGTAAAACATCAATCGCGAATATTCTAAAATGCTTCTCCCATTCAAACGTTGAACCGCATAATACAACCAATCAAAATCATATCCTTGCGCCAACAACTCATTGAATACGGCGCGCGCTTTCTCTTTTTCTTGCGGCGAGAGGGATGAACCATATCGCGCTATCTCTTTTTCATAATCTATCATTCTATCTCTCCTATCAGAAACTCACGCGGCGATTATTCGCCTTGCCATTTTCTTTTTCTTCTTCATTTTCATTATCATTCTCATTAAACTGCTTGCGGTCTTTTTGCGGTAAGTATGCGGTGCGGTGCGAGTCTTGCAGTTTTGCGGTATTTTTTGCGGTTTTGCGGTAATCAATACCATAAGACTTTACGCGCCGCTAAACTGTATCAACGGAACAGTTGTAATAACCGGCTATCTCTTGCTATGTTCTTCCACTCTGAATCATTCGTTCTAACTCTTCCTTTGGTATATCAATACGTTTGGTATAACGGTCTTTCGCGGAACTTATTGTTGCCACAACGCCATCAAAACCGTAATCCCATATTTCACTATCCTCGTCCGGCGCATCTCCATACAAGCCGTATCTCATAACTGCGTTTATAAAGTCTTGTGCCGCCTACACTTTGCCGCGTCGCATTAGTCTGTCATACTGAACGTAAACGCTTTCGTACAGTACGAAACTGTTTTTGTATTCCATAATAATCTCCATTCTCCGATTTTGTTTTTATTTTTGGCGGCGTTGCGGCGGAGAAACCGCGTTCGCAAAGTTTATAACTCTTTGCTATCGCCGCCTTGTTTTTTCCTTCTATCTATAAGTAAGGTTTATTGCTAAAAACTCTAAAAATTTCTGACTATAATTTTGAAAATCTAAATTTTGATTGAAAGTGTATATTCAATAAAATTTTGCAGTCCGCGCCAAGTACGTAAAAAACGATGTCCTCTTTCTATCAGAGAACATCGTTTTCGTTTGTGTTTTCGTTTTTCTGTTTTCATTTTAGTTTGCGAGAGGGATGCGCTACGCCGCTTTCGCTTCCTCGATTACTTCAAAATTATCAACAACCGGATTTGCTAACGCACGTTTTTCTTCAAACTGTGCCGGCGTAAAATCGCTTATATCGGGATATGCCGCCAAGAACCATTCTTT
Organism: Acetatifactor sp.; assembly: GCA_045538995.1. Taxonomy (GTDB): domain Bacteria; phylum Bacillota; class Clostridia; order Lachnospirales; family Lachnospiraceae; genus Acetatifactor. The sequence continues at coordinate 59,442 of JAZQEK010000055.1, read as the reverse complement.
AACTTTCGCATATTTTTCTCTGTGACATCTTGAACGAAGAGTCATTTCATCAAACTCTTTTATACGTTCTTGTGCGCGAGGGTGCTTGCCTATATACTCACGCATATATTCATAAGTCAGATGCTTGTAAATTTGCTTTTCGGGATTACTCTTGATATGCCTTAACACAACCTCATACTGAGGATGGTCGGATTTTGCCATTTGAAGCAGAGTATATTCCCTTGAACCTACAATCTTACGATTTCTGTCGAACATTCTATCCATTATCAATCTTCTGTTTCTGTCGTCCACTTTGAGAAAGTTCTTCATTTTTTATTCTCCTTTCGTTAGTTTAGGCAGCAGAAGCGGCGTTATTTGCCGCCTCTGCGATGATGGCATCAATACGGTTCTGACGAATTTCGCTCTTTTTTGCAACTTCGGGATAAGTAAGGAAGAACCACTTCTTGATTTTGGGGAAGCTTGCGGTTTCCTCTACCTTTAATAAATTACCCGCTTCCTTGATAGAAGTTCCACGAAGTTCTTTAAGCGTTGCCATCTCTGCGCTCTCTGCGCCACTCTTCTCTTCTACATAAGCAATAATATCATCCATAGTAATTCTATCTTCCAACTTTTTCTTGGAAGGCGACTTGATACATACGCGATAGGTTGGATTATCTGCTTTTGCTCCCTTTAATGCGTTGTAAGCATCGCTACCATAAATAGAAGCAAGCTTGCTAAAAGCCTTTGTTATTTCGATTGCTCTCTTGGAATCGTTGATGCGGATGGTGAAGTTGTTGGGGGAAGTGTTAGTGTTACTCATTGTTTTTTACCTCTTTCTTTTTTAGTTTTTATTTTAATTTTATTTTTTGTTCCAAGTGCTTTGGACTGCCGGCGTTGTCCTTCGCTCTTGTGATTCTATTATACCACTTTCCAAACCACGTGGTGTCACATTATTGGTAAGAAGTCAATGTTTTTCAAATCTTTTTTCATTCAACAATTTTTCCGGTTCGCGCCTTGTGATTTTTTCTACTAATTTATCTAAAACAAGAGGGATTTCAACCAATTATCAACAAAAAATAAAATCTTATCAAAAAGATGTAGAAAGAAGCAAAAAAAGATGTAAAAAGCTGTGGTAAAGTGACTTGAATTTTATATAAAAGTGGTGTATAATTATATCAAGAATGACGTTTTAATTACCCCCTTTATTACCCCCTTTTGATAAAAGCACGTACCGAGAGGGATGCAAAAACATAGACAATATCTACGATTTTCACATAAAAGCCAAGTGGTAAGGCCCCGGTCTGCAACACCGTCATCGCCGGTTCAAATCCGGCTCACGCCTCTTAAGAAACCTTGATTAAAAAATCAAGGTTTCTTGTTTTTTTAATCATATATATAAAAATTTTATAATTACTTAACGAAATCTTTCTTGTGGTAATTCACTAAAGTATAGTATACTTATCACCATGAGAGTATTATATATGAGGAGGGAATATGAATACTTTAGTGGAAATCAGGGACATGTGCAAGATTTACAATCCGGGCGAGAATGAAGTGCGGGCTTTGAATCATGTAGATGTCTCTATTAATGAGGGAGAGTTTGTTGCGATTATCGGGCAGTCCGGCTCCGGTAAGTCTACCCTGATGAATATGCTGGGGTGCTTGGATGTTCCGACCAGCGGAAGTTATATGCTGCATGGGCGGGATGTTTCCAAGATGTCAGACAATGAGTTGTCAGATATTCGTAACAGAGAAATCGGTTTTGTATTTCAAGGCTTTAATTTGATACAAAATTTAACAGCATTGGAAAATGTGGAGCTGCCATTGATTTATCGAGGTGTGTCGAAAGGAAAACGAATGAAGCTGGCACAGGAGGCTCTGAAAAAGGTGGGTTTAGAAAATCGAATGGAGCACAAACCGGCAGAAATGTCCGGTGGACAACAGCAACGTGTAGCCATTGCCAGAGCTATAGCACAGGCACCACCTATTATTCTGGCAGATGAACCTACGGGTAATTTGGATTCGGCTTCTACGAAAGAAATCATGGAGATTATGAAGGATTTGTATAAGGAAGGCAGGACAGTAATTCTGATTACCCATGACAATGAGATTGCAGCACAGGCTGAGCGAGTGATTAAGATAAAGGATGGTTGTATTGAAAGTGATACTGCCCGGGAGCAGAAAGCAGAAACAACCACAGAGGGGGACTATTAAGATGAAAAAGAAAAAAGGTAAGAAAATTATTGTATTGTTGATAGTGGTATTATTAATAGTAGGCGGATTTTGGGCATGTAGCCGGACAGCAGAGAACATAGGGAATATGGTGGAAGTAGTGCAGCCGGAAATCGGCAGTGTTGAAGAAATCGTCTCACTGAGCGGTGTAGTGGAAAGTGAGGAGGTAAAGACCTATTATACAGCTGTTTCCGGAAAGCTTTCGGAGGTTTCTGTAGAAGCAGGAGATGTAGTAAAGGCAGGAGAGATGCTGGTTACCTATGATATGGAAGAGATGAAAGAGGTACTGGAGCAAGCCAGACTGCAATATTTGTCCGGTAACAATAGTTATCAGGATTCTCTGGCGGATAATACGGATGCACAGCAAAAGCTGGCAGAGGCGAATCGGAAGCTTCCGCTTTTGGAAAAGCAGATTAAGGAACAGAAGGCTTATATAAAGGCTATGCAGGAGCAGTTGGTGTCAGTGCAGACGGAGAGGGCAGACGCTTTTGCACAAAAGGAGATGGAGCTACAGAGACAGTTGATTGAATTGGAGAAAGACCCGCTTAAAAATGCAGATGCGATTATGCAGACGCAGTTAGCGATGCAGAGCAATCAATATGCAGCACAAAAAGTAAATTCTACAGAGGACTTGCTGGAGTATGAAAAGTCTATTGAGTCAGAACAGGAAAAGCTGGCAGAGTATGAAAAGCAGAAAGCAGAGCTGGAAGCACAAAAGCAGTCTGCTGAGATGGGTACTTTGACAAATTATCAGGAGGAAAATCTGTCCGTATCTGAGCAGTTGAATCGAATGACTTATGAAAATGCACAAGAAGACTATGCAACGGCCGAGTTGGGAATTGCAGCAGATTTTGATGGAGTAGTTACCGAAGTAAGTGCAGTCAGTGGTATGCCGGTTGGGGAGAATACACAGCTGCTTACTGTGGCAAACAGCGACAAGGTAAGAGTCAGTTTTTGGATAACGAAATATGATTTAGCCAGACTTGCAGAGGGTCAGAAGGCAGATATTGTGATAAGTGGCAATACTTATTCCGGCAGCATTACCAAGATTAATCGCATGGCAGAATCAACACCCTCCGGAAATGTACAGGTAGGTGCACAGGTACATATTGATAATCCGGATGATAAAATCTATATTGGTCTGGATGCCAAGTTGAAAATATATGCAAATAAAGCAGAAAATGTAGTGATTATTCCGGTAAATGTATTGAATGCAGACAAAGAGGGAGACTTTGTTTATGTAGAGGAAAATGGTGTGGTGGTTCGTAAGGATGTTGTCACCGGTATTTCTTCTGCGGAATACATAGAAATAAAGGAAGGCTTGACAATTCAGAATAATGTCATCATGTCATCCTTGCTACCCCTGGAAGAGGGCATGGCAGTCATGAAACAAGCGGATTTCGTGGCTGAGTAAGGAGGAACTATGGGACAAATCTGGGAATATATAAAGATTGCTTTGATGAATATCAGAAGCAACAAGGGACGTTCCTTTTTGACCATGCTGGGCATTATTATCGGTATTTCTTCTGTGATTATGATTATTTCTGTAGGTAACGGTATCAAGGGCGGTGTAAATGATGAGTTAAACAGTATCGCCGGAGGTCAGATTTATGTATATTCCTATGGAGACAATCCGGAAGGGATTATGTTGGATTTTACGAATGATGATCTGGAAGCATTAAAGAGCGAAGTGAAGAACGTGAAAGCAGTCACTCCGAATTATGGATTTAGCAGTACGGTAAGTGGCAGAAAAGGGAATTTTAATGCTTATATTACAGCAGGTGCAGAAGGATTGAAGTACAATTCCAGCGAACCGATTGTGAAAGGACGTTACTTTTCGGAAAATGACTATTACATGGGCAATAGGGTATGTGTTTTGAATGAGCATAGTGCCACGGAATTGTTTGGGAATACCAATGTAATAGGTATGACTGTGGATATTAACCTCTGGGGAGAAACAGAGGAGTTTACCATCGTCGGTATCCGTCAGAATTCTGCATCCAGTATGATTACCATGCTGGATGGGGCGGCACTAAGTGTGGAGATGCCACTGACTGCCATGGGAAGTGCTTTTGGCTTCTATATAGATACTTTTGGAGATATATTAATTATTTGTGATGGAGCAGAGCATGCGTCTCAGGTGGCACGGGATGCAGTGAAGCTTTTGGAAAACCGCCATAATGTGCGTGGAAAAGAGGCGATACAGGTAGAGAATTTCAACGATTATATGGGACAAATCAATGAAATTCTGAATTATATCACGATATTCGTAGTAATGGTAGCAGCGATTTCTCTGCTGGTAGGCGGTATTGGTGTTATGAACATTATGCTGGTGTCTGTTACGGAGAGAACCCGTGAAATCGGTATTCGTAAGGCACTGGGAGCCAGAACAGGTTCTATATTGCTGCAATTTCTGTCAGAGTCGGCAATTATATCTTTGTTAGGAGGTGTGATTGGTATTGCACTGGGAATCGCAGGAGCTGCAGGAGTGTGTAGTCTGGTAGGTTTCAGTGTGAAGATTGAGTTGGGGACAGTGTTAGGAGCATCCTTATTCTCTACGGCCGTTGGTATTTTCTTTGGAATCTATCCGGCTAAGAAGGCTGCCAAGCTCAGTCCTATAGAAGCACTGCGGCATGAGTAAGAATCCGGATTATTATAAAACGGACCGTTTCGTTGTGGAAGCGGTCCGTTTTGTATGCACCTTGGGCACAGGTCTAATTTATTATAAATGTTGACACGTGCACTGCTTGTTATAGGGTTTAAATGGTTTGGTAAGCAGGTACGAATACCGGGAAGCTGTCATTGCCGCTCAGCTTCTTGTCTGCACTGATAGTTACTTCCTTGTCAGTGATAACATAATCGATTTCTGCATTTTCCATAATGACGGTATCCTGCATGATGATACTGTTCTTTACCACGGCACCCTTGCCGATTTTTACACCACGGAAGAGAATACTGTTTTCTACTTCACCTTCGATGATACAACCATCGGCAACCATAGTGTTTTTCACATTGGCAGCGCCGATGTAGCGGGTAGGGTTGTCGTCACGAACTTTGGTATAGACGGGAGCCGGAGCGAAAAGCTCATCCAGATTCGTATCATCCAAAAGCTTCATATTTTCATTGTAATAGCTCAAAATATCACAAATGCGGGCAGTGTAGCCTTCGTACTTGAAGCCGTGTACATTTAAGGTTTCCAGCTGTGGTGCCAGAATATCACGCTCGAAATAAACATAACCATGAGCATAAGCATTGGTAATCTGTGTAATCAGAAGTTCGCGTTCGATTAAGTAAATATTCATGGAGAAGTTCTGCACACCATCTCCCTTGGGGTTGGTATGAATATGGTCTACGCGACTATTCTCGTCCAGACGCAAGGTATAGTAGAGGTCACCACTCATGTTGGTCTGCAGGTTCAGGAAACCATTGGGGATTTCCTCTTCCTTGAAAGCGATGGTAACATCTGCACCGGATGCCTTGTGAGCTTCCAGCATAGCATTGTAATTAAAGTTGGAAACGATATTGGCATCGGTAATAAATACATATTTTTCTTTCTGGGTCTTTAAGAAGTCAACGATACTTGCCAGAGCTTCTACACGACCATTGTATACCTTTACGGTTTTCTCTGCAAAAGGAGGTACTAAGTTCAAGCCTCCGTTCTTACGAGCCAGATCCCAGGAACGACCGGAACCCAAATGTCTCATGAGGGAACGGTAATTCTTACGCACGATGACGGAAATGTTTTCGATACCGCAATTCACCATGCTGGACAGGATAAAGTCAATCATACGATAACGGCTGGCAAAAGGAATGGAAGCCATCAATCGTTCACTGCACAAAGAGGGAAGCAGATTATCATAACTGTTGGGAAAAATAATACCCAAAGCATCATTATTTGATTTTACCATTGTGTATCACCATCCTTTACATCATTTTCTACCATTGCGTTGGGACCGATTAAAGCACGGTCACCTACTTTCACGCCGGGGCCTATAGTGGCAACGCCCTTTTCGGTTTCTGTAGGCATAGCACCTACCAATGCATGAGCACCAATCACAGCATTTTCAGCCACGATACAATGCTCTACCCGTGCACCGGACTTGATGACACAATTGCCCATGACAACAGCTTCTTCTACCTTAGCACCTTCTTCTACCTTTACGCCGGCGAAAAGGATGGAATGTTTTACGGTACCATCGATACGGCAACCATCCGTAATCATGGAGTTCTCGATAACTGCGTTTGCACCTACCTTGTGACCGGTCATACCACTGTTACGGCTGTAAATCTTCCAATCTTCGTCGAAGAGGTTGATACCACTGTGTTCCGGATCCATGATTTCCATGTTAGCCTCCCACAGAGAAGAGATGGTTCCTACATCCTTCCAATAGCCATTGAAGTGATAAGCGTACATATTACGCTTGTCACGAAGCAGGTTAGGGATGATATTGTTACCAAAGTCATTAGAGGAATTGGGGTCAGCTTCATCCTCTGTTAAGTACTTAATCAGAATATCCGTATTGAAAATATAGATACCCATGGAAGCCAGATTGGACTTGGGTACCTTTGGCTTCTCCTGGAACTCGGTAATCTTGTCATTTTCATCTGCTACCATGAGACCGAAGCGGGAAGCCTCATCCCAGGGAACTTCCATAACCGCAACACTGAATTCCGCACCCTTTTCCTTATGGAACTGCAGGAAATCACTGTAGTCCTGCTTACAAATCTGGTCACCGGAAAGGATAATTACATATTCCGGATTGTAGCGCTGAATAAAGGAAAGGTTCTGATAAATTGCATTTGCAGTACCCTTGTACCAGTCAGAGCCGCTTGCCTGCTGATAAGGGGGCAATACATGCACACCACCATAGAGACGGTCCAAATCCCAAGGGGAGCCGTCACCTATGTATTCATTTAATACTAAGGGTTGATACTGGGTTAAGATACCTACTGTATCGATACCGGAGTTGACACAGTTGGATAAGGGGAAGTCGATAATACGATACTTTCCGCCAAAAGGAACTGCCGGTTTTGCCAGCTTTTGGGTCAAGGCATAAAGTCGGGAGCCCTGTCCGCCAGCCAGAATCATTGCAATCATTTCTTTTGCCATAGGGATTCTCCTTTATATTTATTTCATATATATATCAGTGTACCATTTTTGGTAAAAATGCACAAGGGTAAAACTGGAAATAACTTCTAAATATTCACTTTTTACAAATTTAAGGATGCAAAAACCTTACCAATAGGCTCACTGATAACCAAATCTGCATGAGCATCTCTGGGAGAAGGAGACATATTGATGACGACCAGCTTATCCCCCTTGAAATAGTCTACCAGACCGGCTGCCGGATAGACTGCCAGAGAGGTTCCGCCGATAATCAGTACGTCTGCATTGTGAATATGAGTCACAGCACCATTGATGGTTTTTTGATCTAATCCTTCTTCATACAAAACCACGTCCGGCTTGATGGTACCGCCGCACTTGGAACATTTGGGGATACCGTCAGCCTGCATCACATAGGGCAGATCATAAAAGGCATGGCAATCTTCGCAATAATTGCGCAGAACGGAGCCATGAAGCTCGTAAACATTCTTGCTGCCGGCTGCCTGATGGAGACCGTCAATGTTCTGGGTAACCACTGCAGTTAACTTGCCCATTTGCTCCAGCTTGGCCAGTGCCAGATGGGCGGCATTGGGTTTGGCATCCGGGAATAACATTTTATTATGGTAGAAACGATAAAACTCTGCTGTGTTTTTGCGGTAAAAGGTGTGGCTTAGGATAGTCTCCGGCGGGTAATCATATTGCTGATTATAGAGTCCGTCCACACTGCGAAAGTCCGGAATGCCGCTTTCTGTAGACACACCGGCACCTCCGAAAAAGACGATTTTGTCATAAGTATCAATAATCTTTTGGAATTCCTGTAGCTTTTCATTCATAGGTAGTTCACCAATCCTTTCTGTGTATTGCACGGTGATTGTGGCAGCTCCGATACTTTCAGAAGGTATTCCGGGCTGCAAATACAGCTTCTGCTTCCAGTATACCACTATTCTGTTATAATTGTTATAATTCAGAAAAAATCTTGAAAAAATCCAAGGATTTGTTTATAGTAGAAGCAATCGGAGGAAGGTTTTATGGAAATTAATGTTGGAGATATTTTAAAGCTGAAGAAGCAGCATCCTTGTGGCAGCAGAGAGTGGGAGGTGCTTCGCATTGGTGCGGATTTTCGCCTGAAGTGTATGGGATGCGGGCACCAGATTATGATAGCCAGAAAGCTGGCGGAGAAGAATGTGAAGGAAATTTTGCCGAAGAGCTGAAAAAACCTAAAAAAGTCCTTGATTTTACAGGATAAATGTGCTATCATACTACCTTGTGATATATTAATTCCTTGCTCTCGGTGGGACGAGGGCCAGAGACCAAAAGGAGGTAACTAGAATGAACAAGTACGAATTATGCGTTGTTGTTAGCGCTAAAATCGAAGATGAAGAAAGAGCAGCAGTTGTTGATAAGTGCAAGGCTCTTGTAGAGAGATTTGGCGGTACCATCACAGAAGTAGACGATTGGGGCAAGAAGAGACTTGCTTACGAAGTTCAGAAAATGAAAGAAGCTTTCTACTACTTTATCAGATTCGATGCTGAAAGCACTGTTCCTGCGGAAATCGAAAGCCGTGTTCGCATTATGGACAATGTAATCAGATACTTATGCGTTAGAGCAGACGAGGCATAATAGAAAGCGAGATTAAGTATGAATAAAGTTATTCTTATGGGACGTTTAACAAGGGATCCTGAAGTGAGATATTCTCAGGGGGCAACTCCTTTAGCAATTGCCAGATACACTTTGGCAGTAGATCGTAGAAATGCCAGAAGCAATAATAATGGAGAGGAGCAGACTGCTGACTTCATTAACTGCGTAGCATTTGGACGTGTAGGTGAGTTTGCTGAGAAGTATTTCCGCAAGGGGACCAAGATTGCGATTACCGGTCGTATTCAGACCGGCAGCTACACCAACAAGGATGGTGTGAAGGTTTACACCACAGAGGTTGTTGTAGAAGAGCAGGAATTTGCAGAGAGCAAGAATGCATCTGCAGGTAACGAGGGTGGTTACACAGGTGGTAATAATTATGGTGGTGGTTATAACAATAACTACAGCAGTCCCGCACCCAGTGGTGCAGGCGATGGCTTCATGAATATTCCGGACGGAATTGATGAAGAATTACCATTTAACTAATTGTTGATTTTTAAGATAGGAGGTACTGACCATGGCTTTTAATAAAGCAGAGAAATCCGATTCTCCAATGAGAAAAAAAGGCGGAATCCGCAGAAGAAAGAAAGTTTGTGTATTCTGTGGTAAAGATAATGTAATTGATTACAAGGATACCAACAAGTTGAAGAGATACGTATCTGAGAGAGGTAAAATTCTTCCTCGTCGTATCACCGGCAACTGTGCGAAGCATCAGAGAGCTTTGACTGCAGCTATCAAGAGAGCTCGTCACGTAGCATTGATGCCTTACGTTCAGGATTAATTCATGTAGGAGAGACCAATTACTCGAAAGGGTAGTTGGTCTTTTTTGTTTGCCTTTGTTCTAAGCAGAATAGATTGAATGAGCGGGGAGATGTGTTTTCGTTTGGAGTTGAACGGGAAAAAGGGGAATGGCACTAACTGTGGAAAAAAACATATAGTAACATAAGGGTTTGAACGGAGCTTTTCTATGTATCCTTATATAGATATGCATTGTGATAGTTTACAGCGGGTCTGGGAGCAGGGAGAGAGCAGTCTTTATCATGGAGAAGGGATGCAGAGTTTGCAGAAGCTGGTACAGACCGGACAGCTGTGTCAGTTTTTTGCGGTGTTTTTCCCTCCGGGCAAGGAGGATGTTGTTCGGGCGGAACGAATCGGGGACGGAGGAGAGGCTCAGAAGTATGCTGAGGCAAAAGAGAAACAGAACCGAGAAGGGGATGAGGCACAGAATGTGTTAGACCGAGAGTACTTCCAGACCCTCAGAAATGCCCTTTACAGGCAGGTTTCCTTGCATTCGCAGGAAATTGTCATGGCACACAATTATGAGGAAATTTGGGCGAATAAAGCCGCAGGAAAGGCATCTGCATTGCTGACCGTGGAGGATGGCAGGATGGTAGACAGCAGGATGGAGGTATTGCAGGAATTCTATGAGCAGGGGGTACGTGCGCTGACCCTTACTTGGAATCATGCTAACTGCTTCGGGCATCCGGCTTCCGTGGATACGCATGAGATGCGAAGGGGGCTGACAGATTTCGGCAAAGAGGCTATTGAGGAAATGAACCGTTTGGGCATGCTTATCGATGTGTCTCATCTGTCGGATGGTGGGTTCTGGGATGTAGTGTTTTTGAGCGAAAAGCCCTTTATTGCTTCTCATTCCAATTGTAGGGAGCTGGTGAACCATCCGCGGAATCTAACGGACGATATGATACGCTGTCTGGCGGAGAAAGGTGGCGTGGTGGGGGTGAATTTGTACCCACCCTTTGTGCTAGGTCAGGCACAGATTCGAGTGACATCGGAGGGGCGATGGGCAGAGACAGTATACCAGCAGTATATAGATGCCCTGTGTGCACATGTGTTACACTTGATAAAGATAGGGGGAGAGGATTGTGTGGGTATCGGAACGGATTTCGATGGTATGGAGGTGGTTGGCTGTATAGATTGTCCTCAGAAAATGGAACTTTTGTTTGATGCCCTGAAGGGGAAAGGAATCACGGAGCGGCAGTTGGAGAAGTTTGCATCGGAGAATGCTTTACGGGTAATAAAGGAGGCGATGAAATAAGTCAATAGGGAGTATTGTAGATTTTGGCTGGGGAATTATTGTGAAAATTGCCGATAAGAGGATTTTATTGAGAAATTCTTTGACCAAATTAACGAATTATATAGTGGAATAGTTGGAGAAGATTTGTTATAATAGACTTTAGAATTTTGTTTGTAAAGATAGGTATCAGTTGACAGTGTCACAGAATGCTTTGTGATAAACATGGGGTTATGATATGAAGAAACACATTAGGCTAAAGGGTCGTATTAAGACATATTTGAATTTCACTATATATTTGGGTGCATTGCTGGCGGTGGTAGCTGTGGCTGCCAGTGCGGTGAATAGTACTGCAGGATTGATTGTAGGAGTGTTTACGCTTTTTTACTTTGCCATTACTCTGTCCTTGTACTTTTATAATAAGCCACTGATTATGAATGAGTTAATCAGCTTTGCTACAGAGTACGGACAGATACAGAAGCGATTGTTGCGGGAACTGGAGATACCCTATGCTCTCTTGGAGGATACGGGAAAGGTTATTTGGACCAATATTGCTTTTGAAAATGTGGTGCATCAGCCCAAGGGATATAACAAGTCTATTACTTCGCTGTTTCCCTCCATTACCAGAGAGAAGCTGCCGGATGATTCGGAAGTGAATGAGACCCAGTATGAGCTGACCTATGAAAATAAGGAATACATTGCCAAGTTTCGTAAGATTTCCCTGAAGGAGATGGCGGAACACAGCGATATGATAGAAGCCAAGGGATATAATGGGTACCTGATAGCAGTGTATTTATTTGATGAAACGGCACTGCATATCGCCCTGCGAGAGGTGGATGACCAGTCTTTGGCAGTGGGTATGATTTACTTGGACAACTATGAGGAAGCACTGGAAAGTGTAGAAGAAGTGCGTCGTTCCTTATTGATTGCTTTAATAGACCGTAAGGTAAATAAGTACATATCTGCCATCGATGGTATTGCCAAGAAGCTGGAGAAGGACAAGTATATGATTATCCTGCGTAAGAAGGCGGTAACGCAGCTGCAGGAGAATCGTTTTGATTTGTTAGAGGAAGTAAAAAAGGTAAACATCGGTAATGAGATGGCTGTGACTATGAGTATCGGTGTGGGTCTGGGCGGCATGACTTATATGCAGAATTATGAGTTTGCCCGCAATGCTATCGACCTGGCATTGGGACGAGGCGGTGACCAGGCGGTTTTGAAAACGCCGGAAAGTATCACCTATTATGGCGGTAAGAGCCAGCAGGTAGAGAAGAATACCCGTGTAAAGGCTCGTGTAAAGGCACATGCTTTGCGTGAAATTATTTCTGCTAAGGATAAGGTCATTGTTATGGGACATCGTATGGCAGATGTAGACAGCTTCGGTGCAGCGGTAGGTATTTATCGCGTAGCACAGTCCCTCGAAAGAAAGGCACATATCGTATTGAATGATGTGACTACTTCCGTAGCTCCTTTAGTGGCGTTGTTCAAGAACAATCCGGAATACGATGAGGATATGATTATCGGTAGCCAGCAGGCTATTGAAATGGCCGGCAACAATGTAGTATTGGTAGTGGTGGATGTGAATAAGCCTTCCATTACAGAGTGTCCGGATTTGTTGCGTTTCTGTAAGTCGGTAGTGGTTTTGGATCATCACAGACAGGGAACAGAAACTATTGAGAATGCTACATTATCCTATGTGGAGCCTTATGCATCCAGTGCCAGTGAAATGGTTTCAGAGATTTTGCAGTATATTTACGACAATATCAAAATCCGTACGGAGGAGGCAGATTGTCTCTATTCCGGTATTATGATTGATACCAACAACTTTATGAGCAAGGCAGGCGTGCGTACCTTTGAGGCGGCGGCATTCTTGCGTAGAAATGGTGCGGATGTTACTCGTGTGCGTAAGTTGTTCAGAGAGGATGCGGCTGAGTACAAGGCAAAGGCAGATGCTGTCAGTCAGGCAGAAATTTACAAGCAATGCTTTGCGATTTCTATATGTAACAATGAAGAATTGCAGAGTCCAACGATTGTTGGTGCACAGGCGGCGAATGAGTTGTTGAATATTCGTGGCATCAAAGCAAGCTTCGTGTTGACAGATTTTCAGGGCAAGATTTATATCAGTGCCCGCTCCATTGATGAAGTAAATGTTCAGTTGATTATGGAGCGTATGGGTGGTGGTGGACATATGTCCATAGCAGCCTGTCAGATGGAAGGAACCGGCCTCATTGAGGCTATTGGTATTCTGAAGCGTGTGATTGATACGATGCTAGAAAATGGTGAAATATAAGAGGGCATTCAGGCTTCATGAAAGAATGCACGAAATAGTTATAAGTGTAAGCGATTAGAATTAGAAGGGAAGTACAGTTATGAAGATTATATTATTACAGGATGAGAAGAAATTGGGCAAGAAGGGTGAGATTATCGAAGCCAGCGAAGGCTATGCGAGAAATTATATCATTCCCAAGAAGATTGGTGTGGAGGCAACTCCTAAGAATATGAATGATTTGAAGCTACAGAAAGCAAACGAGGCAAAGGTGGCTCAGGAGCAGTTGGAGGCAGCACAGGAGCTGGCAAAGGTGTTAGAGACCAAGCAGGTAGTGGTAAAGATGAAGGCAGGAGAAGGCGGACGAGCTTTCGGTTCTGTATCTACCAAGGAAATCGTAGCAGAATTCAAGGCACAGCATGGTATTGAATTGGACAAGAAGAAAATCGTACTGGCTGACAGCTTGAAGAACTTCGGCAACTATGAGGTGGCTATTAAGCTTCACCCTCAGGTAACCGGCAAGTTTACAGTAAAGGTTACCGAGGCGTAAGGAAAGAGCAGCTTATATGTTGTACAAGGCGGCTCAGGTGCGTTTATCTTGTGTGGGAAGAATGCGTACACATTTTTCCGAATTTGGGTGGAGTGTTAAGAATTCATGGAAGAAGCAGTAATTAAGAGAATATTGCCGCACAGTATTGAGGCGGAGCAGTCGGTAATCGGCTCCATGATTATGGACAGAGAAGCTATTGTGGTGGCTTCTGAAATGATTTCCGGCGAGGATTTTTATAATAAACAGTATGGTATTTTGTTTGAAACCATGCGGGAACTGAATGACAAGGGTTTGCCGGTGGATTTGGTAACTCTGCAGGATCGACTGAAGGAAAAGGATGTGCCGCCGGAGGTCAGTTCATTAGAATTTGTTCGAGATTTGATCAATGCAGTACCGACTTCTGCAAACATTAAATATTATGCGAATATCGTAGCAGAGAAGTCTACCTTGCGTAAGCTGATACGTTTTTGCGAAGAAACAGCCAATACCTGTTATTCCGGGAAAGAAGAGATGGAGACTATATTGGGGGATACTGAGAAGGATATCTTCCAGCTGGTACAGCGTCGTAATACGGAGGATTTCACACCTATACGTCAGGTGGTTATGAATGCCATGGATAAAATCGAGGCGGCATCCAAGACCAAAGGTTGCGTAACAGGTATTCCGACCGGTTTCTTGGATTTGGACTATCGTACGGCAGGTTTGCACCCGTCCAATCTAGTGCTTATTGCAGCACGTCCTGCTATGGGTAAGACGGCATTTGTACTGAATATCGCCCAGCATGTGGCATTTCGTTTGAACAAGACGGTCGCTATTTTCAGTCTGGAAATGGGCAAGGAAGAATTGATAAATCGTATGTTTTCCTTGGAGTCCAGCGTGGATGCGCAGAATTTGCGTACCGGCCAGTTGAGTGATGAAGAGTGGGAAAAGCTGATTGAAAGTGCAGGAACCATCGGACGCTCCAATTTGTTTATCGATGATACTCCCGGTATTTCCATAGCGGAATTACGTACCAAGTGTCGTAAGTTGAAGCTGGAACACAATTTGTCCATGATTATTATTGACTACCTGCAGTTAATGACCGGTAGTGGTCGTGCAGAGTCCAGACAGCAGGAAATTTCTGAAATCTCCCGTTCTTTGAAGGGATTGGCGAAAGAGCTCCAAGTACCTGTGATTGCATTGTCCCAGCTGAACCGTGCAGTGGAACAGAGACCGGACAAGCGTCCTATGATGTCTGACCTTCGTGAATCCGGAGCCATCGAGCAGGATGCCGACTTGGTTATGTTTATCTATCGTGATGATTATTACAATCATGATTCGGAGAAAAAGGATGTAGCAGAAATTATTATTGCCAAGCAGAGAGCCGGTTCTATTGGTACCGTCGAACTGGCATGGCTGCCCAGATATACTAAGTTTGCAAACTTAGAGAAGTAATATTGGATTTTTTGAGTCAGATTCTGCAGATAGTAAATTAAAACTTTGTGGGGTGGGCGAAAATGAGATTCCAAATAAAAGAAGGTACGCTGCTAAAGTACATAGGGGAAGACGCGCCTATAGAGATTGTTATTCCCGAAGGTGTAACACATATTGGAAGTGCTGCATTTATAAAAAATACGCAGTTGAAGAGAGTGCTTTTACCTTCAGGTGTGGAATCCGTTGGTGAGAAGGCTTTTCGAGAGTGTGAGAATTTGGAATATATCGAATTCCCGAAGGAACTGAAAAGGATAGAAAGTGGTGCCTTTTATAAGTGTAAGGCATTATGTGATGTAGTCTTTCCTGAAAGCTTAGAACATATAGGAGATGATGCATTTTATCAGTGTAATTCTATAAAGCATCTCGTAATATCTGCCAAAGTAGAAAAGATTTATTGGTGGGTCTTTGCAGGATGTGCAGAGCTGGAAACAGTTACTTTATTGGGAAAACCCGAATTTGAATGGGGACCTCACAAATCTATTATTTTTCCTCAATGTCATAAGCTTGGAAAAGTCTTTTATAAAGATATAGGCATCGATTGGGGATATGTCAGGTATTATAAGGAAAATCTCAACAATGTATTAACCATGATTGATGAAAAGGATTTTAGTCTAAAGGTAGGTTCTATGATTAAGCACAGGATTGCTGTGGATTGTTATCTACAGACAGGGGATGCAGTAGCAGGTGAGTTTATAAAAAAGAACATGCTTAAGATTATGAGAGACTTTATCGAACATATACAGGTTGAAAGAATACAGAAGATATTGGAGCAGACAGAGTTTATTACCAAGAAAAATATTGAGAAATGTATCGAAGCTGTAGTGGGACAAACAGAGGATGATGTAAAAATTCGAACTATGTTTATTAATTACAAGGAAGAAAAAGGCTTATAAAGTAGTTAAACAGAATAATCTAACTTACTAAAGAGAACTTTCCAAAAGAGGGTTCTCTTTTTATTTTACAAATGGATAAGGAACAGAAGTGAATATGAAAAAGGGTGGGTGTTGGGATTTGTGGCTAGGTGGGGCTGCATATGTATTGGACAATGATTTTGGGAAGGGATTTAGCAATTCTTAGTATTTTGCGCTATCTACAGTGGAAATTGGGCAAGGATGTCCAATTTAGGTGCAATTGAGCATGGATGCGAATTTGCACCGCCACGTCCCTTGCGAAAACCTTGGGCAAAATACTTAGAATTACTTAATCCCTGTACACATGAGTTGTCCAATACATATGCAACCCCACCTAGCCGCCACCCCTAACACCTACCTAACCCATTTACCCCGGAAAGGAGAACATATTATGGAATATTTATTGATTTCAGACGCAGCCAAAAGAGTGCAGGTAGAAAGCCATGTACTGAGATACTGGGAAGAGGAGCTGAAGCTGCCCATTAAGCGCAATGAGGCAGGTCACAGATACTATACAGATACTGATATTGAACGATTTGTGCAGATTAAAAGTATGAAGGAGAGAGGACTGCAATTGAAGGCGATTAAGATGATCTTGAAGGATGGAAAGCTGGATGTACTGGGAACAGAGGAAGAGAATACCGGTATGGCTATACAAGCTGTAGAAAAGGAAGTGATACCTGCTCAGGAGGAAACCAAGGAGGAGAAGGCACAGCGACTGCAATGGCTATTGAAGCAATTGATAAAAGAAACTCTTCAAGAGAACAATCAGGAGCTGTGTAAGGATATTCGGGAAGGAGTTGTGAAGGAACTGGACTATCAATTCCGTTGTCAGGAAGAGAGAGAAAGTGAGCGGGAAAAGGAGCGTACCCAGCGTAGTGAGGAATACTATAAAAGGATGGATGAGCTGTTACGCAAGAAGAGCGGCAGACTTCGTCGTGAGAAGGTCAGTGCAGAGCAGACTAATAAGGAAATAGTAATGGAACCACAACCGGTGGGGGATAAAAAGGACAAGCTCTTGAAGGGAAAGACTCTGATGGGGGAGGCGTCTAAGGATATGTCTGAAATAGGGAAGGGTGCCAAGGATAAACCTGAAAAGAGGAAAATCTTCGGTGAAAAAGAGAAGAACAATAAAATAACTCCGTTAAAGCCCAAGAAAAAAAGGCATCTCTTTTCTTAAGAGATGCCCTTTGCAGGTTCACTTATTAAGCCTCTTCGATAGCACCAACAGGACACTGACCTGCACAAGCACCACAAGAAATGCACTTGTCTGCATCGATTTCGAACTTACCATCGCCCATGCTGATAGCACCAACAGGACACTGTGCTTCACAAGCACCACAAGCTACACAAGAATCACCAATAACGAATGCCATAATAAAATCCTCCTATATTGTAAAACATTTGATAGAAATTTATCAATCTCTGAAATTATTGTAATATATATATTTCGAAATTACAAGTATTTTTTGCAAAAATGTAGGAATTTTCAGACTAATTTTAGTTAGTTGAGCCTAATTCCAGTTCTTTGCGAATTTTTCGTATGCCATCCAGGATTACCTTTTTCTTTTCCGGAATTTTATCTTTATCCATAGCCGGAACACCTGCCAGCTTATATTCCATACCGAGCTTTTTGTACTTTACTTCTCCCATGGTATGATAGGGGAGCACATCCAAAGCCTTCAGGTTAGTGAAGCGTCCGATATAGTAGCCTAAATCAAACAAATACTTATCATCGTCTGTAATGCCCGGAACCACCACATGGCGAATCCACATGGGAACCTGCTTATCGTTTAAATAAGCGGCAAATTCCAAGATACGGGTGTTGGGCTGGGCAGTGAGTTCCTTGTGCTTTTCGTTGTCGATATGCTTGATATCCAGCATAACAAGGTCAGTTAAAGTCATCAGCTTGTCCAGCTTCTCCATGAAAGCTTCTGAGTCCGGATTAAAAGCAATGCCGGAGGAGTCGATACAGGTATGAATATCTTTTTTCTTTGCCAGTGTAAACAGTTCAATTAAAAAGTCTACCTGCATTAAGGGTTCTCCACCGGTAACGGTGATACCGCCGCCTCTGTAGAAACCTTTGTTACGTTCGTATTGTTCGATAATATAGGACGGTTCCATGAGCTTGCCGCCAGTCATCGCCCAAGTGTCCGGGTTGTGGCAGTAGGCACAACGCATAGGGCAGCCTTGTACAAAGACTACGAAGCGTACGCCGGGACCGTCTACGGTTCCAAAACTTTCCAGTGAATGAATTCTTCCTTGCATAATCTTTCCTTTCTAATAGAGCCCGGGAAGACTGGCTTCCCGGGCTCTTTAGTATGCCAACTTTATGTTGGCTGTTATCCTTGATTAGATACCTTCGTGGAAAGTACGAGAGATAACGTCAGCCTGCTGTTCAGGAGTTAACTTGATGAAGTTAACTGCGTATCCGGATACACGGATAGTAAGCTGAGGATAGTTTTCAGGATGCTGCTGAGCGTCCAATAAAGTCTCTCTATTTAATACATTAACATTGAGGTGATGTCCACCCTTGGTTACATAACCATCAAGTAATGCTACTAAGTTATCGCACTGTGCTGCATTTGCTGCCATGATTTTTTCCTCCTTAAATATTAATTGTCTTTTTTCACGGGTTGCTTGAAATCATCCAAGCCCTCATGAAGTGTAGGTACGCTACAAGCCAGGGGAGTGCGTGAACAATCCGAACAGCCCATAGTCTGAACGTCTTTTGATTGCTTGCTTGCTGCATCGAAG
Source organism: Acetatifactor sp. (assembly GCA_045538995.1). Taxonomy (GTDB): domain Bacteria; phylum Bacillota; class Clostridia; order Lachnospirales; family Lachnospiraceae; genus Acetatifactor. The sequence continues at coordinate 40,503 of JAZQEK010000055.1, read as the reverse complement.
TCCACGTTCACATGTCCTACACCGCTCAGCATGCCTTTATCCAGCATTTGTACAAGATCGTCAATCATTTGCTTTTCGTCCATTGGAATCATACCTTTCTATTGCTTCCGGGGAGCCGGTGGCTGCCCCGGAGTGAAAATCAATAGTTAATGTTGAATTAGTTATTCAAGTCTAATTCGATGTCACCTGCGAATACCTGATCTTCTTTACCAAGAGCACCAGGAATGATGGTGAAGGTGTTAGAGATACCATCCTGAGCATCCTTGAAAGGAAGCTTAGCAACTGAAGCTAAGGAAGCAACAGCACCGTTGGTATCACGGCCGTGCATAGGGTTAGCACCGGGAGCGAAAGGCTGGCCCTTCTTACGTCCGTCAGGAGTGTTACCGGTTGCCTTACCGTAGGTTACGTTAGAAGTAATGGTCAAAATAGAAGTGGTAGGGATACCATTTCTGTAGGTATGATGTCTTCTAACAGCGGTCATGAACTTATGAACTAAGTCCTGAGCAATAAGGTCTACGCGGTCATCATCGTTACCATACTTAGGGAAGTCACCGGTTGTCTTGAAGTCAACGATGATTCCGTCTTCGTCTCTGATAACTTCAACCTTAGCATACTTAATAGCAGATAAGGAGTCAGCACAGATAGAAAGACCAGCAACACCAGTTGCGAAGTATCTCTTAACGTCTCTGTCATGAAGAGCCATCTCTGCTCTCTCATAGCAGTACTTGTCATGCATGTAGTGGATGATGTTCAGAGTGTTAACATAAACATCTGCCTGCCACTCGATCATATCCATGAACTTGCTGTAAACATCATCATAATCAAGAACATCACCTTCTACAGGACGATACTTAGGACCAACCTGCTTCTTGGTAACTTCATCAACACCACCGTTCAAAGCGTACAATAAACACTTAGCAAGGTTAGCACGTGCTCCGAAGAACTGCATTTCCTTACCGATAACCATGGAAGATACGCAACATGCGATACCGTAGTCATCACCGTGGGTTACTCTCATCAAATCATCGTTCTCATACTGGATGGAAGATGTGTTGATAGAGGTCTTAGCACAGAACTTCTTGAAGTTCTCAGGAAGTCTGGTAGACCAAAGAACTGTCAAGTTAGGTTCCGGTGAAGCACCCAAGTTGTAAAGTGTATTTAAGTAACGGAAGCTCATCTTAGTTACTAAGTGACGTCCGTCAACACCAACACCAGCCAAAGACTCGGTTACCCATACAGGGTCACCAGCGAAGATCTGGTTGTATTCAGGTGTACGAGCAAACTTGATTAAACGTAACTTCATGATGAAGTGGTCAACGAACTCCTGAATCTGCTCTTCAGTATAAGTACCGTTAGCCAAGTCTCTTTCTGCGTAGCAGTCGATGAAGGTAGAGGTACGTCCGAGGGACATAGCTGCACCGTTCTGCTCCTTAACTGCACACAAATATCCGAAATAGGTAAACTGGATAGCTTCCTTAACGTCCTTTGCAGGCTTAGAAATATCAAAACCGTAAGAAGCTGCCATTTCCTTCATCTGCTTCAAAGCAACGATCTGCTCAGAGATTTCTTCACGAAGACGGATAACATCATCAGTCATAACACGTCCGGTAGAATCCTTCTGATCCAACTTGTCCTCAATCAAACGATCGATACCGTAAAGAGCAACTCTTCTGTAGTCACCGATGATACGACCACGGCCGTAAGCATCCGGAAGACCGGTAATGATGTGAGAAGAACGACATGCTCTCATTTCAGCATTGTAAGCATCGAAACAACCAGCGTTGTGAGTCTTTCTGTGAGTAGAGAAGAACTCGCTGATTTCAGGATCTACTTCGTAGCCGTTGTCAGAGCAAGCTTTCTCTGCCATTCTGATACCGCCGTAAGGCTGTAAAGAACGCTTGAAAGGCTTGTCAGTCTGGAAACCTACGATAGTTTCCTTAGATTTGTCTAAATAACCAGGACCGTGAGAAACGATAGTAGAAACTACCTTGGTGTCCATATCAAGAACGCCGCCTGCTTCTCTTTCCTGCTTCTGTAAATCAAGTACCTGTGCCCATAAATCTTTTGTGTTCTGTGTAGGACCAGCTAAGAATGCTTCGTCACCATCATAAGGATGATAGTTCTTCTGGATGAAATCACGTACGTTGATTTCAGTCTGCCACTTGCCGCCTACAAAATCTGTCCATTCTGGTTTCATTTGAAATAGCCTCCTATAAAATTGAATTAGTGAATTTAAGTTTTTTAGCTTCTAATTCTCTGTATCCATTATATGAAAAAGTACTGGCTCAGTCAAGGCAATGGAGTGTACTTTTTTCTATACAAAGCCGAAAAATTCTGGGCTTTAGAGGGATGAAAGTATGTTACAACTATGATACAATTTGGATGTATTTTCAGGAGGAAGGAAAATGGGAAGGAAGTGTCGATGTGAATAAGATATTGATTGTGGAGGATGAGGAAGCGATTGCGAATCTGATACGGATAAATCTAAATAAGGCAGGCTATTTGTGCGATGTGGCATATGGCGGACTGGCCGGGGCAGATAAATTGGCAGAGGGGAGATATGATTTGTGCCTGTTTGACATTATGCTGCCGGGGGCAGATGGTTATGAATTGTTAGAGTATGCCAAGAGCCTGGATATCCCGGTGATTTTTTTGACTGCTAAGGGGGAAACCTATGATAAGGTCAGGGGCTTGAAGGCCGGAGCGGATGATTATGTGACTAAGCCCTTTGAACTGGCAGAGCTGCTTGCCAGGGTGGAGAATGTGTTGCGTCGTTACCACAAAGCACAACAGGAACTGAAGGTGGGGGATATGACCATACACATCGGTGCCCGCAGTGTTTACCGGGGCACTGAAAAAATCGAGCTGACCTTTAAGGAATTTGATTTGCTTTTATTATTTGTGAGAAATCCCAACAGGGCACTGCACAGGGAAATGATTTACGAGCATGTATGGGGCGGAACTTATATGGGAGACAGTCGAACCGTGGATTTGCATGTACAGAGACTTCGGCACAAGGCAGGGCTGGAAAAGCAGATACAGGCAGTTTATAAGATAGGATATTGTTTTCACGGGGAGGACTGAATAAACCATGAAACTATTTTGGAAGCAGTTTGTGGGCATTTTGTCCATTTTGATTGTCATGTTTACTGTTTTTGGAAATGTGTTGATACAAACCAGTGTGCAAATGTGGTTGGACAGCGAGGTGGAAGCATCGCTGGAGGAAATCACTATGTTCCAGTATGCATTTCTTACATCCATGGAAGGGCAACCACAGCTTTATCAGTCTCAAAAGCAAATGGTGACCGGCGTAGTGGAAACCATAGAGCAAAGCATCGGGAAGGGAGATGCGGCAGTAACTGTGTACAATGGAGAAAAGGAAATGCTGTATCAAAAGGGGAACTATCGCAATGAGCTGGTGGAGGATATGGCACCCAAGGAGGAAATTGTCTGGCGGATAGTGGAACAACAGGAGGAGCATTTTCTGGAGGCTGTGTCATATGTGAAGGTGGAGGAGAAGGATTATTACTTGGAGAGGAACTGCAGCATACAGCAGGTGTATGATAATCGGCAAACACTGTTGCAGCAATACCGGGTAGCTATGGTGATTTTGCTCATTATTTCAGCAGTGCTTTCGCTGGTGTTTTCCTTGCATTTCACAGCACCTATTCGGAAGCTTTCTTTGGCCACAAGGGCTTTTGCCAGAGGAGATTACAGTCGTCGGGTACAGCCCGAGGGAAGGGATGAAATCACGGATTTGATGGAGGACTTTAATGGGATGGCAACCCGATTAGAGGAAAATATTCAGGAACTGAATGATGCGGTACGCAGACAGGAAGAGTTTACGGGAGCCTTTGCACATGAGTTAAAGACACCATTGACTTCTATCATAGGTTATAGTGAGCTGCTCATGACGATACAATTGTCGGAGGAAGCAAGGATGATGTCAGCAGGGTATATTTATCAGGATGGAAAACGATTGGAGCGTTTGGCATATAAGATGATGGAGCTGACCCGGGTGGATAAGCAGGACATTCCTTTTTGCAATGTGATGGTGAAGGATTTGCTGGAAACAGTGAAAGCAACTACTCGCCCTATGCTTATGGCAAAGAAAATAGAACTGGAAATTCATGTGCAGGAAGCAGCATTGTATGGGGATAAGGATTTACTGTTGTCACTTTTGTTGAATTTGGTGGATAATTCCCGAAAAGCCTGTGAAGAAGGAGGCAATATCCGCATTACCGGCAAACAAGAGGCAAGAGGGTATCTGTTGGAAATACAGGACAATGGCAGGGGGATGCCGCAAGGGGAGGTGCCTCATGTGACAGAAGCTTTTTATATGGTAGATAAATCCAGAGCTCGCAAGGAAGGCGGTGCAGGACTGGGAATGGCACTTTGTGCTAAAATCGTAGCATTGCATAAGGCACTGTGGCAGATAAAAAGTACAGAGGGGAAGGGAACGGTGATTGGTATTTTCTTCCCGGAAAGGGGAGGCTATGAGGAAACGGAATAAAGCAGGCATTGTATGCAGTATTTTTGTGCTAACGATGCTTCTGGTGGCTGCTTTTTATGCACCGGGGATAATCAGTGTATTTTATGATAGCCGCACTTTGGAGCAGCTTCATACCAAAGAATTGGATTTGACCACTTATCAGGTGGCGTACGGAAGCTTCGAAGAAAAGATGTATGCCATAGGAAGTGCTTTGGAAGAGGGAGGAGAACTGATATTATCGGAGCCGGTAGAGGCGCAGCTTCCCGATACCGGTGATTTATCACCGCAAAGAATTTTGGAGGAAGCAGATAAGCTTTTGCTCCAAGAGCTGCAGCTGGGCTATGGTGTGAGTAGCACGTTTCGTGTGGTGGACACCAAACGAATCGAGGTAGCCTGCCGAAATCGTCTGGGAGAAGAACTGTTGCCGGAAAGTCAGGTGTACCTTCTGACCTGTAGGTGTACGGAGCTTTCCGTAGATAAGGTAAAGGATTACCCAAAGCTTTATTATGTGATACCTCATATCACGCTCTGGGTCGATGCGGAATTCGGCAAGCTGTATGGTCTGTATCTGGCGAATGCCCCCTTAAGCAGTCTGAAGATGGAAAAAGAGGTTTGGGATGTGGATAGCAGAGAGGTATTGGCAGATTATTGGGGATTGGGACAAAAGTTTCAGCTGGTGAATGGGGAGAGTGCTGTGTTTGACAGCGAGACAGAAAAGATATATGAAACAGTTTGGGGAGAAAAAATGATTTTTATGGAGCAGGATTCATGCCTAAGGGTGTATATGGAAACTGTTTCGGATAAGCAGAATTTTAGCTTGCGTCTGGGTATGCCGCCTTTTATTTATGATGTATATACACTGGGATATCAAATAGAAGCGGCTTCGGTAGAATGAAACAACTATGATACAAATATGTGGGGATTTGGTTACAAACCCTTGCTATAGTACCTTCGGAAGGAATATCTGGAGGTACTTTTTATGAAAAAAGCAAAGCTTCGGCAGCAGCGAAGAAGGAAATGTATTTTGTTGGGATGGAGCCTTTTGGGGGTCATCGGTTTGGTGTGGCTATGCAGTCTGCCTATTCGTCTGGTGGCAGGTCTGTTGGCGGATAGGGAAGTTGAGGGGGCCGGGAAGGAAGACTTGTATACACAACAGATTTGGGAACAAACCAAAGATACCATAACGAACACTGTAGAGTTGGGGGAAGAGAATGAAGAAGCAGAAAATTCGGCAAATGTGGGGGAAAGGATGGAAGAGGCTGCTTTGTCGAAGCAGTGTAAAGCATTGTATGAGGAATACGAAGAATTACTGGTGTTGGTCAACAGGGAACACCCGTTGGAGGAGGGAGACTATGAGGATAACCTACGCAGTATCTGCAACGGACGGTTGCAGGCTTCGGAGTATCTCTATGAGGATTTGGTGGATTTGCTGGCTGCAGCTGGAGAAGAGGGGCATCAGTATTGGATAGCCTCTGCTTATCGGAGTAGGAGACGGCAACAGGAACTGGTGGATGAGGATGTAAAACGATATATGGCACAGGGGATGGACTACAGAGAGGCTTTGGCTGAGACTTATAAACAAACCATGCCCGCCGGATGCAGTGAGCATGAAACCGGTCTGGCATTGGATTTGCTTTGCAGTGAGAACGTGAATATGGATATCACACAGGCAGAAGAGCCGGGTAACCGATGGCTGACAGAGCATGCCCATGAGTATGGTTTTATATTGCGTTACCCGAAAGAGAAGGAAGGGATTACCGATATTTCTTATGAACCATGGCATTTCCGATATGTGGGAAAGGAGGCTGCAACCTTTTTATACGAGCAGGGATGGACATTAGAGGAATTGCATGAGAAGCTGTAAGAGTGACTATTCGGAGCTGTTATTCGCAAAATGCGTTTCTAAAACTCTGAATAGTTTCCGGAATGTTGGACTTGCCAGAATGCTCAGAAAAGGATATACTATTGTAGGAATGGTTCCGACTTTGGCAATTTGTCAGAAAGAGAACCATGAAAGTACAAGAAGGAGGTAATTTGACATGACTATCACAAAGGACATGACAATCGGTGAAATTTTACGTGCAAATCCCAATGTTGCACCTGTTCTTTTAGAGGCAGGCATGCACTGTTTAGGCTGTCCTTCCGCACAGGGGGAATCCCTTGCAGAAGCAGCAATGGTACATGGCTTGAATATTGATGAATTGATGGAGAAGATTGCAGCATTATAAGCTTCTAAAAGGAAAGCAGCCGGTCCCGAGGGACCGGCTGTTATTCGTTGTGTTTAAGTTTTATTTTATCCTGTGAAGGAAACATCAATGTAATCCTGCTAAAACACCCAACGCATTTGTCGCAAGGATGGTTTCACAATGCTCTTCCAGGAAAGCCTGTGTAGTAGGCAGTACCCGTTGCAATGCACCATATTCGGAAAGCATGTTGCAAAGCTTGTTGTATTCCATGGCTGCATCCTGTGTTCCTACGAGCAACAGAAAATAATGCTGTGATTTATTGTCTTTGAACAAGGAGCTGTCGCCCTCGAAAGGAATCGGTAAGCCTGCTGCCATGGAAAGTAAAGCATGCATGGTAGGGAACCGGAATAACCGAACCAGAGGCTTGTTGTCAGCCGGTGTTTGCTCGGCAACGATTTCCTCTGCGGTCTCTGTCTGAGGGACACCTCCTGCCTGTATTTTGCGGAATAAATCTAAAATCTCATCAGAAGCCTCTGCCAGTGCATCCTCCTCTGTGTCAGTTTCCTCGTGAACGGATGGGGCAAAGCGGGAAAAGCGAGTGTCCAATTCTTCAGGATCTTCTACCTTGGTGATAATCAGCACAATACATTCGGCATTGACGGGAACGGCTTCTATCATGAGTGGGATGTCTTCGGCTTCAAAACCGAATTCATGGTTTGCCTGCTGCATCATATCCCGGAAGAGACTTTTTGCCTTTTCTGTGCCGTATGCCAATTCACTGATTTTGAGCTCGCGGCTGGCCAGGTCTTCCTTGGTTAAGGTACATCGAATTTGATTCTCATTTAATTTTTCAATTTTCATATGACAACCCTATCCTTTCTGCATCTTAATATCTTTCATAAAAGATGCGATTTTGTAAAAGTATCTTATACTTTCTAAGGTTTTTAGTCAATAGAACCGAGGAAGTTTAAGAAAATTTAATGAATCGCTTGCATTTTTAATACGTTCCATATATAATACATATAGAGTTTCCTCCGATAATCTGTACCAGAAGGAGGACAGGTGGTTAAGTTATTCTTAAATTCCGAAATTTGGAACGTTTCGTTCCGTATATCATCCTCTAATCTATTGTATGATTAGTCAAAAGGTTTTGAACCTATCGTAGAAGAATTCAGGATGTCTTACAAGCAATATCAAATGTGCTTGCTCGGTGATTTAATTTTTCCCAAAAATTTATTTATAAAACGTTATTATTCAAAGATTCTAATTTTTTTATTATTTTTTGTACTGTCGGAGAACTCTAACAATCTGTTTTATTCATATCCATTATATCACAAATATATGCCTAAATAAATATATCACATTCTTTTTGGTCAAGGGCATATGAAAAAAGGAGGTATGAATGTCATGGAAAAAGCCGAAAACGGTCAATTCACTCAAAATATCGAGGATGTCCTGCGCTATCGACTGGAGAGCAAGGGAGAGCCGGACCTGGAGGTATATATAGACAACAGAAGAACGACTCTGGAGGAAGCTCTGGCGCGTTGCGTACAGGAGCGTTCCGTTTATATGCCCGACTATATTTTGGATGAAAATGGTGTATTGGAGCAGATACGATTTGATAAGATCAAGGAACAATAGGCGTGGTCAGTGCCTTGTGACAGAAGAAGATTACCGAAAAAGAGAATGCCTCTCATGTTGAATGATTATTTTGTCACAGATTCAGTAAACTTGTCTTAAAAAAATGATGACGATATGAAAATAGTTTGTTATACTGTAAGACATCGGAGAGTTTTTCCGGTGTCTTATATGTTTTAGAAGGAGTTAGAGGAAAATGAAGAAGCTGATACCGGTTTTTGTGGCTATTGTATTGATTATTATTATTGGAATTGCTACGGCAGGAACCATCGTTTTTGATAAATATTCTTATTCGGAGGAGGAAGCGAACCTGAAGGAGTACTTCGGAGTAAAGGGTGACAGACTGGCTATATTCCTGCAGGATGAGCGTGTAGAGGAACAGGCATTGTTAAAGGATGGTGTCTGCTACTTTGATTTGAAAACCGTGCATAAGTATTTTAATGATGCTTTTTATGTGGATAGTGCAGAAGGGCTGCTGTTGTATGCCTTGCCTACGGAGGTGGTGCGTGTCCGCTTGGGAGATACGACTGTGGAGAGAGGCGGCAGTCAGGAACAGCTTTCCTATGTGCCTGCCTATGCAGAAGGAGAAAAGGTATATCTGGCAGCAGACTTTGTGAAGGAGTATACGAATTTTTCCTATGAGGTGTTCGAACTGCGGGTTCAGGTATATACCCAGTGGGGCGAGAAACGTGTGGCAACCGTGAAGAAGGATACGGAGGTGCGTGTCAAGGGCGGTATCAAGAGCCCTATTTTGAGGGAGATTGCAGCGGATGAACAGGTGGAAGTGTTGGAAAAGATGGAAACCTGGAGCAAGGTAAAGACGGAGGATACCTTTATAGGATATGTGGAAAACAAATGCCTGTCAGAGGAAAGTGTAGTGACGGAAACGCCAGTGACAGATTATGTAGAGCCGGAGTATACCACGAGGCAGTTGGAGAATAAGGTATGCTTAGGTTGGCATTCCATCGGCGGTGTAGGCGGAAACGATACGCTGGAGAGTATGGTGGCAAATACCAAGGGCATGAATGTTATAGCACCTACCTGGTTTAGCTTGAATGACAATCAGGGCGGTTTCGAAAGCTTTGGTACACCGGATTATGTGGAGCGTGCTCACAATATGGGACTGGAGGTCTGGGGTGTTCTGGACGACTTTAATTATCATAATGTAAACAAGGCAAATATTGATGTATTTGCAGTGCTTTCTTCGACCACCAATCGTACTCGTTTAATAGAAGGTATTGTAGCAGAGGCGTTGCGTTTGGGACTGGACGGTATCAATTTGGACTTTGAGCGTGTGAATGCAGACAGCGGAGAGCATTATGCACAGTTTGTCAGAGAGTTATCCATACAGTGCCGTTTGAATGAACTGACCTTCTCCATTGACAATTATGTGCCTTTCAATTTCAATGCCTATCTGCGCAGGGATGTGCAGGGCAAGGTAGCTGACTATGTGATTATCATGGGCTATGATGAGCATTGGCATGGCAGCGGTGACCCGGGCAGTGTGGCCAGCATTAACTATGTAAGCAATGGTATTGACAAAACCTTAGAACAGGTACCCAAGGAAAAGGTGGTAAATGCACTACCCTTCTATAGTATCCTGTGGAAAATTGACGGTGCAGAGGTGACGGACGAGTACCTGACCATGATAAATACTCAGGATTTCTTGGATCGAATCGGCAGACAGGGCGAATGGGACGAGGAAACCCAGCAGCAGTATATAGAATGGACCAGTGGTTCTGCTACTTATAAGCTGTGGGTGGAGAACGAAAAGTCCATTCAGGTGAAGCTGAATGTGATGAAGGCTAAAGATATTGCCGGTGTGGCAGTGTGGAGACTGGGCTATGGTACCCCCATGGTTTGGGAAATGATAAATGCTTATGCAAATTCATAAAACTGTATAATGGTATAAAAAATATCCCCGGAGCATATATTTTGGTGAATAGCTTCCGGGGAGTTTTTATGCAAAAAATCAGTCAAAGAGGAATTTCGGTAATCACAGGTCTGCTGTTGGTAGTGGGGATGCTGTATCTGTCAAAGGAGCTGGCAGTGTCTGTGGCGGGCAAGAATGTTCTGACAAAGGAGGAGCCGGTATGTATCGTTTTGGATGCGGGGCATGGGGGAAATGACCCCGGTAAAATCGGTATCAACGGCAGTGAAGAAAAAGATATTAATTTGGCCATTACCAAACGGGTGAAGCAGTATCTGGAGGCCAATGGTATCCGGGTGGTAATGACCAGAGAAGAGGACGAGGGGTTGTACGATGCCAATGCAGAAAATAAAAAGGTGCAGGATATGAAGCGGCGTATCGCGGTTATGGAAGAAGCAAAGCCTCTGGTAACCGTCAGTATTCACCAAAACAGTTATACGGAGGAGTATGTAAACGGCGCGCAGGTTTTTTATTACAAGGACAGCAGAGAGGGAGAGCGATTGGCTGAGCTTTTGCAGGAATCCTTGCGGGCTCGTCTGAATCCGGAGAACCATAGGCAGAGAAAGGCAAATGATAGTTATTATCTGTTGAAAAAGACCCAAATCCCTACGGTGATTGTGGAATGTGGCTTTTTGTCAAATAGTAAGGAAGCACAGCTTTTGTGTCAGGAAGAATACCAGGACAGGGTGGCATGGGCCATACATATGGGGATTTTACAATTTGTTCAGGAAGTTCGGGAAAGGAAATAAAGATTTGCCTTTCCCTTTTTCAACAAATATGATATACTACAAAAGAGTATGCAATTTAGAATCGGAGATAGTGTATGCATCAGGTAGTCATACACGGAGTTGGAATATGAACACAAAAGTAGTAACAATAGAAGAAGTCACAGAGGAAAGACTTCGGGAAGCAGGAGCGATTCTGCAGGCCGGGGGCTTGGTAGCATTTCCCACAGAAACCGTATATGGTTTGGGCGGGGATGCATTGAATCCGGATTCTTCCCGCAAAATATATGCTGCAAAGGGACGTCCTTCAGACAATCCTTTGATTGTGCATATTGCTAATATGGAAGACTTGGAGCCTATCGTAACGGAAGTGACAGAGGAAGCGAGAAAGGTGGCAGAGGCATTTTGGCCGGGTCCGTTGACCATGATTTTGCCCAAGTCTGACCGGATACCCTTTGAAACAACGGGAGGACTGAATACAGTGGCTGTGCGTATGCCTTCCCATGAGGTGGCCAGAAAGCTCATAGAGTACGGCGGAGGGTATGTGGCAGCACCCAGTGCCAACACCTCCGGAAAGCCCAGTCCTACGGTGGCGAAATATGTAATAGAAGATATGAACGGCAAAATCGATATGATTATTGATGGTGGTGAGGTAGGCATCGGTCTGGAATCTACCATTATTGATTTGACCGTATCACCACCGCAGATTTTACGCCCCGGTTATATTACGGAAGATATGCTGGCGGAGGTTTTAGGAAGCGTAGATACGGACAAGACCATACTGAGCAATGACAGCGGACTGGCACCTAAGGCACCGGGCATGAAGTACCGACATTATGCACCTAAGGGAGAATTAATTATTGTAGACGGAGACCCTAAACAGGTGGTGAAATATATCAATGAGCAGACAGGAGCCTGTCAGGCAAAGGGATGTAAGGTGGGCATCATCGGTTGTACGGAAAGTCTCAACGCCTATGAGGCTGATGTGGTAAAAAACATCGGCAGCCGGGAGGACGAGGAGGCTATCGCAAAGAATTTGTATCGAATTTTGCGAGAGTTCGATGAGGAAGAAGTGGATATGATTTATTCAGAAAGCTTTGAAACCATAGGAATGGGACAGGCTATTATGAATCGTTTGTTAAAGGCAGCCGGACATAAGGTGATACATTTGTAGAGAGGATGGAGAAGAAGATGATAGCAATCGGAAGTGACCATGGCGGATTTGAGTTGAAGGAAAAGGTAAAGGCACATTTGCAGAAGCAGGGACTGGAAGTAAAGGATATGGGTTGTTATGATTTGGCCTCTGTAGATTATCCGGCATATGGACATGCAGTAGCGAAGGCTGTGGCAGCAGGAGAATGTGAAAAGGGCATCGTCATCTGTACAACAGGTATCGGTATCAGTATTTCTGCGAATAAGGTAGCAGGTATTCGTTGTGCACTTTGTTCCGAGCCGGTATCAGCAAAGATGACCAGACTGCATAACAATGCCAATGTATTGGCTATGGGTGCGGCACTGGTAGGAGATATGCTGGCCTTTGAAATCGTGGATACCTTTTTGAATACAGAGTTTTCCGGTGAGGAGAGACATCAGAGAAGAGTAGATTTAATCGAGAAGCTTTAAAACTATCCGGGGAGAGGGAGGCTTTTTATGAGTGGTAAAAGACTGGATTATATTAATTGGGACGAGTATTTCATGGGCGTGGCACATTTGTCCGGTATGCGTTCCAAGGATCCGAATACGCAGGTGGGAGCCTGTATCGTCAGCAATCAGAACAAGATATTGTCCATGGGCTATAATGGCTTTCCGGCAGGTTGTTCCGATGATGATTTCCCTTGGGAAAGGGAAGGGGAGGAATTGGAGACTAAGTATCCCTTTGTGACCCATAGTGAGTTAAATGCCATATTGAATTATCGCGGCGGTTCTCTGGAGGGGACCAAGCTGTATGTTTCCCTGTTCCCTTGTAATGAATGTGCCAAGGCGATTATTCAGGCAGGAATCAAAACAGTGGTTTATGACAGTGATAAATATGACGGAACACCCTCCAATGTGGCATCCAAGAGAATGTTTGATGCAGCAGGTGTGAAGTATATGAAATATGCCAAGACCGGCAAGAAGATAGAAATTGATGTGTAGGTAGGAAAGGGTAAAAGCCCAGGTGTGGTAGTATGAGACGAAGAAGGAAAAACTGCATAGTGACAGCATTATTGTTCTGCATGCTGGTGGTAAGTGTTCCTTTGGAGGCACAGGCGGCACCCAGTACCCAGCAGCAGATTGATGCAGCGAAGCAGGACAAAGATGAGCTGGAGCAAATCATGGATGAGCATGAGAAGGAACTGAAAGGGCTGAAGGGTGAGCAGAATGATTTGCAAAAGAAGCTTTCTGAGCTGAATGCACAGTTGGTGGAGGTAAGTAACCGACTGGCGGATTTGGAAGAACAGATTGCAGATAAAAAAATAGAGATTGAGGATACGCAGGAGTCTCTGGAAGAGGCGTTGGCAACAGAGGCAAGACAATACGAATGCATGGAGAAGCATATTAAGTTTTCCTATGAAAGAGGCGGGCTGGACTGGCTGGCGGCCATCTTAAGTGCGGAGAGCTTCGCGGATATTTTGAATTTCGGTACTTATTTCGAACAGGTGGCCAGCTATGATGACAAGATGTTGGAACAGATTATCGAGACCAGAGAATTCATCCAGTCAGAAGAGATACGTCTGAATCAGGAAAAACAGGAACTGGATATTTTGTTGGCGGATGCAGAAGCAGAACGAAACAAGGTTAATGGTCTGATTACCGAGGTCAGTACGTCCATTGCAGATTATGCAGACCAGATTGAGGATGCGGAAAAGGCTGCAAAGGCTTATGAAGCAAAGATGAAGGAGCTGGAGAAGGATCTGAAGTATTTGGAGAAGAAGCTGGCTCAGGAGATTGCTCTGGCACAGGCGGCGGCCAATGCTAAGTGGCGGGATATTTCGGACATTCAGTTTGCAGAAGGGGATTTGTACCTGCTGGCGAACTTGATTTATTGTGAAGCCGGAGGAGAACCCTATCAGGGACAGGTGGCGGTTGGTGCAGTGGTAATGAACCGTGTGCGCAGTGCTAAGTTCCCGGATACAGTGGTAGGCGTTATTTACCAGAAGAGACAGTTTTCGCCGGTAGCCAGTGGACGTTTGGAGCTGGCATTGTCCATCAATAAAGCAACGCCCAGCTGTTACAAGGCAGCACAGGAGGCTATGTCAGGAATTACAAACGTAGGGGATTGTTTGTTTTTCAGAACGCCTATTCCTGGTCTGACCGGTATTAACATAGGCGGACATGTGTTTTATTAGGGATAAAGGGGGATTATTATGAGACTTTTTAAGCTGGACCCACGACTTAGAAAAACGAAATTGTATGAGTGTGAAATATTTGTAAGAGCGGATATGACACCGGTACAAGCTTCGGAGATGTATTACAGGTTCGTAGGCAGTAATTCTTTTATGGCAGTCAGTTCTTTGGTAGAGCCGGATGTAGGGGAGGCGATGCTTCTGGCACCGAAGCCGCTTCGTGAGCCTATGGAATTTATTACCGACATTACCAATCTGAAGGATGAGGTGCATACGGTATACCTGCGTTTGGAAAACAGTAACAAGATGGAGAATGAGGGAACTCCGTTATACCGTATTATCTTGTACGATTTTCGTGATGTGGAAGATCGCTTCCGGGTAGTGGAAAACAATCTGGCAAAGTATCGTCGGTTCTTGAGCTGGGTCAATTACTATTATTTTGAATATGATGTAAATACAGAGCAGTTTATTGTTTATAAATATATTGATGAGAAGGCAGTGAAGCTGGTGGATGACCAGTTGGATAACTACTTCGAAAACAAGCTGGAAATGCCGGGTATGGGGGAAAAAGCAGCAGAACAGATAAGACGTTTTGTACGAAATCTGAAGGAGCATAAGTCCTCCTTTGAGATGGAGATTCCCAGCAGTGATGACCCAAGCTTTATCAGCTGTAAGGTGACCGGTGGTGTGATGTACAAAAATGCAAATCAGATGATTGGTATTTTTGAACCTATCCGTACTCACGAAGAGGAGGCATACTATCTGTCATCGGCAGCAAAGGATGCGGCAACGGGACTATTGAATAAAAAGGCTTCTGCGGAATATGCCATTGATCATCTGAATCGTAAGGACAACAAGAACAAGTGGATTATTATGATGGATATTGATGATTTCAAGAATATCAATGATACCTTCGGACACTTGTTTGGAGACTTGGTCATTCAAAAGGCGGCACATATTATGAAGCAGGTGGTGGGCAGAAGAGGTATTATCGGACGTTTCGGCGGAGATGAGTTTTTCATGCTGTTGGAGGATGTGCCTACCAGAGAAGCATTGAAGACTCTTTTGAAAACCATGACCAAGAATTTTTATTATGAGTTTTCACCCCAGTTTCATATGACGGTATCTATCGGTGTGTCTCAGTTCCCTCAGAATGCTACGGACTACGAGACACTGGTAGGAATGGCAGATAAGGCACTTTATATTGCCAAGGAAAAGGGAAAGAATCGTCATATTATTTATGATGCGGCTTTGCATGGGGAATATGAAACCGGTAATCAGAGAGTAAAGGCTCTGTCCTATACTATTTCCAAGGAGAAACGTGTAGAGGCTATGGCTGAGTTGTACGGAAACCTGGCGGTAAAGGGTGTGGATTATCTGAAAGAGCCGGAAGTGCTGAATAATATTTGTGAAATGTTAGATGTGGATGCAGTTTCCCTGTATACAAACTATGGGGATGAGTTGTTCTGTGCAACCAATCGATATGCAAAACCCATGCCGGAAACTATCCCGGTGATTAAAGAGAAAAGATATGTGGACTTGTTTGATAAGAATGACGTGTTAGCCTTAGGAAAAACAGTAAAGTTGGGAGCCATTATACCCAATGCATATGAACGTATGAAGGAAAGAGATATTGCTTCCAGCTTCCAATGTCTCGGTAGGAAAGACGGAGAACCGTATGCATGGATTTGCTTCGATATACTGGAAAATTCCAAGAAATGGAACGATGCCGATGTGGAACGATTGACCATTCTGGGTAAGCTGTGTTGTAAGCTGCTGTGTGAAAAGTAAGTATTAGAGTATTGAGCATAAGAAAAAGCGTGTGTTTGAGTGATTGTTCATTCGTTTCATTCAAAACACACGCTTTATGAATTTATAAATCTTAACGCAGAACCATATTACAAATACGCTTCCATTTGCTTCAATAAAGCAGGAAACTGCCCATTCTGGATGATTTCCAACAATTTATTCAACTGACGTAGCGACCGGGTGAGTTGGGAGGCAGTGATAAGCCCTTGTTCATAGGCATCCGCAAGCTCGTCCAAATCCACCACCTTGTGGGTGCCGTCCGGATAGAGGATAACATCTGCCAGCAAATCCGTCACAATCAGTGAGGCTTCTGCAGCATCTTCTTCAAATTCCACAATATCACAATAATAATAGAGTAAACTATTATCGGGGCGTAAGAATTTGCTGACCTTGAAGCCTTCTTTAATGAAATAGCAGGAGCAACCATGAGAGAAACTGGTTTTTGGATTTAGGGTCTTCCAGGTGGTAATCAGTACCTCTTCGGAGCGATGTACCAAAACATCATCCTTTAACAAAATGCATTCGTTGGGAATCAGGCGTTTGCGGTAAAGCTTTAGGTTACTCATAAGCGTTCCTCCTATTGCTCTTTTCAAAAATACTACTCTTCTGTATAAAAGAAGTCAATCCTGTTTCTGTAAAAAAATTAAGAATTTTTACCGCCGGAAAGAGGTTTTTAGGTAGACATTTTAGGCAAAGTTCATTATAATAGAAGAATATTGTGGTCATATTATAGGTAACTGCAATATACCAATGGGAGGCGGGAGATTTGAAACGTAAGAGGTCTTATGACAAAAGTGTATTTCAGGCACTTACGCTGATTACACAGTTCGGTATTAATATGCTGGTTCCCATTGGCTTGATGCTTTGGCTGGGAATGTATCTGGACGAGAGATTCGGGACATCCTACTGGGTAATTCTTTTGTTTTTCGTGGGAGCTGTTGCCGGAGGGCGAAACGTGTACCATATGGCGAAGAAGATTTACGGGAAGAAAGAGAAACAGGAAGAGCATGACAGATAGTTTGATAGAAAGAATGAAAACCATAAACCGGGCTTTGTTGGAGCTTTGGCTGGGCATATTGTTTACAGGGCTGGTATTTCAGCTGGTTGGTATGTGGTTCGCAGACAACAAAGTGCTATACAGCATTGCACTCTGGCTGGGTATTTTGCTGGCAGGGGTTACGGTATATCATATGTATCGTACCTTAGACAGGATTTTGGATTTGGGACCCGGTGCACAGAAAGCGGCGACTGCGGCGAATTTGGTGCGTTATGGATGTATTGTAGTAGTATTTCTGGTAGTTCTGGCTACCAAGGTTTTGAACCCTCTGATTACTTTTCTGGGGCTTATGAGCGTGAAAGTAGCGGCGTATCTTCAGCCGTTTACTCATAAATTATGCAACAAAATTTTTCACGAAACGGATCCGATACCGAAACCAATGCCGGAGGAACCTGTTGTGGAAAAAGAAGATGTTTAAATTAACATAAGTTAAGGAGGTGAGAATATGAGACATGGCATTTTGTTATCCGGTGCTGCCGATATTGACTTTATGGTGCATGGTATTTTTAAATACAGCTTCTTTGGTCATGAGGTATGGATAACAACGACACATGTATGTGTCCTGATTGTAATGCTGATTCTGATTGGCTTTGGTATCATCGCCAGACGCACTATGCTGAAGGCAACCGAGGTGCCGGGTACCTTTCAGAACATCGTAGAGTTCATCGTTGAGGCATTGTCCAATATGGTGACCGGTGTTATGGGTAAGAAAAATGGTTCCAAGTTTGTAAATTACATTGGTACGATTTTTATCTTTATCCTATTCAGTAATATTTCCGGTCTGTTCGGACTGCGAAATCCTACTGCAGACTATGGTGTGACATTGGCATTGGCACTGATCACCTTTACCTTGATACACTTCTTCCAGTTTAAGAACAACAGCTTGAAGGATATCTGGGTAGGATGGTGTTCCCCGTTGCCACCATGGCTTCCTATCTGGTTGCCCATCAACCTGATTGGTGAAATCGCAGTACCGATTTCCCTTTCCTTACGTTTGTTCGCAAACGTTCTGTCCGGTTTGATTATGATGGCACTGGTATATGGACTGCTGGGTTGGATAGCAACCATTTGGCCGGCAGCATTGCATGTGTATTTTGATTTGTTCTCAGGAGCAATCCAGACATACGTATTCTGTATGTTAACCATGACTTATATTTCCGATCAATTTGGAGATAAAGAATAAGAAAAAATGGATGAAAATCAAGGAGGAAATGATAATGGATTTTAATGAAAACTTTATTTTAGGTTGTTCTGCAATTGGTGCAGGTTTGGCAGTTATTGCCGGTATCGGACCTGGTATCGGACAGGGTATCGCAGCAGGACATGCTGCTGCAGCAGTAGGACGTAATCCCGGTGCAAAGTCTGATGTTACTACTACCATGTTACTTGGACAGGCAGTAGCAGAGACCACCGGTTTGTATGGTTTGTTAATTGCACTTCTGTTATTATTCGTAAAGCCTTTAGTATAAGAATGGCTTTTCAGGAAGGAGACTAACAATGACACTATTAACAGCAGCACAGTCTATGGAAAGATTGTTCGACCTGGACATGCAGTTGATAGCGGATGCCACCGGAATGATTATTGCCATATTTGTCCTTTATCTGGCACTTAGTTACTTCCTGTTTGACCCGGCAAAGAAGGTTTTGCAGAACAGACAGGACAAGATTAAGAACGAGTTGGATGAAGCACAGAGCAATATGGAAGCAGCTCAAAAGCTGAAGGCAGAATATGAGGACAAGCTTAAGAATATTGAAAAGGAAAAGGAAGAAATCTTAAGCGAAGCCAGAAAGAATGCTTTGAAGAATGAAGCTGATATTGTTGCGAGAGCGAAGGAAGAAGCGGCACGTATCATGGAGAGAGCACACAGCGAAGCTATGCTGGAGAAGCAGAAGCTGGCAGATGATGTGAAGAAGGAAATGATTACAGTTGCTTCCGCAATGGCAGGTAAGGTGGTTGCTGCTAGTATGAATACCCAGATTCAGGAACAGTTGATTGAGGATACTCTGAAAGAAATAGGTGATAGTACATGGCTAAGCTAATTTCCAAGACATACGGAGAAGCGTTGTTTGAAGTAGCCATGGAGGAACAGAAGACCGATTTATTTTTAGAGGAAGCACAGGAAATCCTGACTATTTTAGACCAAAATCCGGAACTGGACAAGCTCATGAAGCATCCGAAGATTTCCAAGCTGGAAAAGGAACAGGTTTTGGACGAAGTGTTCCAGAACAATGTGAGCAGGGAAATGACAGGCTTTATGAAGCTTCTTGTAAATAAAGAGAGATATGGCGAGCTTCCGAATATTTTTGCATACTTGATTGACAGAATCAAGGAAGAAAAGAAAATCGGAGTCGCATTTGTGACAACAGCTTTGGAACTGACAGATTCGAAGAAGGCAGCCATTGAAAAGCGTTTGCTGGAAACCACCCCTTATTTGTCCATGGAGATGAATTACATGGTGGACGAGGCGCTGATTGGCGGTATGATTATCCGTATCAAGGATCGTGTAGTGGACAGCAGTGTCCGTACCAAGCTGGAAGAAATGAAAAAACAATTATTACAAATTCAATTGGGCTAGAGACCAATTGGAAGAAAGGTGCACCAATCCATGAATTTGAGACCAGAAGAAATAAGCTCTGTTATTAAAGAACAGATTAAGCGATATGCGTCTGTGATGGATGTAACTGACGTAGGTACAGTTATTCAGGTAGCGGACGGTATTGCACGTATACATGGTCTGGAGAAGGCTATGCAGGGAGAACTGTTAGAATTCCCCGGCGAAGTATACGGCATGGTACTGAACCTGGAAGAAGATAACGTAGGTGCAGTACTATTAGGCAGTGCCAAGAATATCAATGAAGGCGATACCGTAAAGACTACCGGTAGAGTAGTTGAGGTTCCCGTAGGCGATAACATGATGGGTCGTGTTGTAAATGCTTTGGGACAGCCGATTGATGGCAAGGGACCTATTCAGACTGAAAAATATCGTAAGATTGAAAGAGTTGCAAGCGGTGTTATTACCAGAAAGTCTGTAGATACTCCTTTACAGACCGGTATCAAGGCGATTGACTCCATGGTGCCTATCGGAAGAGGTCAGCGTGAGTTGATTATCGGTGACCGTCAGACCGGTAAGACTGCTATTGCAATCGATACCATTATTAACCAGAAGGGTCAGAATGTAAAATGTATTTATGTTGCTATCGGTCAGAAGGCTTCTACCGTAGCAAATATCGTAAAGACCTTAGAGGAAGCAGGTGCAATGGATTACACTACCGTAGTAGCTTCTACCGCGAGTGATTTGGCTCCGTTGCAGTACATTGCTCCTTATGCAGGCTGTGCTATCGGTGAAGAATGGATGGAAAACGGTGAGGACGTATTGGTTGTTTATGATGATTTGAGTAAGCATGCAACTGCTTATCGTACCCTCTCCCTGTTACTTCGTCGTCCGCCGGGACGTGAAGCTTATCCGGGTGACGTTTTCTATCTGCATTCCAGACTTCTCGAAAGAGCAGCCAGAATGAATGAAGAATACGGCGGAGGTTCTTTGACAGCACTTCCGATTATTGAAACCCAGGCAGGTGATGTATCTGCTTATATACCGACCAATGTTATTTCCATTACAGACGGTCAGATTTATCTGGAAACAGAAATGTTCAATGCAGGTTTCCGTCCGGTGGTAAATGCGGGTCTTTCCGTATCCCGTGTAGGTGGTGCTGCACAGATTAAGGCAATGAAGAAGATCGCAGCGCCTATTCGTACTGAGCTGGCTCAGTATCGTGAATTGGCAGCATTTGCTCAGTTTGGTTCTGAACTGGATGCGGATACCAAGGAGAAGCTGGCACAGGGTGAAAGAATCAAAGAGGTATTAAAGCAGCCTCAGTACAATCCTATGCCGGTACAGTATCAGGTAATTATTATTTATGTAGTTACCAACAAGTATCTGTTGGATGTTGCAGTTGACGATATTACCAGATTTGAAAAAGAGTTCTTTGAGTTCCTGGACACCAATTACGCAGAAGTACCTCGTGCAATCGCACAGGAGAAAGTAATGAGTGAGGAAACAGAGGCAACCTTGGTAAAAGCTATTCAGGAGTTTAAGGCAAACTTTAGATAGGAGAAATAATTATGGCATCAATGCGAGATATAAAGCGTCGCAAAAGCAGTGTCCAGAGTACACAGCAGATTACCAAAGCCATGAAGCTTGTTTCTACCGTAAAGTTGCAGCGTGCAAAAGCCAATGCAGAGCGTTCCAAGGCATATTTTGAAAAGATGTACAAGACTGTCCAGAGAATACTGGCACGTACAGGCGATATCAACCATAAATATTTGCAGGAGAGCGAAACTTCCAAGAAGGCCGTGGTGGTAATTACTTCCAACAGAGGTTTGGCAGGCGGTTACAACTCCAACATCATTAAGCTGGTGTCCCGCCATGAAGAGTGGAAGAAGGAAGATATCATTGTGTATGCTATCGGTTCCAAGGGTCGTGATGCTTTGGCAAAGGCAGGGTATGAGGTTCGGGAGGATTTGGCCGACATCATCGAAGAGCCTGCTTATGCAGATGCAATGCAGCTGACAAACCGTTTGCTGGCTGCCTTCGAAGAAGGTGAATTTGGTGAAATTCATTTGGCCTATACCGCTTTTAAGAATACGGTAAGTCATATTCCTACCTTGTTAAAGCTGTTGCCGGTAGTTCCGGAGGAGAGTCAGGCACAGGAGGATGAGGAAGACAGTATTCCTATGAATTTTGAGCCGGACGAGGAAGGCGCATTGGATTTGCTGATACCAAAATATATTGCCAGTCTCATTTATGGTGGTATGGTGGAAGCACTTGCCAGTGAAAACGGTGCCCGTATGCAGGCAATGGACAGCGCAACCAGCAATGCGGAAGAAATGATTAATGATTTGACGCTGAAGTATAACAGAGCCAGACAGAGCTCTATTACACAGGAATTAACAGAAATTATCGCCGGAGCAGATGCTATTTCATA
Source organism: Acetatifactor sp. (assembly GCA_045538995.1). Taxonomy (GTDB): domain Bacteria; phylum Bacillota; class Clostridia; order Lachnospirales; family Lachnospiraceae; genus Acetatifactor. Next base: position 18,354 of record JAZQEK010000055.1, on the reverse strand, counting down.
GTCCGGCAGAAATGAGGATTAAGATGACAGGAAATAATAAAGGAAGGATTAGCCAGATTATCGGTGCGGTTTTGGATATTCGTTTTCCAAATGGCCGTTTGCCGGAAATTAATGAAGCTATTCTGATTCCACGCCAGGATGGTACGGAGCTGACCGTTGAGGTTTCCCAGCATCTTGGAGATGATACCGTTAGATGTATCGCTATGGATGCAACCGACGGTTTGGTACGTGGAATGGACGCCGTGGCAACAGGTGCACCGATTTCCGTACCTGTAGGCGAGAATACGCTGGGTCGTATTTTCAATGTATTGGGTAAGCCCATTGATAATCAGCCGGCACCCGAAGGTGTTTCATATGAACCGATTCACAGACCGGCACCTAAATTCGAGGATCAGGCTACCGAGAAGGAGCTTTTGGAAACTGGTATCAAGGTCGTAGACTTGCTTTGCCCTTACCAGAAGGGTGGTAAAATCGGTTTGTTCGGTGGTGCAGGTGTAGGTAAGACTGTATTGATTCAGGAATTGATTCGTAATATTGCTACCGAGCATGGTGGATACTCTGTATTTACCGGTGTAGGTGAGCGTACCCGTGAGGGTAATGACCTTTATCATGAAATGAGAGAGTCCGGCGTTATTGACAAGACTACCATGGTATTCGGTCAGATGAATGAGCCCCCCGGAGCACGTATGCGTGTAGGTCTGACAGGACTGACCATGGCAGAGTACTTCCGTGATAAGGGTGGTAAGGACGTATTGTTGTTCATCGACAATATTTTCCGTTTCACACAGGCAGGTTCAGAGGTTTCTGCGTTGCTTGGACGTATGCCTTCTGCAGTAGGTTATCAGCCCACCTTGCAGACAGAAATGGGTGCTTTGCAGGAGCGTATTACTTCTACCAAGAACGGTTCCATCACTTCCGTACAGGCTGTTTACGTGCCTGCGGATGACTTGACCGACCCGGCTCCCGCTACTACCTTTGCACACTTGGATGCAACCACCGTATTGTCCCGTTCTATCGTAGAATTGGGTATTTATCCTGCGGTTGACCCGTTGGAGTCTACTTCACGTATTCTGGATCCCAGAATCGTAGGTGAAGAGCATTATGCAGTAGCTCGTGGTGTGCAGGAGATTTTGCAGAAGTATAAGGAATTGCAGGATATCATTGCTATTCTGGGTATGGATGAATTGTCAGAGGATGACAAGCTGGTAGTTTCCCGTGCGAGAAAGGTACAGAGATTCTTGTCTCAGCCGTTCTTTGTAGCAGGACAGTTTACCGGTTTGGAAGGTAAATATGTACCAATCAGCGAGACAATCCGTGGCTTTAAGGAGATTCTGGAAGGTAAGCATGATAACATTCCGGAAAGCTACTTCCTGAACGCAGGTAGCATCGATGACGTTTTGGCAAAGGTAAAATAAAGGAGTAGATTCCTATGGCAGAAAAAAGCTTTAAATTAAATATTATTGAGCCGGAAGGTGTGTTTTATGAGGGTCATGCAGAAATGCTGGAGCTCAATACCACTGAGGGCGAAATAGGCATTTTGCCGGGACATATTCCGATGACGGTTATTATTAAACCGGGTATTGTAACTATTTACGAAGCAGATGGGGAAGAGAAGAAATCTGTTATCCATGCCGGTTTCGTAGAGATTTTGCAGGATGAGGTAACTGTTCTGGCTGAAATTGCAGAATGGCCCAGCGAAATTGATGAGGCTCGTGCAGAGGCGGCATTAAACCGTGCACAGGAGCGTCTTCAAAGCAAAGGGGAAAACATAGATATGGCAAGAGCAGAAGCAGCAATGCTTCGAGCTTTGGCACGTATCAATGTTCTTCGATAAGTGATATAATGAAAAGGAGTGGTTCTGACACGGAACCGCTCCTTTTGCATATGATAGACTATAAAGGAGGTATATCATATGGATTTTCAGCATAGAATTTTGCCCTTTTATATGACCTATCCGGAGGCCGGATATGGCAGTCCCGGGCAGTATCCCAAAGGAGAGATGGGGTATCGTAATCAGGGGCAGTATCCCCCGATGGAGGGCGGCTTTCGTACCCCCGGACAGTATCCTCAAGGAGCGAATGTTTCCCCGAACCCCAGACAACAGATACCGGCAGAGAGGGGCTATCCGTACCCGCCACAGTATTCTCCGTCAGATGCCATGCGTGATTTGGAGTATCTGCAGCAATTATATCCTTATGAAGTCAGACGTTATCAAAGGCGTGTTGCAGAAATCTTAGACAAGATGGATTATGAAGGCAGTATGATTTATGATGAGTATCCGGACCGGGTTGGATTGGAACGTTTGGTGAATACGGTCTGGAATATCATCAAAAGGGAAGAGGAAAACGGGGAATCGGACATCAGCCAGAGCCCGGAAACCTGGGAGTGGATTAAAGCACTGCTTTTTGTGTTGCTGAACACAGAGGTTTATAAAAGAAGGAACGGCAGTCGTAGAAGATTTCCGCGGTTGCTATAAAGGAAGTTTAGAGTATGATAGGAACGCTAGTGTAGTAAATGCCGCACCATGAAAAAAGTGCAGGAGAAAAAACCTGCACTTTCTCAATGGGGATTGAAGGAAGAGAGGGGGATTAGTTCTCTTCTCTTTTCAGTAATTTACTCATTTCATTTACCATGTCATTGATAGCACTGGCCTGAGCTGCTACCTGAGTAGTATCGTTAGCATTACTTTCAGCCATAGAACTGATGCACGCAAACTGTTCGTTTTCCTGACGAATGCTTTGTGCAATATTTTGGTTAATAAATACGGTCTTTTTAATAACCTCCGATTGTTTATTGTGTGCCTCGCTCATGGTATTGATAGCATTGACGGAAACACCAAGTAACTCTGTCATGTCCTGCATACTTTGGAATACATTGGTAAAGTACTCGTTTTGAATATTTAATTTTGAAGAGTTTTCTTCTACCTGAGTAGTGATTTCGTTGACATTGTTTTGTACACGTTCAATAACAGATTCTACTTCTTTGAGGGAGGTCTGTGTATTATTGGCTAGATTTCCGACCTCTGTTGCAACCACTGCAAAGCCACGTCCGGCTTCTCCGGCTCTTGCCGCTTCAATAGAAGCATTCAGAGCCAATAGGTTGGTAGAAGAGGAGATATCGTTTATGAGCTTCAAAGTAACACCAATTTCCTGCACGGCAACAGATAATTTCTGAGCAATTTCTGTAGTAGCCCGCATGGAAGCAGCCACCTCTCCGTTGATGGTGTGGAGATTGGTCAGAAGCTTTTCGTTTTCAATCGATTTGTTCAACAAATTCTTTGAGGTTGCTTCTACCTTTTCTACATTATTGGCAACAACACTTTCCCACTCGCTCAATTCACTGAGATTTTCCATACTTTCGTTTGTACTTAGACTTAGGATATTGCTACTTTCTACCAATTGTTCGCTGGTTGCTGCAAGCTCCTGTGCGGAGGCACTTTCATTTTCCGAAATCTGTGACAGCAGCGAGCCAGCGGTATATAATCTGTCAGACAATTGTTGGACAGAGGTTAATACACTCATGATTTGTCTGTTGTTTTCTTCAATTTCATCCTTCTTGGCATTTACCAGAAAATGACTTACTAAGTAAGTAAATATAATGATAAAGGCTAATGTCAGGACAATGCATACAATACGCCCGATAATATTGGGGATAAATAATACATCTTTTATAGGCAGGAGGGTATCTCCGCTAATGAACCAAGATACAGCGAGTGAAGCAGTAATTTCTAAAGCGGTTATAACGACCATTCTTACATCCAAGAAGAAGGCAGTGGCAATTACGAATAATAATGCGTATCCCCAAAATTCTGTAGAGGGTATCATGTAAAGAATAAAGTTATATTGTGTAAACATGATTATAACAAGGAATATTTTGGCTGCTTTTAGTTTGGCGGAGGAGACCAAACCATCTTTAAAACCGGTACGCACAAAATAGATACCAATTGCCAGATAAATCAAGCAGGTAATGTCGAATATAATTAGTGCAGTCCAACTGACAGTAGGAAATAAACCTATGATTTTTTCTGTGGTATAAAGTAGTCCGGCACATTGGCAGGCTCCTGGAACCAAAAGTAAAATCAATATATATACCTTGTTTATGTATTCGTCCAGTGCCGACTTATATTTTCTTTTTGAAGTGTCCATGATTTTTTCTCCTTAAAATTGATATAAAAGTACAATAATAGAGTAGCCAGCTCCAACAGTACATAGAATGATTCTGTTTCCAGGCTGACAATACATGTCCCACATCCGGTTCAGGCATAAGATAGGACATGTATTTCCGGTATAACCATATTCTTTGCCTAAGAAATGATATCTATTATCATCAGGCGATATGCCTAATAAATTTAAAGTAGCAGTATTATAAGCATCACTTAGCTGTGAGAAGATGAAATGTTGGATATCATCCGTAGTTAATGAGTTGCGTCGCAATACATCCTGTATGGCATCAGCCCATTTTCCGGCAAGAAAGTCCATGGGGAAGGAATTCCATTCCAAGCGTTTTTCATTGGGCTCTACCATTTTCAAGGGAACCCTAGACATGCCACATTTGGGGTAGACAACGTATTGGTGATAGCTGGCATCTACAAAGGTATACGCATCCATGAGTCCCCTTGGTTTATCAGCTTCCTCCAATGATAAGGCTACACATGCTGCGGCATCTGCAAAGGTAGCATACACAACGGTATCGGACCACAAGGTGGCCGGAGTGATACAAAAGCAACCTACTACTAAAGCTTTTTTAATATTGGATAGCTTCATATATTTGGATACCAAATCCATTCCCTGAAGCATACCTGTACAATTGGAATTTAAATCGAAAGCTATTTTTATGTTTTTCATGTCCTCGCCATACAAACCTGTAATTCTTATAGCATTGGAGGGAGATAAAAATTCCGGGGTATCTGAGCAAACCACCAGCATTTCATATTCGTTCAGATTAAGATGATTTTTTTGTATGCAGTTGTTAATGGCGTTTTGACTCATGGTAATTGTATTTTCATCTTCTGAGATAAAATAACGTTTTCTTCTACCTAGGTGTTGCATGAGACTATGTGCACTGAGCCCACGTTTTTCAAAGTGTTCATCCAGTTCTTCGTTGTAGACTTTGTTTGGTGGAATATAAATTCCGGTGCCTTCCATAATTACATTCATCATAAGCAATTCCTCACTGACTTATATTGTTAAAGGTTTTAACACAAAGCTGTATAACAAAAGGTAATTTGGCTAAAATCAGAGGTGCATCATCTGTAGAAAGCTCTATGTTGAGGTGAATAAATAATCTGCTTTCATTATAACATATTTATGGGGAATGTCAAATAAATACACCTGATTTATTAGAGGTCAAGTGCTTATTTTCCTTGTTTTTTCCGCTGGTAGGTGAGATAATAACAATAAAATATGTGCTACATGAATTTAAGTGATTTTGTTTGAGATAGTGGACGTAGTGTGAAGCAGGCAGAAGCAAAGATGTTTGTGGGAAAAGGAAGAATAGTCATAAAGACAAGCAAATTGGATTGGACGAAAAGAATGAATACATTACAGGAATTATTAGAGCAGATTTTGAATAAAGATTTAGGACAGATTATCCTGAGCAATTCGCAGAACAAGGAGTATGCAGCAAAGGTAAAGGTGCGTCCCGTATTAATCAAGGGAGAGCTATTGTTTCAGGAAACTCTGTATCGGGGAACACAGGTATTTCATGAAAATTTCAGCAAAGAGGCTATGACAACCCGAATAGAGCGGCAACTGACCGATACGTTCCGTCAGGGAGAGTTTCAGGGAGGTACCTTACAAGCTACCGTTCTGGTGAGTAAGAAAGGCAAAATGACCATCAAAACCAAGCAGGTGCAGGGAAAGATACAGGAGCGTGACTTGTCCCATAACAGAGAAAAGCAGTATATCTTGCAAGAGGGAATTCCGGTGGATTTCCTGGTGGGATTGGGAGTGCAGACCCCGGAAGGAAAGATTACCAAAAACCGCTATGATAAGTTTCGTCAGATTAATCGTTATTTGGAATTTATTGAGGATGTATTGGATAAACTGCCTACTGACAGAACCATTCGAATCATTGACTTTGGCTGTGGCAAATCTTATCTGACCTTTGCTATGTATTATTATTTGCATGTTTTGCAGAAAAGGGATATATTGGTAACAGGTCTGGATTTAAAGAAGGATGTCATCGCACATTGTAATGAATTGGCGGCGAAATGCGGGTATGATAAGCTTACCTTTGAGGTAGGGGATATCAGTACCTATGAGGGAAGTGATGTAGTGGATATGGTAGTATCCCTGCATGCCTGTGATACGGCTACGGACTTTGCCATTGAGAAGGCGGTGAAGTGGGGAGCAGGTGTGATTATGGCAGTCCCCTGTTGCCAACACGAGGTGAATAAACAGCTTTCCTGTAGGGAACTGCAACCGCTGCTTAAGTATGGGCTCATTAAGGAGCGTATGGCGGCATTGATTACGGATGCAGTGAGGGCGAATTTGTTGGAGGAGCAGGGGTACGATACCCAGATACTGGAATTCATCGATATGGAGCATACTCCCAAGAATCTGCTGATACGTGCAGTAAAGAAGGGAAATGTACCAAAGATGGGAAGCAGAACTTCCGTGGATAGTACGCTGGACTTTTTGCATATTGAGCCAACTCTGAAAAAGCTGTTGGCGGATTAGAAATTAATTGGAGTAAAGATGAAGAGATTTTTATTGAAGATGATAGTGTTTGTGTTGTCTTTTTTGGTCTCACTATATGCTATCAGCAAAATCATGAATCGTGATAATAATAGCATGACCAAGGAGATGGCAGCTGCGTCTTTGCCTATTGTGCGAATGCAGGCAGGGGAAATCCTGTACAATGAGTTGCATGGGATTACCGGAGACAGCGATGTGATATACCAGCGGGATACAGTGACTGTCTTGGGAGAGAACCGGGAGTTTCAATTTCAAATGGAACTGTATGACACCAAGGTGCAAAAGCTGGAAATGGAAGTGCGTAGCTGTGACGGAAGCCGTTTGATAGAAAAGACGGAGTTTACGGATTATACCGTGAAAAATCGGCAGATACAGATTTCCTCCTCCGTCAAGGATTTGATTGAGCCGGATACGGAGTATGCATTGATTTTTGTGCTGACAGATGAGAACGACAGGGAGGTTCGCTATTTCACCAGAATTATTTGGAGTGAGAATCTGTATGCTCCGGAAAAGCTGGCATATGTAAAGGATTTTCACGAAAAGACCTTTGATGAGGAAGAACTGAGGACACTGGCGAAATATATGGAAAGCAATGCTCAGGGAAATAATACGACTTTGCATAAGGTCAATATCCACAGCAGCCTGGCACAGGTGGGCTGGGGAGAATTGGAGGTAGAACCGGTCTCGGAACCCTCCCTGACGATGAAAGAAATTGCGAAACAGACAGCATCCATAGGACTGGAGAGAGTGGTTTCTACGGGAAGCGGAAAGAATAAGACCTATTATTTCGTCACAGAGGTGTATCGCATTCGTTATACCACAGACCGTGTGTATTTGCTGGATTTTGACCGTACCATGACACAGATACCGGATGTGGAAAGTGATATTTACGGAAATGACAAGATTATGCTGGGAATTGTTGCAGAGAATACTCCCATTCTGGAAAGTGAGGATGGCAATATAGTAGTATTTGAAGCAGCGAATCGTCTTTGCAGCTATAATATAACTACCAACAAGCTGGCATTGTTGTTCAGCTTTTATGACAAGGAAAATACGGACGCCCGTGGTGCGTACAATCGTCATCGCATAAAGGTATTGGATGTAGACGAGGGCGGGAATGTTATTTTTGCAGTTTATGGCTATATGAATCGTGGCAGACATGAGGGGAAAATCGGTATTCAGTTGTACGCCTATGACAGCGAGAAGAATACTATCGAAGAAAAGGTATATATTCCTTATGAGAAATCCTTTGAAATATTGAAGTGTGATATTGAGAAGCTATTGTATTGGAACCGAGAAGGTATTCTATACTTATATTTGAATCACACCATTTATGAGGTGAATACCACGGAGAATACGACGAAGGCATTGGCAGTTATGGAGAATGATGAGTCCATTGCCATTTCAGACAATCACAAGGTGGTGGTCTGGTATGAAGGAAATCATTTGAAATTAATGAATTTGAACCTTCAAAAACAGGTGACTTTGCACGCTGGTGAAGGGGAAAAACTGTATCCGCTGGGCTTTATGGAGGAGGATTTGATTTATGGAAGTGCCCGCCAGGAAGAGGTTGCAGTGGATACAGTGGGAAGAAGTCTGGTTCCAATGTATAAGGTTTGTATTTGTGACCCGGAGGGGAAGCTTTTGAAGGAATATGAACAGGAAAATGTTTATATTACGGATTGCGAAATCACCGGTAACCAGATTACCCTGCAGCGGGTGGAAAGAACCGAGAAGGGCAATTTCAAGGAAATCACACAAGAGCATATTATGAACAATGTGGAATTAAAATCCGGTAAGAATAAACTATCTGTTGCGGCAGTGGATGTTTATGAGCGAATTGTACAGGTAGAGGTGAAGAATGCGATTGACGAAAAGACCTTGAAAATATTAACACCTAAGGAAGTGGTGTTCGAAGGTGCCAGAGAAACCGTAGTGGAGCTGCAGGATTTCCCAAAGCAATATTATGTATATGACAGCTATGGGGTGGCGGGGGTCTACATGAATCCGGCAACTGCCGTGAAGACCGCCTATGACAATGCAGGAGTAGTGGTGGATAAAACCGGCAAGACCATTTGGATTAAGGGAAATCGTGTGGCAAAGAACCAAATTATGGCAATCAAGGAGCAGAAGGTAACGGATACCAAGGATAGTCTGGCTGTGTGTCTGGACACGATTTTGAAATTCGAAGGAATTACCCTGAATTCAGAAATCCGGCTGGCAGAAGGCAAGACTGCTATGGAGATTTTACAGGAGAATCTGCCGGAGGTGAATGTAGTGGATTTGAGCGGTTGCAATCTGGATGCAGTCTTGTATTTTGTGAATAAGGACATTCCGGTGCTGGCGACTCTGGAGAATGGAGAGGCGGTTCTGGTAGTGGGCTTTAATCAGTACAATGTAGTAATCATGGAGCCGCGAACCGGCAGACTGTACAAGAAGGGGATTCAGGATTCAACCAAGTGGTTTGAAGAAAACGGCAACCATTTCATGACCTATTTTAGGGAAGAATAGGGGATTGGTGTATAGGTTATAGAAAGCTTGGGGGAAAAAGAAGAGGAAAGTCCGACTGTATTTGGCAGTGTGAGACTTTCCTTTTTTATAGAACGGATTTGTATCAAGCATGCCGCTTCGGTAATTGTCTATCTTTGCGAATAGCTGGTATGGAGTTTTCGATACTAGAATATTTGTTTCTTGTATTTGTCTAAGGTAAAATACAGCAACATTCCCAACACGCCACAGGAAATGATTTCCCCCAGACCAACTGTCAGCATAAAGTAGGGAATCGCTCCCTGAAACCGATATGCATAGGAAAGGATGAAGGGAATGATGAAGGTGTTTGCTACGATTGGGGGGAGTGGTGCCAGATATTTGTTTTTGCGACGAAGCAGTCGGGTACCAATGGCTCCTAACAGGGTAGCTATTGGTCCGAACAAAATATCCCAGGCGATGCATCCCGTCAGGATATTGCTCAACAGACATCCTATATAAAGACCGGGAATGGCAGCAGGGGTAAAAACAGGTAAAATGGTTAGTGCTTCGGAAAAACGGATTTGGATGCTGTGATTCGCCAGTCCCAGTGCGTTGGCAAAAAAGGTCAGCACCACATAGAGGGCAGCGATCACAGCTGCCTGTGTTAAAAAGGTAGATTTTTGGTTTTTCATATTAGTTCTCCTTTAGTTTTGTTTTTTCTCCGTCCGGAAAGTGACCTTGGGCGGGTAGGTGAGGAAGGTCTCGAACTCACCAAGGGAAGAAAAATTCTTCCCGAGGACTTAGTATAGCATGAAATAAGGAGAAGTCAAGTAGGGAAAGTGGTTGCTGTAATGTTTTTCTCTATGCTATAATTACTTTATTCAGGCAAAAAGCCCATGAATGAGGTGTCTTATGTTATTTAACTCTGTGATATTTATAGTGGTATTCCTACCGCTTGCGTTAATCGGCTGGTATATGCTCCAAAGATTGGAGAATCCTGTGTTTGCCAAGGTTTTTTTGGTGGGAATGTCTCTATGGTTTTATGGTTATTATAATTGGTGGTATCTGGTGCTTCTGGTAATCAGTGTTCTGCTAAACTATGCAATCAGCCGACTATTCGGGCTCTGCGTGGAGGAGAAGAGGCGTAAGCTGCTTTTGACAGTGGGGCTGGCAGGGAATATCGGTCTGCTCTTTTATTTTAAATATTTTAATTTCTTTTTGGATAACTGTAATTTTTTCTTTCACACGAACTGGCAGGTGGAAAAAATTGCTCTGCCTTTGGGTATAAGCTTTTTTACATTCCAGCAGATTTCTTTCCTTGTGGACAGATATTGGAAGGAAGCACCTGATTATAGCTTTTGGGATTATGCAAGCTTTATTACATATTTTCCGCAGCTGATAGCAGGACCGATTGTGTTACATCATGAATGGATTCCTCGGCTACAGGAAAGAAAAAATCGTAAAATTAATGTGGACATGTTCTTTGATGGTACCATGCTCTTTATACTGGGTTTTGCAAAGAAGGTGCTTCTGGCAGATGTGCTGGCGATTATTGTAAATGCAGAATATGCATCGATTGCCTATCTGGATGCACCGGCGGCGTGGGTTACCATTATTTGTTATATGTTGGAGTTGTACTTTGACTTTAGCGGTTACTGTGATATGGCGAGAGGTATCGGCAAAATGTTCGGTTTTGTTTTGCCCGAAAACTTTGATTCACCGCTTATGGCAGTATCCGTGAAGGATTTTTGGAGAAGATGGCACAAGACGCTTTCCCGCTTCCTGACGACTTATATTTATATTCCTTTGGGTGGGAATCGAAGGGGAACGGCCATAAAGTGCAGAAACCTATTGATAGTATTTCTGGTGAGTGGTTTTTGGCATGGAGCAAACTGGACCTATGTAGTGTGGGGCTTGTTTCATGGTGTGGCTATGGTATGGGAGACACTGTTCCCGAAGCTGCGTTTTCGCAAGGATGCACTCAATCGCTTATTGACAGGGATTTTCGTGACACTGACCTTTGCCATATTTCGAAGTGAATCCCTTCCTATGGCAGGATTGCTTTTTAAGAAGCTGTTTCTGGGGGGCAATACAGGATTCTTGTTGGGGCTTTGTAATACCATACAGGTACCGGAGACCTATGCCATACGCAGAGTTTTAGAAATGGCGGCACCGACGCTTCAAAATCCTTTTTATGTGTTGTGCTTGGTGGTATTGTTGGGAGTGTCGCTGGTACTGATAGGTGGCAGGAAGGCAGAACAGTGGATTGAGGAGAAGGGACGCACCAGAGGGGGATTGTTCCTGACGGCATGCCTGTTTGTGTGGGCTTTTGTATCCCTGTCTCAGGTGAGTACATTCTTATACTTTGACTTTTAGGTGGTTTGGCAGATGATAGTAGATAAGAAAAAGGCATTAAAGCATCTGATAAGGAATATCGTAGGATTGCTGGCAGCAGTGATGCTGGTGGTCTACTTAGTGGACCCTTTTTATCAGTATCATGCTCCCTTTTTTGGACTGCCGGCAGTGCTGTACGACAGAGACCATCAGGTGGTAGGCACAATCCGAAGCTTTGAATATGATAGTGTACTGTTGGGGTCTTCCGTGGCAGAAAATTTTAATACGGATTATTTAAAAGAGCAATACGACTGTGATACCTTGAAGGTTATTCGTGCTTCCGGTTCCGTGGCAGACTTGTTGTACTATATGGATATGGTGCATGAAGAACAGGAACTAAAGCGGGTGTTCTGGAGCTTGGATATTTTTGCTTTGACCAGTTCCACAGAGGTTACCCTGTATGGAGAGGAGTTTCCCAGATATCTGCATACCAAGAGTATTTTGGATGATTATTCCTATTTGTTGAACAAGGATGTGTTATTCATGAAAATACCGCTTACCTTTGCTTATGGTGCCCAGGGAAGAAATAGTAACGGACAGGCTTATGATTGGTCGGCTGACAAGGACTTCAGTGCAGCAGGAGCCATGCGGGCTTATGTGAAGCCTGAGGAAAATTTGCCGATGCAGTCCTTTGAAGAAGAAAAACCTTTGATAGCAGAAAATATCCGTATGGTTTTGGAGGAGATTAACAGTCATCCTCAGACAGAATATACCATCCTGTTTCCCCCCTACTCTATGCTTTGGTGGGACAGTGGTTATGTGAACGGTATTTCGGAGAAGTATTTTTATGTACTGGAGCAGGTATTGCCCCAATTGATTGCCTGTGAGAATGTGAAGGTCTATTTCTTCATGGCAGAGAAGGATATTGTATGTAATCTGGACAATTATATGGATATGATACATTATACTCCGGCAATAAATCAATTTATGCTGGAGCAGCTCGACCGGGAGAAGTATCTGGTAGATGCCGAAAATCAGGATGCAGTATTGCAGGAAATGCGTCAGGTATATGAGGAAATGATTGAAGAACATATATACAAATATTATCCCCAATAGTGCTTGAAAGGGATTACAAAAATGCATTTGGAAAAAAGGTACCATTTTGGATGAAATTACAAAAAATAGTGGTAAAAAAGAATTCTTTTTGTAAAAAATTAGCAAAGGACATATTGATAATTTCAATCGGCTGGTATAGAATATATTTTGTAGGTTACTACATAAAATTATTTCAGAGAGGGAAATGATATGAGTACAAAGCAGAAGACAGAAAAAGCACCGGTAACCCCACAGGTCATTTATAAGTGGATGCTTGTTGTAGTGTTTTTAGTGACAGCAGTATTTTTGGTAAAGAATGTAATTAGTTTGAATGTACCGGCATTGATAGTAATCGGTATCTGTTTGGTGGCTATGGGAGTATCCGTGTTAGTACTGAAGAAAGCCAGAGAGTCCGTAAAATATGCATTTATTTCCGTTGCGATTTTATTAGTTATTTGTGTGATTTCCTTGTTTAGCGGTGCATCCTACAGCGACGACTTCCTGTTGTATATGGCAGCGATTGCATTGAGTGGTATGTATTTGAATCCCAAGCTTACTCTGATCCAGATGGTAGTAGCGGATGTGTTGTTGATTATACAGGCAATCATTCATCCGGAAAAAGCCGGAGAAATGTCTCAGTTTATTATGTGTCTGGCTCTTTTTACCTTGGCAGTGGTATTGACCTATAATGTCATTAAGCGTGGTCGTGCCTACATCGGTATGAGTGATGACAGAACCAAGGAAGCAGAAAAGCTGATTGGAACTCTGACTCACATCGGTGAGGAAATACATAATAATTTCCAGAAATCTACAGATACTTATGAAGGCTTGAATGTGATTAATGAGCAGCTTCAGGATACGGCAGAAGGCTTGAAGAGTGGTTCTGAGGGGATTTTGGCAGGTACTGAGGATGTTGTCAGTGTGTGCGATGAAATGCATGAAAAGATTGTTGCTACCGGTAATCAGATTGAAGCGTTGAATGCAGAACTGGGTCGTTTTGAAGTAGCATTGGCTGATAATCATGATAATATGGAAGATATGACTAAGCAGATGGAATATGTTCAGAAGTCCATGAAGGAAACAGATGAAGTATTCCGGAAGCTGGAAATGCAGATGGAGCAGATTGTAGAGGTTACAGTGAAGCTGAACAAGATTGCTTCCAATACCACTATGTTGGCACTGAATGCTTCTATAGAGGCAGCTCGTGCAGGTAAGATGGGTGAAGGTTTTGCCGTAGTTGCATCAAAGGTACAGGATTTGGCAGTGGATAGTAACAGATGTTCCGCAGAAGTGGCAGAAGTGGTAGTGGCAATGCAGGAGCAGATTAAGAAGACAACGAAGGAAATGACAGAAAGCGAAGAGGCGATTCAGGGTTCCTTGGATGCTTTGGCAGGTTTGGCAGAGGGTTGCAATCAGCTGACAGAAGGTTTTACTACTTTGTACATGAATATCGAAGAGCAGAATACCAATATTGGTGCAATCGATTCTAAGTTTGATCATTTGAAGGCGAAGATTTATGAAATGAATACCTATTCTCAGGAGAATCAGGATGCTGTGGTATCTATTACAGAAGCGATTACTGCGTATAAGGATAATATGCAGAAGGTAATTGATGATAGCAGCCGTATGAGTGAGATTTCTGAGGAAATGTTAGGTGCAGTAATTAAGAAGTAACAGGAGATAGAATATGAAGCTGCTGATGGAACAGTGTAAACTGAATGGGAAGAGACGTCTGGTATGTTCCGCTGTAGCAGGGGTGATTCTGGGTGTTTGCCTGGTAATTGGATATTGTGTTGAAAAGTGGATGGCAGTGCCATATACAGATTTGCGTCTGTATATGGTGCTGCTTTTGTGTGTGTTTGTAGTCAGTGTGTTGGTGTATCTGTTGTTTGCATTATTGGACAGCAGACGGGGGGAGGCACAGCCGGAAAAGGAGTATACAACAGTGCAGAAACTGTTACGAATAGGAGGCTATGGGAGTGCTATTCTAATAGGCTGGATGCCTTCTTTTTTGGGAGTATATCCGGGATGGTTCAATTACGATGCCCCCTGGCAATTGGCCATGTATGAGAGCAATGCCATATCTGCTCATCACCCGGTACTGCATACAGTGATAATGGGCAGTATATTGAATGTTATGGCACGATGGAATGGAACCTATAATAAGGGGATTGCCTTGTATTTGTTGCTGCAAATGGTAGTTTTAGCAGGTTGCTTCGGGTATATAGTGTATTACATGGGAAAGAAAAGAGTAGGGAAGTCGGGGCGTGTCTTGGCGGTTGCTTGGTTTGTGTTGTTTCCGACCATTGTTTTGCATGCTATGTGTCCGACAAAGGATACCTTGTTTGCAGGATTTTTCGCAGTGTGGTTTTTATTTACTTATGATATGCTTCGACGACCGGAGTGGTTTTTCAGAAATAAGCTTAAAATGGCAGGCTGGGTAGTATTATTGTTTCTGTGTATGGTATTTCGACAGAACAGCTTGTATGTGTTTTTGATTATGACGGTTCCCGTTTTGCTGTCGCTGCGAAAGTTTTCACCCGGAAGGTTTTGGAAGACTTTTTGTGCGATGCTGGCAGGAGTGGCAGTGCTTTACGGTTTGTATATAGGTCCCTTTTACGCACTGTTTGATGTAAAGCCGGGCAGTAAAGTAGAATTTCTGTCAGTGCCCAGTCAGCAGCTGGTAAAAGTGTATTTGCAGGAAGGAAACGAGTTGGCTCCGGAAGAGAAGGCGAAGCTGGAAAGCCTGTTTCAAGAAGCGGCTTTTGTAACGTATCGGCCGAAGATTGCAGACTATACCAAAGGAAACTTACGGTTGGATGTAATGGAGGATATGGGCGGAGATTTTTGGAAGCTGTATGGTTCTTTGTTTATGCAGTATCCGGATGTGTATTTGGATTCCTTTTTCACCAATACCTATGGCTTTTGGTACCCGGATGCTACGGTGGATATTTATGAGGATGGTGTATCTTATTATTTTGCATCGGAGCATGTACCGCCTGCGGTAGAAAATTCCAAGATACCACTGTTATTAAAGTACTACAAGAGCTTTTATACAGATTTCCCGGTAGAGGATGCGGGTCCCCTTACCTGGGGCTTGTCCATGGCTTTGTATTTTTATTTACTGCTTATAACGCTTATCTATATGATATATCAAAGGAAGACGGCAGCCATTCTGTGCTGTATGACAGTATTTCTGCTCTGGCTGACATATTTGCTGGGACCGGCAGCCTTGGTGCGCTATGTGTTGTTTTTGTATGTATTGCCACCTGTGGAGTGTTTGTTGCTGCGAGGGGATAAGCTTCAGAAATAAATAGCAAAACGGATAGATGCTTTTGTGGCAACTATCCGTTTTATTATACGATTATTTTGTATTATTAAGTGGCTAGCAAACCAGCCTTCTTGAGCCGTTTGCGGAGTAATCCGCCTAAGAAGCAGGCAAACCCCAGCTTCACTAAATCCATAGGAATATAAGGCAATACACCAAGGAACAGTGCTGAGAAAAAATCCAACTCTAATACATGTGCCAACCATAAAGTACCGCTTATATAACAGAGCAACAGCCCCAAAAGCAATCCGGAAATGTGGTTTACATAAATGTTTTTACTGCGAAGTGCGAAACAACCAGAAAACAGTGGTATCCACAAATAACCGATTAGGTATCCGCCGGTAGGACCAAAGAGGATGGCCGGACCTCCAAGGAAGCCGGAAAATACAGGTAAGCCTACAGTACCTACTAACAGATAAATCAGGCAACTAATGGTGCCTAAGCGAGGCCCTAAAAGGCATGCAGAAAGCATTACTCCCAACAGTCCAAAGGTAATCGGTACCGGACTGAACGGCAGGAGGATAGCAAAAGGTCCTAATATACAGATGACGGCACTGGTTAATCCAACCAGTGCCAGTTCATGAGGGGTTAATTTATAATTCGCCATTTTTGTATTTTGCAACAACATTTTGAATTCTTTCACTGGGACTTAATAAGTCACTGATGGAAGAATCGTGGTTCAGAGTATCAATAATATATGCAATATACTTGCTCATGTCACAGTTAATGTACCACTCACGGCTGAGCAAATCTTCAGTCTGGTAAACTAAGTTAGTGGTCAATACTCGGTCAATGATACCTACTTCATAAGCCTTGTCAAACTTTTCCAAACCATTGGTGAAGAGACCAAAAGTGGAGAATACGAAGATACGATTAGCCTTGCGTGCTTTCAGGGCAGCGGCAGTTTCAATCATGGACTCGCCGGAGGAAATCATATCATCAATAATAATCATGTCTTTGCCTTCTACGCTGGAGCCTAAGAATTCATGTGCCACAATAGGATTACGTCCGTTTACAATAGTAGTATAATCTCGTCTCTTGTAGAACATACCCATGTCTAAGCCAAGTACGTTGGCAATGTAGATAGCTCTCTTCATACCGCCTTCATCCGGGCTGATAACCATCATATGATCAGAATCAATCTGAAGTCCCTTTACATTCTTTAATAAGCCCTTGATGAACTGATATGCAGGCTGTACGGTTTCAAAGCCGTGCAGAGGAATTGCATTCTGTACACGAGGGTCATGGGCATCAAAGGTGATAATATTGTCTACACCCATGCGAACCAGCTCCTGCAGTGCCAATGCACAGTCCAAAGATTCACGAGCGGTTCTCTTATGCTGGCGGCTTTCATATAGGAAAGGCATAATTACGGTAATACGACGAGCCTTGCCGCCTACCGCAGCGATAATACGCTTTAAATCCTGATAATGGTCATCGGGAGACATATGGTTCTCATGACCACACAGGGAATAGGTTAAGCTATAATTACAAACATCTACAAGAAGGTAGAGATCCACACCACGTACCGATTGTAAAATCATACCTTTTGCTTCACCGGAGCCGAAACGTGGCACCTTTGCATTTAATAAATAGGAATCTCTCTGATAACCGGAGAAGGCCAGAGAATCCTTATGCTCGCTTTCCCTTTCAGTTCTCCACTTTACCAGATACTTATCAATTTTATCGCCAAGAATTTTGCAGCCTTCCAAGGAAATAATGCCTAAGGAACCTACCGGTATTGTCTCCAGGTTACGTTTTTCTTCACGGTTTGCCATGAAATAGTCCTCACTTTCTTAAGGTGTACTTTATTTTAGTTATGTTTAGGGGTTAACTTCCCCGATAACTTTTGTTGAATACGGATATCCTGACCGGTCAGCTTACAAATAGCATAGTTACTGGTAATACGTGAAAATACACGATCAGAATAGCGGTCTCTTAATACCTCCAAGCTTAAGTTGGTGGAAATGAGAGTGGATTTTTGACGCATGTGTCGTTCGTTTAAAAGTCCGAACAACTGAGATTCTACAAAGGAGTTGGTTACCTCTGTGCCTAAATCGTCAATAATTACCAAATCACAATTGTATAGGTCTTTCTGAAAATTGTAAAGAGAATCTTTTGATTTTGTGTCAAAAGAATAACGTGCCAGTTGTTCAAACAGTCCAATCGCACTAAAATATATGACAGAATGACCTCGAACAAGCAGCTCTTGGGCAATACAATTGGACAAAAAACTCTTCCCGGTACCTACTGTACCATAAAAGAACAGATTTTGATAGTGGTTTTTAAAGCCTGCCACAAAATCCTTACTTACATTTACAGCATTTTGGAAACGAGTCAAATCCTCACCCTGATAATATTCGTAGGAAAGGGTAGAAAAATTCTCCTTTTCAATCATTTCCTGAATATTCGACTGTTCATAAAGCAGGG
>JAZQEK010000054.1:0-20209 GCA_045538995.1 Acetatifactor sp. | reverse complement strand
GATGCATTAACTTCATAAAGTATGAGGCTTATTAAAGTGCGTCTGAACTATCCACACAGCCAGTTTTTCTTTGTAATCTTGTCAACATTCTTTCTTTTCTGTTTAAAACCGAGATTATAAATCTGTTTCGCAATCACCTATGATTACTTTTGGATTATCTTTGTTTTTTACAGGCAAAAAGAAAAACCCTTGAAAAATTCAAGGGTTTACTAAGCTGCTGACGGGAATCGGACCCGTGACCTCCGCACTACCAATGCGACGCTCTACCGCCTGAGCCACAGCAGCATGTTTGAGATGCCTCTCAATCACAAAAGCTATTCTATCAAAGGTTGTACCATTTGTCAACCCTAAATTGAATAAATTTTTGAAACAAAATAAAATATTTATAAGTAATCGTTTCTGGTCTTTTTAAACAGGAATTTTACATAATAGCCCATTTCATCACAAACTGCCTGTACTATCTCTGCTGCTGCTTCCTTTACATCATCATGAACGCAGATAATACAAAAGTTTCTCTTACGAAAGAAACCTCTCCTTTGCCAGCGAATAAAATAGGAAATTCTGTTTTGCAGAAGTGCCTTTTCGATTCGCACTTTACTTTCGCCGTCAAGTATCTCGCACAGCTCTATTTCATTATTTACCTTTATATTGGTATATAAAGTCTGCATATGTACTCTCCTCTGCTCTGTTTCCACAAATATACTCCATTTCATATATGTCCGTGTGGTATATCATAACATAATTCTTAAGATTTTGCTATCCTTTTGTTTCATGCATATTGCACAAAAAGAACCTACCGTTTTTTATCCAAAAACGATAGGCTCCGATTTTTTAATCTATTTCTTCCTGTTCAGGAGTTCTCTTGGCACGCTTTGCTTTCTTTGCCTTTTTCTCCGGGTTAAAGATATCATATACGCATGGGATCACAAACAGGGTCAACAAGGTACCATATGCCAATCCACCGATAGTTACGATAGACATAGGCTTCGCCATTTCGGAACCCATATCATCGGAAAATACCATGGTAGACAATGCTAATATCGTAGTCAGCGCAGTCATAAGTACCGGACGCAGTCTGGTCTTACCCGCTTCGATGATGGCTGCTCTCTTAATCATGCCACCTTCTCGTAACTGGTTCATATAGTCTACCAAAACGATACCATTGTTTACGATGATACCCGCCAACATAACGAAACCGATCATGGCAATAACACTAATCTCACTGCCGGTCACATACAAGCCCAGGAAACCACCGGTAAATGCCAACGGAATGGTAAACAGGATGATAAAGGGTGATTTCAATGACTGGAACTGTGCCACCATAATCAGGTACATAAATACAACTGCCAGCACTAACATCAGAATTACCTGCTCTAAGGCATCATTAATGGTTTCGTTCTCGCCACTGAATACCAGACGATATCCTTCCGGTACCTCGTAGCTTTCCAAGGCTCTTTCCAAAACGGTTGAAACCTGACCCACATTATAGCCTTCTGCAATAGCAGCTGACACAGTCACATATCTGGACTGGTCTGCACGATTGATTGCTTCCAATGACATTGCTGCGGAAAACTCTGCGATATCACTCAAAGGCACCTCTACTTCCTTACCTTCTTCATCTGTTCCCTTTATGGTCAATCCCTTCACCAATTCTCTGGTAAGGGCAATATCTCCACCATTTTCCACATAAACACTGTAGTCCTTCTCCGAAGCTTCCAATGTAGTGGCCGTACTGGTTGCTGCCAGCTTGGAAGCGATCTCAGCAAATACCTGTGCCACTGTCAAACCATGAGAAATCGCCTTTTCCTTGTCAATGGTGATACGAAGTTCTTCGCTGGTTTCTGCCAAACCATCGGATACATTTGCGGTACCTTCTACCGTCTCTACGATGGCTGCAATCTCCTTTGCCATTTCCTGCAAGGTATCAATATCTCGACCTCGAACCTGAATGGAAATACCGCTGCCTCCCATAGCACTCATATCCATGCTGGAGGTTTCGATAGAAATCTTCGCATCCAAATCTGCTGTCTTGCTTTCGATAATGTCTGCTATTTCTTCATTACTCATAGTCTTGTCATCATAAGTAACCACATAAACGGTTGCACTGTTTGCTGCACCGGAACCACCTGTCAGCATAGAAGTAGAAGAGGTACTCAGCATAGCACCGACATTTTGTACATCTTCTATTTCCAAAATTCGCTCTACTACCTGATCGGTAATCTCTGCAGTATCTGCTATAGTTGCCTCCTCATCCAAGGTAACGGTAGCTGTCAGCTGTGTAGAATCCATGCTGGACATAAAGGCGGTACCGTTGGTCCATGCGGCTGCAATACTGATGACTAACAATGCAACTGCCAACAGTAACACCAATCCTTTTGCCTTCAATGCCAGATGTATCAACTTACCATATCCACCAATAATAATACTAAAAATCTTACCATCCTGACTGGACTTCGTTTTAGTCAAAATCTTGGAAGCCATGGCAGGTACTACCGTCAAAGCAATCACCAAACTGGCTAACAGAGAGTAGGCAATGGTCAGACCCATATCTACAAACAGCTGCCTGGTAATACCCTCTGTAAAGACGATAGGCAGGAATACACAAACGGTAGTCAGAGTAGAAGCCAAGATAGCTCCTCCTACTTCCTTTGCACCCTCTATCGCCGCTTCCGTCATGGAATAACCCTCTGCACGCAGTCGGTATATATTCTCGATTACTACGATGGAGTTATCCACCAACATACCGATACCCAACGCCAAACCGGACAGGGAAATCACATTCAGGGTCACACCACTGAAATACATACATACAATAGCCGTCACCAAACTAATCGGAATAGAACATGCTACTACCATGGTGGGGCGAATATCCTTTAGGAAAATAATCAAAATCAATATCGCCAACAAACCGCCGAATAATACATTATTGATAATGGAATCCATTACCAGGTCAATGAAGATACCCTGATCCATCAAGGTAATAATATTCAGACCTTCCTCTGTCTCCATCAATTCTTCAAAACGCTCTGCCAAAACATCTGATACTTCTCCGGTAGAATAACCGGTCTGCTTCTGCAATGTCAGCATAACACCGGGGCTACCATTTACATTGGTATAAGTAGATGCACTGTTATCCGTATAGAATACATCTGCCACCTCTCCCAACGTTATCAAAGGCACACCATCCATATGCAAATCCATCAGTGGCAGTTGCTGTAGCTCCTCCAGGGTTTTCGGCTTATCTCCAACACGCACCAGATAGTCTACGCCCTCTTCTGTTACATAACCTGCCGGCATGGAAAAATTCTGTGCAGTCAAAAGTGTCTTTACCAAATCTACCGTCAATATTTTCACCATATCTGCCTGATCATAAGCGGTTTCCTTGGCATCCTCCAACTGCTTTTCACCATCTGTAATCTGCTCCTTGGCATCCTCTAACTGAGTCTTACCTGCTTCGATTTGTGTTAAAGCAGTATCCAACTGGGTCTGTGCCAGCTCCAGCTGATACTTACCCAACTCCAGCTGTGCATTCGCATTGGCAAATTCAATAGCGGCTGTCAGTTCTCCCTTTTCTACCTCTAAGAGACCCTTATCTACCTGCTCCAAACCATCATTTACCGTTACTAATGTCTGATTCATTACGGTCTGATATGCGGTCAATCCCATACCATTGGTAAGGTTATTCAGATTGCCTTCCATACGCAATATCTGCACATTCAGCAGAATATCCAGAATGGTCATATTTTCTATTACCTTTGCATGGTCTTCCTGCGAGGTCCAGTCCAATGTTTTCAGTGTGGTTACCACACCTGCCAGGCTGGCATCAGCGGATGCTACACTCTGCATCATGCTGTTATTCACATAGGCATTCTTCAATGCCTGAATTTCTTTCTTAATCGCCTGAGCTTCCTTATCATCCGGACCACCATTGCCGCCATTGTCTACATCCGAATCAGACACACTGTCAGAACCGGAAACAGTAGCACCAGGATACAGACGATTGTAAGCGTCCTCGTATTTTCCCCGCACTTCCAACATGGGCTTCATGGAATTAATCGCTGCCTGCATGGTTTGGGCGGTGGTAAGATTCGTGGTAATGGTCATCTTAGTAGATTCCAGACTAGCCTTTGCTGTTAACAACTCATTCTTGGTTGCTGCCAACTGGTCGATCGTTTCCTGCTTCTTCTGCTCCAGCTCCAGCTTACCATCCTCCAGCTCACTTTTCCCATTGTTCAGCTCCTGCTGTCCGGTCAGGATATCCTTCTCCCCATCCAGCAATTCCTTTTCGCTGTCCTCCAGAGCCTGTTTTCCGTCAGCCAGCTCCTGTTCTGCCTCTGCCATCTTTTCATCAATGGCTGCAAAAATCTTCTTATTTAATTCCTCAATTTTCTCCGGGCGGATAATCACATTGATACTTTCTGCCAAAAGTCCGGAAGCACTGACACTGGCTACACCTTCCACGCTCTCCAGCTCCGGCATAATCACTTCTTCTACATAAGTGCTGATTTCCGCATGCTCCATGCCATCCACACCTACTGCTGCAATCATTACCGGTAGCATATCCGGATTCAGTTTCATGATAATGGGATTCCCCACACTATCATCCCAGTAAGATTTAATCTGGTCCAGACTTTCCCTGATTTCCAGCGATACTGCATTCATATCCGTGGACTGGGAAAACTCCAAAATCACCAGCGAATAATTTTCCGACGATACGGAACTGATACTTTCAATATTACTTACCGTTGCCATACCGGACTCCACCGGTCTGGTTACCACTGTCTCCACAGTTTCCGGGCTGGCTCCGGGGTATGTAGTCATAACGATTACATAAGGCAAACTGATACTTGGTAATAAATCCGTAGTCATCTTTGTAAAGGAAACCACACCCAAGACAATCGCCAATACTACACCTACCAACACGGTATATGGCTTTTTTACACTAAACTTTGATAACATAACTTTCTCCCTTATTCATTCCGAGACAATTACACGCCTTACATTATATTCTTAGAAGATTTTTCTGTCAATGAAACAATACCGCAAAAAATATTAAAAAAGGATAAAGTAGAGCGAATCCACCTCATCCTAATTCTTTAATATCTTCTTTATCTTTGCCTTCACTCTTTGCAGTGCATTATCAGTTGATTTTTCGTCTCTTCCCAGCACCTTTGCAACTTGTGAATAGGTCATTCCCGTCAAATACAAATCCAACACCTGTTTCTCAAAAGCACTCAGTTCCTTCTCTATCTGTGTTTCCAAATACTCTGTACGTTCTTTATCCAAAAAGATGCTCTCCGGGTCATTGTTCTGACCTGTTGCCAAAATACCGACTAATTCAGAAACATTATCCTGCTCTTTTCCTTCTCCGCTCAGAGAAATGTAGGAGTTCAAGGGCCAGTGCTTCTTTCGCTGTGAGGCCTGTACTGCCGTATACATCTGCCTGCTGATACATAGTTCCGCAAAAGTGTAGAAGCTGGCATCACGCCCGCAGTCATAATCTCTGACAGCCTTGAAGAGACCAATCATGCCCTCCTGTATCAAGTCCTCGGTATCTGCCCCCAGTATATACATGGACTTCGCCTTGCTACGGACTAAATTCTTATATTTGTCCATGATATAATCCATAATAGAATTTTCACCATCCCGCAGGCGGTCAATTAAGGCTTCATCACTTTCCTGCTCAAAATTCGTGTACATGTATCCCTCCATACTGTGCCATTCCTAAGTTTACGTACTTCTTGTTCTCTGCATCCGCAAGCACCGAGAATCGCCTCCTTATAACATTCTCTGTCTCACGATTTCATAAGCCAGCACGCCTGCTGCCACGGAAGCATTCAAAGAGTCAATATCTCCCTTCATAGGAATAGAAGCAATCATATCACACTTTTCTTTTACCAGGCGTCCTACCCCTTCCCCTTCATTGCCAATGACCAATCCGATAGGTCCCTTTAAATCCAGCTGGTACATGGTGGTTCCACCCATATCCGCACAGACAAACCACAAGCCTTCCTTCTTCAGCTCCTCAATAGTTTTTGCCATGTTGGTGACTTTTGCCACCGGAGTATAGTTCAATGCTCCTGCGGAAGTACGTGCCACGGTAGCAGTCAGACCTGCTGCACGGTTCTTGGGAATAATCACACCATGTGCTCCTGCCAGATTCGCAGTACGAATGATGGCTCCCAGATTATGAGGGTCTTCGATATTATCTAATAAGAAGATAAAGGGGGGCTCTCCCTTGTCACGAGCTGCCTGCAAAATATCCTCTACCTCTGCATATTCGTACGCAGCTGCATACGCAATCACGCCCTGATGCTTTCCGGTTTCGGATAACTGATCCAAACGTTCCTTGGTCACAAACTTAATCAAGGTATCATGCTTCTTTGCCTCTCGCTTGATGGTCATAATAGGACCGTCCTGACAGCCGTCCAGTATAAAAATTTTATCGATGGGTTTTCCCGAACGATACGCCTCTATCACAGCATTTCTGCCTTCTATGGTGAATTCCTGATATCCCATGATTTCCTCCCTTTCTTTCCTACAAAAACAACCTTCCCAGTCCTGCACAAAAAACTACACTTTCATTAATAGAATCAACAGCTCCATAGCATCACCTAAATATTCATTCCCGCTCTTTCAATGCCTTCCTTCACCAGAAATAATAGTCTATCCGTCTGGTTCGTCAGATACAAAAAGCCTATCAGAGCTTCGAAGCCGGTAGCCTTCCGATAATCCGTAATGGACGCATTCTTGGCAGAGGTATTGGACTTGGCATTTCTGCCACGCTTAAACACTGCCAGCTCGTCCTCTGTCAAAATCTCCTGCAGGGCTGTTATCATAGCCGCCTGGGTGCCTGCCTGTACAAATTTCACCGCACGCTTATGTAGCTCATTGGCTGCACGATTGGCACGCTCCACTACTACGGTACGAATCACCAGCTCATACACTGCATCCCCGATATACGCAAGTGTGAGAGGTGAATATGCTCTCACATCCACCTCTTTGCACTCAAATTCTTTTTTGATTTGTTCTAACAGACTTAAACCAGCTTCCATTCTACTCCTTCACGGGTATCCTTCAACTCAATGCCCTTCTCTAACAGTTCTGCTCTGATAGCATCAGCCAATGCAAAGTTCTTTTCCTTCTTGGCAGCCTTACGCTCTTCAATCTTTGCCAGTACATAAGCTTCCAATTCTGCATCTACCGCCGGCTCAGCCTTTGCTTCTTCCTTTAACAAATCCAGACCCAGTACTTCATCAAAGCTTCCGATGACAGCACGCTTGGTTGCATCGTCCAATTCTGCCTTTAATACATCATACAGCAGGGTAATACCCATAGAAGTATTCACATCATTGCCCACTGCCTCTACGAATTTTGCCTTGTACTCCGCTACTGCTGCCTCATTCACGGTACCTTCCTTGCTCAAATCTGCAATACGCTTCTTTAACTTATTATAAGTATTGGTAGCCTGATCCAACGCATCATAAGAGAATACCAAGGGCTTTCTGTAGTGAGACTGCAGGCAGAACAGTCTGTAAGCCAAAGGATTGTAACCCTTGCTCTCAATCAAGGAAACTGTTAAAAATTCGCCCTTGGACTTGCTCATCTTACCGGTCTGGTCGTTCAAATGATGTACGTGGAACCAGTAATTGCACCACTTATGTCCCAAATATGCCTCACTCTGGGCGATTTCATTGGTATGGTGAGGGAACATATTGTCAATACCGCCACAGTGGATATCCATATACTCGCCCAAATGCTTCATACTGATGCAGGAGCACTCAATATGCCAGCCGGGATAGCCTACGCCCCATGGACTGTCCCACTTCAATGCCTGGTCCTCGAACTTAGACTTGGTAAACCACAGCACGAAGTCGTTCTTGTTCTTCTTGTTGGTATCCTCGGTTACGTCATCACGCACGCCTACCATCAATTCTTCCTCGTTCTGATTACCGAAAACATAGTAATTCTGCAACTTAGAGGTATCGAAGTAAATATTTTCACCAGCCTGATATGCATAGCCCTTCTCCAATAATACCTTAATCATTTCAATGAAACTGTCTATACAGTTGGTTGCCGGCTCTACTACATCAGGTGTTTTAATGTTCAGCTTCGCACAGTCTGAAAAGAAAGCATCGGTATAGAACTTCGCAATATCCATAACCGTCTTATTCTCTCGCTTAGCACCCTTGAGCATCTTATCCTCACCGGTATCTGCATCAGAGGACAAATGTCCTACGTCCGTAATATTCATAACACGCTTTACATCATAGCCACTGTAACGAAGAATTTTCTCCAAAACATCCTCCATGATATAGCTTCTCAGGTTACCAATGTGTGCAAAATGATACACGGTAGGTCCACAGGTATACATATTTACCTTACCCTCTACATTAGGTACGAATTCTTCCACATTTCTGGTTAACGTATTAAACAGCTTCATATTTTTATTTCCTCCATTCTGCCGCATCTCGGCACTTCCTTTGCATTTATTCAGCCGGATTATCGGCTTTTAAGCTTTTGAGTTCCTCTTCTATTTCCATCAAACGATTGAGTAATGCCACATTACTCATCTGCAATGCTGCAATATCCTCTTTTACCGGGTCCGGTAAATCTGTCTGGTTCATATCCGTTCTGGGCAGCGACTGATTATTTCTCTTCACCACTCGTCCCGGTACACCCACTACGGTAGAATTGGGCGGAACCGGTGCCAGCACCACGCTTCCGGCACCAATCTTGGAATTGGCACCGATGGTAAAGGAACCAAGCACCTTAGCACCTGCACTAATCATCACATTATCCTCTACGGTAGGATGTCGCTTGCCGTGCTCCTTGCCGGTACCACCTAAGGTCACGCCCTGATACAGTGTCACATTATCACCGATAATGGTTGTTTCACCGATAATCACTCCATGTCCGTGGTCTATGAAAAGCCCTTTGCCGATTTTGGCACCGGGATGGATTTCGATACCGGTCTTACGCACTGCTCTCTGAGAAATGTAACGTGCCAGAAAGTAATGCTTCTTCTCGTACAATCTATGTGCCAGCCGGTAATGTAGCATTACCTTGAAGCTGGGATACAGGAATACCTCCATCCAGGAATGAATGGCCGGGTCCCGTTCTCTGACAATCTTTATCTCTTCGCGTATATTGCTGATAAAACCCATGTGCCACCTCCTATACACTCTGCTGTACAATCAACTAAGCAGACCGGAAAGACTTCGCCTTCCTCGTTCGCAAAAATAAAACGGATAAACTCCCCTCTAAGAGACGAATTTATCCGCGGTTCCACTCTTTTTAAAGGCATACTATGCCTTTCCCTCAAAACGTTTAACGCACGCTTACGGGTTTGTATTTCCCCAAACCGGCTCCCGAATGCACTTCCTTTACTTTCCGACAGGCCCGCTTCCAGTCGATGACGAGCCCTCTCTGTGACTTCCGGTAAAGTACTCTTTTCGCTCTTTGCCTTTTCCTTATCTACTAATTAGAATATGCAAATTTTCTATTTTTGTCAACTAGATTTTCATAACAGCCCGTGACCGAGGAAACCCGCAGGCTTTTCGAGACCGCATGACTTACTACTCAACCTTGCTGCATCCCTGACAGCCTGCACATTTGGATTGCACATCCTCTGCCACCAGATTAAAAGGACTGGTTAATAAACAAATGGCTTGGGAGGAAATCCCTTCTCCTGTTCCGGTAAAGCCCAATCCCTCTTCGGTAGTGGCTTTCACATTCACCTGCTCTACTGTGATTCCCAGTGCTTTTGCTATATTCCCACGCATGGTATCAATATGCGGACGCATTTTGGGTGCCTGTGCGATAATGGTAGCATCTATATTTTCGATTAAAAATCCTTCTGTTTCCAACAGTTCTCCTACTTTTTCCAACAAAAGAAGAGAGGATATTCCTTTGTAAGCAGGGTCTGTATCCGGGAAATGCTTACCGATATCTCCCAAGGCTGCCGCACCCAGCAAGGCATCCGAAATCGCATGCAATAAAACATCTGCATCCGAATGTCCCAAAAGACCCTTTTCATAAGGAATATTTACACCGCCGATAATCAAATCTCTGCCTTCCACCAAACGATGTACATCATAGCCCATTCCTACTCGCATATTAAAGCTCCACCTTTACTCTGTTTTCATACTGTTTTCTTCTAAGAAACGATCAAATGCAGCCATCGGCATAGGTTTACCGATGTAATAGCCCTGTATTACATCACAGCCTGCTTCGCATAAAAATGCCAGTTGTTCCGCATTTTCCACACCCTCACAAACGGTTGTAATATCCAGCTTGTCTGCCATATTAATCACGCATTCCAATATAATCTTGTCATTATTGGTCAAAGATTGATTCTTCAAAAAGCTTTTATCAATCTTCATCACATCAATCGGTACCTCGTCTAAAATATTTAAGGAAGAATAACCGGAACCGAAATCATCCATAGCCATACAAATGCCTCGCTCTTTACACCAAGCCAACAGCTCTAATGCCTTGCTCACATCATCGATATAGACATTTTCCGTCAATTCCAGTTCAAAATATTTCGCAGGTATCTTATATTCTTCCAAAAGTGTTTCCAAATATTCTTTGATAGCATCATCCCGTAAGTGCAGGGTAGAAACATTTACGGAAATAGGTACTACCGGAAGCCCCTCATCTATACGCCGACGCAGATATTTGCATACTTCTTTGTATACGAAATAATCCAATTCGATAATATCTCCGCTCTTTTCAAATACCGGAATGAAATCGTTCGGATATATGATCTGGTTATTGGGCTTAATCCAGCGTATCAATGCTTCTCCACCCACTACTGCATTGCTCTTGGCACAGGTCTTTGGTTGAATATAAACCTGCAATTCTCCGGTGGTCATAGCATGATTCAATTCGCTGATATAGCGAAGCCGCTTTCGATACTCATCCATCAATGCATCTGAAAAAATCATGCACTTATTATTACCGCTGGTTTTATTTTTCTTGCAGGCATAACCCGCATTGGTCACGGCTTCTTCTACCGTTCCTGCATCACTTTTGGTGATATAGATACCGGAGCGGATACTAATCATATTATCATGACTATACTGCTTTAGCATGTCTACCAGATGCAGATTGCAGGCATCTATCTGTGCTGCGAATTCCTGCGGTGTCAGCCCCGCAGTATTTCTTCTGGCGGTAACAATATTATCACTATGCACTCTGGAGGCACAAATCACCTCCTCATCATCACCGCTTAAAACAAATTCGCCAAACTTGCGCAACAACAAATTACCCACATCATAGCCATAAGTTTCATTAATATATTTAAAATTACTGAAATCAGAATACGTATATATTACCTCACAGGGTTCCTTCTGTGCAGCATAAAACTCCTTCATTCTGCTCAAGAAAGTATCATAACTAAACAAACCCGTAACAGAATCTCTTTCTCGCATCATTCTTGCCAAATACTCTGCTTCATCAAAGGTTTGTACACGATTAATATATACTGACAAAATTCTGGTAAAGGATTCTAAAAAACGAATTTCCTTTTCTTCCCAAGGATGTGCTTCTCCTATATAAATAAAGTTGGCTACACCTGTGAAATATTCCTTCTTACCTATCGGCAGACGCAAACCTGAAATCACATCCGTTTCATTTCCCTGTGGGCAAAACTCCCGCACTTGATTCTCAGACATATTCATCTCATAAAATTGTCTGCCACGTTCCAGCATATTTTTCATACGCAGCCAAGCATCCTGTTCAAACTGTAGCTCGTCCGACTGTAAATCTACAATCCCCTCTGACACCAAATTGTATACAAACTTCAGCGTTCTGGGTTTATCCTCAACGATTTCCTGTACTGAGACTACTGCCAAACCGAAATACTCCTTGATTTTGCGAAGCAATAACAAAATAGAGCTATCTGCATCGGTGGTGTCCTCCATCAAACGGAAGGTCATCTCTGCTATTTCATTATAGAAAACATCGTAAGTATCCTTGCTGATACTGGTTCCCTTGGTCAGTTTAATCTCAGTGGCTGCCATGTCCTCTTCATAGAATTGGCAATAATTTTTCCCTTTACTTTTAGCATAATGCAAAGCCTGTTGTGCCCGCTCACATAATTCATCAAAGTTTTCCTTATGCTCAGACAATCCGGCTACCCCAATACTGACACTAACCTTATTCTCCGTCTCTCCACAATAAATCTTCTGAACTTCGCAGCATACCTCATCTGCCTTCTGTTCCACCAATTCATCAGTAAGTTCGCCCTTCATCAGTATCAGAAAGTGGTCCCCGCCAATTCTTCCGATAACATCGGACTTTCGGAAGGTTTTGGTCAAAATCTTAGCTATGGACACAATAATCTGGTCACCAAAGAAATATCCCAGAGTTTCATTCAACACCTGAAAATTATCAATATCTACCATCAGAAGAGCTCCACTCGCCCCTTCCTCCTGCAAATATTCAGAAACATACTCTCTCGTATGTGCATAGTTTAATAAGCCTGTGATAGAATCCTTTTGAGAATCAATGTCTTTGTAATAAGTACTGTCTTTCATAGCCTACATTCCTTTTATACTTATTAATGCCAAAAGAAGGAACAACTTTTCGGCTGTTCCTTCCATTATACTTTTCCTAAAATCCAAATTCCTGAGCGTAGAATAGTTTACCATCTAATTCATATACAGCAATGCTACAGGTAACAAATCCACCATCTAAAATATTCGCTGCATGTGTCGGAGAATTCATCCATGCATCTACCAAAGCAGTTGCATCCTGATAACCCTTTGCAAGGTTCTCTCCCCACATCAAATCAGCATTTACAGTATACCAGTCACTACCATTTGGTCTGGTATGCGAAAATAAACTTTGAATTTCGGTGGCACGAACCTGTGCACACAGCTCCAAATTTTCATCCCAAACCAATGCAGGCAAACCGGCTTCCTGTCGTTTCACATTTACCAAATCAAATGCTTCTACTGCGATTACTCTAAGCTCTGCTGCACGAACTCTCTCTGCCTCTGTCATTTCTATAGTAGGAACTGAGCCGGCTAATGCTGTTTGCTCATCCTCAATAAATACAACTCCCATCCCTTCCTCAGGGTTACGGGTTACAGCAGTCATTTCACCTTCTGCGACAGAAGAACATGCCATCATTGATAAGCTTATTATAGCAGTCATCAAAAATGCTGTAAATCTCTTTTTCATGACTATTCCTCTTATTTCTTCTTATTAAATACCATCCATGCAGCCAAACCAGCTACAGAGGTCATGAACATAAATGCCCAAACATCACTGTCATCTCCGGTCTGAGGACGTCTCTTAGATCCTAATACTGCTGCATCAGCCAACGGCACGGAGTCATCTTCAATCAAAACAACTTCCTTACGAACTCTACGCTGTCCTAATACATCGGTTTCATCAGCAGCCTCAACTGCTGCCACCTCAGCCTCTACTACTGTTGCAGGTGCAATTGCTACTACTGCAGGTACAGGTGCTGCCGGCTCAATAACTACCGGTGCAGGAGTTACTACTGCCGGTGCTACGATAGGAGCAGGTACTACGATTACCGGTGCTGCAGGTACTACAGGTACCGGAGTAGGCTCTGCTACTACAGGAGCTGTTGTAGGTACCACTACTACAGGTGCTGCTGTGGGTACTACTACAATAGGTGCTACTGTAGGTTCTACTACTACAGGTGCTACTGTAGGTTCTACTACCGCAGGTGCCTGTGTAGGTTCTACTACGCTAGGTGCCTGTGTAGGTTCTACTACGATAGGTGCCTGAGTAGGTTCTACTACTACAGGTGTTGCTGTAGGTTCTACTACGATAGGTGCCTGAGTAGGCTCTACTACTGGTGCTTCAGTGGGTACTGCAGGTTCCGGTGTAGGTACCACTACTACTGGTGTTGCTGTAGGTACCGGTGTTGGTACCGGAGTAGGTACCGGAGTAGGTACCGGTGTTGGTACTGGAGTGGGTTCCGGAGTAGGTACTGGAGTGGGTTCCGGTGTAGGCACTGGAGTGGGTACCGGTGTAGGTTCCGGTGTCGGTACCGGTGTCACTACCGGTACAGGGGTAGGATCTACCCAACCCAACTGACCATTAAACAAATAACCATGAATTTCACATCCGATATTTCCAAAAGTGGTGGCAATTACTGCACCATCTAAGTACTGATTTAAAGTAACAGTTGCTTTAGGAGCTACAATAGTACCTGCGAAATCTCTGTTAAACACCAATTCGCCTGCATAGCTGCCGAAATTCCAAATAATATTATTTGCATGGGTAGTATGGAAATGCTTCAGGAACAAACCATTGCCGCTAGCCGGGAAGCTATCCACTTCTACGTTCACCATTACGGTATTCACACCATTTGCAAACAAATCATTAAGTGCATTTACATCCTTACCGGCTGCACTTACATAATTTTCAAGCAACTGAGAAGACTTAATATTCACAATTGCTACACTTCCGGTATTCTGAATCGCCTGACCCCAATCGTAATTCTGTGCAATCTTTGCATTCTTCACAGTAGCTGCCCAATTCTCAGTAGCTGCAAGTGCATTATCAAAGTTAATGGTAAATGCCTCACTCTGCTTTAAGATAGAGCCAACGGTTCCGGTTTCACCGATATACACATCGCCGGACTTAATCTGATTTGCGAAATACTCTACTTTATACTTATCACCGATTACATACAAAGCGGTATTTCTATGCATCTGAATCGGCATAACATCTTCTGCGAATCCACCACTGGTATAATTCGCAACATAATTCACTTCCGGTCCCAATGCAGCATACTGATTGGTAACCAACATATCTGAATTGGTTGCCCAGTTCTCAACTGCCAAGTTGGATGCCACATGAATGTTACCCACATAATTCTTTGCAAACACGCCAAAGTCAAATACACCCAAAGCATTATCGCCTCTGGCATTTACCGGGGTACCATTATCAAAAGTATATGTAGTTGAAGCAGCAACTACATCCAAACCATTCATACCGAATGTTCCGGTAGCGACCATAGAGACTGCCATCATGGTAACAAATGCTTTCCTTATTCTATCCTTTACGATTCTCTTCTTCATAACAATCCCTCACTTTAAAACAAAGTTCACAGTAAAGTTTCTCTCACCGTTTATATCGACCATTTAATTATAAAGACTTAGCTCCAAATCAAAATGGCTCAACTTTTTTGAAAAAAATTAAATTTTTTTATTTTTTTCGTTCTGATGATACTTTTGTTTGGTTGCGTACATGGCAGCATCGGCTTTTCGCAGGTATTCATCCAAGCTATACGGCTCTCCCGGATGCATAATAACCGCTCCGATACTGGCCGTCAATTCAAAGCACAAATTGCGCCGTGTCTTTACCTGTTCCAGATTCTCTGCCAACTCTTCTTTAATTTTTTCTGCAGCTTCCATATCCTCGCATTCGCCAACCATGATGAACTCATCACCACCATAGCGAACTGCTATCCAATCCTGCGGCAAGGTCATTTTAATCGCCTCTGCTACAGTACAAATAGAAGCATCTCCCTGCAAATGACCATATTTATCATTAATCATCTTCATATGATTAATATCCGCAAATACGATAGCACTGTTTTTGCCTTCTTTTTGACAACGTTGC
Organism: Acetatifactor sp.; assembly: GCA_045538995.1. Classification (GTDB taxonomy): domain Bacteria; phylum Bacillota; class Clostridia; order Lachnospirales; family Lachnospiraceae; genus Acetatifactor. The sequence continues at coordinate 4,591 of JAZQEK010000054.1, read as the reverse complement.
AAATATGGCAATGCTAAAACATCGAAGCCGGTACGATTTCGCAACCCTGTCAAAGCATCCGTAACAGAGACGTCTCGCAACCTCGCATTCAACTCCTCTAATCGAATATTCTGTTTCACCCGTACCATATCCTGACTCACATGTTGCAGCCATGTGTACAATGTTCGGTCGTACAGACATTTCATATGATTCTTCTGCATCACATAACCGATACATTTTTCTTCCACATGTAACGGAAGGAATAAATAAATATTACTCCTCTTCTCTTCTACATAATCCGGCAACAACTGCTTTGCCGGGAAAATCACACTTTTCACACGCTTCCCTTCACGAAGGTTCACGTAGGCATCCATATATTTGGGATATCCCCCTGATACCAATGGCTCCTCGTCATCGAAAAAGTCTTTTACCAGACATAGCAGAAAATCCGCCCCTTCATACGCATGATTATACTCAAAACACCCCTGAAGAGTGCTTCTCAATCTATCTTCATCAGTGATTTGTGCCAGAAGCTCATCCACATATCGCAAATGCCACTCATTCATATCCGTCTCTTTTTGGTTACGGCTGAATTTTAAAATAGCATGCAGGCGCTTCTCTTTCCTTTCCGTTGATATCTCACAACCACAGCTCTCCCCTACCACAACAGATGAGTGCTTTACTGTTTTTAACGGAACCTCCTGTCCCTCCAACTGCTTCAGCAGAAGCTCCATGCCTTCGTATCCCAGAACATCCCACTTACGCTCTACCGTTGACAAAATAGGGTAAAAAAACTGACCTGCCTGAATGCAATCACATCCGGTTACAATCACCTGCTCCGGCACCTGAATATTCAGATGTTCCAAAGCCACACACACTCCGATAGCCATCTCATCATTTGCACAGATGATAGCATCCGGCAGTTCCTTTCCTGCCTCTATGTATTTGATTATATTATTGTAAGCCAAATGATATGACCAATCCGAAACAAGTATCTGTTCTTCCGTCAGAGACATTCCATGCTTTTCCAAAGCACTCGCTGTCGCCTCCAGACGCTGATTGCTTTCCACGTTGTCTCTAACACCGCTGACAAATAAAAATTTATGAGCCTGATGTTCCTCAATCACATGTGTCACCAAATCATAAACTCCATGATAAGTATCTGTCATAATACTGGGTATCCCGTCAATCTCATATTCCAAACTAACCGCCGGCAAATGATACTTTCGTATCTCCCGGCTCAAATACTCTCTCTCCAAAGCAATATTAATGGTATTTGCAGCCAAAATAACACCATCAAACTCCTTTAAATCCGGAAGTTTAACGATACCTCTGGCTCCGATATTCATCGGAGAATCCGGATTGCCGGAAGAAAAATTCACAAAGGTAAATAAATCAATATTTTCCTCTGCTGCTCGCTTCCGCATCCCCTCTATGACCAACTCTAAATATTCGTTGCTCCATCCATTTGCAAATACTGCAATTCTTCTCTTCATACTCTCACATTCTCCAATGGGCTTCCTGTTTCTATGACTATTGTACCATATTGTTTTGAAGAAATGAACTCATTCATTGCTCTTTTATATTGATTTTTTGCTATTTAATATGCTTCCTCGCGAATCAGAACACCGTGTATCAACAATCTCTTACTGGAGCCGGATGTACCATAACAGGTGGACAGTGTCATAATATTATTGCGTTCTGACAAATCAATTTCTTTCTTATAGAGAGAGTTCTCCAATGCCCACTTCACATAATGATCGTATGTAGCATCCGTGGTAAAAGTCATATAACGTTCGCTATCCTCTTTTACCTGATAGTAAGAGAAAATTTCATAGGTATATACCACATCCTCCGTATAAATATAAAAATACGGCTCTCTATCACATATAGTAGTATCCTCTATCAACTCCTTAAAACGTCCAAACATACTGCCATCACGCATATTATGCCCGAAAATAAAAGCATTTCTGTCACTGAAATCTTCAGAAGCCCCGGAATCCATAAACAAACAGCCTGCACGCAAATATTCTCCTTCAAAGGAACGACGCAGATAATACTCATTATCTTCAGCCTGTACCACCGGATAATCCACTCCCAATGCCGGATAATACAACCACCCTCTGAAGTCATCATTCATTTGCTTCAATGCTTCCAAATTCAACTCCAATGGCGGATATTTCGGACGCAGTGCCGCCACCTCTGCGGTCAAATCACGCTCTGCCACCGCCTGTGCTTCCAAGGTATACGCCGCCTGTAGGCTATCATAAAACTTTTTAGCCTGCACGCCTGCTATCCAGTTTTCCGCAAGCTTATACGCTGATATCAGAATAATCGCAATCAGAACGACCTGAATAATACGATTCATGACATTACTGTTTTTTCTCGACCTCATTCCACATCTCCCTTTCTGCCCGGCCATTTCCGTTTCTTGCTAACCTTAGCGATGTATTCGGAACCATCCCGTCGCACATCCTTCTTTAACGGACGTTTCCGCTCTTCCTTTTGCTTTCTTTCTAAGCTGCCATGTACCTTCCGAGACTTCCTATCCTCTCGGGCATCATGCCCCTTTCGCTCTTTTCTACGTTCGGCTTCTTCTGAAGAGCTCCGACCCTTTCTACGTTCCGCTTCCTCTGCACCTCTCCGTGCTCTTCCACGTTCCGGTTCCTCCGAGCCACCTCGTCTGCTTCTGCGCTCCTGCCCGAATGAGCCTCTGCGTCCCCTTCCGTGTTCACGACCTTCACGCTCCTGACGCTTCTCTCTGCGAGCCGGCTTCGGTATCCGGAAATCATCCTCTTCAATATCCGTACCCATTTCACCGACTGCATCCTTCAGAAAAGCTGCCGCTATCTCCAGTGCATCACAATCATTCTCCTGCATTTTTCGTTCGATGAACTTCTTCATCAATGCCAAGTCCTGCTCGCCACTATGCTCCAGCACCTTATTCAAAGCCTTTTCTGCTTTTACCCGCATAGCCTTTGCCGCACTGGGAAGCTTAAACTCCTCGATAGTGGTATGACAAACCCGCTCTATTTCCTGTAATTTAAATATTTCCTTTCCGCATACAAAGGTAAAGGATTGCCCCTTCTTTCCGGCTCTGCCGGTACGTCCGATACGGTGCACATAATACTCAATATCCTGCGGCACATCATAATTCAGCACGATTTCCACATCATCCACATCAATCCCTCTGGCCGCCACATCCGTCGCAATCAAAATATTCGTGGTACCGCTACGGAACTGATTCATGGCAATATCTCTCTGATACTGGGTCAAATCCCCATGAAGCCCCTCTGCCTGAAAACCATTTGCCTTTAGCAGACCGGTCAGTTCATCTACCATCTTCTTGGTATTACAGAATATCAGACAAAGCCCGGGCTGATAATATTCCAACAAACGTACCATGGCAACATTTTTGTCCTCATGGCGAATGCGGAAATAACGCTGCAGCACAAGCGGCACCGTCAATTCTTTTGATGCTACACGGATTAATTCTGCATTCTTCTGAAACTTACCGGTAATTTCCAGTATAGGCTTCGGCATGGTAGCGGAAAACAATGCTGTCTGATGTTCTCCCGGTATCTGCCCCAATATCAGCTCCATATCCTCTCGAAAGCCCATGTTCAGCATTTCGTCTGCCTCGTCCAGCACCACCATTTTCACATGCTCTAACCGAATGGTGCGGCGGTTCATATGGTCCATGACACGCCCCGGAGTACCTACCACTACCTGTACGCCCCTTAGCCCGGCAATCTGCTTATTGATATCCTGACCGCCATAAACCGGCAATACCTTGATGCCTTGCATATACTTGGTCAGCTTGCGCAGCTCCTCAGCCGCCTGTATCGCCAATTCTCTGGTAGGACACAGTACGATGGCCTGCAGCTTGCGACTATTCGCATCAATTTTCTGCAACAAGGGAATCCCAAATGCCGCTGTCTTACCGGTGCCGGTCTGTGCCTGCCCGATGATATCCTTTCCCTCCAACAAATAGGGTATCGCCTGCTCCTGAATCGGGGTAAGCTTCGCAAACCCCATATCGTGAATGGCACGCACAATGCGACCATCCAGCATTGCTTCCACTGCTGCCAGTTTACTGTCCGTTTCTTCTTTACTATTCTCTATATCCTTATCATTCACCAACTCTGTGATATTCTCTTCCAAATGCATGTCATTCCTCACGTTTCTATCCTTCTATCTTGAATATAACGTAGGAAAGCAAAAAATGCAACTAAATATTGACACTCCGAAATGGAACCGCTATAATCATGAATAAATTAGTTAATCTAAATAATTTCTGTGAAAATAACATCAGCGGTTCCGCTCATTTTCCAGTTACTAAAATTTTGCACCTTGATAATTGCATAAAGGCTTTACACCCTTTGCCCTTTTTAGTATAATTTTCGTATTAACATTTTTAGGTAATTGCGAAACAGATTTATAATCTCGGTTTTAAACAGAAAAGAAAGAGTGTTGACAAGATTACAAAGAAAAACTGGCTGTGTGGATAGTTCAGACGCACTTTAATAAGCCTCATACTTTATGAAGTTAATGCATCCTATGCGATTAGTGGTTTTAGACTTCTAAGATACTGATGTTGATGTGTTTTATC
>JAZQEK010000053.1:0-23995 GCA_045538995.1 Acetatifactor sp. | reverse complement strand
ATATCATCTACATATAATGTAAAAATACATGCCCTCTCATTTGAGATCTGATTTATTTTATTAAACATATCACAATATGCCCAGTATACAATTAATTGACTGGATGGACTTCCTGTCGGAAGCATATCTTCATACATTACTAATTCTGTCATTAGCCATGCAATATCTTCTGCCATTTTAAATGTTTCTTTGAACATCCTATATACATATTTACGTTCCGCCGAATCATAAAACTTTGATATATCCATTGTTTTTACAAACGTATTTTCAATATGCTTCTCTGCATTAGTGATATAACTATGATTTTTCTTCCCAGAAATAACCCAATCAGGTGTCTGGATCCGACTTAATAATCTGCATAGTTTTTTTTGTGCATATTTCAGCTCATCTGATGGAACAGTAAAATTTCTTGTTCCATCTCCATTAGGTTTAGGTCTCGAAAACTTATAATAATCCTGACCATGCTCCCGCATTAAATAATTGGTTGATACTCCCAATAAAGTTGCAAGTTTTTTCTTATTACGCATTCTATATAGGGGACTTTGTTCCAATGCATACATTTTACTCATTTTCAAGACCACCAACTTTTTCTAATATTTTCAATAATTTCATGCCTGCATATGCCATACGCTGTTTTTGGTCCTGCTTTTCTTTTTCTATCTCTAATGATTCTGCAAATAAGAAGAGCGTTGACTTTTTCATTCCAAAAACTTTTGCATACTTATCTAAAACCTCTATTGTTGGTTGCTTTTTGTTATTTTCCAACTCTGAAACATAGCTTTGAGATATTTCTAACATATCAGCCAACTCAGCAGACTTGTATCCATTAAAAATTCTTAACAGTCTTAATGCTTCTCCCATTTTCATTATCCTTTCAAACAAATGTATAAAAAAATAGATTAGTTGGTATTAAGATAAGTCATCTAAAAATAACTCAATTACAGTTTTGCAAATGTAGATAACAAGTTTACCAACCAATCTAATGATTGTTTTCTTATTTTTCTTACAGAATGCAATTACCGACTCAATACCGGATTTGAAAAATACTTTAACTTTTCTGCAAAACGCTCTCATTGTTTTGCCTCCTTTCTCATCTTTGTTTACCAAAGATGCCATCCAAGAAAGGATTTTCGAATCAAGGTCTTTTTTCAAATCTCAGACTAATCTATTGTTAAAGCGTGTTCCATCCACACGCTTCGGGCGATGCCGCGTTCGGCTAACCGCTACTACCTAACAAGGCAGAACAGGACACGCTGAACACATGGCCCGGGTATAATTTAAGGTGTTACCTTCCGAGCATTTCTGCTCACACTACTTCTACCGGATGGCTATACCTCTTGTTAAAGTAATTTTATTATATCACTTTTTTTAGACTTGTCAAGATAAAATATCGCTTATAGCGATATTTTATCTTGACGTTCTTTTCTAGCACGTTCAAACCAATTGACCAATACCATCCTAAAAAATTTTCAGAAGCTTCCTGCATTCACCATAAAGTCAAATGCATTTTATATGCTAAGCTTTAAATTCTACACTTTTTAGAAAAACCTCAAAAACACAGACATAAAGAAAACCCCCAAAACACAAGGCTTTGAGGGCTTTTTGTAAAATTCGTATTTGGTTTTGAATTATCTCTTTGAGAACTGAGGTGCTCTTCTTGCAGCCTTGAGACCGTATTTCTTTCTTTCTTTCATACGAGGGTCTCTTGTTAAGTATCCAGCCTTCTTTAGGGTAGGTCTGTAATCAGCGTCTACCTGAAGAAGTGCTCTAGCGATACCATGTCTGATTGCACCAGCCTGTCCGGTGTATCCACCGCCGCGTACAGTTACGAGTACGTCGAACTTATCAGCAGTTTCGGTAGCTACTAAAGGCTGACGAACGATAACCTTTAATGTCTCTAATCCGAAATAGTCATCCATAGTTCTTTTATTAATAACAACATCGCCCTTACCAGGTACCAAATATACTCTAGCGATTGATTTCTTTCTTCTACCAGTTCCGTAGTATTTTGCTGTCTTAGCCATGATTTATTCTCCTCCTTTCAAGTCCCTTAGAATGTTAACACTTCAGGCTTCTGAGCTGCATGATTGTGCTCAGCACCTGCGTATACATGAAGCTTAGTATACATCTGTCTTCCTAAAGGTCCCTTGGGAAGCATGCCCTTTACTGCAAGCTCAACAACCTGCTCAGGCTTCTTCGCTAACTTTTCTCTTAAAGTAGTTTCCTTCATACCACCAACGTAGTCTGAATGATGATAGTAAATCTTCTGATCCAACTTCTTACCGGTTACCTTAACCTTCTCAGCATTGATAACGATTACATAATCGCCGCAATCTGCATGAGGGGTAAAGATTGCCTTGTTCTTTCCTCTTAAAACCTTAGCAACTTCAGAAGCCAAACGTCCCAAAGTCATATCTGTTGCATCTACTACATACCACTTTCTTTCGATAGTAGCAGGATTTGGCATAAATGTTTTCATTGATGTTTCCTCCATCTTACTTTGTCCTTAGACTTTTCTCGTGTTTCTTCCTTTTCTAAACTGCAGATGTCCGGCTACATTTTAGAAACCTCCGAAACGGTTACTATACTCTATCTCTAATGCTTCGTCGGGGCTTTGACTAGGCATTATGAAACATCGTCACACATTTGTATATTATAGTATAGCTGACTTTTTCTGTCAATACACAAATTTCGGTTTTTTACAAATTCTTCTTGTTCCTACTTCTTGCTCTTCCTGTGCCGATTATTTCTCCGTTCCGGCACGCATATCGCCATGGATGGTCGACTTATTCCTCAAACTCATATTTATATAGAAGCAATCCATGTGCCGGTGCTGTAGGACCGGCAGCTCCACGGTCTTTGGCTTCCAAGATTTGTTGCAGGCTCTCCGGTGAACGCTTCCCCTGTCCCACTTCTAACAGGGTACCGACGATGATTCGCACCATATTGTACAAGAAGCCATTGCCGCAAACCCGTATCAGCAGGTCTGCACCTTCCTCCAAAACCTCCACCTGATAAATAGTTCGCACTGTTCTTTCCACCTGAGCACCTGTCTGGCAGAAGCTTTTGAAATCATGCTCTCCTTCCAGAAACTTTGCAGCCTGACGCATCCGCTCTACCTCCAAAGAATGATAGGTGTGTAGTGCATATAAACGCTTCACCGGCATGGGAAACTCGCCACGATAGATACGATATTCATAGGTTTTACGACTGTTACAATGTCTGGGATGCCAGTCCCCAGCCACCTCCTCTGACCTTTGGATACGGATATCCTCCGGCAAGCGTTGGTTCAAAGCATAGGAAATCTTTTCTGCTGGCATGCGGGCACATGTATCAAACACCGCCACATTCCCCAGTGCGTGAACGCCGGAATCGGTTCTGCTGGCTCCGATGACCTGTATTTCCTCCTTCAGGAGGTCCGACAAGCAACGATTCAATTCACTTTCAATGGTAACCACACCGGGCTGTACCTGCCAACCGTGATAATTGGTACCATCATAGGCCACTATCAGCCTGACACGTTTCCGGTCCATGGTCTCCTCCATTCTCTGTACTTTCTACTGTTCACAGCATGTCAACTTTCCCTAAAACAGCACACCCACTATCACCTTGCACACCAGATACCCTGCAATAAACAAATATGCCAGATAGTCACGCTTCTGGTAAATCAGGGGCTTCATCTTGGTACGTCCTTCACCGCCGCGATAGCAACGTGCTTCCATGGCCATGGCCAAATCATTGGCACGACGAAAGGCGGATATAAATAATGGTACCAAAAGGGGCACCAGTGCTTTGGCTCTCTTAATCAGACTGCCATTTTCAAAATCTGCACCTCGAGCAATCTGTGCCTTCATAATCTTGTCTGTTTCTTCTAATAAAATCGGTATGAAACGCAAAGCGATGGACATCATCATGGCCACCTCATGTACCGGCACCTTGAACAGCTTCAGGGGGCTCAGCATCTTCTCCATACCGTCTGTCAGATTGTTCGGTGTGGTGGTCAATGTCATCACTGAAGAACCGATAATCAAAAAGCACAGTCGCAGTGCCATGAAGAAGGCAATTCGTAGTCCCTCCTTGGTGATTTTCAGCTTCCAAATGGTAATCAGCACCTCACCCGGTGTCAAAAACAGGTTAAACGCCACGGTTATCAATAGCAATATCATGATTGACTTCATACCACGCACCATGTATTTAAAGGGTACATTGGAAAGCTTGATGACTGTGGCCAGAAACAATGCTGCCAACACATATCCCCAGACATTTTCAAACAAAAACAGGGAAATGATGTACAACAACGTTCCTCCCAACTTTACTCTGGGGTCTAATTTATGAACAACGGACTCTGTTTGGTAATATTGTCCTAATGTAATATCTCTTAACATATGATTTCCTCTACTATGATTCCCGCAAATTCCTCTCAGCGAAGTAGCTCACGAGGAACCTGCATCCATATAATTTATTTCTTCAGGGCTCTCAGTATCTCCTCCGTTGCCTCTTCCACAGTGGTGGCATCTCCCTTCACCGGCAGTCCCTTGTCACGAAGTGCCTGCATGATATAAGTCACCTGCGGTGCTGCCAGTCCGATTTCCTCCAGCTCCTTGTAATGCTTGAAAACCTCCTTGGGCACATCATCATACATCACATGTCCCTTGTTCATAACAATAATACGGTCCACGTATTCTGCCACATCTTCCATGCTGTGACTTACTAATAGTATGGTCAGCCCGGTTTCTACCTGTAGCTTCTTAATCTGGTCTAAAATCTCTTCTCTGCCCTGAGGGTCCAAACCTGCGGTAGGCTCATCCAATATCAATACCTTGGGCTTCATGGCCAGCACACCGGCAATAGCCACTCTACGCTTCTGTCCTCCGGACAAATCAAAAGGAGACTGATAATACAGTTCATCCGGCAGTCCTACCTGACGAAGTGCCTCATAAGCACGCAGCTCCACTTCCTTTTTCTCCAGTCCCAAATTCTTCGGTCCGAAGCACACATCACTGAATACGTCGATTTCAAACAGCTGATGCTCCGGATACTGAAACACCAGTCCCACATTGCTACGAAGCTTCTTCATGTCATAATCCTTATCATAAATATCCTCGCCCTCGTAGTAAATATGACCGCTGGTAGCCTTCATCAATCCATTCAGATGCTGTACCAAAGTGGACTTGCCGGAACCGGTATGTCCGATGATGCCGATGAACTGTCCATCCGGTATATTCAGACAAATATCATCCAATGCCTTGTGGGCAAGGGGAGTATCCGGCTCATATATAAAATTCACATGATCTACAATAATAGCCATTTTGTTTCCTTTCTTTCCTAAGACGTAATGAGCCAAACCTGCTACGGTTTATGCGTTCTTTAAAGTCCCAGTGCTTCTATGAGCTCTTCCTTGGTGAGAATACCGTCCGGAAGGTCTACACCACGCTTCTTCAACTCATAAGCCAGCATAGTGACCTGGGGTACATCCAGACGAAGTGCCTTCAGCTCCTCCACTCTGGAGAAAATTTCCTTAGGAGTTCCTTCCATGGCAATGGCACCATGCTCCATGACAAATACCTTGTCTGCATAAATAGTTTCTTCCATATAATGGGTAATCAATATGATGGTGACACGCTCTACATCGTTTAACGCTCTCGCTGCACGGATAACATCCTTACGTCCGTCCGGGTCCAACATGGCCGTCGGCTCATCCAGTATAATACATTTGGGATGCATCGCCAGCACACCGGCAATAGATACACGCTGCTTCTGACCACCGGAAAGCTTGTTGGGCGAATGCTTACGGAACTCATACATATCCACCGCTTTCAGGCTTTCTACCACACGCTCCCAGATTTCCTTGCTGGGGATACCCATGTTCTCCGGGCCAAAGCCTACGTCCTCTTCCACAACCTGCCCGATAATCTGATTGTCCGGGTTCTGGAACACCATACCTGCTGTCTGACGGATATTCCAAAGATCCTTTTCCTCCTTGGTATCCATACCATCTACCCAGAGAGTTCCCTCGGTAGGATACAGTATCGCATTCATATGCTTTGCCAGAGTAGACTTGCCGGAACCATTGTGTCCCAGTATGGCAATGAAATCTCCCTGCTGAATGTCCAGGTTCACCTTGTCCACAGCAGTGGTAATACCTTCCACATTTCCTTCGTCATCTCTTCTGATATATTCAAATGTAACATCCTTTGCCTTAATAATGCTCATACTTACCTCCGGATTTCAAGCCGTGGCTCGAAAATGCAGGGCATTTCCTCGCTACGGGCTGGCGCCCTCTCGCCACATCTCAGCCGTGGCTCGAAAACGCTGTGCGTTTCCTCGCTACGGGCTGGCGCACCCTCACCACTTCTCAAGCCGTGGCTCGAAAACGCTGTACGTTTCCTCGCTACGGGCTGGCGCACCCTCACCACTTCTCAAGCCGTGGCTCGAAAACGCCAAGCGTTTCCTCGCTACGGGCTGGCGCACCCTCACCACTTCTCAAGCCGTGGCTCGAAAACGCTGTACGTTTCCTCGCTACGGGCTGGCGCCCTATACAGATAAGCAGAAGCAGTCTGTATTAAGCAAGCTTATACAGCCAGTTTCTGCTCATCTGTGCACGGCTTGGCTTACTACATTGTACTAAAACCTCGTCATAATTACAACCACTAACCTTTCATTTATTTACAAAAATATCACTACATGCTATCATCATACTAGAAAAAAAGAAGGAAGTACTGTATATGAAGAATTATCGTGACATATTGATAAAAGCAGGGATTGCCATTGCTGCCATTATTGTTATCTTTACCGCTATCAGCCGGTTGCTATTCACCGGTTCCGATACGTTGGCAGATTACGCACAGAAAAATCCCGAGCTGGCTTATAAGGAGAGTAGCACCGTTCCGGAAAGCTCCACTGTCACCCCGGAAAACACCGGGAACCAAACGCCTATGGTATCGGAACCTGCAAGTTCTCAAGAAGCGGCACCTAGCATTACCATTGCTACCGAACCTACACCTGACCCACAGACGGTGATTTTGCAGCAATTTTATTATGCTCCCTTGACAGAAGAACAAAAAGACTACATTACCGGCTGTTCTTTCCCTGATACGGAAGAAGAACTTGTAATTTCTTATGAAGATTTGACTTATGTACACATTTTACATTATGATTTTGAAGGAAATCTTGCAGAAGGCGAGCTGATATGCAACAATTATATTGCACAGGATTTGTTAGAAATATTTTATGAACTGTATTTGAATGAATATCAGCTGGAGAAGGTAACCTTAATCGAAAACTATGGTGGAGATGATGATTTGTCCATGGCAGACAACAATACCTCCTGTTTTAATTATCGGGTGGTTCCCGGCAAAAAGAAGCTTTCCCAGCATGCTTATGGACTGGCTATCGATATCAATCCTTTCTACAATCCCTATATTACCTATCCGAATGGAGAGGTGCATGTGTCTCCTGCGGGAAGTGAAGCTTATGCGGACAGGAGCAAGGATTTTCCTTATAAAATTGATGAAAATGACTTGTGTTATAAATTGTTTAAGGAGCATGGCTTCACCTGGGGCGGCGACTGGAACTCCAGCAAGGATTACCAGCATTTCCAGAAGGCTTTGCCGTAGGGGGCAAAGCCCGGCTCGGAAAGGCAGAGCATGGTATGACGCTACACGCAAAGCCCGGCTCGAAAAGGCGTTGCCTTTCCTCGCGGTTTGGCTGGCGCCAAATAGACAAATAAAAAAACAGGTTCAATTGAATGCGAGCATTCATGAACCTGTTTCCTTATTTGTCTGCTTTGCTTGTAGCTATGACCTATACTAACTCGAGTACTACTTCCATAGCTGCGTCACCCTTACGCTGACCAATCTTGATGATTCTGGTGTAACCACCCTTACGGTTAGCATACTTAGGTGCGATTTCATCAAACAACTTAGCTACTAAGTCAACTTCCTTGGTATTTCTCTTCTTACCTGCTGCATCAGTAGGAACTTCAACTACAGGATATAATACCTTTAACATCTGACGACGAGCATGTAATCTGGAAGGCATATCCTTCTTGATTTCCTTCTCAACAGTTTCGAACTTGGTAACCTTCTTGCCGTCAACAACTTCCTTTACTCTCTTGCCATCTTTGTCCTTTACAGGAACCTTAGCTTCAACCTTAACCATTTCGAAGTTGTCTTTTTCCTTAACTGCTAATGCAATCAAGCCTTCAGCGATCTTGCAAACTTCCTTAGCCTTAGCTTCGGTAGTAACAATCTTACCGTTGTTTAATAATGCAGTTACCTGATTTCTTAATAATGCTTTTCTCTGTGCAGATGTTCTGCCAAGCTTTCTATACTTTGCCATGATAATTTCCCTTTCTCCATTCATGGTACATCCGGCCACGCTCTTTGGACTTACTTACCGAATGCATTGTTATTGTTCCATTTAGAGAAACCACCTCTTCACCCTTTGGATTTACAAGGGGTGGTTCTTTATTTCTTCTATTCTTCGCTGGGGTTAAGCTGTAAGCCCAACTCCTTTAATTTAGCTAATACTTCTTCCAAAGATTTACGTCCTAAGTTACGAACCTTCATCATATCTTCTGAAGTTTTATTCGTTAACTCTTCTACAGTATTGATACCTGCTCTCTTCAAGCAGTTGTAGGAACGAACAGATAACTCTAATTCGTCGATACTCATTTCTAATACTTTTTCCTTCTCGTCGTCTTCCTTTTCAACCATAACATCTACGTTCTTTGCGTTCTCAGAAAGGTTAATGAAAAGACTTAAGTGTTCACTAAGTACTTTTGCAGCTAAACTAACAGCCTCGTCCGGAACCAATGTACCATTGGTGTGAACGTCAAGTGTTAATTTATCATAATCAGTAATCTGACCTACACGGGTATTCTGTACAGTTACGTTAACTCTTTCTACAGGTGTATAGATAGAATCAATTGCAATTACTCCGATGGGTAAATCTTCGCGCTTGTTCTTGTCAGCACTTACATAGCCTCTGCCTTTTGTAATCATGAGTTCCATGTAAAGCTTTGTGTTCTTTCCGCTCAAGGTAGCGATAACCAAATCCGGGTTAAGAATTTCGATATCAGGGTCAGCCTGAATATCGGATGCACGAACCACACCTTCGCCCTCAAACTCAATGTATGCGGTCTTGGTCTCATTTGTCTCGCAGCTATTCTTGATAGCCAGACTCTTGATGTTCATGATGATTTCAGTTACATCCTCTTTCACACCAGGGATAGAGCTAAATTCATGTTCAACACCTTCAATCTTTACCTGGCTCACTGCTGCGCCCGGCAAAGAAGAAAGCATAATTCTTCTAAGAGAGTTACCAAGTGTGATACCATAACCTCTTTCCAAAGGCTCTACTACGAATTTACCGTATTTCTTATCTTCTGAGATTTCAACTACCTCAATATTTGGTCTTTCAAAATCGAACACTACAAATACCCTCCTTTTACGAACCTGTTATCTTAATTACTTAGAATACAACTCGACGATAAGCATTTCATCTACAGGAACATCAATCATTTCTCTGGTAGGAAGATTCTTGATAGTACCCTTGAAATTCTCCATATCTACGTCCATCCATTCAGGAACAAGTCTGCCACCGGTAACTTCGATGATATCCTTGTATCTCTGTAAAGACTTAGACTTCTCTCTGATTTCGATAACATCGCCAGCCTTGATTAAGTAAGAAGGAATGTTTACCTGCTTACCATTTACCAAAACATGCTTGTGATCTACGATCTGTCTAGCTTCTCTTCTGGTTCTAGCAAAGCCCATTCTGAAAACTACGTTATCTAATCTGGACTCGAGCATAACCATAAGGTTTTCACCGGTCATACCCTTCATTCTATCAGCCTTCTCATAGTAGTTTCTGAAAGGCTTCTCTAATACGCCATAGATAAACTTAGCTTTCTGCTTCTCTCTTAACTGAAGGCCGTATTCACTAACCTTCTTACCTGCTCTAGCGTTAGTTCTTCTTGACTTCTTGTCATAACCAAGAACCATAGGCTCAAGACCTAATGATCTACATCTCTTAAGTACTGGTACTCTATTTACTGCCATTTTTTTAATCTCCTTTTCAGATGTTTACAATGTCCAAGCACGTTTACGTGCTTTTGACACCTTCTTCCAACATTAATAAGTTACATATATCTAAGCGGCGACTCGAAAATCCCGCAGCTTTACGCTGCGCCGTGCTTCGCACTGATGATTTTCTCGTTGCTTCGTCGGGCGAAAACAAATGCCTGCTTCGCAGTCGCTTGTTTTCGTTCCTCCTTGCAGATTACACTCTACGACGCTTAGGAGGACGACATCCGTTGTGAGGAACGGGTGTTACGTCACGGATACTTACTACTTCCAAACCACAAGCAGACAATGCTCTGATTGCAGCTTCACGTCCTGAACCAGGACCCTTTACAAAAACGTCTACGGTCTTCAGTCCATGTACCAAAGCAGCCTTAGTAGCTGTTTCGGCTGCCATCTGTGCAGCATATGGAGTAGATTTCCTTGAACCTCTAAAACCAAGACCACCGGCACTTGCCCAGCTAAGAGCATTACCTTCAGCATCAGTCAATGTAACGATTGTGTTATTGAAAGATGACTGAATATGTGCCTGTCCACGTTCAACGTTTTTCTTGACACGCTTCTTTGTTACTTTCTTTGCAACTTTCTTTGCCATTTTAAACTAACCTACTTTCTCTTTTCTTAATTTACTGGTTACCGTACTCGAGAATTCAAGTGCTACGCACTGTGCAACTCTCTCGTCTCGCCGTAGACTGTATTACTTCTTCTTATTAGCCACGGTTCTCTTAGGACCCTTACGAGTTCTTGCGTTGGTTTTTGTCTTCTGTCCACGAACAGGAAGACCCTTACGATGACGGATACCACGATAGCAACCGATTTCCTGAAGTCTCTTGATATTCAGAGCGATTTCTCTTCTCAAATCACCTTCTACCATGATTCCCATGCTTTCAATTGCTTCGCTGATCTTCTTTACTTCGTCGTCAGTGATATCTCTGACACGAGTATCAGGATTTACACCTGCTTCAGCTAAAATCTTAGTTGCACTTACTCTACCGATACCGTAGATATAAGTTAAACCGATTTCAATACGTTTTTCTCTAGGTAAGTCAACACCTGCGATACGAGCCATTTACGTTTCCTCCATTTTCTCTTTGTGAAACCCTTCCGTTTCACTTATGCCCCTTTGGTCTGTTTGTCGGGCATTTAAATTAGTTACTAATTGATTGGGGCTCTCACCCAATCGGACGTGTTTCTGTTCCGATCTTTCCAAGACAAAGTCTCAGTACCAAAAAGTAATCATCCGTAAGCTCTAATTCCACAATTATGATAAACAATGTTTTTCAACATTGATTCAGCCGCACATAATTACTAGACAAGAACTCACTCCTTGAACCTCACAGTTTCCTGCTTCGTTTCAATTAATGATTATCCCTGTCTCTGTTTGTGTTTTGGATTTTCACAGATAACTCTAATACGTCCTTTTCTTTTAATGATTTTGCATTTTTCGCAAATTGGTTTTACTGATGATCTAACCTTCATATGTTAAACCCTCCTTTCAAAAAAGACCGTTTTACATTATAGCATGCTCTTACGCAAATTGCAAGCCATTTTTTAGAATTATTTATCTCTCCAGATAATTCTTCCCTTTGTCAAATCATAAGGAGATAATTCCAAAGTTACCTTATCGCCGGGTAAGATGCGGATAAAGTTCTGGCGCAGCTTTCCGCTGATGTGTGCCAATACACGATGACCGTTTTCCAGCTCTACCTGAAACATGGTATTCGGTAACTTCTCCACTACTGTTCCTTCGATTTCAATTACATCACTCTTTGACATAGCCTTCCTCCTTTCCTTTCTCCTGCATTTTTATGGCATACTTGACCTCATGGTCAAATACTTTTTCTTTTCCTATGATACGCCTGCACAACTCCTCTGAAACGCTTGCTCTACAGAGATTTATGTGTTTTACGGATTTCTTCTTGGGCTTTTCTAAGGTGTGATATTTGCCGTCACACAGATATACAAAGCCTTCCTCCTGTGCCACTATCACATACAGCGTATCCTTGTCATGACCTGCCTTGGATATGGCAAATCTTCCTATTATATTCTTTTCCATCCGATACTCCATTCTTACATAACCAGCCTCGATATCCTTCCGGCTGTACTGATGATGCGATGCATCCTCTTACTTCTGGCTCACCTCTTAGTACAAGGTCAGGATTTCCGGCTCGCCGCTTTCGGTAATCAGAATGGTATTTTCATAATGTGCTGACAGGGAACCATCCTCCGTCACAACTGTCCAATCATCGTCCAGCCATTCCACATCCGCTCTTCCTATATTAATCATAGGCTCGATTGCCAAGGTCATTCCTGCACGGAGCTTCGGTCCGCGACGAAGCTGTGCAAAATTAGGTATTTGCGGATCCTCATGCAGCTTCGTACCGATACCGTGACCAACCAGTTCTCTCACGATACCGTAGCCAAACTGGCTGACATAGGCATCAATGGCATTGGAAATATCATATAAATGATTGCCGGCTTTTGCCATCTTTATTCCTTCGAAAAAGCTCTGTTTGGTAACTTCGATGAGTTTCTTTGCCTCCGGGCTGATTTCACCCACTCCGTGGGTTCTGGCAGCGTCAGAATGATATCCCTTATAAATCAGACCTGCATCCAGACTGATAATATCGCCTTCCTGTAAAATACGATGCTTAGTGGGAATACCATGAACCACCTCATCATTCACAGAAGTACAGATGGATGCGGGATAACCGTTATAATTCTTAAAGTTCGGAATACACCCCAGCTTGCGAATCAGTTTATCACCAAAAACATCTATCTCCATAGTAGATATTCCCGGCTTCACAAACTCCTCCATCTCCTTATGCACGATAGAAAGCAGTCTGCAGGACTCTCTCATCAATTCAATTTCTCTTTCAGATTTAATCGTTATAGCCATGCCAAACACATTGCTCCTTCTATATTATATATCGCAACTGACGAGTGAGCTGTTAGCCCAGGAGTGCCACGATAGCGTTAAATACATCCTTCATATCCACAGTACCGTCTACTTCCTTTAAAACGCCCTTTGCACTGTAGAAATCAATTAAAGGCTGGGTCTGGTCGTGATATACCTTCAATCTGTTCAAAACAGTTTCCGGCTTATCGTCGTCACGAAGGATTAACTCCTGACCACAAACATCACAGATACCTTCCTTCTTGGGCGGAACGTGCTCGATATGATATGTACCGCCGCAGCCTACGCATGCACGTCTGCCGGACATTCTGCGAACGATATTTTCATCCGGTACATCTACATTGATTGCAAAGTCAATGCTCTCACCCAGCTTCGCCAAAGCTTCGTCCAAAACCTGTGCCTGAGGAATGGTTCTGGGGAAACCGTCCAATACATAACCGTTCTGGCAATCATCCTGTGCCACGCGGTCAAGCAAAATCTTTACTGTCAACTCATCAGGAACCAACTGCCCCTGATCCATGTACTTCTTTGCTTCCATGCCCAGTTCTGTACCGTTCTTAATATTTGCACGGAAAATATCTCCGGTAGATACATGAGGGATTGCATACTTCTCTGCAATCATCTTCGCCTGAGTTCCCTTACCTGCACCGGGTGCACCTAACATAATAATCTTCATCTTGTAACCCTCCGTTTGTTCTTCATACAATTCAGAAGGAACAACGAAATGGGTTCGTTCCAAATTGCATACATATTTCATCATAACATTTGTATTTTAACTTTTTATGGTAAAGATTGCAATATCAAAACCACCAAAAATTATTGTTTTTCCTAACTTTTTTCGGGCAAAAGAGAAGCGGCACCCAAAAAGAGTGCCACTTTCGTGCTTTATTGCTTATTCTATTATATTTCCGTCGCTGTCATAATGAGTGACCTTTATAATGTTTCCGTCGGTATCGTATTCATGCACTGCATATCTTCCGTCACTAAGCACATGGATTTTCTTTATTCGGTTTCCGGCAGTATCGTATTCATACTCCCAAACATCGATACAATTCCCTTCACTGTCATAAGTGGTTTCCTTTATCTGGTTGCCGGCGGTATCGTATTCATACTCACAATAGTTTCCGTCACTATACACATAGATTGCCTTTATTCGGTTTCCGTCAGTGTCGTATTCATACTCCCAAGCACCAGTGCAATTCCCTTCACTGTCATAAGCGGTTTCCTTTATCTTGTTTCCGGCGGTATCGTATTCATACACATAACGGCCTCCATCACTAAGCACCCGGGTTTCCTTTATTCGGTTTCCGGCGGTATCGTATTCATACACATCAGAGATTCCGTCACTGTCATAATGAGTTGTCTTTATCAGGTTTCCGGCGATATCATATTCATACTCCCAAACACCGGTACAATTTCCTTCACTGTCATATTGGGTTGCCTTTATCTGGTTTCCGGCAGTATCATATTCATTCTCCCAAACACCGGTGCAATTTCCTTCACTGTCATAATAGGTTTCCTTTATCTCGTTTCCGGCGGTATCGTATTCATATTCATAGCGGCTTCCGTCACTATAAACCTGGGTTCTCTTTATTCTGTTTCCATCGGCATCATATTCACATTCATAGCGGCTTCCGTCTTTAAAAACACCGGTTTCCTTTATCCTATTTCCGGCAGTATCGTATTCATACTCCCTAACACCAGTGCTATTCCCTTCACTGTCATAATAGGTGAGCTTTATTCTATTTCCGGCAGTATCGTATTCATACACATCATAGCTTCCGTCATCGTAATAATAGGTTGCCTTTATTTTGTTTCCGGCGGTATCGTATTCATACTCATCATGGCCATCATAAGTTCCATCTGCAGTATACCAAGTTTTCTTTATAACATTTCCGGATGCATCATATTCTGTTATGGTATAGCTACCATCCTCCTCATAATCGTAGTCTTCGCCACCGGTAGTACCACTATCTCCTGTGGTGCCATCCTCTTCGCTAGCATCTCCACCCTCGAGAGTACCATCACCACTTATAGTTCCATCGCCTTCTATAGTGCCACTGTCTCCAGAACTTACGCTACCTTGACTGTCATCTCCCGCTCCGGTGTCCTCGTTTCCCTGACCGTCATCTCCTGCTCCGGTATCTTCACTTCCCTGACTGTCGTCTCCCGCTCCGGTGTCCTCGCTTCCCTGACCGTCGTCTCCGGCTCCGGTATCTTCGCTTCCCTGACCGTCATCTCCTGCTCCGGTATCTTCGCTTCCCTGACCGTCATCTCCTGCTCCGGTATCTTCACTTCCCTGACCGTCGTCTCCGGCTCCGGTATCTTCGCTTCCCGGACTGTCATCTCCCGCTCCGGGTGCAACCGCATTCATAGAATCCACCTCTACTACCTCCGGCTGTCTGATACCCTTGCTTCTGCCTTCCTCCAAGCCATACATGATATAATGCTTCACCGCAGCTTCGTAATCATCTCCAAAGACTTCCTGTAAATCCGGATAAGACTCCAAATAAAGCTTCACATCAAAGTCCGTTCCACTCTCTCTGCCTTCTGCGATACCATGGTTGAACCAATGCTCCACATAAGCATCCCAGTCATCTCCGAAGGCTGCTTCCAAATCCGGATTGTTTTCCCGATAAAACACCACATCCAACACCGGACTAATCAATCTGCCTTCCTCCAAACCAAAATGAAGCACATGGTCATACGGATTTCCTTCGGCATATGCCTCCTTTACATCCTCATATCTGTCTGTATAAAATTTCGCACTGAAAACATCTGCCACACCGGCTGCGGAAGCATTCAACTCCCCTGCCACCATAGCTACAATCGCCAATGCTGCAATCCATTTCTTTTTCATAGGCATCTCCTCCTTGCAGATTTTTTATTATTATACAGGAAATTGACAGAATATTCAATAAGTCGCTGGAACTATTTTAAAAGAGAAGCGGCACCCAAAAAGAGTGCCACTTTCGTGCTTTTTGACTTATTCTATTATATTTCCTTCGCTGTCATAATGGGTTTCCTTTATCCGGTTTCCGGCGGTATCGTATTCATACACATCATAGCTTCCATCATCGAAATACCAGGTTGCCTTTATCAGGTTTCCGGCGGTATCGTATTCATCCACATAATAACTTCCGTCACTGTAAACACAGGTTTCCTTTACTCTGTTTCCGACGGTATCGTATTCATACTCCCAGCCACCAGTGTAATTTCCTTCGCTGTCATAATCGGTTTTCTTTATTACATTTCCGGCACTATCGTATTCATACACATAATAGCTTCCATTGCTGTAATACCAGGTTTCCTTTACCATGTTTCCGGCAGTATCGTATTCATATTCCCTAACACCAGTGCAATTTCCTTCACTGTCATAATCGGTTGTCTTTATTACATTTCCGGCACTATCGTATTCATCCACATAATAGTTTCCTTCGCTGTCATAATAGGTTTCCTTTATCAAGTTTCCGGCAGTATCGTATTCATATTCCCTAACACCAGTACAATTCCCATCACTGTCATAATCGGTTGTCTTTATCAGGTTTTCGGCGGTATCATATTCATCCACATAATAGCTTCCGTCACTATAAACATGGGTTTCCTTTATTTTGTTTCCGGCGGTATCATATTCATTCACATTATAGCTTCCGTCACTATAAACACGGGTTTTCTTTATCAGGTTTCCGGCGGTATCGTATTCATACTCATCATGGCAATCATAAGTTCCATCAGCAGTATACCAGGTTTTCTTTATAACATTTCCGGATGCATCATATTCATTCACATAATAACTTCCATCATCGAAATAATAGGTTTCCTTTATCAGGTTTCCGGCAGTATCATATTTATAATCCCAGCCACCAGTGCAATTTCCTTCGCTGTCATAATAGGTTTCCTTTATCAAGTTTTCGGCAGTATCGTATTCATTCACACCATAGCTTCCATCATCGAAATAATAGGTTTCCTTTATCAGGTTTCCGACGGTATCGTATTCATACTCCCAATCACTAGTGAGCTTCCCTTCACCGTCATAATGGGTTGTCTTTATTACATTTCCGGCAGTATCGTATTCATACTCCCAAACACCGATGCTATTTCCGTCACAATCATAATGGGTTTCTTTTATTACATTTCCGGCGGCATCACGTTCCGTTACAGAATAGCTGCCATCCGCAAAATACTCGTACTCTTCCTTGTTCTGTTCTTCGCCACCGGTAATGCCACTATCTCCAGAGCTCACGCTTCCCTGACCATCATCTCCCGCTCCGGGTGCAACCACATTCGTAGAATCCACCTCTACTACCTCCGGCTGTCTGATACCTCGGTCTCTGCCTTCTTCCAAGCCATATTCAATATAATGCTTCACCACAGCTTCGTAGTCGTCTCCAAATGCCGCTTGCAAATCCGGATATTGTTCCAGATAAAGCTTCACATCAAAGTCCGTTCCACTCTCTCTGCCTTCTGCGATACCATGATTGAACCAATGCTCTACATAAGCATCCCAGTCATCTCCAAAGGCTGCTTCCAAATCCGGATTGTTTTCCCGATAAAACACCACATCCAACACCGGACTAATCAGTCTGCCTTCCTCCAAACCAAAATGCTGCACATGGTCATAAGGATTTCCTTCGGCATATGCCTCCTTTACATCCTGATATCTATCTGTATAAAATTTCGCACTGAAAATATCTGTCACACCGGCTGCGGAAGCGTTCAACTCCACTGCCACCATAGCTACAATCGCCAATGCTGCAATCCATTTCTTTTTCATAAGCATCTCCTCCTTACAGATTTTTTATCATTATACAGGAAATTGACAGAATATTCAATAAGTCGTTGGAACTATTTGGAATCAAAAAGAGAGCATCTTTCGACACTCTCTTCCTTATTCATTATTTCATTATGAAAATTAATCATTTAAAAAACCTTTGTAATTACGTACCAGCATCTGTGATTCAAGCTGCTTCACAGTCTCCAGAATAACACTTACAATAATGATTAAACTGGTTCCGCCGAAGCTTACGCTCGCACCGAATACACCATTAAACACGAAAGGTAATACTGCAATAATCAACAGGCCTACGGCACCGATGAAAATAATGTAGTTGAGTACCTTGTTCAAATAGTCGCTGGTAGGCTTACCGGGTCTGATACCAGGGATAAATCCACCCTGCTTCTTTAAATTGTCTGCAATCATCATCGGGTTGAAGGTGATAGATGTATAGAAGTAAGCAAAGAAGATTACTAACAATACATATACCAACAAACCAATACTGTAAATCGGCTGCTTAGGATTACACCAGTTGCCTGAGTTCAAGCCCTTCATGACCTCACCCCAGAAACCGGTACCCTGATAACCGAACAAGCTGGCGATTACCAATGGTGTCTGCATAATAGAAGAAGCAAAGATAACAGGAATAACGCCGGAGGTATTAATCTTCAGAGGGATGCTGGAGGTCTGACCTCCTACCATCTTTCTGCCCTGAACCTTCTTAGCATACTGTACCGGTATCTTACGAAGTCCGGAGTTCAGTATGATAACCAATACTACCATTAAGATAACGATAGCAATGATAATGACTGCTGCAAGGATAGCTGTAGCCGGTGCTTTACCGAATACAAACTGTTCGAACAACAGTGAGAAATCCTGCGGCAAACGGGAAATAATATTAATTACCAATACGATAGAAATACCATTTCCGATACCCTTTTCAGTAATCTGCTCACCAATCCACATGATGAATGAGCTACCTGCGGTAAGTGCAACAATACAGGTAATTACGTTAAGTGCGTTATATTCCTCAAGAAGACCTTGATTACCAAAACCAACTGCCATAGCAGTTGCCTGAATAAGAGCAAGCACTACTGTTACATATCTTGTAATAGAAGCAATCTTCTTACGTCCGTCTTCTCCATCCTTCTGCATTTCTTCCAAAGCCGGAATAGCAATGGTCAGAAGCTGCATAATAATGGATGAAGTAATGTATGGGTTAATGTTCAATGCAAGAATGGACATGTTCAGGAATGAACCACCTGTAATTGCATCAAAGAAACTAAATGCATCACCTGTCTGAGCAGCAAACCAATTCGCGAAGAAGGTTCTGTCTACTCCCGGCACGGGAAGCTGTGATCCTAAACGAATCACAACTAACATTGCCAGTGTAAAAAAGATTTTATTTCTGATATCTTTAATTTTGAATGCATTTTTGAGTGTTGTAAGCATTACATCACCTCTGCTGTTCCACCTAAAGCTTCAATCTTTTCCTTTGCTGATGCACTGAAAGCATCTACCTTAACATTAAGCTTTTTGGTTAATTCTCCGTTTCCAAGTATCTTCACACCATCTCTAGGGTTCTTTACGATACCAGCTTCAACCAATGCATTAACATCAACTGTAGCGTCGTTATCGAAGCACTCTAATGCTGCCAAATTAATTGCAACGATTTCCTTAGTGTTTCTATTCTTGAAACCTCTCTTAGGAAGACGTCTGTATAATGGCATCTGGCCACCTTCAAATCCAGGTCTGGGAGCTCCGGAACGAGCCTTCTGTCCCTTGTGTCCCTTACCGGCAGTCTTGCCGTTTCCTGAACCATGACCACGACCTCTTCTAAAATTATCACTCTGCTTAGAGCCTTCTGCGGGTCTTAAATTGGATAATTCCATTTGTGACACCTCCTTATCTGATTAAACTTCTTCTACTTTTAATAAATGTGCAACCTGACGAATCTGACCTCTGGTAGCTGCATTGTCAGGAAGGATAACGGACTTGTTTAACTTACGAAGTCCCATAGATTCAACTGTTGCTTTGTTCTTTGGTACAGCACCGATGGTGGACTTAACCAAAGTGATTTTCAACATCTTTTCTGCCATTGTGATTCTCCTCTCTGTTCAGCGATTAAGCCAAAATTTCGTCTACTGACTTACCACGATTCTTAGCTACTTCTTCAGGAGCTTTTAACTGGCTCAAACCAGCGATTGTAGCAAGAACTACGTTCTGCTTGTTGTTAGAGCCCAAAGATTTTGTACGGATGTTCTTGATACCAGCAAGCTCACACACGATACGTGCAGGACCACCTGCGATGATACCGGTACCTTCCGGAGCCTTCTTCAAAAGAACGTTAGCTGAACCATACTTTCCGATAAAATCATGTGTAATGGACTTGTTCTCATCCATTGCGATTGTAACGATATGCTTCATAGCATCTTCTTTTCCCTTGCGGATTGCTTCAGGAATTTCTACAGCCTTACCAAGTCCGGCACCAACATGACCGTTGCCGTCACCTACTACTACCAAAGCGGTGAAACGCATGTTACGACCACCCTTTACAGTCTTGGTAACTCTCTTTAAAGCAACAACCTTATCGCTTAACTCTAACTGGCTTGCATCTACGATTGTATGTCTCATACTCTATACTTCCTTTCCTAGAATTCCAAGCCAGCTTCTCTGGCTGCGTCAGCTAATGCTGCAATCTTACCCTGATAAATGAAGCCGCCTCTATCAAATACAACTTCCTTAATACCCTTTTCAATTGCTCTCTTAGCAATAACAGTTCCTAAATATGCTGCTGCATCAACGTTATTGGTTTTCTCAAGCTCTGCCTTAACTGCCTTCTCAACAGTAGAAGCAGCTACTAAAGTATTTCCAACTGTATCGTCGATAATTTGAGCATACATATGATTATTACTTCTGAACACTGCAAGACGAGGTCTTTCAGCGGTACCGCTAAAACGGTTACGAATTTTCATGTGCTTTTTAACACGAACTTTCTGTCTAGATTCCTTACTAACCATTTTCACACTCTCCTTATCTATTATTTCTTACCAGTCTTACCAACTTTACGTCTGATAACTTCATCAGCATACTTGATACCCTTGCCCTTGTAAGGTTCAGGTCTTCTCTTATCTCTGATTTCAGCTGCGAATTGGCCAACTTTTTCTTTGTCAATACCCTTAACGGTAATTACGTTACCTTCTACGGTAGATTCGATACCTTCCGGATCTTCCATCTCTACCGGATGAGAGTAACCAAGAGATAAGGTAAGCTTCTTGCCAGCCTTAGCTGCCTTGTAACCTACACCATTTACCTCTAACTTCTTCTCGTAACCAGCAGTTACACCAACAACCATGTTGTTGATAAGGGTTCTGGTTAAACCGTGAAGAGACTTCATTCTCTTCAAATCGTTAGGTCTGGTAACAACTACTTCTGCACCTTCTACCTTGATTTCCATTTCGGGAGCTAATACTCTCTCAAGAGTTCCCTTAGGACCTTTTACAGTCACTTTATTATTTTCTGCAACATCTACAGTTACACCTGCAGGAATTGCGATTGGCATTCTTCCTATACGTGACATGCCCGTACCTCCTAATAATTTATAAACATTTGATTTTTAGTTACTCTTACCACACGAAGGCGAGTACTTCGCCACCAACACCAAGCTCACGAGCCTTCTTGTCAGTGATAACGCCCTGGTTTGTAGAAACGATAGCAATACCAAGACCGCCAAGTACCTTAGGCATATCTTCCTTGCCAGCGTATACACGAAGACCGGGCTTAGAGATTCTCTTGATACCAGAGATAATCTTTTCATTCTTATCTGCACCATACTTTAAGGTGATGTGGATAGTCTTGAAATTGCCGTCTTCGATAACATCAAACTTCTTAATAAAACCTTCTTCTAAAAGGATTTCAGCGATAGCTAACTTCATCTTAGAAGCAGGAACATCTACTGTATCATGCTTTGCAGTATTTGCATTACGGATTCTTGTAAGCATATCTGCAATAGGATCGCTCATTGTCATGATTTTATCTCCTCCTTACCAACTTGCTTTCTTAACGCCGGGAATCTGTCCCTTGTATGCTAAATCACGGAAGCAAAGTCTGCAAATTCCGTATTTTCTTAAAACTGAATGTGGACGACCACAAATATTGCAACGAGTATAAGCCTGAGTAGAGAACTTGGGCTTGCGCTGCTGCTTTAACTTCATTGCTGTCTTAGCCATGAGATTTTACCTCCTTATTATTTAGCGAATGGCATATTGAATAATGTCAATAATTCACGTGCTTCTTCGTCAGTCTTAGCTGTAGTTACGAAAATGATATCCATACCTCTGGTCTTGTCGATCTTATCGTACTCGATTTCAGGGAAGATAATCTGCTCTTTGATACCAAGAGCGTAGTTACCTCTGCCATCAAATGCATTAGGGTTAACACCTCTAAAGTCACGTACACGAGGTAATGCTAAGTTAACTAAACGATCAAGGAACTCATACATCTTCTCACCACGAAGAGTGGTCTTACAACCGATTGCCATACCCTCACGAATCTTGAAGTTAGCAACTGAATTCTTAGCCTTGGTAAGAACTGCCTTCTGACCGGTAATGGTTTCCATATCCTTTACTGCGTTCTCAAGAACCTTAGCGTTGTCCTTTGCTTCGCCAACACCCATGTTGATAACGATCTTGTCAAGCTTCGGAACTTCCATTACATTCTTATATCCAAACTTCTTTGTCATTGCATCAATGATCTGCTCATTGTATAAATCTTTAAGTCTTGCGCTCACTGCCTAATTGCCTCCTTCCTCAGATTAATCAATTACAGCGCCGGTTGCCTTAGCAACACGAACCTTCTTGCCGTCCTTCATTTCGAAGCCAACTCTGGTTGCCTTACCATTGTGAACGAGCATTACGTTGGAAGCATCGATAGCTGCTTCTCTCTGGATGATGCCACCGTTAGGGTTAGACTGTGAAGGCTTAGCATGCTTTGTAATCATATTTACGCCTTCTACGAGAACTTTACCCTTCTTAACATCAACGGAAATAACCTTTCCTTCTTTACCATTATCCTTACCAGCGATAACCTTAACGGTGTCGCCCTTCTTAATCTTCATCATATGGCACCTCCTTACAGTACTTCAGGAGCCAAGGAAACAATCTTCATAAACTGTTTCTCACGAAGCTCTCTTGCTACAGGTCCAAAGATACGGGTTCCTCTAGGAGTCTTGTCATCTTTGATAATTACAGCAGCATTTTCGTCAAATTTAATATAAGAACCGTCCTTACGACGTGCACCCTTTACAGAACGAACAACTACAGCCTTAACTACGTCACCCTTCTTTACAACACCGCCGGGTGTTGCATCTTTAACGGAAGCAACGATTACATCGCCGATCTGTGCATATCTTCTTGTAGAGCCACCCATAACACGAATGCAAAGTAATTCCTTAGCACCGGTGTTATCAGCAACCTTAAGTCTACTCTCTTGCTGAATCATGTTAATTCTCCTTCCAAATTATCCGCAGATTATTTAACCTTTTCTACGATTTCCACAAGTCTCCATCTCTTATCCTTTGAAAGAGGTCTTGTTTCCATAACCTTTACAATATCACCAATGTTGCATTCGTTGTTCTCATCATGAGCCTTCAGCTTGTAAGTTTCCTTAACAACCTTGCCATAAAGAGGATGCTTTACACGATTTTCGATTGCAACAACGATAGTCTTATCCATCTTATTAGACACTACCTTACCGGTACGTGTTTTTCTTAAATTTCTTTCCACGATTGAATCTCCTTTCTTCGTCCGCTACGATTAAGCTCTGGCTTTTTCAGTGATTACAGTCTGGATACGAGCAATATTTCTTCTAACTTCCTTAATTCTTGCTGTGTTATCCAACTGGTTGGTAGCGTTCTGGAATCTCAAATTGAAAAGTTCTTTCTTTGCTGCTACAAGCTCCTGAGCTAATTCTACTTCAGACTTGTTCTTTAATTCTTCAACAAATTTATTAGATTTCATTATTGTACACCGCCTTCCAAATCTGCCTTAGAAACGATTTTACACTTGCAAGGAAGCTTATGCATAGCAAGACGCAATGCTTCACGAGCTGCTTCTTCAGGAACACCGGCTACTTCAAACATTACACGGCCGGGCTTTACAACTGCTACCCAGTATTCCAAAGTACCCTTACCGGAACCCATACGAGTTTCAGCAGGCTTTG